>CAYMEK010000048.1:0-34711 GCA_964389305.1 uncultured Spirochaetaceae bacterium
TTAAGAACCCGGAGAGGATCCAGGAACTGTTCGGGGCCAACGACGGTAACCTGTCTGTTTTCGAAGACCTCTTGGGCGTACGTCTCTACTTTCAGGGAAATCAGGTATATATCGACTCCGCCGACGAAAACAAGAAAGCCCTTTTCGAGCGAATTCTCGGGGAACTGGAAGACCACATATCCCTTGGACAGGTCCCGGGACCGGACTTGATTCGGGCGGTTTACAAAAGCCTGAACAGCGGCAATGGCGAAGACGCGGGGCTTCTCAAAGATACTTGTGTGATCATCCCCAACGGTTTGAAAAAAGTGTTCGCCCGCAGCCATAAGCAGGCCATCTACCTGAGAGCCATGGACAGAACAGAGATGGTTTTCGGTGTGGGACCGGCAGGTACCGGCAAGACATATCTGGCCGTTGCCCAGGCCTTGAAGTGCGTGCTCTCGAGGGAGAAGCGCAAGCTCATCCTGACCCGGCCAGTGGTCGAAGCGGGCGAGAATCTAGGGTTTTTACCCGGAGACCTCGAGCAGAAAATAAGCCCGTATCTCAGACCTTTATACGACGCTATGGAATCCTTCATTCCACCTGAAATGATCCGCCGGCTGGAGGAAAATCGTATCATTGAGATCGCTCCGCTCGCTTACATGAGGGGTCGGACTCTTTCGGACTGCTTCGTGATCCTGGACGAAGCTCAGAATACGACGCGCGAGCAGATGAAGATGTTCCTGACCCGCCTGGGTGAAGGTACCAGAGCCGTGATCACAGGCGATATCACTCAGATAGATCTGCCCAGACGTGATAGCTCCGGGCTTCTGGACGTAATCTCCATACTGAAGTCCATTCGCGAGATAGAGTTTATCTTCCTGGGTGAGGATGACGTGGTACGCAACCACCTGGTCCGCAAGATTGTCCGCGCCTATGAAGCAAGCGAAAAGAAATAGCCCCCAATTCGGATTCCGTCCCCTAGCGGCGGTCAGGGACAGGCTCGCCCGCCATCGTTTTTCGGCGATCATCCTGATCCCATGTTTCCTCGTCGCCGCGGCTATTATCCTGGTCAGCACCCAGTTCGGCTCGTTTTTTCCGATTCCACGGGCTGCGGACTACGAGACGGGTTCCGTGGCCGAGCGGGACTACGTGGTAGAACGGGATATTCTGTACACCGACGAAGAGGCGACCAGGTTGAAACGGGAGGCGGCCGGGAAACTGGTCCTTCCGATCTTTCGTGTGAATGATCAAATCGGCAGGGAAAGCCTGGAACGTTTCGAGAAGTTCCGGGATATGGTCTTGAACCTGCGCGCGGAAGAGAGTTCCCTGGACACCATTTTCCTCAAGCTTCAGGTCGAATTTCCCGGGTTGATGAGCAAGGAGGAACTCGCCCTGCTTCTGGGTATCCGGCGGCTCCCCGAGCTCTTGGAGCAGTCCAGAAATATCCTGGAGGAAGCTTATGAAACTGGATTGATCAAGCTTCCCGAACGGGACAGCGATCTTCTTTCCCCGGGTGGCGTGGCAGTGTGGCGGTGGAGTGGAGGCAAGCTAGTCAAGGAAGAATATTTCCTGCCGGAGGTGCTGACCCGTGAACGCCTCGGAGAGTGGGCGAGGGGGCGTTTGACAGGGCTCTCGGGGGCCGAGCTTCAAGCAGCCGTGAACCTCATTCAGGCTTTCGCGGTAGCCAATGGTTTTCTGGATCTCCAGGAGACCGAGAGGGCCAGACGCAAGGCCATGGCGGAGGTGGAGCCTGTCCAGGCCAAGCTGGTGAAGGGTCAGGTCATTGTCAGGAAAGGAGACATCATCAGCGAAGAGACAGCCGCCCAGATCAAGGCACTCGGCGAGTACTCGGCAACCGTCAACCTGAACAGCATCGCCGGGACCGTGCTGTTTCTGCTCATCGTGTTCGTTTTTACACTGTTTGTCTTCCAGGAGAGCATCCTCGGGGCGACACTCAAACGCTCTCAATTGTTGTTCCTTACTATAACAGCCCTGATTTATCTCCTTCTGGCGGCCCTGCTGCGGCGCTTTTTCTCGCCTCCGGAAGGAACTCCTTTTTCGGTGATACTGCCAACGGCCGCGATCTCGATCCTGGTGACACTGATCGTATCGACTCGAGCCGGGCTCGGCTATTCCCTGCTGCTGGCCCTTCTGATTTTGCCCATAGTCAAGATGGATGTCTATTCGTTTCTCTTCGTCCTGCTAACCGGAGTGGCGGGGACGGCCGTAGTGCTGCGAGCCGAACGCCGTATCGACCTGGTGCGGGCCGGCGCTTATCTGTCGGGGTTGAACCTGGCGATACTTGTGTTCTGCAACCTGCTGGCCAACGCGGGCGGCGGCTGGCTGTTCCAGATCCTGGGTTGGAGCGTGGCCAACGGTTTTGCATCCGGCATCATAAGCCTGGGATTCCTGCCGTTGTTGGAACACTCCCTGAATACGGCCAGCCGTTTTCGACTTATCGAGCTGTCCGACCTGAATGCACCGATTCTCAGACGGATGCTTTCGTTGGCCCCTGGAACGTACAATCACTCGATAAGCGTGGCCAACCTGGCGGAGTCCGCCTGCAGCGCCATCGGCGCCAATGCCCTGCTGGCCAGGGTTGGAGCGTACTACCATGACATAGGCAAGATAGAGCAGGCCGAGTACTTTATAGAAAACCAGACCTCCTTCAACAAGCACGATGAGTTGAAGCCGAGTCTGTCCGCGGCTGTTATCAAGTCCCATTTGAAGATCGGAATCGAAAAAGCCAGGGAGTTGTCCCTGCCCGAGGAAGTACAGCAAATAATCTCCCAACACCACGGCAGGGGCTTGATCAAGTATTTTTACCAGCGCGCCCTGGAGAAAGGCGAGAAGAGCAATGTAACCTCCGATGACTATTCCTACCAGGGTCTGCGGCCCGCGTCCAAGGAAGCGGCGGTGGTTATGCTCGCAGACTCGGTGGAAGCCGCGACGCACACGCTGAAGAAACCTACCATCGCCAAGCTGGAGAAATTCGTCTGGGACGTCATCATGGAAAAGTTTATCTCACAGGAGCTCGGCGAGAGCGAGTTGACCTTCCGAGACCTGGAGATCATCAAGAAAAGATTCGTGCAGGTGCTGGCCGGCTACTATCACTCCCGGATCGAGTACCCGAAGGTGAAAGAGGCGGTCCGTTGAATGACATACAGATAGCCGCCGCTGGCATCGACGACCCGGACCCACACTCGCGCAGGCGCTGTCAGAACTTCCTCGCCAAGGTGCTGAAGATACGCGGACTGGATAACTGGGAGCTTTCCATCCTGTTTTGCGACGACCGAACCATCCGGGAGCTCAATCGACGCTATCGTCACATCGACGCAGTCACGGACGTGCTGTCCTTTCCTCAGCTCGACCGCGCCGTCGGTCCAGAAGCTTCGGAGCCTGCCACCCCGCAGGCGGGTGAAGAGGAGATGGGGTCCTGGCTGCGGCGAAAAGCTGTGGGCGAACGCGTAGCTGTCGGGGATATCGTTGTATCTCTGGAAACAATGCGTCGCAACGCTAAAGAGCAATCGATCGCCCCAGAGGAGGAATTGAAGCGTCTGCTGATACATGGCATTCTGCACCTGGAGGGTTTGGATCACCACGGTCAGGACTGCGAGATGACCGCCATCCAGGAACGCATTCTCAGGAAGATGAGCAAGGAGAAGGTATTTTGAAGAGAAAGGGCTTTTTAGAGAGGCTTCTCGGGAAAGGCTGCCTCGATGAAAAGCGAAATCTTAGCCACCTGGACAGCGCGGCCTTGAAGATGGTCAAGGGAATTGTCTCCCTGTCCGAATCCAACGTCAAGGAGATCATGGTACCGCGCATCGATGTTGTGTCGATATCCCTGGCTACCCCTATCCCGGAGATCGTAAACATAGTCACCGACTGCGGTCACTCCCGCTTTCCGGTGTATCACGAAACCATCGACAACATCGTCGGCATCCTTTACGCCAAGGACCTGCTGCACTATCTGATCGAGGACACGGTGGAACCGGAACTGGAGAAGATCATCCGGGCGGCTTATTTCGTTCCGGAGAGCAAGAAGCTCGACTCTCTGCTGAGAGAGTTCCAGCGCCGCCGCGTTCACATCGCCATCGTCGTCGACGAGTACGGCGGAACCTCCGGTATTGCCTGCCTGGAAGACGTCATCGAGGAGATCGTGGGCGAGATCCAGGACGAGTTCGACAACGAGACCGAGGAGTTCCTCAAGATAAGCGAAGACGTGTACCTTTGCGACGCCCGAGTCAACCTGGAGTGGTTGAACGAGCAGCTCGGTACGGACCTGCCCAGTGACGACTTCGATACCCTTGGCGGTCTCGTGTTCGATCTTTTCGGGAAGATACCCGTAAAGTACGAGAAGATGAGCTTCAGGAACATGGATTTCATCATACAGAACATGGAGGGACACAAGATCAATACGATTAAGGTTGTCCTGCACAGGGAAGGCAGCGAGGTGGGCTGATGAGGAGAGGCGCCGCAGTAGGTATGGCTCTGCTTGTTTCGGTGCTGGCTTTCGGACAGAACGGAAATGAGTCTGTCCAAAGCGCACGGGCCCTGTACCAGCGGGGCCGGGAGGAGCAAAGCCGATCAAACCTGCTGGCCGCGGTGGAGCTGTACAGGGCGTCGCTGCAGGCGAATCCCGCCTACTACCAGCCGTTGATCGGCCTGGCCGAGGTTTTTTTTACTCTTGAGGAGTACGAGGAGGCGTTAGGGTACCTCAAGGAGGCTCAGAAGTACGACCGGGACAACCTCGATACCCTGGTGCTGGAAGGCAGGATCTGTGTCGCATTGAACCGCCTGGAGCAGGCCCGTGCTTTGTTCGAATCAGTGCTCCAGCGGGAGAAGAACAATCTGGAGGCCCGCTTCGGCCTGGCCGAGCTGGACATCGCCCAGGGGAAGGCGAGGAACGCGAGTCAGCGCTACATCGAGACCTTGAAAATCCGGCCGGAGAGCCAGAAGGCGCTGCTGTCTTTGGCCCTGCTGAGTGAGGCGGAGGGTAATCGGGAAGCGGCGGAAACCTACCTGGAGCTGGCCCTGAAGTATCACAGCTACGATCCGCGGGTTCACTTTGCTGCCGGACGATTCTCCGTAGACGAAGGCCGGCTCGATCGAGCCGAGCAATACCTGCTCACCGCCGTAGCTCTGGACCCGGATTTCACCCGGGCCAAAAGGCTCCTTGCCCAGGTCTACCTGCAGGGTAACGAGCCCCAAAGATCGGTTGAGGTCTTACAGGGCATCCTGGACAGCGGCAGGAACGATCCCCTGGTATGGTATACCCTGGGTCTGGCCTATGACCGCAGCGGAGACACCGAGCAGGCTGTTCGGAGTCTCGCCCAGGTGCTGCGCCTGCGCCCTGACGACGAGATCGCCCGCCTCGCCCTGGAAAATATAGCCCTGGACAAGCTGCCGCTCCAGGATCCGGTTCGGGAACGCTACGCTGCCTACCATTTGGAGAGGGGCAACCTGTTCAGGGAACGGAACCTCCTGGTCAAAGCCCTCACCGAGTACAGGAGGGCTATACGGTTGCAGCCGGAGTCAAGAGAGGCACGGCTCGACTTTGCCGAACTGTACAGGATCATGGGTTTTCCCGTTAAATATCAAAAGGAGCTGGAGGTGCTCCGAGACCTGGGGTTCGTCGATTCGATCATCCTGGATAATATCGAGATCATCGAAAGCTCGACCTACGACAGCGTTTCGGCCCAGTGGGGCGTGGATCAATACGCGTTGGACAAAAAGAGATACTCCCTGGCCGTCTACCACCTCTCGTCCGCCACCCGGGAGGTCCATCCCTACGCGGGTCGGATAACGGCCGAGTATTTCGTCGATCTGCTCCGGCGTTTCCCGAGTATCGATGTGCTCGACACGAGCTTGAACGTGGATACCTACGAAAGGGCTTTCCGGGAAGCCCGCAGCCTGGATGCGGACTACTTCCTGGTACTGCATCTGGAAGAATCGGAGAGGAGCGTAACCACCATTGCAGACCAGTATCTGGCCGCTACGGGCAAGCTCCTGGGCTCCTACAGGGTGTTCCGAACTGGAAACGACCGGGTACAGGACAACTTCAATCTTTTGTCCGAGCGCGTTCATCAGGCGCTACCCCTGAAGGCCACCCTGCTGGACCGGCAGTTCGACCTGGGCTTGATCGATCTGGGCCGCATGGACGGGCTGGAGGAAGGCCAGGAGCTGGCCATCGTAAAGAAAGGAAGGGTGCGGCTCAGAAACGACGGGATCGGACCGACCGCCGAGGAGGCGGATATCCTCGGGACGTTCACGGTGAGCCGGCTGGATGAGAATGTATCGGAAGGAACGGTGGCCAAAAAGAGCTTTTTCGATCTGATCAATCCGGGCGACGAGCTGATCCTCCCGCCCGAAAGGGCGGCAGAACAGCCTTCCATGGAGCCCGAAGAAGTCGATAAGGGGCTTCTACGCAGACTGCTCGGTCTGATTGGCCTCTGAGACCAACGGCAGTCGTACCGTTGACACGGGGAACCTTTTTTCCGTATATTCAGGCCTGAAAAGTAATTCCATTCAGCATATTATGGGGGATGTATGAAGATCGCAATCAACGGATTCGGTAGAATCGGACGCAGCGTGTTCAAGATCGCCATGGAGCGTAAAGAGATCGAAGTGGCGGCCATCAACGACATCACCGATGCAAAAACCCTGGCCCACCTGCTGAAATACGACTCCAACTACGGCAAGTATGCCAGGAAGGTCGAAGCCAGGGAAAACGCCATCAGCGTGGACGGGAAGAGCGTAGCCGTTCTTTCCGAGCGGGACCCGAAAAAGCTGCCCTGGTCCAAGATGGGAGTCGACCTGGTCATCGAATCGACCGGGATTTTCCGGCTGCGCGAGCAGGTAGCCTGGCACCTGGAGGCCGGCGCCAAGCGGGCGATCCTGACTGTGCCCGCCAAGGACAAGGTGGACAAGATGGTTGTCCTGGGCGTCAACGACGAAGATCTCAAGGACGAGGACCTGATCGTCTCCAATGCCTCCTGCACGACCAACTGCCTGGCTCCGATAGCTAAAGTGCTTCTCGACAATTTCGGGATCGTGGAAGGGCTGATGAC
The DNA here is from genome assembly GCA_964389305.1 of uncultured Spirochaetaceae bacterium. Taxonomy (GTDB): domain Bacteria; phylum Spirochaetota; class Spirochaetia; order SZUA-6; family DRHE01; genus CAYMEK01. The sequence continues at coordinate 7,050 of CAYMEK010000048.1, forward strand.
CACAGTGCACGCCTACACCAGCGACCAGCGGCTGCATGACGCTCCCCACTCGGACCTGCGCCGGGCAAGGGCCGCCTGTCTGTCGACCGTTCTGACTTCCACCGGCGCCGCAAGGGCTGTGGGCAAAGTCATTCCGGAATTGAACGGCAAGCTGAACGGCGTGGCCCTGCGTGTTCCGGTTTCCACCGGCTCCATCGTCGACCTCACGGTCAAGCTGGAGAAAGATCCCAGCATAGAGGAAGTCAATGCCGCCATGAAGACGGCGGCGGAAGGTAAAATGAAGGGCATCCTGGAGTACTGCGAGGACCCGATCGTATCGGTGGACGTTATCGGCAATACCCATTCCTCGATATACGATGCATTGAGCATCATGAAGCTCGGCAGCGGCTTCTTCAAGCTGTTCTCCTGGTACGACAATGAATGGGGTTACTCCTGCCGGGTGGTGGATCTGGCTCAAAGGATGATCAAATAGGTCTGTCGATGGCAAAAAAAACGGTCAAAGATATAGATCTGAAGGGCAGGCGAGTGCTTTGCCGGGTGGATTTCAATGTGCCCATCAAAGAGGGACGCATAGGGGATGACACGCGCATCCAGGCCGCATTGGAGACGATCAAATACATCCTCGCTCAGGAAGGCGCCTCCCTGGTGCTTATGAGCCATCTCGGACGGCCGAAGGGGAAGGTCGTGGCGGAGCAGAGCTTGAGGCCGGTGGCGCAGCGGCTTTCCGAGCTGCTCGGGCGCGAGGTGCTCATGGCCGCAGACTGTGTCGGTCCAGAGGTGGAGCGACAGGCTTCAGCCCTCGAGGCCGGAGAAGTCCTCCTGCTGGAGAACGTTCGTTTCCACCCTGAAGAGGAAGCCAACGATTCCGGATTTGCTGCGCTGCTGGCACGCTTGGGCCAGGTATACGTAAACGACGCCTTCGGCTCCGCCCACAGGGCCCATGCTTCGACCGAGGGTGTGGCGCATCTGCTGCCCGCGGTAGCCGGGCTGCTCATGGAGCGGGAAATCCGCTTCCTCGGCAGAGTGCTGGAGAGCCCGGACAAGCCTTTCGTAGCCATCATCGGCGGCGCCAAGGTCTCCACAAAGATCGCGGTTCTGGAATCACTTCTGTCCAAGGTGACCAGCTTCATAATAGGCGGAGGCATGGCTTACACCTTTCTCAAGGTGCAGGGCTACCAAACCGGGAAATCCCTGGTCGAGGAGGAGCTGCTCGATACGGCCGGAAGCTTTCTGGACAAAGCGAGCAAGCAGCAGGTGCAGGTGCTTCTTCCTGTGGATCATCGGGTGGCCTCAGAGTTCAGCGAGCAGGCGGCTGGCGAGTACGTAGCCCAGGCGGCGATTCCGGAAGACAAGATCGGGATGGACATCGGGGCCAAGACGCTGGAACGATACAAGCAAGTGATCGAGACGGCCAAGACCGTATTCTGGAACGGACCCCTGGGCGTCTTCGAGTTTCCGGAGTTCGCAGAGGGGACATTGGAGGTAGCTAGAGCCGTGGCGGCCTGCCGGGGAACCACGGTGATCGGCGGCGGGGACGTGGTGGCTGCGGTCAAGCAGTTTGGCTTGGATGACAAGATCAGCCATGTTTCCACCGGCGGAGGCGCTTCTCTCGAGTTTCTCGAGGGTAAGAAGCTTCCCGGTATCACTGCTCTCCAAGATAGATGAGAGAGGTGCTGTAACGATGCGAACTGCCTACATAGCGGGCAATTGGAAGATGTTCAAGACCGTGGCCGAGGCTGAGGAGCTGGCTCGTCAGCTGGTACGTTCACTGGACAGTGAGGCGAAAAAGTTGATGATTGCCCCTCCTTTCACGGCCCTGCCGGCTGTTAAAGCATGCCTGGAGGGATCGCACATCCTCCTTGGAGCGCAGAACATGGGTCCGGAGGAGCAGGGCGCCCATACCGGCGAGATTTCCGTGCTCATGCTGAAAGACATCGGCGTGGATGCGGTCATCCTTGGTCACTCCGAACGGCGACACAAGTACGGAGAGGCGGACGAGCTGATCAACCGCAAGGTGAGGCTGGCCCTGATCCACGGTCTGGAGGTTATTCTGTGCGTCGGGGAAACGTTGGAGCAGAGGGAAAGCGGGGTTACCACCAAGGTCGTAGAGGAGCAGGTGAACAGGGGATTGCAGGAAGTCTCCGCGGATGCGCTCGGCGGTGTTACGATAGCCTACGAGCCGGTGTGGGCTATCGGGACCGGAAAAACCGCCACTCCGAAAGATGCAGACGAGATTCACGGCTTCATCAGGACTCTGCTGTCCCGCCTTTACGATCCCAAGGCGGCTGATGGGACGATTATCCAGTACGGCGGGTCGGTGAAACCGAACAATGCAGCCGAGCTCATGGGAATGGCCAATATCGATGGACTGCTGGTGGGAGGCGCGTCCCTCTCGGCGGATACGTTTGTGCCGATTGTACGCTACGATAGTGGGAGTTGAGAAATGGGATTGGTCAGCATCATTTTATTGATCATTTTTGTCATCGCCTGCCTGGTAATGATACTCGTGATCATGCTGCAGGACGAACAGGGGGAGGGTCTCGGCGGGATATTCGGCGGCGGAAGCACAACACCTTTCGGGTCGCGCTCGGGTAATATTCTGACCCGCTTCACTTCGATTATGGGGGCGATTTTCATTATAGGCGCCTTTGCTCTGGCCTGGATCAACAGGACACCGGAAACCGCCGACATCTTGGAGAAGGCCAGGCAGGAGAAGATTCAGCAGTCAGAAAGCACGGACTGGTGGGTCGAGCGGATTCCGGAACAGGATCAATCCGGCCAGCAGTCGGAGCAGCCCGCCGAGAAACCTCAGGCAGAATCTAGGACAGAATCGGAGCTGCCGACCGGCATCAACCGTTGAATCGACGTTAACTTACAGCTAGAGATTACCCGTCCTGACGCCCTTAACAGCATAATTCGTCAATATTTCGGACCGATATTATCAACTTGATGATTTTAAATAATTTTAATATTAGACATTGACTGCAAGATCTGTCCGTACTATTGTATCTATATACAAAATTGAGTAACTTAACTAGGGTATGAACGCAACGTCCAAGGTAGTAAGTCTTTTTGACGAACTGATATCCGAAGGGGAAAAGATAAAGCAAACCTGTAAGAGCCAGTACTTCTCCGGGCAGAAGAAGCAGGTCTCGCCAGAGATGTTCGAAGAGTGGAAAACCAAGTGCCTCAGTCTGCTGAAATCCACCTTTGGGTCATCGAGCCCTCAATATGACAACTTTGCTACTGCCAAGTTCTTCGACTACTATAACTCCACTCTGGTCTATCTTGGCATTCTCAAGGGCGCCAGGGCAGATCTGAACAAGGGCTATTTTTTCCACAAGGACTTGATGCTCAGCGTGAATATCTACGATTCCCTGCTAACCAGGGTTCGGCATTACATAGAGAAGGGCAAGCTGTTAAAGGCAAAAACGATCCTGGAAGCGGTGCTGTACGAGGTGCTCAAAAAGATTTGCGAAAACAAGAAACTCCCCTATCAAGAAGATGAGGAGCTGCAATCACTCGCCGCGACCCTGGTGCGAGCGGAAGTAATCCCGCAGCCAATCGAAGCGCATCTTTCTGAAGTGTACGATCTGTTCACCCACAACGATCGTGACCCCGATCGCGGCGAGCTGGAGTCGGCCACGGGCTGGATCCTGTCCTTTCTCAATGAGTTTCTAGGAGCCCAGATTCTAATAATAAACTGAAGCCTCCAGTGCTCTCTCAGGGCGCGGTAAGATCGGCCAGTGAAAACGAGAGTAGCCGTAAAGAATCCCGCAAGTAGGCAATATAGAGGCGATCGTCTATCTGGTGGACCCGGAACGCTCGTATCGGCGCTTCACCTTCCACCAAGCGGGCCTTCTCGTAGCGCCAGCCCTTGCTCGTCCTGTAGGGGTACAGGATGGACAGGCTGAATCCTTCCGCTCCGGTCCCTTCGCTGCTGCGTTCGTTGAACAGGTAGTACAGTCGTTCCCTGTAGACAGCCAGAAAAACGCTAGTAGTCCCTTTACAGAGGGTAACAGGGACCGCGGTGAACGCGCCTTCCTGCGCGAGCTCGCCGTCTTTGGGCGGCCTCTCCAGGAGTGTCAGGGCGGATCCTGGCGGCTCGTATACCAGGATGAGCAGCCTGGAATCCACCACCCTGCTGCAGTGAGTCTCCCCGTAGGGATAAATGGCCTCCCACCGGATTCCATCCCCCTGACGAGCAACGAGGTACAATCTCCTGGACTGGCTGTCGTAAACCGTGAAGGCCCGGAAGCCGTCATCGTGGATCGTAGATACCTTACCGACGGGTACGAGTGGGCCGTCAAAACGGATGGGGCCATCGATCAACTGAGGGTCGTGTTCCTCGCTCAGACGATACAGGTTCAGAGAGCGTTCCTGTAGAAAAAAAAGCTCGAGCTCTTTTCCTTCCGTGTCCCAGCCGGCGATCGGTCTGCCGAGATCGGGAAGGGCGTCGATCCACCAGGACTGCTCGGGTGATTTCTTGGTCAGCCATTTCAGAACCTTCCGGTCCTCCTCTTCGCGATCTACGTACAGGATCTGCTGCTGGGCGAAACCGGTGAAGAACAGGTGAACTCCGAAATCCGCTTCCACTTCAGGCGTATCGCTGATTCTATCCAGATAGCTTGTCTCTCCCAGATCGAGCCTATCCGGCTGCTGCCCCTCCAACAGCACCGTGACCAGGTTGAGGGACAGAGAGCTCAGATCTGGGTAAACGAGCAGCAGATTCTTGTCGATCTGCTGCACGGAGAAATTAGGGCTTGTCTGATCCTCCGTTATTGCGATATCACGGATTGCAGGAACGACGCCGGAGCGGTTCCTGGAGCAGGATGCAAGCAGCAGGCACAGACAGAAGAAGAGAAGAATCCGGACGGGCCGCTGCGGGTGTCTCGAGCGATTGAATGCTGCAGCGCCGCCCGATGCAGCCGGCAGGAAGGTGTGGATATTCGAAGTACCGCTCCGCAAGTGCTCGACCCCCGTTGCCTTGACCTATCCCCAGAGTCGCCCATATACTAAGCTATTGCCATAGGAATGTATACCGGAACTCCGGTGAGGTGAATCATGAGAACGGCGGTTGTTTTTTTTTCCACCAATTCCAGGGATCGCATCCTGAATCTCACTCGTGCCCTGGCTCGCGGTATGGAAGCCCAGGGACATCAGGTGGACATCATAGACGGAAATCATGACATCAATGCCAAGCTGACGATGTACCAGTATATCGCGATAGGAACAGAGCCCCTTTCGAACTTCAGCGGTAAGATACCGGAGAAAGTGGGTCACTACCTGAGCTCCTCCGGCATGGTGGCCGGAAAACGATGTTTCGCTTTTGTCTCTAAAAACACCTTCGGTGCATCTAAGGCTCTGGCCCGCCTGATGAAGAACATGGAGAAGGAGGGCATGTTCCTGAAGTACTCCTCCGTGTTGAACAGCCCTCAGGAGGCGGAGGAGATCGGCAAACGGCTACATATCAAATAGGGGGCGATCATTCTTTCCAGGGAAAGATCATCCCTTTTAAAGTCCTTTTCCCCACTCTCTCTCGATCTTCAGTCAGAAGGGCGTCCCAGGGGATGTTGCGCCTGGCATCGGGATTTTTCTCCAGATAGTCGTATTTGTACAGGCGTAGCTTCAGGGCTACGTTCCACCAGAGAAAAACTGACGCTATTCCGGGAAGCAGCAGGGCGGTTAGGAACGAAATTACCAGGATAAACAGAGAACCGAGGGCAAGACCCACCGTGAACAAAGGATTGTCCAGCAGGAGCAGAAACATCTTTTTCAGTATCTTTTTGAACTTCCTGTCCAGCCGGGCTTGAATAGCGAAGAAATACTGGAACGCCAGGACCCAGAAGATCAACACCCAAAACAGGAAGGAGGAAGCCAGAGGCCCGATGAAGGACTGCAACCGGCCGTACACCTGAAAAGCGGTTCGGAAAAGAACTACAAGGACCAGGTTGAGCAGAGCGAACATGAGACTGGACGGGAAGGTTGCTTTCAGGACGGAAAAAAAGTCCTTGAACTCAGGTTTTGAATAGTCGGCAATATAGGAGGTCATCGTGCTTACCACGCCGGAGTATACGAAGAGGATCGCCATGCCGATACCGAGTGCGATAAAAAAAAGTATGGGCAGATCGCGGAACAGCAGGGGAAAATATATAATAATGAAGAAGGCCAGTATATAGCCCAGATTGAGGATAACGACCCGGATGAGGTTGTCCCACAGGTCGAAAAAACTCTTCTTGATCAGGAAACCGAACATGCCCCCAAGCTACCATGAATGCCGGGAGAAACACAAGATCTGCCGAAACCCACTAACAACTGTTAAGAAGAAATTGCCTTGACAATACTATCATCATCACGTATACTTTGTTGAAATAAGTTGCAGAAATAAGAGCGAGCAGAATTGATAAATTACTACGAAGTCCTCGATCTCGATCCTGCATGTTCAGCAGGAGATATCAAGCGTTCTTTCAGAAAAAAAGCAAAAGAGCTTCACCCGGATCTGAAGTACTCTAACCGGCAAACATCCGATGAAAAGATACGGAATCTGCTGGCTGCCTACGAAACGCTGAGCAATCCTCAAAAACGGAGCGCCTATGACCGGATTTTCGCGTTTCACTTTTCCAGACCCAAATTCAACTATCGGGAGTATCTGAAGAGCCGCCGTGACGATCTGATCAGCCAGTCAAAGCTGATTTTTTATGACCTTCTCAACTCGGAAGCGGACGAGGCTATCGCCACTTACGAGTTGCTGTCCCAGGAATATGCGGATTTCTCGTTGGAGCGGTACCTCGGGCGGGAAGATTTCATGGATTGTCTGTTTTTGCTGGCCGAGGCACTCGAGAAGAGGGGGGAATACATCCGTGCTTGTGAGCTGTACAAGCACCTGTGCCTACTGGAACTCGAGCAGCCGTATTTTCACCATTTCCTGGAAGAGATCATCGAACGCCTGCGAAGCATTACCTGTTTCAAGATGGTCACCTCCCTGCCGGCTCAGACCTCGATTCAGTACATAAAAGAGCTTATCCGCTTCAATTTCTCCCGTAAGGACAACGCCTTTTTCTACAAGAAAATAGCCGAGATTTACTGTTCACTAGGGCAGAGAGATCTTGCCCTCCACTATCTGGACAAAGGACTCAAACTCGACCAGAAGCTGCCCGGAGTCAAGAAACTCAAAGAAAAAATAGGCTACACGGAAATCGCCCTGCACTGATGCTATACTTGACAGTATAGTTCGGGGTGGTTACCTTTGCTGAGATGAAACGCTTTTTAATCCTAATCGCGATATTTTTACTCTCCTCCGGGGCGGTTTTTGCCCAGCTTATCGATAAACCTGTAGCCACCGTTAAGCTGTCCAAGCTCGAAGTCATCTCCGTTAAGCAGTTCCGCCAGCAGGTCGAAGGCTTCGAGGCGCGCACGAACAACCAACTCAGCATAGACGACCGGCGCAAGCTGCTGGACCTGATGATCAGCGAGATCTTGATCAATCAGGCTGCTGCTATGGAGAACCTCACCGTTACCCAGGCTGAAATCGACTCCCGAATAGAGGTTGCCAAGAAAACCGGGGGCCTGGGCCTGAACCTGAACCGCGGGCTCACCGACCAGGAGTTTCGATCGCTGCTGCAGCGATCGGGATTGACCTGGGAGGCCTATCTGGATGAGCTAAAGAAGGCCATCCTGCAGCAGAAATACGTTATGCAGAAGAAGAAGCCCTTCTTCGACAAGATCGCTCCGCCCGCTGATGACGAGATCCAGGAATTCTACGAGGAGAATAAAACTGTGTTCGTAGCGCCGGATATGGTACGCTTCAAGCACATCTATATCGATACGCGTAACCTAACCTCGAAAGATGAAAAAGAGCAGGCCAGGCAGCGAGCCGAAGAAATCTATCGGGAACTGCGCAGTGGCGCTTCTTTCGACGATCTGGTAGTGAAATATTCCGACGACCGAAGCTCGAGATACAAGGGCGGTGATTTCGGCTATCTACGCCGTGACGACCAGGCACGCAAGCAGCTTCTGGGCAAAGATTTCTTCGAGGCGCCCTTCAAGCTCTCGGTGGGCCAGGTAAGTAACGTGCTTCAGTCGAACATCGGGTTCCACATCATCAAGGTGACCGAAAAGATCCCTTTCCACCTTCTCGGGCTCGACGACCCCATCCCACCTCAGAACGACTCCACTGTGCGCGAACAGATAAGAGATCAGCTCCTGCAGCGCAAGCAGGCGGAGTACTATCAACAGGCGCTCCTGGATCTCCTGGATGAGCTGAAGAAAAAAGCGGAGATAAGAGTATTCGAGGAGAACCTGTCCTGGTAAACCTGTCGAGTATATCGAGAGCATGGGTTCCAGACGAAAAGGGCGAATCCTAGCCTTCCAATCTCTTTACTGCTACGAGCTTAACGAGCCGTCCGCGAAGGAGCATGTCAGGGAAATCCTCGAGTTTCCCTGGATCGATGAACGAACTGCGGCCAAGTACAACCAGGACAGTCTGGATTTTGGTCGTCTGATTGCCAAAGGGACTATAGAGAATATCGCCGAAATCGACGGAAGTATCAAAGAGCAACTCGAGCACTGGGATTTTTCCCGGCTGAATAAGGTAGATCAGGCTATTCTGCGTATTAGCGTGTACAGCCTGCTGTTCCAGACCGAAATTCCTCCCTCGGTTACGATCGACGAGGCGGTTGACATAGCAAAAGAGTTCGGTACCGACGATTCGTATCGGTTCATAAACGGGGTCCTAGACGGGGTTCGTAAACACAGAAAGCTTTGAAATTGTCACGATCACGGGGCCGGCTGCTTCTCTTCGTAATTCTCGCTGCGGTGCTCGTGGTCTCGGCAGTACTCTGGTGGTGGGCTCGAAATCGAAATCTCCAGATTACACGGGGCGACTCCCAGGTCCAGGAAATCCTGGCTGATATCGATTACGAGCTCTCCATGGGCTACTACCGGAAGGCACTCGAAGGCTTGAATAGAGCTGTTAGCGCCGCCCAGGGAGAGTATAACCTGCTGCGGGTCTTGAAGCGAGCGTACGTTATTTCAGACAACCTAAGGGATTCTCGTATATTCTTGACTGCGGCCAGGGAAGCCTGGGAAAAAATCCCGGGAAGCAAGGATCTGGCCAAGACGTACCTGTTCTCGGCGATCCGTTCTCAGCTCGATCCTGCAGGCCGAACTCTACTGAGCGGTGCAACGAGTGACCGGGACATTCAATACCTGCAGGTCGAAGCGTATCTTAGAGGCAGCCTGGCTGAGCTGCCGCTCCAGCGGCGCGAAGGGGCGTTGGAGGATCTTCTGTCCCTGACAGAACAGCGGGATCCTGTCGAGCTGCAGCGCCAGGGAACCAGGCTCGAGGAACCCAGATTGTACCTTGACGCGGCGCTGTTGTGGATGAAAGAGGGGCAGCCAGGAGCCGCACTGGCGGCACTGGAGCGGTATCCGGACAACACGCTATTCGTGGAACCGGGAATCTATATCGCCTATGACGCCGGATACGGAGAAAAAGCCCTACGCTATCTCCACTCCCACCCCGAAGCCCCGGATAGAAGCGATCTGCTGATTATGGAGGCCGACCTCAACCTGTTGCTGGGAAACCGTCAGGAGGCCGTGCGGCTGTACCGGCGGATCATCTCAGTCGATCCGGATTATTCCTGGGTCCCATATCTGAACCTTGCCGGACTCGTGGAAGCAGATGGCGATGAGGCGACGGCGCATCATTTCCGGCAAATAGCGTTTCAGAGCTTTCCCGAGACAGCCGAAGTCGTGCTGTCTTACGCCAGGAGCCTGTCCAGGCGGTCGGGAAAGGACAGGGCTGCGGAGCTGGTAGGCAAGTATCTCGAGCGGGAGCCGGGGGACATCGAAGCCAACCTGTTGCTTCTGGACCTCAAGGACACGGCCTCTTCTCCGGCGTTGTACGAGGCGGCTCTCTGGAAGCTCTTCAATCAGTTTCCCGCCAGCCGCAAGCTCTGCGAGACGCTTTTTCTGTACCTTCTCGAGTTCAACGATCTGGAAGGCGCCGAAGCCGTGCTCAGGCATTATGAGCTGGCTGCAGGAGGCGTAAACGAACCGTGGTTTCTAGACTACAGGGCTGTTTTGGCCGCGCTCGGCAGGAACTATTCAACCGCTGTCGCTCTGATTCGCAAGAGGCTGGTTGTTCAGGAGAGCTGGAGGGCACGGTACAATCTCGCCCTTATCCTGGCAGAAGCCGGCCAGGCCAGAGAAGCGATAGATGAGCTAATTGCGGCCGAGAATGCGCTGATTGCTGGCCGGCAGTCAGTGCCGCAGCAGGAGCCGGCTGTGCGCGAACAGCAGAACAGTTTCCGCTCCCGCATACGTTCCAAAATCGGCGAGCAATACCTGGCTCTGGGCGACGAGACCGCGGCCCGCAGGGAGTGCGAGTATGCTCTGGACCTGGATGTCAGCAACTTCCACGCCCACCGTATCTTGAGAATCCTTGCAGGCGAGTGAGAAACGTGATACTGTTGCTCGAAAGACTCGAGACCCCTGCGCTATTGCAGGAGTGATGGCCGCAGATCAGAGTAGCAAGAGAACAGTGCGGGTTACCCGGGGCTGAGAGACGAGGAGTGCTCATGGCGACACGAAACGACATACCCAACAACTGCATCATAGGTGAAAACTCGGTTTTCGAAGGCAGGTTCTACGTGAGCGGTTCGATTCTCGTCGAGGGTAAGTTCGAAGGAGACATCAGGACCGAAGACCAGCTTACCGTGGGCCCGACAGGTAAGGTCAAGACCGATATATTTGCCCGCAAGGTCACGGTAGGCGGAACCTTGATCGGCAACATCACCGCCAGCGAAGAAGTGACCTTGCTGGAGAACGGAAAAGTCCTGGGCAATATAAATACCCCCAAACTGAACGTGGAAAACGGAGTTCTCATCCAGGGTATGGTTACGATCACCGGGGGGCGCTCCGAGAACGTATCCCAGCTCATCCGTGAGTCCTTCGGCGAGGAAGCGGAAAACCTGCTGTCTTCGACGCAGAGAATACCGCAGAAAGAGAAACCAAAAGAGCCCAAGCCGGAATAAATGATAAAGCTGAAAAACGAAGTCGAGATAGGAAAAATACGGGAGGCGAGCCGTATTCTTTCCGAAACCCTGGAGCTGCTCAAGGAACGGGTGGCAGAATACGTCACGACCGCCGAATTGGACGATTTCGCCAGAAATTACATACGCAGCCGGGGAGGGGAGCCTTCCTTTCTGGGCTATCTGGGCTTCCCGGCTTCCCTGTGCGTTTCAATCAACAGGGAAGTCATCCACGGGATCCCGGGTAAGACGAAGCTCAAGGAGGGTGACCTGGTCAGTCTCGATCTGGGCGTGAATCTGGGCGGTTATTACAGTGATGCGGCCATGACCGTACCCGTAGGGAAGGTTTCCCCCGAGCGAGAGATGCTGATCCGGGTGACCCGGGAGTGCCTCGAGCTGGGTATCGAACAGGCGGTGAACGGCAACAGGATCAGCCACATTTCGGCGGCAATCTACGAGCATGCGAAGGCCAATTCCTTCGAAGTGGTTCGTCAATACTGCGGTCACGGTGTAGGGTTCGCCCAGCACGAAGAGCCGCAGATACCCAACTATGTCTCACGGGGGGCCAACCCGAGGCTCAAGCCCGGCATGGTTCTCGCCCTGGAGCCCATGATCAATAGAGGAACCTGGGAGGTCGAGCTACTGGCGGACAACTGGACGGTGGTGACCGCAGACCGGGCGGATTCGGCCCATTTTGAGCATACCATAGCGATTCACAAGGATCATACGGAGGTCCTGACCGCCAACCATTCCCTGGAAAGGGTGTGAACTCCTTGAAAAAAACATTCCTGCCTTACAAGACGGTGCGAAACAACGCCATCAAGCTGGCTTATCAAATCTACAAATCCGGCTTCATTCCAGACGTAATCTACGTTTCCCTGCGTGGCGGAGCCTATCTGGGCAATGTGATCAGCGAGTACTTCAAGTTTATCCGTCAGGAGGACCGCCCGGTGTACTACGCCGCGGTAGTCGCCCGCTCCTATTCGGACGTGAAAGTTCAAAGCCGTATAAAAGTCGAGGGTTGGACCTACAACCCCGAGTATCTCCGGCAGGGCGACCGGGTGCTGATCGTCGATGATATTTTCGACACGGGGCGGACGATAAACCATCTGGTGGATATCGTATTGGAGAAAGGCATCCCGAGGAAAGACATCCGCATTGCAGTTCATGACTATAAGATCCGTAAATATCTCGGCAAAGAGCTGCCCGTCCGTCCCGACTACTACTGCCGCAAACACGTAGTGCGCAGTGGGGACGAGGATTTCTGGATCCACTACTGCAGCCATGAGCTGGTCGGCCTGACCTCTGAGGAGAGACAGACCAACTACTATGCCGAGGACGGGGAGCTTCGCGAGGCCATGGAGTTTCTTTTCGAAGAAAAATCCGCATTAACCTGAAAGATTCAGGCCAGATCGGCCGGTTCGGCTGCTCCTTATCTGCGGCGGTCATCAGGCCCTGAGTTTTACGCTGCGAGAAGGGCGTCGCTGATTCACCTGCCTAAATCAGTAGCTGCCGGTTGCCGATTCGCACCTTGGTGAGACCCTGGCCCCGGGCGGCTTCGAGGCAGGCTTGCGCCTGGGCTTTCGAGGTCGGCGGGAGGTCAGAAAGAATGAAGGCGGAGTGGAATCCCAACAGGCTGTAGGGAATGCCTTTATCGATACCGGCCAGGAAGCGCGCCAGCTCTCCCACCTCACGCTCATCGATGTAGCCGGGAACCAGCAAGGTGCTAGCCACCAGCAAGGGAGGGTTTGGCCGCTCGGCGATCCTGGCCGCTGCCCGCTTGAAGTTATCAAGGGTCCGCCGGTTGCTATTCCCGGTAAGAGCCCGGTGCAGCTTCTCATCCCAGGCCTTGAGATCGAACTTGATACAGCCCCCGGAGATCAAGGCCATCTCTACGATCTCATCGAGAAGCTTTGGCGCCATCGCTCCCGCAGTTTCCCAGCAGATGCGCAGGATCCTCTCCTTGTTCCGCTCCCGGGCCAGGCGGGCGGCGTGCAGAGAGTAGGGCAACTGCGGGGCCGGGTCTCCACCGAAGAAGCAGATGCAGGAAGTTCGGCGATCGGCGCAGGCGGCCAGCGATTCGGCGGAGCGCAGGGGGGCGTCGAGGGAATCCTTCCGGAAATGCCAGTTTTGGCAGTACAGGCAGTCGAAGGAGCAAGCCTGAAAGAAGACGGCCAGGTTGGTATATCCCCGCTCCGGTCCGCAGCTGTAAGCCCAGTCGGGGTAGCCGGCACCGGTCCCGCCCGGACAGACCCAGTCGGCCACACAATTCGTAGGAAGAGGATCATGGTACCAGGAAAGCCTTCCCGCTTCAGGCGACACGCCCTCCAGCCTGCCCCCTACGTTTCCGCGAACGCCACAGTAGCCCAGTCCGCCTTCGGGGATACGGCATTCATTCACGCACAGCGAACAGAGAACCCCCTGCGGGTCCTTGGGAGGTCTGTCCGGGAGTCCGAAGGAAGCCCGCGCCGTGCCGTGGATCAGGTCCGTTAAGGCCAGAGCTTGCTCGGGATGCTCCCGGATGCAGCTCAAACAGACCGCCAGGGCACCCGAGATCGTAGCGGAAGATCTGCCGCACAGGCTGCAGACCGCCATAGCTGGTATTGTAGCGGCTACTATAAAGATAGGCTACGTCGTAGCCGATGAAACCGACCGCTTCGCTGCGATCGATCATTCGTTCCATCCCTCGTGCGGAGCAAGCAACAATCCGAAGAGCTGGCGGCTATTCCTGTACCCACTCCCACTCGCCGGCCACGTAGTCCGCCCTCCACAAACCGGCGCCCGCAGTACAGGCGAACAGCGTGGTTGGATTCAGGGTCGGATCGGCGAGAAAACCCAGAATAGCGGCCTCTTTATAAAGCGCGTCGATATTGTAGGCCGGCTGGCGGATGGGCGAGGCGATGCTGCCGTCGAGCAGCTCGTAGTAGCCTTTTTCCACGCTGCCCACCAACAGGTCTGTATAGCCGGTGAAGGCGAGCTCCACGAAGCGGGTGAAAGGGACCGGATCCCCGTCGACCTCTTTTTCGGTCGGGGTTCCCCAGCTCCCGTCGTACCGCCACAGCTTCCCGTCCATGGAGGATAGGTACAGGTAGCCCGGAACAGCCGAGTACAGGAGCCCCCCGAAGGCTTTGAAACCGGAGGTTGCCGGGTCGCCGCCCTGCAGGGCGAGGTCGCTAAGAGTACCGTCCGTGTCCGCATACAGGCGATCGGCGGCGATGACCCAGTACTCCGGAGTCCCGGGATACTCCTCGATATCGGTGATCGGAACGTCAATGCTTGATGCGGTTTCGAAAGTAATCGGATTGAAGCTAGTGCCGTCCGCTGATGCATAGAGGCAGTAGTTGTACGGTGAGCCGCCGCTTACAGCCGTTGATACGTAAAGATTGGTGCCGATTGCTTTAATCATTCCGATCTGCACGTTCTTGACGTAGGGATCCGCCAGCTGTTGCCAGCTGATAGTTCCCGGATCGGTCCGGTACAGGCCCAGGCCGTCACCGTCGATGTTGTAGAACCCGGCGTACAGGTTCACGCCATACACCCCCAGCGTATTGCACAGCGCTCCGGACACCGGGGTGGAGACCGGCCTCCAGTCGCCGGATACGGTGCGAGAGTAGAGAGTGTTGGCTGCGGCGAAATACCTGCTGCCGGCCTTCACCACCTCATGGACCGTGATGTTGTCCTCCAGGCCGCGATCGTCGATCAGAGAACGCTCTTCTTCAAGAGTGTAGAAGATGGGATCCAGGTCCTTGTCGGTGCAGGCGCCGAGGAACAGCATCAGGACCGCGGCGGCCACCGGGTAAATCACTGATTTCATTCGCTTTCCCTTTGCAGCTTGCACTAGAAATTATACTGAGCGGTCAGGGTTACTTCCAAGAAGTTTCCCATTCTCGCTTTGTCAGGGTCCGTCTTCCAGGGCTGCAACACCCACCAGTACACCACGTTCAACCCGAACCCCCAGGTGATATTGTACTTCCAGACCGTGGAAAATCCAGGCTTGAGGATCCAGTTCAGATGAACCTGGTCCTGGTATTTCACCACGTCCAATCCCGTGCCGAGAAACAGGGGGAACTCAAAAGGGAAAAAGTGAAAGATATACGAGCCTTTGACCGTTATCGGCAGCATGTACAGGACATTCTCCTGGATACTCTTGCTGAACATACCCCCGGCTTCGATGCCCACCATCCAATTGTTGTCCAGATGGATGCCCCACTGGAGGGATATCGAGCCCCCGAGTTTCAGGTTCGTTTTAGCGTAATCCCCGTCGAAGGCCTGAAAGAACAGAGGGATAAACAAGCCAGCATTGAGAGCCAGGGTTTGCTGGCCGAGAGAGTAGACCTTGAACGGCTGCCTCTCCTCCTGTTCTTCCTCCTGGGCCGGGACTAAAGTACCCGGGAGACAGAAAAACAGAGCGGCGAGCAGCAGGATCCATATCGATTTCGTAGGCAATATACGCTCCTTGCAACCCTTGAATATCACGAGTCCGAGTCTATCATCCGCCGTTTTTTTTATCAAGGCGGACCTGCCGATAGATTATTTGAAGAGTATGGTCTATACTTGCGGCAATGACACGATGGATTATACTGCTCCTGGCGGCGGTGTTGTTGACCTCCTGCCTGGGAATCGAGAGCCAGATCCGGCTCAGGGAGGACGGGTCGGGTTTGTTAACCCTTTCCTACAAGGTCTCCCAATTCATGAAGAACCTGGATGTGGGCAGGGAAGACAAGAGACTGCCGTTGCCGGTGAGTGAGGAGGATTTCAAGCGCACAGCCGACGGAATCGAGGGAGTAAGGCTGACCGACATCGACGAGACCGAAGACGAGCAAAACGTATACATAGAAGCGAGACTGGAGTTCGATTCCATCGATGCCGTGAACCTGCTTGGTCCGGATGGATCGATGGGCTTGAGTCTGGTCAGGGAGGGGGAGGGAACCACATTTCGCCAGATAATCTACGACGGAGCCCAGAGCGAAGAGATCACGGAAGATTCCGTGGACATGATAGAGACTTTTTTCCAAGGCTATGAGCTGGTTTACTCGATCACGGTGCCGGGACGGGTAAAGAGCTACTCTCTCGGCGCTCTCTCCAACGATGGAACAACCGTCACCTACAGGGCAGCCGTTTCGGAGCTGCTGCAGCAGCCGGACGCCGTGATTCTGGAAGTGAGCTGGTGACATGGAGGGTGCTTCAATGACTGGCTATACGGTGAGAGCTCTGCTTGTTTTGCTGGCCTTCGTTCTGGTCGGCTGCCTGACCACCACTAAGCCTTCTGTACAGCCTGCCGAAAGTGGAGCCCCTGCATCCGCCGCTGCTTCCGAGGCGGGTAAGAGCGGCGAAGGGGGACCGGATCGAGGCGGCGCCGGCATGAAAACCGACAGCGATCTGGTCCAGCGGCTGAACGAATACCTGGAAAATGGGGTGAACAAGCTCGATCAAGGCGCGATCTCGGAGGGAATAACCCAGCTTGTCACCGTGCTGGCCGAGGCCGAATCGGCGGGTGGGGGCGGAGGCTCCACCGAAGTTCAGAAAATCGTCAGCGAGGCGGAAACCGAGCTGACTAAAGTCCGGGCTGGATTGGAGCTGGAAGCCGGACCGGAATGGGTCGATCAGAACAAGAACCAGATCAGCGCCAGCTCCGTGGATGTGGGTACGGCCAACGCCCTGCACCCGAGCGTGATCCTCACCTTCAATTTCGGGGCCGGGAAGGCGCTGGTCAGCGGCGCGCCGATCTATTTCGAGTTTATCCAGGGCTCTGGAGTTCTTACCAACTTCGTGGCAACCAGCGACTACGGACAGGCCAACTGCGCCATTGCCAGGCTGGACAACCCGAGTACCGAAACGATTGTTCGGGCTTCCCTGGTATACAGGGTAAAGGGCTACTCCTATCCGTTTCAAGGAATAGTCAAAGATTTTGTATTTGTGCCGCCGGCCCGCAAGGCTGCTATCCTGGTCATGGAGAAGGCCGGGGAGGCGATTCATGAAGACCCGGTCATACTCGATGCGGTCTACAACCGGCTCAAGGACATGGCTTTCGACTTCAGCCAGTACAATGGCATCCTGCTCGGAGACGAGTTCATGAAAGTTTTCGGAGGAGATCCGGGTTCCATCAGAAAAATGGGCTTGGAGAAAGATGTATCCTATCTGGTAATGGTGCTCAATGACGGATACTACGTAAGCCAAGTGGAGCTGGAGGGTAAGAAGTACAACATCTTCAAATCCCAGACCACGGCCACCACCCGGGTCATTCGGGTCTCCGACGGGAAGATCATGTACTCCGGCACGGTGCAGGCAGTAAGCGGGCAGGGCGGTACGAGCGAGAAAGCCGTTCTTGACGGCCTGAGAAACGCCGCTCGGGCCATGGCCGAAAAGCTGCAGAACGACTATGCCAGCCTCGACAGGGTTCTTTCCGGGGCCGAGGAATAGAGCAGCCGGGCTTAGAGAAATGCCTCTGCGGGCGCTGCTTCACAAGTTTATCAGCCTACTCAGAATCGAGCTGGAGGAGCTGGAGCAGGATATCCGCGATCTCCTCGAGTTGTGGCAGAGGCGCAAGGATAGCCACGAAATCACGAATTATGTATATTTGGAGAACAAGGGCCTGCTCCTGAACGAGGTCAGCTGTGTCAAAGAGCTGCTGGACAGTATTGCCTCCGTCGATACCAGCCGCTATGATTCGGTAGATCAGATGATCTTCGACGTCGATGCCATGATAGCCAAGCGGATTCGGGACTGCGCCTTTCCGGAAGTGCTGCATAGCCTGGTAAAGAGAAGGCTGGAGAAGATTCGCCAGTACATTACGGGCTCCCCCTTGACGTAAATGGAGCGTTGGAGAGGCTGCGGGCCACATTGTGCCTGTCGGCGGTAAGGTCTGCAATTCATTTGATTAAGAAGAGGAAATGATGGAAATACAGCTACAGGATCTGATCGAGAAAATCAAATCCGAAGGCATCAAGAGCGCAGAGCAGGAATCAGCCAGGATATTGAAGACGGCCGAGCATAAGGCGAATGATATCATCGCCTCGGCCCACAAGGAAGCTTCGTCAATCGTGGCCAAAGCCAACGACGAAGCCGAGCGCTTCAGGCAGACCTCCGCCGAAGCCCTGAAGCAGGCCGCCAGGAATACGATTCTGAGCCTGAAATCCAGAATCACCGAGCTGTTCGATGACCTTATCCAGGCGGAAACCCGCGAAGCGCTCTCCCCCAAGGTGCTGGAGGAGGCGGTGGTGGCCATGGTGAAGTCCTGGGAAAAGGGGCAACTGCCCAGCCTCCAGGTGCTGCTGAGCCCGGCCGATCTGAAAAAAGTCGAGAAGCAGCTCAAGGCCCGCCTGGCCGCCGAGCTCAAAAAAGGCGTGGAGCTGAAGCCGTTTCCCGAGCTGGCGGCGGGGTTTCGCATCGCCATGAAGGATGGCTCGGCCTACTACAACTTCACGGACCAGGGGATCGCCGAGATCCTTTCCGAGTACTTGAACCCGAAAGTATCTGAAATCATACAGCAGGCAACGGAGAAGGAGAGCTGAGTCGCTTGTACTACTATCTCGCCTCCTCCTTGCCGATGCTCTTCTATGAAACCGAACGATTCCCGGCCCCAGATGCGTTTGTCGAGCTTTGCCGTCAGCATGTCGCTGCGAGAGACTACCGGCTGCTGATGAACGCCAGTATCTACGACCTGAAGCCGGAACGACCCAGCTGCCGCTGCCTGGAGCTGTGGCGCTGCTGGGAGACAGCCCTGCGCAACGAGCTGGTCAAGCTGCGTACCAAGGGCAGGGCGGTGGAGGCCGATAGATACTTGCGCGACGCACCTGTGATCATCTCGGTCCAGAGTATCGTCCGGGACGCGTTTGCCCAGGATTCGCCGCTGGCGGCCGAAGACATCCTGAACCGGGGCCGCTGGAGCTACCTGGACGAGCTGGAAGTCGGGCACTATTTCGACCTGGACAAGCTCTTGATCTACTCCTTGCGACTCCAGATCTTGCAGAGAAAAGCTTTATTTGACGAACAGAAAGGGCTGGAGGCATTCGAGCAGCTCTACGCTGCTATAACGAGCCCTATCTATGCCGGTAGTCCGGGTGGAGAGAACTGACATGGCACGAAACATTGGTAAAGTAATCGGTGTAAGTGGAAACATGGTCACCGTGGACACGGTGGATGACGTATTCATGAACGAGGTGGGATACGTCGGCGTCGATGAAAAACGATTGAAGTCCGAGGTGATCCGTATCCGCGGCCGTAGAGCCGAGCTGCAGGTGTTCGAAATGACCCGCGGCATCGGAATCGGCGATCCAGTCGAGTTCTCAGGAGAGCTTCTCTCGGTTCAACTGGGACCCGGACTTCTCGGCCAGATATACGACGGCCTGCAGAATCCCTTGCCGATTATAGCGGAGCAGCACGGCTTCTTTCTGCAGCGAGGAGTGTATCTTCTCGCCCTTTCCAGCGAGCAGAAGTGGGATTTCACACCCGCCGCCCAGCCGGGTGATACGGTAAGCAGGGGGGTCACCCTCGGCAACGTACCGGAAGGGATATTCAAACACCGCATCATGGTCCCTTTCAACCTCTACGGCGCTTATACGGTGAAGAAAATCGTTCCGGCCGGCTCGTACACGATTACCGACCGGATCGCCGAGCTGCAGGACGCACGCGGTAATGTGGTGCCCGTTACGATGAGCTTCCACTGGCCGGTCAAGCGTCCGATAGACGCCTACGAAGAGCGCCTGAAGCCCGCCGAGCCGCTGATTACCAAGATTCGCGTTATCGACACCTTTTTTCCCGTGGCCAGGGGAGGCACGTACTGCATTCCCGGTCCGTTCGGAGCCGGAAAGACGGTGCTTCAACAGATCACCAGCCGGAACGCAGAAGTGGATATAGTGGTCATCGCCGCCTGCGGGGAGCGGGCCGGAGAGGTCGTGGAGACGCTCCGCGAGTTCCCCGAGCTGATCGACCCACGCACCGGCCGCTCATTGATGGAGCGCACCGTCATCATCGTCAACACCTCCTCGATGCCGGTAGCTGCCCGGGAGGCCTCGGTATACACAGCGGTAACAATTGCCGAATATTACCGGCAGATGGGACTGAATGTCCTGCTGCTGGCCGATTCCACCTCGCGCTGGGCGCAGGCGATGCGGGAGATGTCCGGCCGCCTGGAAGAGATACCCGGCGAGGAGGCGTTCCCCGCCTATCTGGAATCGGTGATTGCCAGCTTCTACGAGCGGGCCGGGATCGTTCGCCTCAAGGACAAAAGCCTCGGGTCGGTCACGATCGGAGGTACGGTCAGCCCGGCGGGAGGGAATTTCGAAGAGCCGGTGACCCAATCCACCCTGAAGGTGGTCGGGGCCTTCCACGGTCTGTCCCGCGAGCGTTCCGACGCCAGGAAGTATCCGGCCATCCATCCCCTGGATAGCTGGAGCAAGTATAAAGGGGCGGTGGATGAGCGCAAGGTAGAATACGGCCGCAACATCCTGTACCGGGGCAATGAGGTCGCTCAGATGATGAAAGTCGTGGGTGAAGAGGGAACAAGCCTGGATGACTACATCGTTTATTTGAAGAGCGATTTTCTAGACGCGGTATATGTGCAGCAAAACGCCTTCGACCCCGTGGACGCGGCGGTTAGCACGGATCGCCAGCGCTACGTGTACGACCGGCTGCTCGAAATTCTCAGCGCTACGCTGGACCTTCCCGACAAGGCGGCGGCCCGCACCTTCTTTTACCAGTTGCGCCAGAAATTCCTGGACCTGAACAGCGCCCCGTGGAACACGGATTCATTTACCAGTATCGAGCAGGAGATCAACAGCATGGTGGAAGAGAAGAAAACCGGCACCCTGGAAGAAGCACGGGGTATTCTGGGAGCCCCGGCCGAGCAAAAGGAAGAATGAATCGATGCGCAAGGTCTACAGCAAGATCGACGAAATAGCGGGAAACGTAATCACGGTAACCGCTTCAGGGATTCGTTACGGCGAGCTGGCCGTGGTCAGCTCCGGGCACGGGGAATCCCTGGCCGAGGTGATTCGGATGGCAGAGGACAAGGTGGTGCTCCAGGTCTACTCCGGCTCACGCGGGGTGTCGACCGGAGACGAGGTGCGTTTCTTGGGTCATCCCATGCAAGTTTCCTTCTCCGACGACCTGCTGGGCCGGATATTCGACGGCGGCGGCAAGCCGCGGGACAAGGGTCCGGAGCTTACCGAGAACCTGATCGAGATCGGCGGTCCGGCCGTGAATCCGGCCAAGCGCATCATTCCCCGCAATATGATCCGAACCGGCATCCCCATGATCGACCTGTTCAATACCCTGGTGGAGTCCCAGAAGCTGCCGGTGTTCTCGATCTCCGGGGAGCCCTACAATCCGCTGCTGGCCCGCATCGCCATGCAGGCCGAAGTCGACCTGATTGTCCTGGGCGGCTGCGGCCTGAAATACGACGACTACCTTTTTTTCAGGGACACCCTGGAGGAGGGCGGGGCCATGAGCCGGTCCATCTTCTTCGTGCACACCGCGGCGGACCCGATCGTCGAATCCCTGCTGGTCCCGGACATTTCCCTCGCCGTGGCCGAGCGTTTCGCCCTGAAAGGTCGCAGGGTGCTGGTTCTGCTCACCGACATGACCAACTTCTCTGACGCTTTGAAGGAGATCGCCATCACCATGGAACAGGTTCCCTCCAACCGCGGTTATCCGGGCGACCTGTACAGCCAACTGGCTTCCCGGTACGAAAAGGCCGTGGACTTCGAAGGTGCGGGCTCTATCACCATCCTGGCGGTAACGACCATGCCGGGAGACGACGTGACCCACCCGGTACCGGACAATACCGGCTATATCACCGAGGGTCAGTTTTACCTCCGCAACGGCCGCATAGAGCCCTTCGGCTCGCTGTCGCGGCTGAAACAACTGGTCAACAAGGACACCCGGGACGATCACCGCTCCCTCATGGACGGGATGATCAAGCTGTACGCCGCCTATCTGGAATCGATGGAGAAGAAGTCTATGGGCTTCCGCATGTCCGACTGGGACCAGAAGCTTCTCAAGTACGGCGAGATCTTCGAACGGGAGATGATGGACCTGTCCGTGAACATCCCTCTCGAAGAAGCTCTGGACAAGGGCTGGGAGATACTGGCGGACTGCTTCACCCCCGAAGAGACGGGTCTACGTACCGAGCTTATAAAAAAATTCTGGCCCGAGGACGGGCGGGGCGGGCTGCAAGGGTAAGAGTAGTTCGTGGCCAAGATCAAATACACGAAGAACGAGCTCAAAAGACAGAAAGACGCTCTCAGACGCTTCCTGCGCTATCTGCCGACTCTTATGCTCAAGAAGCAGCAGCTGCAGCTGGAGATACGCAAGGTCGAAGCCCAACTGGCCAGTCTGAAACGCAGCAAGGAGGCGAAGCTCGAGGACATGCGCCGCTGGATCGCGGTGTTCGGGGAAGAGGTGGGCTTTGCCGGGCTGCTGACCGTCAAATCCGTGGCAACGGAGTCCGGCAACATCGCCGGAGTCGATATTCCGGTGTTTCTGAATATCGAGCTTGAAGAGCGGCCCTACGATCTTTTCCTGCTTCCCCTCTGGGTCGACAGCGCGATCGAGCGGGTAAAGGAGCTCGCCACCCTGGATGCCGAAATCCACATTCTCGAACGGCAGTCGAAGCTGCTCGGCGAAGAGCTGCGGATAACCAGCCAGAGGGTGAACCTCTTCGAGAAGGTGAAGATTCCCGAAACCCGGGAGAACATCCGGGTTATCCAGATCTATCTGGGAGACGAGCAGACCGCCGCGGTCGTGCGGGGAAAGATCGCCAAGAATAAGCTGGTGAGGGAGAGCGCATGATCGTCAAGATGAAGAAAGTCTCCATCGTCATAGTCGACCGCTTCCGGGACGAAGCTTTGCGAGCCTTGAGAAAGCTGGGCCTCGTGCACGTAGAACCCCGCCCGGCATCCAGCCAGGATCTGAGCCTTTTCGCTGAACATAAAGCGCAGCTCGAGAGAGCCTCGGCGCTCCTGCCCGAGGATAAGGAGCCTGAGGGCAAGGCAGGGAAGACGCGGCAAAAGGAGCGTTCATCACGCGCTGCAGACGCGTACCGGCAGGCGTCGGAAGCCGACCTGGAGCGCTGCCTGGAAGTCGCCGAAGAGGTGACGGAGCTCACAGAGAAGATAAGGCTTTCCAGGGAGGAAACGGATCGCCTGAAAAGGGAACGCGAACGGCTGTCCGTTTGGGGGGACTTCGATCCCGACGAGCTGCGTGCGCTGGCGGATAAGGGCGTCTACGTCGGCCTGTACGAATTGGGCTTGAGTCAATACCGGCAGCTTCCCGAAGATCTCCAGGTGGCGGTCATCTTCCAATCGAAAAACCTGGTCCGTATCGCCGTCGTGTCCCTGTTGAAGCCCCCGGATCTCGAAATCGAGCCATTCCCGCTGCCGGAGCTGGGAGCTGCAAAACTGCAGCGGCTGATCGAGGAACACCGCAGGGAGCTCGCGGATCTCAAGCAGCGCCTGCGCTATCTTGCCGCGGAGAGGCAGCGGATCGGAGCCGTGCTGAAGATCCTGGATAAAAAGATCGAATTCGAGCGGGTCCGGGCCGGCATGGTCGGCGAGGAGCCGCTAGCCTATCTCAGCGGCTATATACCGGCCGGGAAAGCGGACGCGCTCAAGCTGGCGGCCTCGGAGAACGGGTGGGCGCTGTTGATCGACGATCCGGGCGAAGAGGACCCGGTACCCACGCTCATAGAAAACCCGAAATGGATCCGGATTGTCCGCCCGATGTTCAGCCTGATGGAAACAACACCGGGGTACAGGGAATTCGACATCAGCTTTCTCTTTCTGCTGTTTTTCAGCCTGTTTTTCGCCATGCTGATCGGGGACGCCGGCTACGGAATCGTGCTTTTCGGCCTCACCCTGTTTGCCCGGCTGAAGATGCGCAAGAGCCCCGCAGGGCCTTTCTCCCTGTTGTTCGTTCTCAGCGGAGCCACCATCGTCTGGGGCGCCCTGTCGGGGACCTGGTTCGGAGCGGCCGTCCTGGCCGCTCAGCCGCCGTTTTCACGGATCGTGCTGCCGGAGATCGCCAGCTTCGGGTACGAGAACACCAAGACGCTCATGCTGATCTGTTTCGTGATCGGAGCGGTGCATTTGAGCATCGCCCACCTGTTGAACTTCTTCCGCAAGCTGCCGCGACTGGCCGCCTTCAGCGAGTTAGGCTCGCTGACGATTCTTTGGGGCATGTTTTTTGTGATTCGCTATATCGTGCTCGAGGAGGCTCTCAGTCCGGCGGCCGTCTGGCTCATCGGGGCGGGATTGATGCTGCTGGTGATATTCGGACAGCAGCAGGGAAGGTTCCTCAAAGATCTGCTTATCGGAGTAGCCAAGCTCCCCTTGACCCTGCTCAACAGCATCGGCTCGTTCTCGGACATTATATCCTACGTCCGCCTGTTCGCCGTCGGGCTGGCCACCGTGGCAGTGGCCGCCAACTTCAACTCCATGGCCGCCGAAGTGGGATTCGGGTTCCCTTCGGGCTTGATATCGGCCTTCATTCTGTTCTTCGGCCACACATTGAACATCGTAATGGGGGCAATGGCGGTGATCGTTCACGGAGTACGCCTGAACATGCTCGAGTTCTCCGGGCATCTGGGCATGGAATGGTCGGGCACTCCTTATAGCCCTTTCAGAGAAACCAAAGCAGAGACCCCGGAAGGGGAAAGGAGAAAAGAGTAGATGGATATCGGTCAGTTGGGTTTCGCAGCAGCAATATCTCTTGCAGCAGTCGGCTCGGCGCTGGGTACCGGCGTGGCGGGTATGGCCGCCATAGGAGCCTGGAAAAAGTGTTTCGCCCAGAACAAGCCCGCCCCCTTCCTGGCGGTGGCCTTCGCCGGGGCGCCTTTGACCCAGACGATCTACGGGCTGATCCTGATGAACGCCTTGATCGCCTCTTCGGCAGCCTCGATGGCCAAGCTCGGAGTCGGCGTCTTTGGGGGGACCGCTATCGGCTTCTCCGCCTTTCTGCAGGGCAAGGCAGCCGCTTCCGCTTCGGATGCCCTGGGAGAAACGGGCAAGGGCTTCGCCAACTACCTCATGGTTATCGGGATCATCGAGACCGTGGCCCTCTTCGTCATGGTCTTCCTGATGGGAACGGTCCGATAGAGCGAGGCGCAGCAGCCGGGTGCAGCGGACTCTCATGACAGGCCCGAATATATCCCCGAGTCGGAGCCGGAGGCGGGAGACCCGCCGCGTCCCCGTCGGCCGGATTTTCATCGGCGGAGGTGCGCCGATCTCGGTACAAACCATGTGGAAACGCCCCTTGAAGCGGGATACGATCCGGCAGACTCTGGAGGAAATCCAAGCACTGGAAAAGCTCGGCTGCGAGCTGCTGCGCTTCTCGGTCCCGGATATGGAGGCGGCCGAGCTGCTCGGACGGATCGCCTCCCGGATAGAGCTTCCACTGGTAGCGGATATTCATTTCGACCACCGGCTCGCCCTGCGCTGCCTTGACTTCCCCGTCGCCAAGATACGCATCAACCCCGGTACCATCGGAGGTTCGGGGAAGGTGCAAGAGCTGGTGCGGAAGGCATCCGACCGGGCCGCGGCCATCAGGATCGGCGTGAACGCCGGATCGCTGCCCCCGGCGCTTCGCAACGAGAAGGACCTGGCCCAGGCGCTGGTGAAGGCGGCCGAGGAGGAGCTGTCGCTGCTGGAAAAGCTGGGTTTCGGCCGGGTGGTGGTCTCCCTGAAGGCGGCGGATGTGGACAGCACCGTGCGGGCGAACCTCCTTTTTTCCGAAAAGTTCGATTACCCGCTGCACGTCGGCCTCACCGAAGCCGGGCCTCTGGTACAGGGGACGGTCAGAAACGCAGTCGCCCTTTCCCGGCTCCTGGCGAGTGGGGTAGGGGACACGATCCGGGTCTCCCTTTCGGACAGCCCGCAGAACGAACTCCTGGCCGGTCGGGCGATCCTGCAAAGCACCGGCGTACGCAACATGGGGATTGAGCTGATCTCCTGTCCGACCTGCGGCCGCACAGCTTTCGACGTGACCGGCTTCCTCCACCAGGTGCAGGAGTACCTGCAGGGGGTGAGCAAACAAGCTACCATAGCGATCATGGGCTGCCCGGTGAACGGTCCAGGCGAAGCACGACGGGCGGACCTCGGCATCACCGGCACTGGCAGGCGGGTCCTTTTTTTCAAAAAAGGCAGAATCATCCGCCGCGAGAACGCCGATGATGCCATTGAAGCGTTCAAGGAAGAGCTGGACAAGCTGTGAGTATCAAGAATATCAAGACCCTGTCGATATTTCTTGCCCTGTTCCTGGTTCTCCTTTCCGCCGCAGTTTCAGGCCAGGGTAACGATTTCGTGGAGGCCTGGTTCCTCTACGAACAGGGGAAGGCCAGGCTGGAAGATCCGGGAAAAGCGGAGCTCGGCGAGGCGCTGCTTCTTTTCCAGGAGGCCATAGAAAAACGCGGCGGCACCTTTCCCGAAGCCGAGATGGCCGTGGGCGACATATACTTCCGAGAGGGCGCTTTCGCCCTGGCAAAGAGACAATACGAAAAAGCCTACGAGCTGCGAACGAACATGGAGGTGGCTGCGGACAAATACACGGTTCTTTACCGGCTTTCCGAGCTGCACGAGATCCAGGAGCTGTATGCGGATATGCAGGAGTACCTGCTGGCCGTGCTGGAAGATCAGCCGTACTTCAGTGAGCAGCGTTACCGGTCTTTCCGGGATGCCTTCCTGTCCACCTACTTCGAGAAGGGGGTGGATCACCTGTTCATGCTGTACCGGATGTATGGGGTCGCCTTTGCGGCGCCCGCCCACACCAAATTGGGATGGTTTTACTATCGAAGCGGTCTGTATTCCCCGTCTGCAATCACGCACTGCCTGTACGCCCTGGATATCGTGATCAGCGACGTGGTCGAAGAGATCCGCAGGGTCCAGCCGGAGTTCGTGTTCTCCACGGTAAGGGATTTTCTGGACACCGCGTTCGAGCGGGACTACTTAGGGCAATATATCCTGGATAGCAGGTTCTTTCAGAACCTCTACTATTTGGCCGCCGCGACCTACGCCGCCTCCTACCCCGGGTTGGCCAATACGATCTGGAGGCTGCTGGCCGACTATCCGCTGGACCGGGAGGCTGCCGCCGACGAAAGCTCCCTCATCTACGTGCAGCTCGCCAGGCGCCAGCTACAGTCTCCCTGGATCGATCCCTATCTGAATCCTTCGCCGCGCCGTATTGAATACCCTAAGCGTTGAAGTGCAAGAGCTGACGATCCGCCGTGCAGGGAGGCGGGACTTGGCGGATCTTGTTCGCCTGTCAGCTCAGCTCGGTTATCCCCAGCCTGCTAAGTCCATCGAGCCTCGCTTCATGCGCATCCTCAGGGCCCGCCGCGATCACAGGATTTTCGTAGCCGCGGATAAGGCGGGCGTGGTCAGGGGCTGGATCCATGCCTTCGTCGACAAGCTGCTGCACACAGGCCCTCGTATGGAGATCGGAGGGCTGTCTGTAGATGAAGCATGCCGGGGCAGGGGTATCGGCCGCGCCCTGCTCGAACGGGCCGAGCAGTGGGCCCGGGTGAAGAGTTGCTCGCCGATTATCGTTCACACCAACGTGGTCAGAGAGCAGGCCCACGATTTCTACGAGAAATCCGGCTACCGGCTCATCAAGCAGCAGAAGGTCTACGGCAAGGAC
>CAYMEK010000049.1:0-29322 GCA_964389305.1 uncultured Spirochaetaceae bacterium
AACGGTACGCCGGTCTGGGCCATGCCCCAGGGGCCGGGATTCATGCCCAGAAAAACCACCCCCTTGGGAGCTTGGCCGAAGCGCTGCAGATAGCTGCGGTGAGCGGCCCAGGCGTAGCGCAGGGGATTGTAGACATAGGCGACCGGAGGCCCGAAACGCAGACGATCGACAGCTCTCGCCAGCCGTTCGGCCGCCAGGATCAGGGCTGCGCCGGCTCGTTCGCCTGTCCCCATCAACGCTCCCGACGCTGGCCGCCGCGGATCCGGGTCTGCAAGGCCTGCAGAAAGTCCCGGTCCGCCCGCCGGGATTCTTCCATATGTCGGAGATAGTCAGCCCGCGTGACGATTCCGACCACGCGCCGGCCCGAGATGATGGGCAGGTGCCCGATGTTGTTGGTAAACAGGCGATCCTCGACCTCCCGGATGGTGATGTCGGGGGTCCCCGTGATGACCTTGCGGGTCATATAGGCCTTTACCGGGGCGTGCATCTGTTCGGCCTTCCTTCCCTTCATGATGTCCCGCAAGGTCAGGAAGCCGACCAGCTGCTGGGCATCATCGACCACCGGGACCCCGGTGTGATTTATGCTCTCCAGGAAACGGGAGGCTTCGATCAAGCTGTTACGCTCGGCCAGGGTGTGGGGCGCGGTGGACATGATCTGGCCGGCTGTCATCGCCGGCTTCACGGCCCGCTCCAGGTAGCGCTCCAGCTTTACATACACTTCGGCGCCCTCCGACTGCTTGAGCTGCGCCGAGGCTGCACCGGAATGGCCGTTGCCGCCGAAAGCCTTGATCACCTCCCCGGCGTCGATTTCCCGGTTCTGGCTGCGGGCGACGATCAGCACCTGGCGATCCTTCTTGAATGAGAAAACGGCGAAAAAGGCGTCCGGGCTTTCCACCTCGAAGACCTTGTCCACCACCGCGGCCAGACCCGAGACTTTCTTTTCCATTTCGAAGCGGCTCAGCAGGACCGGATGTCCGTTGAAGTTCTTGAATACCAGATGGTTGAGGATCTCGTGGAAGAGGGTGAGCTGATGGTCCTCTTTCAGGGGGTTGAGAAAAGTCTTGATCAGGTTTATCGAGGCGCCGCTGTGCAGGCAGAAGGCGGCCACCTGGAAATCCAGATACTGCACATTTTCATGGGTGAAGTTACCTGTGTCGGCGTAGATACCGGTCAGGGCGATGGTGGCGTCGTCTGGGCGGATGGCGATATTCCTCTGTATCAGCTCGCTGCCGATCAGGGTGGTGTTGGCGCCCACCTGCTTCTCCCTGAGCACCGCCTGGGGAATATCGGAGATGTCTTCCCCGTGGTGGTCGAATACCACGGTATCGACCTCCGCAGCCGCTATGTAGCGGTAGAACTCCCGCACCCGGTCCAGGGAGCGGGTGTCCACTACCACGATCCTTTCTATGCTTTGTCCTTCCAACTCCTCCGGGGCGAGGAAATCGAGATGGTTCTGGTAGAGATTGTACAGGTTGCGGGCTACCGGGTGGATGAGGCGGCTGCGCACCGGCACATGATCGGGGAACAGGTAACGGGCCAGAGCCAGGGAAGCGATACAGTCCAGGTCCATGTTGCTGTGCCCTATGATGATCTTCATCCCGCCATCATCTTAGTTCAATGTGCGGCCCCTGGCAATGCGGGGCAAGGAGCGCTCCTCCGGTCCGGAGGCTCCCGACCTGTAGCAGCCCGCCAGCCGGGTCTGAGGTCACTGGACACACCGAGCCGAAAATCCGTAAAGTGCCGTCATGGGCGCAGAAGATGGTGCTATACGTTATCTGCTCGTGGACCTTGACGAGACCCTTTATCCCTCCTCCAGCGGCATGGTGGCGGAAATTTCCCACCGGATGACCCGGTTCGTGGCGGCCTACCTCAAAGTCGACGAGAGGCGGGCTGCCGGTATCCGCAGGGAGCTGAGCCGCAGGCACGGGACAACACTGAACGGATTGATCGAGGAGTACGGGCTTGCCGATCCCGAGACCTATCTCGAGTTCACCCATCCGGTCGAAGTAGGACGCTACCTGCGCCGCGACCCCGATCTGGTGCGGGCGTTGTCCTCGATCATGCTGCCCATGTCCATTTTGACCAACTCGCCTCGGGAGCATGCGGTCCGGGTTCTCGAGTACCTGGATATTCTGCCCTTATTCGAGAGAATCTTCGATATTCGCTTCAACGAGCTGCGCGGCAAGCCGGACCCGGAGGTGTACTTGAAGGTTCTCGAGGAGCTCGGCCGCCAGGCCGCAGAAGTGCTGTTCCTCGACAATCGGCCGGACTATCTGCTAGCTTTCGGCAAGATCGGCGGCCGGATCTTAATGGTCTCGGAGCACGGCTCAGAGGCGGCAGGAATCGAAGCCGTGCCGCGAATCAGCAGCATCAAGGAGCTGCCCGCTTTCCTTGCCTCGTATGCCTGACCGGAGGCTATTCGGTCCCGGCATCCCACCGGCTCCAGAAGCCCTCGATCAGGCTCAGAAGCTCACCCTCCCAGCTTATGGTGCCTTCCTGTTTCAGGCGCAGCAGCAGCCGCGAGAAGGTTTCCGGGATCGTGCCTATGGCCGCTGCGATGTCCTTTTTGCTCAGGGAGACCCGGTATTCTTCCCGGCGGCCGTACTGCTCTTCCAGGAAATAGAAGAAGCGCTCCTCGACATCGTGGCTGGTCAGGTAGAGAATGCGTTCGGTCAGATAGCGCTGCTTGCTCATCAGCATGCCGATAAAGTTCCGCCGAAAGCTGTCCGAGGCCAGCAGGCAGTCGAACTGCAGCTTCGGCAGCCGCAGCAGCAGCCCTTTCTCCAGGGTAACGGCGCTGACCGGGTAGAGGTTTTTCTCGAACAATACCACCTCGCCGAAGATCTCTCCGGGACGTACCGTTTTGATTACGATCTCCCTGCCATCGGCCGTCGTCTTGTAGAGCTGTACCGCCCCCTGGGCCAGGATATACAGCGAGTGCCCCTCTTCGCCTTCCAGGAACAGGATTTTGCGCTTATCCACGGTCTTGGGTATGCAGATAGCCGCGAGCGCACGGATGTTTTTCTCGGATATTCCCCTGAAAAAACCGGAGTTTTCCAGGAGATTGCGGATATCAATGGGAAGAGGAGCCATCAACCAGCCTCTGCTCCATTGTCGAAAGCCTGAGCAAAAAAATCAAGTAAATACGAGTTGACTCAGATCAAGGCCTTCCCTCCGGCTGGAGATTATCATAACCGGTAGATCAGGCACAGGAGGCTTTGCATGAAGAGGAAGATCATCCGTATTGACGAAGAGCTGTGTAACGGCTGCGGACAGTGTATTCCCAACTGCCCTGAGGGGGCCCTGCAGCTTATAGAGGGCAAGGCACGCCTGATAAGCGATCTTTTCTGTGACGGTCTCGGGGCTTGTATCGGCGAGTGCCCTGTAGGCGCCATCAGGGTGGAAGAGCGGGAGGCGGAGCCCTATGACGAGCGAAGGGTGATGGACAACATCATAGCCCAGGGCGAGGGGGTCATTCGCGCCCACCTGGCCCATCTGAAGGCCCATGGTGAGGAAGGGTACCTGAGGCAGGCCCTGGATGTGCTGACCGAAAGGGGCCTGCTGCTGGCCTGTGAGGGGGAGGAGATTGCCGTTGCCCCCGCCATTGAGACCCCCGTTACTGACGCTTCTGCCTTCGAGAGCCCGTCTGCAGGAGCCTCCGTCTCCGGGGGCCGGGCCCTGGCGGCTCCGGCCGACCACCGGTTCTCAGGCTGCCCGGGAGCCCGGGTCAGGGATTTTACTGACCGGGGCGGAGCCGATGCAGCCCCAAGCCCGTCCTCCGCTCCGGCTTCGGTTGCCGGCGGCGGGTCACACGCTCCGGCCTCAGAGCTGCGCCAGTGGCCGGTGCAGCTGCATCTGCTCCCACCCTCGGCGTCCTACCTGCAAGACGCCGACGTGCTGCTGGCTGCGGATTGCACGGCTTACGCCCACGCGGATTTCCACCGGCGGTTCCTACGGTCCAGGCGCCTGGCCATTGCCTGTCCGAAGCTTGACTCCCATCAGGATATCTACCTGGACAAGCTGGAGGCTCTAATCGACTTCGCCGGTATCCGCTCCCTTACCGTGCTTACTATGGAGGTTCCCTGCTGCCGGGGGCTGCTGCAGCTGGCCAGGAAGGCCTCGGCACAGTCGAAGCGCCGGATCCCTGTTCACTGGATAGAAGTGAGTGTTCAGGGTGACGTGCTGCAGCAGCAGGCCGTGGGGTAAGGGATCAGGAGGACCGGCGCTCGGCCGGGCTGTGGTACGATCTCAGCGCGGCGGCGAGCCCGGGAGGCACGAAGGCCCGCATCCGGGTCCCGGTCTGCCCGTCCCTGTACCATTGCACCGAGCCTTGGGCGAAGATCCTGCTGCGCAGGCGGCCATGCGTGTAGGGAATGTCCACGTCTACGGCGACCAGTGCGTCCTGCAACGCCCTTTCCACCGCGCAGAGCAGGACATCGATTCCGGTCCCCTTCAGGGCGCTGACGCGCAGAACACCGGGCACGGACCGGCGGAACATCGCCGGCCGAGCGACATCGATCTTGTTCCAAACCAGCAGCGTGGGTTTGTCCGCCACGCCCAGCTCGGAAAGGATGGCGCCGACGGCGCGAATCTGGGCATCCACGTTGGCATGGTTGATATCCGCCACGTGCAGCAGCAGGTCCGCCTGTTCGATCCCTTCCAGGGTGGCCCGGAAGGCCGCAACCAGGTTTTGAGGTAGCTTCTTGATGAAGCCCACCGTGTCGGCGAACAGCACCTGGGTGCCGGAAGGCAGGCGGACCTTGCGAGTGGTCGGATCCAGGGTGGCGAAAAGCTGATCTGCCACATAGGCGCGGGGAGGTTCGCTTCCGGCAGAGCCGTTGCCGTTGGAGCTCTCCGGGTAGGAGAGGGCATTGAGCAGGGAGCTTTTCCCGGCATTGGTGTAGCCCACCAGGGCAACGGTTTTCAGCTCTTGACGTTGGCGCTGGCGGTAGTGCTGCTGCCGGTTGAGACGGACCTCTTCCAGTTCCCTGCGCAGCGAAGCGATCCGGGACCGGATCTGACGGCGGTCGGTCTCGAGCTGGGTTTCGCCGGGACCGCGCAGGCCCACACCGAACGCTCCTCCTCCAGCTCTCCCGCCTGCCTGGCGGATCAGATGGCGCCACATGCCCGCCAGCCTGGGCTGCAGGTACTCGTACTGGGCCAGCTCGACCTGGATTTGCCCCTCCCGGCTGTGAGCGTGCTGGGCAAAGATATCCAGAATCAGGACGGTACGGTCCAGCACTTTGACCCCTTCTCCCAGAGCTCTTCCGATGCTGCGCTGCTGGCCCGGACTGAGCTCGTCGTCGAAGATCGCCGTGTTCACGTCACAGCGCTGATCGAACTCCCGGCGCAGCTCCGACAGCTTTCCCTTGCCGATGTAGGTAGCTGGCTGGGAACGGGCCAGCCGCTGAACGACCCTGCCCCGGACTTCGATTCCAGCCGTGGCGGCTAACTGGGCCAGCTCGTTCAGAGAGTCTTCAACCCTGAACAGGCGGTACTGGTCGTGGGTTTTCGCGGAAATCAGGAAAGCCCTGTTCGTGTATCTGGCAGGCACATCCGGCACAGCTTCAGACATACAGCTTGACGAGTTGGACGAAGTTATACAGCTTCTGGTAGTTGTGAACGAACATGGGCCGGATATCCCGTTTTGATCGGGCGGCCAGCTCCCGCCAATTGAGGATCAAGCGCGCATTGGGCCGACTGCAATCTTCGTATAGCTGTTTCAACACTTTCCCCAGGGTGATGGTGCTCTGGCAGGAACGTATCAGGATATTGCGGGCGGTGTCGTTGATCTTTTTGAGCGTCTTGCGGGCCATGTATTGGGTCTGCTGGTTCTTGTCCGCTCGTGCGACCATGCTATGCAGCCTCCTGCCCTCCTCACTTTCCTCGTTCAGCCGGGCATCGAGCTCTTCTATTTCCTTGGTGAGATCTTCGAGCTGGTGAAACGAATCGGACAGCAGCTTGGAAGGACTGCTGTCGGTCCACTTGGCCGGGATGAGCAGAAGCTCGACGAGCTGGCGCAGATCACTCTGCACGAAATCCTTTAGAAAAGCATGCAGGCAGTTGAGGGGTAGGGTCAGGGTGTAGCCACCCAGGGCTTTCTTGGCAAAAAGGTCGTTGGACTCCTCGGTGTAGTTCATCAAGCGGGTGTAGGAGCTGGAGCCGAACAACTGCTTGAGAAGGGTCTGTATCGTGCTGGTGCGCTGCTCTTTGGAAATTTTCTGCAATGTGGCGTCGATATGGTAGCGTGTGTTGGACAGCGACTCGTCCACGATGTTCTCCGCGTGTTGCTTCAGCTTAGGCTTGTAGAACGGGTCGCGGCTGACCAATTGCACCAGCATTTCCAGTTCTCGAGTCCTGCGCAGCTTGCGAATCAAGGTGAGCAGCTTTCTCCAGCCGTCCTTGGCCACGATCTCGGTTCCCCTGTAGGTCCTGAGAATGTCCCACAGAGCGTTCCAGTTCTGGGCGGGATCGAAGGTGGGCAGGATCTCGAGGAACTCCTTCAGCTCTTCTTTGACATAGTCGGAGTTGGTGCTTTCGAAGTGCGGGTTGTAGGCTGGATTTGCCTCCGGTATCTGGGGATCGAATTTGCGCAGCAGATAGTGATAGTCGAAGTGGATCAGGTTGAGCAGGGTAGAGAGGGAGAGGTAGGTCTCGTTGATCTCCCTGGTACGGGTGATGTCGAAGCAGGCAAAGTATCTCTTGGTCTCATCTTTAATCTCCTCGACCAGGTGGGGGTAGGGGGTTTTCTGGGCCCGCTTGCGGATCGACTCCTCGCTGAGCGTCTCCTTCAGCTTCAACTGCTCCTCGTTCAAGGCACTCTCGATCACTATGGTTTTTAAAACCTTCGATGACTTGGCGTGCTTGAGTATGTTCTGAGCCGGGGCGAGGGTTTTGTAGAACTCGTAAAACACCCTGGCCAGCCCCGGCTCCACTTTCTCGGTTTTCGGATTGTAATATCTGGCTCCGGTCTTGCGCAGACTCTTGGCGACGGTCTTGAGCATGCGCTTCTTCTCTTTCTGCGGGTCGAAGCTACCCATGAACAGGTCGCCCAGCTTTTGCCAGAATCCCTTGCGAGCCGGCGCAGGATGTCCGGCACGACTGACCGAAGCGCCGTCGGTAGCGTCGCTGTTCATGACAATAGGGTAAAGAAATAGCAGCGCGCTGTCAATTCCAAGGTCGTTGCTCCGTCCTTTCGTTTTACGCTATCATAAATCCCCATGATACGGCGAGGTTCCTTGGTACTGCTGTGGCTTACCACCTTTTACAACTCCCCGGCCTCCGGACTCGCTTCGGAGGCAGATCGCCGAGGTCGGTTTTGAGCCTTTGTCCGGGCCCCATTTCGGCAGCCGAGCTTCGGCGCCTCGGCCTCGAACAGGGTTTCCATCGCATCGCCCTGTTGCCTTCTCACAGGCTGCCGGAGACGCTGGCCGGAGAGCAGCAGATCGCCGCGCTGGAAGAGGGGACTTTCCTGCTGGCCGCCCTGTCCTGCTACCGCGCCGAAGAGGAGGATCTCTCGGCGCCCGGAGACCCTCATGCCTTGATTTCGCCCTTCGCTCGCCGGCACTACTACCGGGAAGCCGTGGTGCGGATGAAGCGAGTAGCTCGAGCTGTGTGCGAAAACCTGGGATTGCCCAGGCGGGAAGTGAGGATTTTCTGCAACTCCCGTCTGGCCGAGAAGCACCTGGCCGCGGCGAGCGGCCTGGGTATGTACGGCAAAAACAGCCTGATCCTCGTCCCTGGACTGGGCTCCACGTTTGTGATCGCCGGGATGTTTCTGCCGTTCAGCTTTCCGGAAGCGGGAGAGGGCGAAGAGATGAAGCGACCGATCGTGGCCGATTGCCTGTCCACCATCTCGGACCCGGCCGATCGCTCGTTTCCGCTCTGTGGATCCTGCCGGGCCTGCCTGGAGGCCTGTCCGGTGGGCGCCTTGCCAGGGCCGGGTCGGCTGGACGAAAGCCGCTGTCTCCAGGCCCTCTGTACGCTGACCGAGCCCTTCAGCGAGTCCAACCGCACCGCCTGGGGCTACCGCTTCTACGGCTGCCGGAGCTGCCAGGATGTCTGTCCTTACAATCGGGACTTGAAGATGCAGACCGAAACCGGCCTCGGGGCTTTGGGAGCCAGTATTTCCCTCAAGCGGCTGCTGAGCCTTTCCCCGGGGGAGCTCAAAGATTTCCTGAAAGGGAGCGCTCTGGGAATGTCCTGGATTCCCGCCCGGGCTTTGCTTCGCAATGCCCTGATCGCGGCCGGAAACCGCAAGGATCCGGCCCTGCGCAAGGTCCTGAGCCAGTGGCTGCGCAGCCGCGATGTTCTGCTCCGTAGCGCGGCCCGCTGGGCCGTGGATAGAATCGAGGCGAGCGGCGAGCGGAGCGGCCCTGCAACCTCCAGGTAATGGCCGCAGGCCGCCGGGCATAGGCGGCAGGGGGACGGCCAAGAGGCGGGCGCGCCTTGACAGGGACCCGGTAAACCCGGATCATGGGCCTCATGACTGACGGCGCCGGTATCCCCTTTCTCTGGGAGACACACGGGATTCACGTGGGCACAGGCAAGGACCACGTCAAGCACGGGATCGACGACATCGAGGGGGTGGTGGAGCAGGCGGCGGCCAGGGGCTTCCCCAGCGTGAGTTTCGTGATCCATTCACCCAGGCTGACCTCCTTTCGTTATCAGAGCGAGCGGGATACAGACATCAAATTCATCCGGGGGGATGCCGCCTACTTCGACTACGCTTCCCGCATGGAAGAGCTGAAAAAGCGCCACCGGGGGCGGATCGCCATACGATATGGTATCGAGCTGGAGTGGATGGGTCCCGGATTGGGGCTGCAGTGGAACCGCTCCAAGCTTTTCCAGGCTTATGGAGTGGATTTCGTTGTCGGCTCCGTTCACTTCTCTTACGAAGGCATCCCCTACGACGGCTCGCCGGAAGAAACGCAGCGGCTTATCGAGCTGCGGGGAGGACTGGAGCCATTCTGGGCGGGTTACCTGGACGAGATGATCGAGATGATCGACACTTCCTGGGAGATGATTCACGTTGTCGGCCACCTGGATCTGCCCAAGCTGTACGCACCGCTGCCCGAGGAGCTGAAGGACGTCGAGCACTCGGCCCACTACCTTGCTCGCCGGATGCGCACGCTCCTGGAGATGATCGGCGACCTCAGCCTGGCCCTGGATTTCAACCTTTCCGGGCTGCGCAAGGGCTGCGGCCTGTACCCGGATATGGAATTGCTCAAGAGAGCCAACAGGCTCCACATCCCCATTGCTTTCGGCAGCGACTCCCACCGGATCGAAGAGCTGGGACAGGATCACCGGGAGGGGATCGAGCTTGCCCTGCAGGCCGGCTACCGGCACTACGTGAGCTTCTCCCGCGGCATCACAGAGAAGCGTCCTCTGGCCTCCGGGGAGGAGGCTCGCTTCAGGATCCTCAACCTTGGCGTGGAGATACTCAAGCTTCGTTTCGAGCCGCGCCTCAGGCAGAAAACGCCCAAGTTTTCATTCGGCGGATCCTTCCGGGATCTGCTGGCGACATTCCCAGGATCGGTTGCGTTGGGTCTCTACGATGCGATCCGGGTGCGCCGGGACGACCACTCCATTACCTTGAGCGACACTTTCAGCGACGCCGGTGTAAAGCCTGCGGCTGCCAGGGAGCTGATTTGTCTTTACTCCCACCACACGGATACACCTGGCACCCTGTCCATTCTCTTCAACACCCTGGCTTCGGAAGCGATCAATGTAGAGACCGCCCAGCTCTACTCTCTGGCCGACGGCACGGCCACGGCTTATCTTACGGTCAGGGGTTCGGCGGAGCATATCCAGGAAGCGGTGGATTTCGTTATAGGCACAGCCTCGGAGCGCTTCTTTGCGATCGAGACCGACCCTGAGATCCTCCTGCCTCCACTGAAAGCCGCTCCAGCTTACCTGCTGGAAGTGGACGGGGTCAGCCTGCCGATACCCATCTCCGGCCATATGGTTCTTACGATTCACAATAACCGTCCGGGAGTACTGCTGATCCTGCTCTCGGCCCTGGCCTCACGGCGGATCAACGTCCTGGATCTGCAGCTGGGAAGCCGGGGAGAACGCGGGTTCGCCGTGCTGGGCATCCAGGGCGACGAGCGGGAAGTAGCCGACATTCTACCCGGGCTGGGACCGCAGTTCTACGAGGCGACTCAGGTAGTGCTGAGGAGCCTGGAAACGGGAGCTTGAGATGAATAGCGAGCAGTTGAAGAGCTACGCTCAGATCAACGACAGGATCGAAGCAGGCAGGGCGGTGGTCCTGACTGCCGAGGAGATCATCGACTACGTAGAGCGCAAGGGACTGGAGAAGGCTGCGAAGAAGGTGGACGTGGTCACCACCGCCACCTTCGGGCCGATGTGCTCCTCCGGCTGCTTCCTCAACTTCGGGCACAGCCGGCCGAAGATACGCCTGACCGAAGCCTGGATCGACGATGTTTCCGTGTATTGCGGGATTGCAGCGGTGGATGCATTCATGGGCGCCACCCAGCTGCGCCAGGGGGACCCGGCCAACCTCTACTACCCCGGAGAGTTCCGCTACGGCGGCGGCCACGTGATCGAGAAGCTGGTAGCCGGAGAGAAGGTGCAGCTTTTCGGCCTGTCCTACGGGACCGATGACTATCCCCGGCGGGAGATCCGGACCTGGTTAACCATTCACGACCTGAACCAGGCCATTATGGTCAATCCTCGCAACTGCTACCAGAACTACAACGTGGCCGTCAACTGCTCGGAGCGGCCGATCTACACCTACCTCGGGCTGCTCAAGCCCAACATGCAGAATCTGAGCTACTGCTCCGCCGGGCAGCTTTCCCCGCTGCTCAACGATCCCTGGTACGAAACCATCGGGGTAGGCACCAAGGTATGGTTGGCCGGGGCCCAGGGACACGTGTATGCCGAGGGGACGCAGCACAGCCCGATCTGCGAGCGCGGAGCCAATGAAGTGCCCACGGAAGGTGCCGGCACCCTGGCCCTGACGGGTGACATGAAGAAGATGCGCCCCGAGTTCGTGCGGGGAATCAGCCTGATAGGCTATGGTGTTTCCCTGGCCCTGGGCGTGGGCATTCCGATCCCCATCTTGAGCCCCGAGATCCTGAAGCGTACCACGATCCGGGACAGGGACATCCTGGCCCCGGTGATCGACTACGCCAGCGATTATCCCAACAAGACCGGAAAGGTAATCTGCCGGTTGAGCTATGCGGAGCTGAAAAGCGGAGAGGTCACCGTGCAGGGAAAGTCCGTGCCCGCGGGCTCCTTGTCCTCCTACTCCAAGGCCCTGGAGATCGCCTGTATTCTCAAAGACGAGATCAAACGCGGGGACTTCCTGCTCTCTCCTCCCATTCAGCCGCTGCCCCGAAAACAGAGCATGGGGGGCTTTAAGATCGTGGATCAAAACAACAGGGAGGTTAAGCGATGATCACCAGGAAGTTGATGCTCTACTTTCCGAAAAGCGAGACCGAAAAACCCATCGTCTATCACCTGGTCAAGGACTACAACCTGGTGATCAACATCTTCCGGGCCAAGGTCACCCCGGAGGAATACGGCTACCTGGTGCTGGATGTAAGCGGGGAGGAAGAGGATATCCAGCGCGGCATGGAGTTCGTCAAGACCTGCAATGTGCAGGTCGACGAGTCCCATAAAGGGGTGCGCTGGAACGAAGCCGCCTGCACCGGCTGCGGTAACTGCGTTCCCCACTGTCCGACCCGGGCCCTGCACATACCCGACCGCAGCACCATGCGAGTGGTATTCGATAGCGACCTTTGTGTGGAGTGCTTGAGC
Organism: uncultured Spirochaetaceae bacterium; assembly: GCA_964389305.1. GTDB lineage: Bacteria > Spirochaetota > Spirochaetia > SZUA-6 > DRHE01 > CAYMEK01. Next base: position 11,785 of record CAYMEK010000049.1, read on the forward strand.
TGCCTTTCCAACTGTCCCTACGGGGCCTGCTCTTCGATATTCTGATTCAGCCCGGGCCGTTGTCCTCCGACTTTTGGATGGCCTCGATCTCGGCTTTCCTCTTGGCAGCCAGGTCGTTGATTCGCTCGGCGAACTCGGGGTAGCGCTGGATCACTCGGTCGAAGGTATCTTTTTCCAGCCTGTACAGATCGCAGTACTCCCGCGCCCTGATGGTGGCCGTGCGAGGCATGCTGAGCAGCAGGGCGATCTCGCCGAAAAACTGCCCTGTTCCCAAGGTGGCGTATACCATCTGCCCGTCCGCCGAAGCTACGTCCACGCTTCCCTGGCTGATGAAGTACATGTCGAAGCCCACCTCACCGGCCCGTACCACGATATCTCCCGGAGTAAATACCACGGGGGTCAGATTCAGCACAATCTCCCGGATCAGGTCTTCGCTGGCCGTCTGAAACAGGGGAACCCTCTCGATGATCCGCCTGTTGATCTGCAGAGCGACAGCGGTCTTCAGAGCCAAAGGCAGATCCTGCAGGACCTCCGCCTCGTTGTAGCCGCGGCGGCTTTCCCAGAGGTATCTGTAGTAGTCGTTGATCTTGCGCTGCAGGCGATGGGGGATGGCACGATAGTGGAGGAAGGCGTTGATCTTGTCGAGTCTTTCCCTGTACTGTGTTTTGGCCACGTCGATGTTGGCAATCAGGTTAGCGATGTTGCCGATGACCATACCGTACATCGCCGCTCCCAGAAGCTCGATGAAGATGACGAAGACGGTCTGCACCTCTCCCTGGGGGGTAATATCCCCGTAGCCGATAGTGGTCAAGGTCGTGATGGTCCAGTAGAAGGACCGGACGTACAGAGGGCGTAGAGCAACATTGTCCGGATTTCCCGAGATCAGGATCCAGCCGCAGGAAACCAGGTGGGCGACCAGCAGGACCCAAAAAACAAGTAGCACCAGGCGCAGAATAGCAGGGTTGACACGGGTGCCGCCTATTCGATACAGGGTGGTTCCGGAGTGAATGAGCTTCAGCAATGGGTTGAGCCGCAGAAGCAGGAGCAGCGCTCCGGTGGAAGGAGCGACGAGGTCAAAGATCAGGGCCAGGGGCAGAGCGGCGATCAGGTCGAGCCAGAACCAGCCCCTGAGGTATCTGGCAGCTACCGCTTGGCGTTCGGTTATGGTTTTACCGAGGCTCAGGAAGCCGGTGTTGAACCGTACGGCCAGATCGGCGCAGAACACGGCGGGGATCACCCAGGCGGTAAGGATGCTCAGAGGGCGGGAGGAGATGCTGAAGACCAGAAACAGCGGGATTTCCACGGTGGCGAATACGGTCACGGCCAGCACGAAGAAATCCCAGGCGGTTTTGAGCTTGCTTTCCGGATAAATCATGGTACAGAATTTATATCGATAAGTTCGGGCTTCAAATAAAGCACCATATTTGCAGCTTATGAGGCACTACTGCCGTTTTTCCTGCCGTGATGCCCACTTCCGCATCTGCTCGACCCATGCGCCGGCGATCCGCGAGGAGATCCGCCGTCAGCGCTTCGCCCTGGAGGCCTACATCGACAGCCACCCTGCCTTTGCAGCCGCGCTGGAGCCGATCGAGCTCCTGCGGGGAGCGCCGGAGGTAGCGCGGCGCATGCATCGCGCCTCGCTGGCCACCGGCGTGGGACCCATGGCTGCGGTGGCGGGGACCATGGCCCAACTCGCCGCGGAAGCCGCCCGGGCTGCGGGTGCCGGAGAGGCTATCGTGGAGAACGGCGGTGATATCTATATGATATCCGAGGAGCCGGTGATCGTGGCTTTGTATGCCGGGAAGAATCCTCTATCCGGCAGGCTGGCTTTTTCGGTACTCCCCCAGCGTCTGCCCCTGGCCCTGTGCTCTTCCTCCAGCCATCTGGGCCACTCGTTGAGCTTCGGGGACTGCGATCTGGCTACGGTTGCGGCTCGAGATGCAGCGCTGGCCGACGCGGCGGCCACCCTGGCTTGCAACCTGGTCCGGCGCAGCGAGGATGTGGCTGCTGTACTCGAGCGGATCAATTCCCTGGCCGGGATCGAGGGAGCGCTCATCATCAAGGGCGGCGATGTGGGCCTGATCGGCAGGCTGCCCGAGCTGGTTCGCCACAGCGACCAGGGTTTTTCAGGAAAGATCACCAGGGACGCGCGCAGCGGCTTCTTTCCGGACTGACCGGCCCTGAAGCAGCCTCGAAGGAGCCGCGAACCTCGGGTTTTCATCTGTAGCCACGATTTCGTAATTGCTGCTACCCCCGTACCTCGAAATCGTAATCCAAATAGGCGGTCGAGGCGGTACCTGTATTGCATACTCGCTAACAATATACAGCATAAGATATTAGAGACCGGATTTTCAAACTAATTGGCACGGCCATTGCATAATAATTGATGCCATAAACACAAAACGTTTCATGGCATCCCACTTCTCCCAGTTGGTGATCGAGGGAAAGACGGGCCGGTCAACAGTGAGCATACACTCGACCCTCACGCTCGTGCCGAACCTCGATCCCAACTTTTTTTACTCATCAGGGGCACCCACTGCGCTCACGCAGCGGCTCTCGAGTCACTTGCCGATTGACCTGTTTTTTTTTGTTGATTTTATCGCCGCTGGAGACGAACATACCGGTAGAGAAAACTATATTTCAGAGGAGTGTTCCATGGAGTACATGCCTACCTACAGTTCTTCTACGTATTGGATCGTCTTTGTGATCTTCTATGTGCTGATGATTATCGCGGGATGGAGGGTGTTTACCAAAGCTGGAAAGCCGGGCTGGGCGATAATCATTCCGTTTTACAACATCGTAGTCTGGTGCCAGATCGCCGGCAAGCCGGGCTGGTGGTTGATTCTATACCTGATACCAATCGTCAACATCATTATCGCAATCATTGTTGCGGTCAACGTAGCCAGGGCCTTCGGAAAATCCGGTGCTTTCGGATTTTTCCTGCTTTTTCTCCTTAATATCATAGGAATGTTCATCCTCTCCTTCGGCAAGGCCCAGTATCAGCTGAAACCTAAAGAATAGGACAGCCTTTTTCCGAGGCTGTCTCGTTTCATCCGACCTTTTGTACCGCGGCCCGGCTCGATCTGGCGAGCCGGGCCCCTGCTCATTGAAGCCGAGCTTCCCCTCTCGATTGCAGGGTCTCAATGTAATCCAGTGAACAATGGCCGTGATCGGGAAACGGCTCTCCAAAACGCCTTTTTTTTATTATATTTGCATTCTGTCAGTACCTGGCTCCTGCGCCGAGAAAGCGGCGGAATCTTGTTCTGCCGCCGCTTGGCAGGAGGTAGATTTTCAAGGCCCGGGTGAAGGGAGAAAGGAGAACGGCAGGATGAAACGAATCGGCTTGCTGGCGGTCGTGGGGGCGGGGTTGCTCTGTGCCTCTCTGGCCATATCGCAACCGGGTCCCGGCTCGAGAACAGGTCCGCCCCCGGGACCCGGCGGCGCAGCGGGCGGACAGGCCGGCGATTTTTCCCTGCCCGTGGCCGAAGCCCATGTGTCGGAGCAGTATCACACCATCGCGGTGGGAGGGCGGCTGCAGCCGCAGAGCCGCATCGTTCACGCCACCACCTCCGCCGGCTACATCCAGGCGGTCCGGGTTCAGGTAGGACAGACGGTCAGGGAAGGCGAAGAGCTGTTCAGCATCAGACGCAAAGACGACGTAATGAACCTCTACAAGCCGGTGCCTGTCGTGGCGCGCATTGGGGGGAGAGTCTCGGAGGTGCTGGTAAAAGGCGAAGAGGAGGTCAGCGAGGGAGAGCCGGCAGTGGTGATTCTTGGCAGCGAAGGATACCTGCTGGAGGCCACGGTTAGTGACAAGGACGCCTTCTTGATCGATGTCGGGCAGACCGTGTCAGCCCGGACGCCCGCCGGGACGGCAATCAGAGGCGTGCTGAGCAGCCGCTCCGAGGAGCCTGATTATTCCACCGGCCTGTTTACCCTTACCTTCCACTTCCCAGACAGCCAGAATATCAACATCGGGGAGTTCGTCACGGTTGAGCTGCCCGTAGACCGCACCCGGGGGCTGTTCGTTCCCAGAGAGGCGGTGGTTAGGCGCTACGGAAGCTATTTTTTATGGATCGTGGACGAGGAGGGCAGGCTGGAAGCCCGGAAAGTGGTTCTAGGAACCACCTTCGGAGATCTGGTTCTGGTCAGGGAAGGACTGAAAAACGGTGAGCATTATCTGGTGGAGTTGACAGGCCGGGAGCGGGAGGGGGAGCGGATCGGTGCTCCCGAACGATGAATCGAGGTTAGGACATGTTGAAAGCCATATTCAGGCGCAAGACCGGTGTGCTTTTGCTTTTCCTGATGCTGTGCGCTGTCGGAGCGCTGCTGGTCACCCAGCTTCCCGTTCAGCTCTATCCTCAGACCCAGAGACCGAGAGTCAGGGCGGTCATCAACCACACCGGGGTTTCCGCTGTGGACTTTGCCGAGGCCTATGCGGAGGATATCGAGTCGCGGCTGCTGGCCGTAGAAGGCGTGGATATCCTGGAGGTTGAGTACGAGAACGACCGCAGCTCATTTTCGATGACCTTCGACTGGCAGACCGATCCGCAGAAGGCCAAGACCGACGTGGATGCCGCCATGAGCGCTATCTCGAATATGCTTCCCTCCGACTACCGCGACCAGTACCGGGTCGGCTTTTTCTCCGGCGAGAATGCCGGATATCTGATCATCGGGGTGGCCTCGGCGAGCTGGAGCCCGGAAGAGCTGTACCAGGCCCTGAATACCACGGTAGAGCCGATGATGAGCCGCGTAGAGGACGCTGAAAGCGTGGACATCTACCGGGTCGAGGATCTGGAGGTCCGGGTGACCCTGCGGCAGCCGGATTTGCTGGCCTACGGGCTGACCATCCAGGACGTGGAAGAGGCGATGCTTTCCGGCTACCGGCCGGAATCGGTGGGCAGGCTGGAGAACGGCGACACCGACTACAGCGTGCGCTTCCGCCGGGGAAGCGAGTCGGTCTACGACGTCGGCCGGATCGTGGTCACCCGCCTGGGCGATGTATCGATCAGGCTTCAGGATGTCGCGGATATCTCCATCGCCTATGCCCTGCCCTCCCGGACCTTCATCATGGACGGTTCCAGAGGCATCCGGATCACCGCCGCCCCCGTAGACGGCGGCAATGTTCGCCAGATGTCCGAGGATGTGCAGGCGGTGCTCGAGGAGGCCAGGGCGCAGGGAGTGCTGCCTGCGGACGCTGTGTTTCAGATGTACCTCGATCCGGCCAAGTACATCAACCGTTCGATCCGCAACGTGGTTAATGCCGCCTTGCTGGGAGCCGGGCTGGCCATGCTGGTAGTGCTTTTCGGCCTCGGAGAGCTGCGGAACACATTGCTCATCGGCATCTCCCTGCCGGTAACGCTGGTTCTCTCCTTCATCCTGATGTACGTCTTTAAGGTGAGCCTGAACCTGATCTCACTGGGCGGTATCGCCTTGGCGGTCGGCATGGTCATCGATTCCTCTATCGTGGTGATGGAGAACATCCACCGCTTTCGCCAGGAGGAGGCCCCGGTAGGCGGAAACAGCCATCTCCAGGACGTAATAATCCGGGCCGTAACCCAGGTGCGTTCTCCCGTCATCGTCTCGACCTTGACCTCCGTGCTGGTGTTTCTGCCTATTTCCTTCACGGCGCCGCTGACCAACGCCATCCTGGGCGACCAGGCCAGGACCGTGGTCTTCGCCCTGCTGATCTCTCTGGCCGTTGCCCTGACCTTGATTCCATTGAGCGCCTACCTGTTCTACGGCGTAGGCCGCCGCCCCGGGTGGCAGTCGCCGTCGGAACCGAGGGGACTACAGAGATTCTCGATTCCCATGGTGGATTTCCTCAAGTCTCTATACATGCGCGGCCTGAAGGCCTTGATCCGGCACAGGTGGGCTTCCGCAATGTTCATGCTGTTTTCCTTCGCCCTGCTGGCCTTCTGCGTGATCAAGGTGCTGCCTCTAGTTCCAAGGGAAATTATCTCGCCGCCGTCAAGCGACCGGATCGTGATCTTCTTCCGCACTCCGGGAATCATCGACCAGGAGCAGGTAGTCGACGAAGTAATCCCGCTCATGGATCAGAAGGTAAGGGAAGTGGCGGGCGAGTATCTGGCTGGAACCTATGCCGACGTATCGGGACGTTTCAACCGCTATTTCGTTAACCTGACCAAGGCATCGGCGGCCGACTCCGTCTTGGCCGAACTGCAGAAAGCTTTCGTGTCGGGCAATGACTGGTACTACAATGTGATGATGTGGGACCCGGCGCAGCTCCCGCTTCCCCGTACCATGGATTTACAGATCAGCGTGCACGGCGATGATCCGGAGGAGGCGATAGCCATCCTGGAAAGGGTCAGAGATCTGGTGAACGACACGGAGCTGTACGGGTGGGTGTTCACCGATCCGGCCACCAGCTTTTCGGATGAGCTGACCATGGTCGCCAGGCCGGAGGTCATCGACGGCTTTCCGGAGTACAACGAGCGCAGCCTGCTCGCCCTGGTGAGAAAGATCCTCGGAGGCACCGCCACCATCGAGTTCGAGCAAGACCAGAACACCATAGAGGTTTCTGCCGCCTATCCCGATTCCCAGATCGAGGGTAGGGAGAAGCTGGAGAACTTTCTCATTCCCTACCGGCAGGGCACCGTGCCGCTGAAACACTTCTTCGATTTCCGGGAAGCTTCCGGGGTGTCGGGAATCGCCTCGGAGAACGGGGAGAGGATCTTCCGGCTCTATGCCAGGATGCCGCCGGGGACCGCGGCGTCCAACCGGCTGGAGTACGAACAACGCGTCAGGGAGGAGCTGGCGCAAAAGCTGGTACTGCCGGCAGGGTATTCGCTCACCTTCGACGATCCACAGGAAGAGATGGAGGAGGCTATACGATCCCTGTTCATCGCCCTGGCGGCTTCCGTGCTGCTGATTTACGTACTGCTGGCTTTCCAGTTCAACTCCCTGCGCCTTCCCCTGGTGATTTTGGTCACGGTTCCTTTGGGATTTATAGGGGTGGTTCTAAGCCTGTACCTGTTCAAGTCCACGGTGAGCTTGAATTCCATGCTGGGCACGATCCTGCTGGGCGGGATCGTGGTGAACAACGCCATCATCATGATCGATTTCTATCTGAAAATCCTGCCGCAGAAGCCTAGCCGGGTCGACGCCCTGGTGGAAGCCGCCGGGATTCGCTTCAGGCCGATCATGATGACTATGCTGACCACCGTGTTCGGGATGCTGCCCATCGCCGTGGGCATGGGCGAGGGCTCCAACATCCTCCAGCCGCTCGGTATCGCCGTATCGGGCGGGCTTTTGGTCTCCACGCTGTTCACGTTATTCATGGTGCCCAGCCTGTTGAGCCTGATGAGGCTTGGTCCGGCGCAGGACCAGCCTTGAGCCGGAGGCGGATCATACCGGGGCGGTCGGGGCCGCCAGCCAGCGTGCGGTACGGATGGACAGAATAGCCCCGATCAGGGCGCTGCACAGGTTGCCGAGGGTCACCGCGGACCAGATCCCATCGATGCCTATCGCTCGGGATAGCAGCAGAGCCAGGGGCACGGCGAGGATGATGTAGGACAGGTTGAGGAGCAGGGCGGTGAACCCCTTGCCCAGACCCTGGAAGAAGCTGGACAGGACAAAGCGTCCCGCCAGGAAAGGAAAACCGAGGGCGAAGATGAGCAGCATGCTCCTGCCGATGCGGATCACTTCATCGACTTTGCTGAACACGCGGACAAAGGCGCCCCGGCCGGCGATCATGGTCACGGCGAAGGCGGACATCAGGGCCACGCAGAACAGCAGCGATTTCCAGGCCACCTCTTTGACGCGCCCGGCGTTGCGGGCACCGAAGTTCTGGCCTGTCATGGTCAGCGTCCCCTGGGCGATTCCGATGATCGGCAGCACCGCCACCTGCTGGTAGGTGAAGCCGAGAGTGAAGGCGCTTTTAGCCATGTCGCCGTAGGGCCGCAGCAGGACGAAAAGCAGGCTCAATCCCAGCGAGTTGGCGAGCTGGCCCACCATGGTTGGACCGCCCACGCCGAATATCCCTCGGATCAATGAGCCTTCATAGCGGAAGGTTTTCAGATTCGGGACGACCACGTTTTTTCCCCCGAACAGGGAGCTGGCCAGCACCACACAGCTGACCGCCCGGCCGGTAACCGTGGCGATAGCGGCCCCCTGTACGCCGAGGGCCGGAAAGGGACCGAGCCCGAAGATCAGAAGCGGATCCAACACGATATTGGTCAGGGTTCCCGCCATCATCACCCGCATCGGCGTGACGGTGTTTCCCTCGCCCCTCAGGATTCCGTTTCCGATCATGGAGAAGAACTGGAACAGCGAGCCATAGAGGATGATATTGATATAGCCCAGGACGTAGGGCAGCATCTGCTCGGAGGCGCCGAGGAGGACAAACAGCGGCCTCGAGACAAGCGGCCCGGCCACGGAGAACAGGATCGAGAGTCCCAGTATGACCAGCAGGGTGTGCTCGGCGGCATTGTTGGCCCGTTCGCGCTTGCCCGCTCCGATGAAGCGGGCGATCAGAGAGCTGGCCCCGATTCCCGTACCCGAGCCGATGGCGATCAGGATGCTCTGCACGGTAAAGGCCATGCCCAGGGCGCCCAGCTCCACCGCCCCGAGCCGGGATACGAACAAGCGATCTACGAAGTTGAACATGGTCTGAAAGGTGAAGGCGATGATCGCAGGTACGGAGAGCCTGAGCAGGGTAGGCAGGATTTTCCCGCCCAGTATGCGCTCCGGGCTGGTCTTCAGATTCCTGAGCATCCACCTAAAGTAAATGGTTTGTCTTTAAAAGACAAGCTTGGCACGGTATATTTACAGGTAGCGTATGGAAGACTACCGCGATCTGTCCGACCAGGAGCGCAGGAAGCTCTACCGGCAGTTCTCGGAGGCAATCAAGGAGATACGGGTCAACGGTGGACCCGAACCTGAGGCACCCGAGGCTGCCGGCAACTCCGTCGAAGCAGTCTCGGGGCGGTCGGAGAGCAGCCGGGCAGAGCGCCTGCTGTTCGCCCGCAGAAGTCGAAAACGTCCCCGTTACGCCGTCCGGCTTAGAATCGAAAGCTACGCTTACGGGGAGGGCTTCGAGATCAGCGGCCTGCGTCAGTTTTTCGCCAGTCTGTTGGGCTTCCTTTGGCCGTCCAGGGACAGGATCTCCGTCTCCTTCGCCAAAGCCCTGGTGCAGGACAGCGCTTACAGGGGAGATCCGGACGGTTACAGCCTGATTCGAACGCTGCTCGAGCTGAAAAAAAGCTCCGAGTCCCTGCTCAAGGGCGGGCTGTTCCTGCGCCGGGACAGCGACCGCCGATTTAATCTGCGGACCGAGCTGGCCCGCGACCTGCTGAATTGGGAGCCGGCCGGCTACCGGCTGCTCGCGAGCTTCCAGAAGCCTGCTCCCCGGCTGATGGAAGCGCTTGAGTACATCCGCACCCGCTTCGAACGTCAGAACGGCGTAAATGTGTTCGACCTGGTGGAGGTGGTCAAGGGCGTGTACAGGATAACCCTCGGCATCCAGGCAGAATCTCAAAGCCTGGAGGAGCGGATATTGAGCATAGGCGAGCTGATCAAGGGAATGTACAAGCGTGTGTACACCGACCCGGACAGGATCCGGCAGGTATGCGCGCGAATCGACCACCAGCTAGCCGATTTCCTGGTTTGCTACACGCGGTTGAAATGGTTCGCGCAGCAGCTCTACCCGGCACTTCTGAAGATGCTCAACATGTTCTGCAAACAGGAAGATGTGGGAACGATACTGGCCGATATCTACTCTTTCGTGGGTCTGGACGCCAAGGACGTGCTCGTCCTGCAATCGCCGCACGATTCTCCGCCGGCCGCGCTCGAGGGCAAGATACCAGCCGGCCGGCAGTCTGGGCAGACCCGGCCGGCGGGAACGGAGCAGGAGAAACAACCTGTTCGGGAGGGCATAGAAGAGGAGCCTGCGTTTGATTTCAACGAAGAGTTTCGGGGAATCCTCACCATTCTGGACTATGCCTTCCCCGGCTCTCGCCTGCAGAGGATCGCCGAGGGGGATTATTCCTCTCTGCTGTGGTTTCATCAGAGGATCTTCTCCCAACGCGAGTACCGGGGGCCGCTGATCTCCAGACGGCGGGACTTCAACGATTTGCTGTGGAAGATGAGCTTTCGAGACCCTCTGGCCCCGGTGATCGTCTTTCACGAGCTAATAGGGCAGATGTTGGACTCCCTCAATTCCGATTCTCTCGTGGAGCTGGCGGATCCCCTGCGCGGCCGCGGTCCCCGCACGCGGGAGGTTTTCATGGAGATCCTCAGACAGTGGGGCCTTAGCCGGGAAGAGCTGCTGCTGCGCTACCTCCAGGAGGTAGATTACCTGGAAAAGGAGATTTCCCTGCGCGGGCGGGAGATGCAAGTCCGGTTCCTCAACTCGGCGGCGGGTAGAAAGACGATCGAGACGGTCAACCAGATCCGCAACCACGTCATTCGCGGCTACGGGCACGTGGCGTTGATTGTCAACCGCGAGGAATACTTCCGCTGCCGACCCCTCTACAGGATAGCCAAAGAGCTGCACGAGCTGTTGGGGGAGTTGATCGTCGAGCGCGACCAGTTAAGCGCCGGCAATCCCATCGCCCGCCAGCGGCTTGAACGTGGCGACCTGTTCGAGCCCCGCCCGGGTCCGCTGTTGAACCAGATCCGCAGCTACATCGAGGCCCTGCCGGAGGCGAAAAGGATTCTGGACGATCCGCAGGCCGAAGCCAACCGTCTGTATCTCGAGATACTGTTCGCCTTGACAGAAGCTTTTCAATTCCTGCTCAACGACCCCAAAAGTCCCCTGAAGGTCCGTGGGGCGGAGGTGCCGGTCGCCGGATCCGAGGAGAAAGCCGTGCGGGCGGAGATCGACGCCGACAAGACCCCCTTGCGGGTGGACTTAAAGAAGGATTTCGAGGAAGTAGATCGCCTTACCGGGCTTTGCTCCAAGAACGAATACCTGCGCATCATGCCCGGCTTGTTCAGGCGCAGCCGGCAGAACGAAAATCCGTTGAGCCTGCTGATCATGGACCTGGATCGCTTCAAAGCGATCAATGATACCCGGGGCCACGATTTCGGCGACGAGATATTGAAGCTGGCAGCCGAGGTGGTGCTGTCTTCGGCCAGGGAGGAAGACCTGGCCGTTCGCTTCGGCGGGGACGAGCTTCTGGTGGTCGTGAAAGGCGCCGCCGCCGCCGCTTTAGGTCAGGCCGAGCGTATACGCGGCCGCTACCACGAGCTGCTACGGGAGCGCTTCGAGCAGCAGCTACAGGAGATACCGGCTCTCATGGCCAGGAAAGAGCTGGCGGAGAAACAGAAAGCGGATCCCCATTACGAGAGAGGGCTTCAGGATTTCCAGGAGCAATGGGAGCAGAGGGCTCTGGGGACCCTTTCCATCGGAGTGGCGCAGGGCCTGGGCAGGAAACTGCCCCGACCCTGTCAGGATGAGAAGGAGCTTTTCCGGCGGGCGGACCGCATGCTGTACCTGGCCAAGGACATGGGTGGAGACAGGGTCGTGGCCATGATCGACGAGCTCGAGGTTCCCCTGAGTTGGCAGGAGTACTCGGATTACCTGGAGTACCTCGCTCAGATCCCGGAAGCGAAGAGGAGTGAACGTGCAAAACTCTATGTTGACCTGCGACTGGCCCACGATCAGGCCTTGAGCTTCTGGAACTATCCCTACCAGCAATACGTCGAAGAGCAATAGCGGTCTGCCGGTAGCCGGGCAATGCCGGACCGCTCCGCCGCACCGGTAGCCGAAGGCGGCCAAAAGCCGTATATTGAAGGGAATCATGAAGATAAAAAAGATCGTATTCCTCGAGCCCACCGGCGAGCGGCTCCACATTTTCTCCCGTTACGTGCTGCCGCGGCTGGGCAATATCCTCCTGGCTACCATCATGCGCGACCGGGGCTACGAAGTCACTGCCATGTTCCTGAGCCGCGGTGAGATCATAGCCCGTAACCTTCAGGCGGACCTGATCGCCATCTCCACCATCACGCCCACGGCCACGGTGGCTTACGAGCTGGCCGATCACTTTCGCAGCCGGGGCGTCCCGGTGGTGGTCGGGGGGCCCCATGTTACCTTTCTGCCCGAGGAGGCTTTGGAGCATGCCGACTTCTGCATCCGGGGGGAAGGCGAGGAGGCTTTCCCCCAGCTGGTAGAAGCTCTACAGAACGGAGGCGCATCGGAGACCGGCGGTCCCCGGGGAGCAGGCGGGCGGCCGGCGAGCCGAGCGCTCGCCCGGGTGCCGGGACTGGCCTGGAAAGAGAACGGGGAGGTGCGGATCAATCCTCCGGCCGGGTTGATCCAGGATCTGGACAGTCTGCCGGCTTGCGATTTCAGCCTGCTGGACACCGGGGGACGGAAGCTCGGCCCTCCCTACGGGCGAGCCATGGTGCCGATTCAGACTTCACGCGGCTGCCCGTACAACTGCACCTTTTGCTCGGTCACCTGCATGTTCGGACACCGCTACCGCTACCGCTCTGCCGACAATGTGATCGCGGAGCTGCAGCGCTACAACGCCCGCCAGCACTACCTGTTCTTCTACGACGATAATTTCGCCTCCAATCGCAGCCGGGCCAAGAGACTGCTCGAGCGGATGATCGAGCTGAAGCTGGGATTTAGCTGGGTAACCCAGGTGCGCTCAGACGTGGCCGCGGACGGCGAGCTGCTCGACCTGATGAAAGAGGCGGGCTGCAAGGTGCTGTTTATCGGCTTCGAGAGTGTGGATCCCAAAGCGCTCAAGGAGATGAAAAAATCACAAACCCGGGAGCAGGTAGAGCGGGCGATCGTGGAAATACACCGGCGGGGGATTCACATTCATGGTATGTTCGTTTTCGGCTTCGACGCCGACACCCCGGATACGATCCGCAGCACTCTGGATTTCGCCATCGAGAAGAAAATAGACACCAGTCAATTCGCTATCCTCACCCCCCTGCCGGGCACAGAGCTGTTCGATACGCTGAAGCGGGAGAACCGCATCCTCGATTTCCAGTGGGACACCTTCGACGGCCACCACGTGAAGTTCAAGCCCACCCGCTTCTCCCTCTGGGAGCTGCAGAAGGCCCAGATCATTGCCCACGCCCGTTTCTTCGCTCCCCGGCGGGTATTCGAGCGTTTCCTGCAGGGGCGCTTCAAGGCTTTCATCGCCGGGCTGTACGCCAACAGGGTGATGCGGCACTGGCTGCGCTGGGAACGGGAGTACCTGAACCGCCTGCGCTTCTCCCTGTCTTCACTCGGTGAGGCGCTGCAGAGGCGGATACGGCCGAGAAAGCTGTCGTTTTAGAGACGATCCACGTGGCCCGGCGGGCGCTCAGGTAGCCGATTTTCCCAACAGGCGTTTCAGAAGTAGAACATGGGTCTGCTCCTGCTCTTGCAGGAAGCCAAAGGCGCGCCTGGCGAAGGGGATCTTGGCTTTTCTGTACAGATTGGCGAATAGATTGTGGACCTCTTCCTCCCGGTGCAGGATGTTTTCGATCCTCCCGAGGACCGGAGCGTAGCGCCGGGCTGGGAGCGGCTTTATCTCTTCGGGATGATGGATATGAAGCGGCTTTCCCTCCAAGATTCCGTCGAGCTGCGCCGGCTGCAAGCCCTTGCCGATCATGTCCCGCAGCAGCCGTTGATGTCCCACTTCCTCGTCTATAATTCGTGCGATGCTCGGCGGTATTTCCAGGCCCGCCAGCTCCTCCTTGAGCCCCGCATACAGGTTGTAGATTTCCTCTTCCATGACCAGCGCGCTTCTGAGAACGGATTTCAGTCCGAGCCTGCGAAAAAAACGGATCAATCTCACCTGGTTCTCCTTCGGGCTTCAGGCTTTGAAGGCCTCGTAGAGCGTAAGGACCCCGACGCCTATGAAGACCACTGCGGCAACGATCTTGATCGCTCTCTCGGGTACCAGGCGGCCGAGAACCGCGCCGAGGGCGGCGGCAATTACGGTGGCCAGGAGCAAGGCGCCGGCGGCGCCGATAAGCACGGACAGGAAGGCTTTGCGGTTGGCCGCCAGGGCGAACACGGAAAGTTGGGTCTTGTCGCCCAGCTCGGCCAGGAAGACGATGAGAAAAGTGGAAGCGATAAGTCTAAGGTTCAGCAGCATAAAAGCTCCTCCGGTATTGTTTCACCTGCAGCAGGCCCGGGGGCTCACGCCCTGCCCTCAAGACTCTGCGGCCCGGGACGCTCGAAGGGGGGCCACGCTCGCCAGATGCTTTTTAGCTCTAGCCCAGGGCTACATCCAGGCTCATCATCACGGTGAAGCCCACCAAGGCCCCTATGGTGGCGATGTCGCTTTTGGATTCCCGCTGTGATTCGGGAATAAGCTCTTCCACCACCACGTAGATCATGGCCCCCGCGGCGAAAGCCAGAGCATAGGGGAGCAGGGGCTTGACCGTGATCACGGCCACTGCACCCAAAACCCCGGCGATCGGTTCGACCACTCCGGAAAGCTGTCCGTAGAAGAAGGCTTTAAGGCGAGAAAACTTCTCTCTCCGCAGAGGAACCGAGACTGCGGTTCCTTCCGGGAAGTTCTGTATCCCTATACCCATAGCCAGGGCCACGGCGCCGGCCAGGGTCGCGGAGGGCAGATCGGCGGCCAGGGCACCGAAGGCGACACCCACGGCCAACCCTTCGGGAATATTATGCAGGGTTATGGCCAGCACCAACAGCACGCTACGCTGCCACGTGGTGGACAGCCCTTCGGCCTCACTCCTGGGAAAACCGAGGTGCAGGTGGGGCAGGATCTTGTCCACCGCGAACAGAAAGGCGCCCCCCAGCAAGAAACCCACTGCGGCGGGAATAAAAGCCGGGACGGTGGATTCGTTTTCCGCCATTTCGATGGCCGGGGCGAGCAGGGACCAAAAGCTGGCCGCCACCATTACCCCGGCTGCGAAACCGAGCATGCCGTCCAAGACCCGGCGCCGGATCGATTTGAAGAAGAAGACCAAACCCGCCCCGGCGGCGGTTACGAGCCAGGTGAAAAGCGTGGCCACCAGGGCCTGGACTATGGGAGCTAGCGAGACAAACCACTGAACCATTGGCTCATGCCCTCCATTCTTCCCGGCGATTGGTTAGAGCGGGACGCAGCAGCCCTCGGGACCGTCCGGTAGCGGGCATGTTCAATCCTTGAGCCAGATCGAGCCTGCCTTCTTGAAGCCCCGCTTGTCAGCCAGCAGGCTGTAGCTGACCAGGGAGAAGATCACGTACGCACCGATGATAGCGAGAGTCAGCCACAGGTACCAGGATTTCCCGGTGGAATACCAGTAGCCGGGCAGGTTGAGCATGAGGATCAGGGGAATGGCGAGCACGAAGGTGATGCCCGTGCCGTACATGTAGTCGGTGGCCGCCGGGGTCTCGAAATCCGGGTCCACCACGCGCAGCAGGGCCAGCCCGGTCGACAGGGTGCCGGTCAGGTTGCCGTAGAACATGATCGCCCGATCGAAGCGGTGGTCGGTGAACAGGCGGGAGACGGTCCAGAATACGGTCACGGTGGTGACGATCCCGCCTGCGACGGCCACGGCCAGGATGGGGATCCAGAAGCGGGTGAGCAGAACCACGGTAATGGCGGCGATCGCGGCGGTCACCATGATGTCCACGCTGGCTCCGGCGATGCGGGCCAGGCTGCCGTTGTCGATGAGGTGGTCGATACGGAGGGAGCGGAAGATCTTCTTTGCCAGCAGCGCCAGCATGGCAGCGAAGATGAAAGCGATTCCCCAGAGATTGGTAGCTAGCTGCGCGCCCATCGGCCCGGCGAAGGACAGCAGCAGGGTCAACAGACTGAGGAGGAGGTAGGCCAGCAGGTAGACCCCCAGGATGACCGCCAGGTTGAACGAGAGGGTGTCTATGGCCTCGGTTTCGGTAGTGAGGTGGCTGCCAACGGGTTTCCTTTCGCTGCGGGACAGGATCCCTTTTCGCCCCCGCCGCTCGCCGATCACTGCGGCCAGCCCCGGTTCCATCCAGCCGCGCTTGCGACCCAGGTTTATCATAAAAATTCCCACGAAGCAGGCCCAGAGGTATCCGATCGCGGCGAACACCAGTCCAAGATTGCCTCCGCCCTGGAAGCCCAGCTCTTCCCAGCCCTTGCCGATGGCGAAAGCCTGGCCCGGTCCCAGCCCGAAGCCGAGCGGCATCAGGAAGCCGAAGCTGGGAAAAAGAGTGGGCAGGAAGGTGTAGATGAAAACCAGAGTCAGACCGAAACCAATGATCACCTGCAGGGTATACTGGATGATAATGGTGACGGCGGAAGAAAAGATCCTTTTACCGGCCCCTTTGATCCCCCCGCCGCGCAGGCTCATGGCCACGAAGGAGAGGTTCAGCAGGTGGAATACCAGATTTCCCAGCCCTTCGCTGCTCAGGCCGATCCTCGGCGCCAGGAAATTGTAGAAGGGAAGAAGAACGAAGCCGGCGGTCAGGGCGTTGGGGACAAGATACCTCTGGAAAAAACGGACCTTGGATCTGATGAAGGTGGCGAGCAGGAGCGCAACACAGACCAGGCCGAGATCGATGAATATGGTCCATGAGAAATTCATCCGCAAAGGCCTCCTGGCTGGGAAAAACTATATCAGGAAACCCGGCCGCTGTCGAGAAAAAGGGGGGTCAGAGCCGCTCCTCGACGGGCGCGACAGAGTGGTCCCGGGGATGGTACAGTTGGCCAGGAGGGTTTCCAGATGAACGAGGCCTTACCCAGCGGCGAACCGAAGCGAATAGCGGTGGTGGGGATTGGCGGGGTAGGCGGTTACTTCGGCGGCCGGTTGGCCCGGCACTACCATCCATCCAGCCGGCAGGACGGGCCGGTGGATGAAGCAGAGGCTGTCAGGGTCGATTTCGTGGCCAGGGGCGAGCACCTCGAGGCGATTCGCAGGCGGGGATTGCTGCTCAATACGGCCGAGCAGACCACCATGATCTGCCGCCCTTTCCAGGCCACGGACAGGATCGAGGAGCTGGACAGGCCCGATATCTGCCTGATTTGTGTAAAGGGCTATGATTTGGACGATGTCAGCCGGAGACTCGCCCCGGTCGTCGGCCCCCGGACACTCGTCCTTCCGCTTCTGAACGGCGTGGATATACGGGAAAGGATTCGGCGGCGGGTGAACAGGGCTCTGGTGCTTCCCGCCTGCGTATACGTGAGCGCCAGTATAGTTGAACCGGGTGTGGTGACAAAGCACGGCGGGGCCGGGTTGCTGATCTACGGCCAGGATCCGGATCATAAAGAGTACCGCCCGGATGCAATTCGCAGGCTCTTCGAGCGGGCCGGCATTGCCGTCGAGTATCGGGAAGACCCTTATCCGGCCATCTGGGAGAAGTATCTTTACATTGCTTCCTTCGCCCTGGTCACGGCCTGGGCCGGGAAGCCAATGGGGGCGGTAAGTGCCGAGAAGCGGCTGTCCGATCTGACCGTCGGGATCATGGAAGAGATTCAAGCGATCGCCGCCCAGCGGGGAGTACGGCTCCAGCCGGGCGTTGTGTCTACATCTCTGGCGAAAGCGAAGAACCTCCCCTATGACACCAAGACCTCCTATCAGAGGGACGTGGAAAAAGGCGGGCGCAATGAAGGGGAGCTGTTCGGCGCTACGATC
>CAYMEK010000049.1:29422-33642 GCA_964389305.1 uncultured Spirochaetaceae bacterium
ATCAATAGAACTTGCCCCAGGCCAGGCGTACTCCCACAACCGGTGTATACACCAGGAGATCCCGGAAGGGCGCTCCGGGAATGAGGTTGCCGGCGACCTGGTATCCGGCGTACAAAGTCGGCATGAACCAGCGGCTGAAGGGAAAGCCCAGCTCCAGGGTGACCTCCTCCAAGATGGCGAAGTACCCGTCTTCACTGTCCCCGTCCTCATGATTACCCGTCGAGATTCCACCGACCGCGGTCCAGCTGACCAGGGACAGGTTGACCGGCCAGCGGACAAAGCGAAAGCCGTTGACCACGCCGCCGAATCCTCCGGCCACGCCTGTGTCGCCGTCCGTATCTGTGAAGGCGAAGCCGAACCCTCCGATGATGCTGCGGTCGTGGACACCGTACCCGTAGCCGCCGTAGTAGGCCAGCCCCAGGGAGTTATTGCGAACCGGGTAGTCCTTCAGGAAAGGATACGCGGAGGTCTGCAGGCCGTAGAACACCCCGCCGCAACCGTCGGCCAATCCCGATAGGACGGGTAGAGCCAGAAACAGAACCAACAGGATCGCTATTTTGTTTTTCATCGCGACATTCTCCTCGATTGCTCGCTGCTACGTATCTAACACCGGGGAGAGCAGGTTCTGTTACTCCGAGGCTGGGAGGAACTGGATAGCGGCTATTTTTTTCGCGCTTCTTCTTCCAGGTAAAATCTCAGGATCGTGTCCCCCACCACGATGCGGTCGCCGTAGTGAAGTTTCTCGCGCTTCCTGATCTCTTTGGAGTTCAGGTAGGTCGAGTTCGTGGAGCTGAGGTCTTCCAGGTTGTAGTCGCCGTTTTCATCGGCCAGCAGGCGGCAGTGCTTGCGGCTCAACAGAGGATCCGCAAGCCTGAGATCGCAGTCATCCTGACGGCCGATGATAGTAACCGGTTTCTCGATCACGTGAGATCGCCCGAAGAAGTTTTTCGAAAGAACGACCAGCAGGGCGTGCTTTTTGAGCACTCCGGCCTGTTTGAGCCCTTTTCTGTTGGGATCTGCAACGGTATTATCCTCGATTTTTCCCACTAGCAGTCTCCAATACAATCGAGGCCGCGCCGCCGAACCGGTAGATAACACCGCCCCAGGGGGGGAACCCGGGGCGGCTTGAGCTTGGCCGTCAAAAGGCTAGTTGCACCGCTAAGCTACATGTGGAAACCGAGGTGGAAGCCGCCCACCGGCAGGATGGGGAAGCCCAAGGCGTCCGATATCTCGCCGTTGAAGAAAAATCGCTCCAGCCCTCCGTAAAACTGCACGTACATTCCCCAGCCGCCTTCGAACTCCCAGAGGTAGCGCCAGCCGACGTCGATGCCGGCGGTTGCGTCGTTGTATGTTTCTTCGCTCTCCTCATCCACGTACTTGAAATTCAGGAACATCAACCGGCCGCTGATGAAGAAGCCGGTTGCGTTCTGGCCCGGGAACAGACGCACCACCGGTCCGAGCGTCAGCCGCTTCGTATAGGTATCGGTGTCTGCATTGAACAGCTTCCTTTGGGCTTCTCCATTCACGTAACTGAACTGCAGATTCACCTCGACCACACCGGTTATGGGCATCCCCACTTCGCCCTCCCATACTCCGTATATCCAGGCAAGGGGGTTGATCCCGGCGTGGAAGGTATGCGTTTCCACTTCCTGCTTGCTGAAGGCGCTGAAGCTCGCCACGACAAGCAGGGTCAGGCAGAGAATCAAAACTTTGGATATCTTGCTCATTTTTTCCCTCCTAAGATTTTTGATTTCAAGACCTTATCGTGGCCCACAGCTATATAATATAGCACGTAGTTGGCGCTTCTTAAATATCATGATAACGAAAGAATGCCTGGAGGAAATCCGCACGACAAGCGCCGACTGAGATCGGCCCCGGATCTTGACTTTTCTCCGAAATATTACTACCTATTGATCCGTTTGGCGGCGGCAGATGATACGAGCGATTCGGCACTATTTAGGCACGACGGTCAGGGCCGCCGGGAGACTGACCGGGGTCTTGAAAGCCCGCGCCCGGCGATGGCTGGCCTTCCTGGCTCTGTTTCTTGTGCTCCTGCACTGGGCGCTGCTCGTCGGCGTGGCCCTGACCTGCCTGTTGTACAATTACGTAAACCCGCCCTTGACCGGCCTGATGCTGTACCGGCAGTTCGTCTCGCACTTTCGCAACCAATCGGTACGCTTCATATCCCTGGAATCGATTCCGGCCTACGCCCGGAGGATGTTCGTCCAGGTGGAGGATCATAACTTCTACAGGCATCACGGGATAGACCTCCAGGCCATCCGGGATGCCTACCGCATCAACCGACGCCTCGGGTATGTCTATTACGGAGGCAGCACCATCACCCAGCAGCTGGCCCGAACCCTGTTCCTCGCGCCCACCCGTACGTATCTGCGCAAGTACCTGGAGACACTGATCGCCCTGGAGATGGAGATTTTCCTTCCCAAAAAGCGCATCCTCGAGCTGTACGTCAACTACATCGAATATGGAGAAGGGATATACGGGATCGCGGCGGCCTCGAGGTACCACTACGGCAAGGCGGCCGACCGCCTCAGCCGGGACGAGTACCGGCGGCTGGTAACCATCGTGGCCAGTCCACTGCGCTACGATGTTCGGGATTTTACGGCCCGGAGAGCGCTGCAGGAACGCTACGACTATCTTTGCGCGGCCTTCCCCTAGCCGAGGAAGCTCATCCGGACAGATAGACCTTAGCGCTCGAGACGCTTGAGGATTCGCTCCGCTTCGTCGACCGCCTCCTGGATCGACCGATCGATAATCTCCTTCACAGGCAGGATTTCGTCGACCAGACCCACGCTCTGGCCGGCCATGACCGAGCCCTGATTCACGTCGCCCTCGATGGCCGCCCTGCGCAATCCCCCGATCCAGAACTCCTCCAGCTTGCCCGCTGCCTCCTTGACGGTGATCTGCTTGCGCTCCAGCTGGGCTACCAGTCCGAGCTGCAGGGTGTTGAAATCGCGCGTGCCCTCGTTTACCAGGGCCCGCACCGGAATCACCGGCAGCCTGGGATCGAACTGGGCGGTGGGAACGGCATCCTTGGCCGAAGCCCGCAGAAGGGCACGCTTGAAGTTGTCATGGGCGATCGACTCCTCGGCCACCGCGAACTTGGTGCCCATCTGTACACCCGCAGCACCCATCATCAGGTAGTGAAGCATCATCACCCCGCTGCCGATGCCGCCGGCCGCGAACACGGGTACGGCATGGATCTTCGGCAGGATCTGTTCTGCCAGTACGGCGGTCGAGATCGGGCCGATGTGGCCCCCGGCTTCGTGACCCTCGATGATCAGAGCGTCCACCCCTTCCCGGATCAAACTGCGGGCGATGCTCACGGTAGGGGCGAAGCACATCAAGCGGCTGGACGTCTGCTTCACCCTGCCGATCGCCTCCCGGGGCGGAAGGCCGCCGGCGAAAATGATGAAAGGAAATTCGATTCGGAGAACGTGATCGAGGTGCTTGCCGAAGTTCGGGGCAATGGTAATCAGGTTCACACCGAAGGGTCTGTCGGTCTTGCTCCGGGTCTTCTTGATCTCCTCCTTGAGCAGTTGCGGAGGCATATTGCCGCCGGCCAGAACCCCGAAAGCCCCGGCGTTCGATATGGCGGAGACCAGATTGGATTCGGAGATCCAGCTCATGGCTCCTCCCATGATCGGGTACTGTACGCCGAGGAACTCCTTGCCTCGGCTCCAAAGTCTTTCTATCAACTCACGCGGCATATGCGCCTCCTCTCCAGATTTTCGCTCCGCCCGCATGTCCGGAAAGCAGTTATGGAAGTGTGTGGATTCAAAGCGTAGCGAGAACATTCGCCTGCGCAAAGTGCTTTGACAAATAGTCGATTATCGACCAAGATTTTCCTCTGATGAAATCGATCGTGCTGGCCGAGAAACCGAGCGTCGGCCGCGACCTGGCCAGGGTACTGGGCTGTAACAGGAAGGTCAAGGGATACCTCGAGAACGGAGCCTACATCGTAACCTGGGCCATGGGGCACCTGGTGGAGCTGGCCGAGCCTCACGAGTACGACCAGAAGTACCGCAACTGGTCCTTGCACACTCTGCCGATGCTGCCCGAGCGAATGAAGCACCGGGTCATCCGCCAGACCGCCCACCAGTTCCGTACCATTCAGTCCCTGTTCCGCAGGAAGGACGTGGACAACCTGATCATCGCCACCGACGCCGGCCGGGAGGGGGAGCTGGTGGCCCGCTGGATCA
>CAYMEK010000050.1:0-16611 GCA_964389305.1 uncultured Spirochaetaceae bacterium
TCGCTCCTTGCGAGTAATGCCGCAATTTTATGCTATCTAGTAGTGAGTAACAATCAGGGATTCCCTGATATTGGCATGGGGAAAAGTATGATTTTTTAAGCAGTAAGTGTTGGATCTACGAGTAGGAATCGTTGGTTTTTCCAGTGTGAGATCGGCTTCTTTGCAATCTCGCCTGTTTTGATTAGTCAGTCAGGGTCAACCGTCCGTTATTGTGTGAAAACCGTATGAATGATCTCTGAAAGAAATTCCAATGCCTCTCACACTGTGAAAAGCCTTGTATAAAAAAGCATACAAAAAGACACTGACCTGGCGGTCATCCGAATATCGTTCCAGGTAATTCCTTCCGGAATAGATAAATAGACTGAATCGTTCGCTCTACGTAGCATCTGGCACGGATCATGCATATCTATGGCTGTTACGTTGGTGGCTTCCGGCCTGCGGGCCGGGAGCCTGATTGCGGTACGCCGCGCTGCAGGAGGTTACTATGAAGCGATGGATACTTGCCGTGCTGCTGCTGGCCGGCGCTTCGAGCGCTTTTGCCGGAAGTTTGCGTCTGGGCGCCATGCTCGCCGCGGAGTTCGTAGACAGGCCGGGCGTCGAGGAGTTCGAAGGAGCGATCGACGACAAGACCAACCTGATCCCCGGTTTGTACTGGGAGCTTGCCGGAAGACGTTTGGGCTTCGGTATGAGCTGCCTGCTGGACCTGGAGAAGGCCGACGTGCCCGCCCCGGTGGAAGAAGAGTTCTGGCTTGACTGGATTAGCACAGCAGATTTGCGTTACCACATCCTGGGCTCCGACGCCTTTCTCGATCCTTTTCTGGAAGCCGGGTTCGGCGCCGCCGGACGGTCGGATGTGACCAACTACGAGAAAGCCGGGGTCGGAAGCAATGATGATACCCCTACCAACCTATCCCTCTTTGGGCAGGTCGGCGGCGGATTGGCCGTAAAGATCGCTGTCTTTCAGTTGGGCGCCAGACTGGATTGGCGCTTCTGGAACGGCGAAATGCCGGGGGCGGCACAAGATCCCTATCCTCTCAAGAATGTCTCCGCTGCCCTGTTCGGCGGCCTGGCCTTCTGAAGCCGATCACCCCCCGCCACACTCTCACGCAGGCTCCCCTTTCAAAGGGGAGCCCCTTTTTATCTGGCCTGAGCTACCCGGCCTGAATATCGAACAGCACCTTTATGAACGGCTCTTTCCTCTTGTACAGCATATCGAAGCATTCCCTGCACTGTTCGAGCTTGAATCGGTGGGTGATCAGAGGATCGGTTTTCAGCTTTCCGGAGCTCATGTAATCCAGTGAGGTTTTCCATTCATTGAGAGGAAGCGGCGTGATGGACGAGTTCCAGGATCCATGTATGGTGAGCTCGCTCCGCAGTATCTTATTTAGATCTGCCGAAGGAACGACCAGGTCGTCGTAGGATATTCCGCAGAACACGATGTGGGATTTTTTGCCGGCCACCTGAAGCGCCTGCAGTTGGGTCTTTTTCGAGCCGGCCAGCTCCACGACGAAATCGATGCCTTCGCCGGCTTTGGCTTTCACCTCCCTGACGACATCCTGCTTGAGCCCGTTGAATGTAAAGGTTGCGCCGAGCCGCTGGGCCAGCTCGAGCTTCGAGTCGAAGATATCGACGGCGAACACGTCCCGACAGCCGAGGATCTTCAGCCACTGGACGGCAAAAAGACCTATCGCCCCCAGACCGAAGACAATGGCTGTTTGTCCCCCATAGAACGTATAGCTTCTCAGCGCGTGCAGAGCGATCGAAGCAGGATCGGTCATGGCGCCCGCTTCGTAGCCGACATTGTCGGGAAGCTTCAACACGTTGTCGGCCTTGACCCGTATGAAATCGGCCATCGCTCCGTCGATGCGCGATCCGTAGTACGCGTAGTCTTCGCACAGGTGATAGTCGCCGATCTTGCAGTAGCTGCATTGCCCACAGGGTATCAGGGGCATGACAGTTACCCGGTCGCCGACATTCAGCTCCTTTACCGCCCCCCCGAGCTCGAGCACCTCTCCGGAAAACTCATGGCCGAGGGTAATGGGATGGGTGTGGGCGCCTTTCACCATGACTCTCGGGATATCGGAGCCGCATACACCGCAATACCTGACCTTCAGTAGAACATCATCGGGTTTCTCGATTCGCGGAGCTTCGATTTCGGTACAGCGCATATCGCCGGGAGCGAACAGTCGAATCGATCTCATAGCAGGCCTTCCTTAGATGCGATATCGGATTCGGCGCAGGGGCAGGTGGCATGAAGCTTGATCCCCAGATCGTGTATCGCCTTTACGTATTCCTGGGGTATCCCCTCATCGGTGATAATTAAGTCGAAATCGCTCAGGTCGGCGAAATACACGCTTTTGGTTTTTCCGAATTTCGAAGAGTCTACAACCAGAATATTTGTTTTCGCGGACTTCATGATAGCCTGCTTCGTTTCCAGCTCATACGGATAGACCGTAGTTACTCCCAGCTCGTGATGCACTCCTGCCGCCGAAACAAATGCTTTATCCGCTCTGGTTCTCTGGATGAGCCGAATGCCTTCGATGCTTTCGAACATGAGGGTTTCGTCGTGAAGATAGCCGCCGGGAAAAATCACTCTGCAGTTCTTCTTGCGATAGATATCGACCAGGACATTGAGAGTAAAGCACACCGTTGTCAGGATAATATCCTCCCTGAGAAACTTGGCCACATACTCCGTGGTCGAGCCGATATCCAGGATAACGGTATCGTAGGGCTCTATCAGAGAGGCGGCCTTTCTACCGATGTTGATCTTCTCTCGGATGTGGACATTTCCATCATGGGTGATATGGTATTTGCTCTCTTCTTCAGAGCCTAAATCGTTGACAGGCTGGAGTATCGCACCCCCGGGTATCAGCTTGACTACTTGATCTCGGGACAGCTCGTTCAAGTCTCTGCGTATGGTCATCTCCGAAACATTCAGCTTCTGTTTCAGCTCTTTTATGTTTACGACGCTCCTCAGTCGCAGCGTATTGAGGATCTCTTTCATTCTTAGGTTCTTATTCATGAGGCTACCTGAACGTAGTTTCTAGGCCTGAGCCCATTTGAATGTTCGTTCTACGGCTCTTTTCCAGTTGGAATACAGCTCGTCGCGCTGGTCCTGTTTCATCTTCGGCTCGAAGTTTTTTTCTACTGCCCACTGCTCTTCCAGCTCTTTGGGGCTATCCCAAAAACCGACTCCCAGACCGGCTAGATAGCAGGCACCTAGAGAGGCCATTTCGGTTACTACCGGTCTCTGTACTGGAATACCTAGTATATCGGATTGGAATTGCATTAGAAAGTCACTTTTTGTCGCACCCCCGTCAACGCGAAGAAACTCGGCGTTTTTCCCGGAATCCGCTTCCATGGCCAGCAGTACGTCTCTGGTCTGATAGGCGATGGATTCAAGAGCGCTCCTGGCTATGTGCTCGACCTGGGTTCCTCGCGTAATGCCCACGATAATTCCCCTGGCATACATGTCCCAATAAGGTGCGCAGAGTCCGGTAAAAGCGGGCACCAGGTACACGCCTCCCGTATCGGGTACCCGTTGGGCCAATTCATTGCAGTGGTTGGCGTCTTTGATTACGTTCAACCCTTTCTGGAGCCATTCGATGGCCGCGCCGCCGATGAAAACTACGCCCTCCAGTGAGTATTCCACCCGCGTTCCGACCTGCCAGGCGAGGTCGGTAGTCAATCCGTGTTTCGACAGAGTCGGCTGCTCCCCGATATTCATCATCAAAGCCAACGCCGTACCGTAGGAGTTTTTCGTCATACCG
Source organism: uncultured Spirochaetaceae bacterium (assembly GCA_964389305.1). Lineage (GTDB taxonomy): Bacteria > Spirochaetota > Spirochaetia > SZUA-6 > DRHE01 > CAYMEK01. The sequence goes on from CAYMEK010000050.1 coordinate 3,771, forward strand.
GGACGAAAGCAGGCCTGCCCGAAGGTGGCCGCATGTTGATCGCCCGCGACACCCGATACCGGGATCTCGGCGCCCCACAGGACCTCCTTCGCTGTTGTTCCCATTATTCCACTGGACGGCAGTACCTTCGGCAGTATCGATTTCGGTATGTCTAGCCAACCCAGTATATCCTCGTCCCAGCAAAGATCGTGGATGTTGAACAACATGGTCCTCGAGGCGTTCGAAACGTCCGTCACATGTGAGGCTCCTCCGGTGAGATTCCAGATGATCCAGGAATCGATATTTCCCATGCAAACGCTGTTCTGGGCGATTCTTTCCCGTATCCCCGGAACATTCTCCATGATCCACTTTATCTTGGTCGCCGAAAAATAAGCGTCGATTACCAGACCGGTCTTCTCTCGTATCTTCTCCTCGTACCCGGCCGCTTTCAGCTCGTCACAAATTTTCGAGGTTCTTCTGCACTGCCAGCAGATCGAGTTATACAGCGGCTGGCCCGTGTTTCTGTCCCACAGAATGGTGCTCTCTCTTTGGTTGGTGATTCCTATTCCCTTGATATCGCGCAAAGCCACATTTCCACTTCGAAGGGCCGGCTGCGCGCACTCCAACACGGAGTTCCAGATTTCCACCGGATCGTGCTCGACCCAGCCGGGGTGGGGATAGATCTGCTGTATTTCTTTGTAGGCCATGGAGTGTATTTTACCCGCATGGTCGAACAGAATTACCCTGGTGCCCGTGGTACCTTGATCGATGGCCATAATGAATCCTGACTCACGCATCATCAAACCTCTTATTTTCAGGGTGTAAGCACGACTTTCAACATATTTTCATGCGTCAGCCGCTGGAAAGCGGTCAACGCTTCTGTGAGGGGACAGGAAAGTGATATATATTTTTCCGGTGAAAGCCTTCCTTCGGATATCCAGCCCAACACCGTCTTGTTTTGCAACGGCGTCGATCCGTGGGAGCCGTACACCGACAACTCGTTGTAGTGAATCAGATTGCTGTCCAGATAACACTCGTTTTTGGCCGGAATACCCCCGAACAGACTGATACGCCCTTGCTTGGCGGCGACTCGCTGGGCCAGGGCATGCGTGGCGCCGTCGGGGCAGGCCGAGATCACGACATCTATTCCCCATCCGTCGGTCAAAGAGCGTATATACTGCTCGACATCCAGCTCGGCAGAGTTAACGGTAGATACCTCGGGAACGAGATGTCTTGCCGTGTCGAGTCTGTTTCCGGCGATATCGGCCATGATAACACGGGCGGCCCCTTTCAAATGGGCGATTTCGGCATGCATACAGCCGATAAATCCGGCGCCGAATATCAAGACACTGTCGCCCTCTTTGATATCGAGATAGCTTTGTCCGTTTACACAACAGGCAATCGGTTCGACGATCGAGGCTACTTGGGGGGCAATATCGCTGTCTACCTTGACCACGTTGCCCATCTTGATCGCCTGGGCAGGAATCTCCATATACTCACAGAACGTGCCCTCGTACTCAAAGCCTATTGTTTTTAAATTGTAGCACATGTTGGTGGCGCCTTTGCGACAGGACGGACATTCGCCGCAACCCACCGCCGGCGCCACAATGACCTTTTCCCCGACCGTGATATCGTGGACGCCGGCGCCGACTTCCTCGACTACGCCGCAGGCTTCATGACCGATAATGCGGGGAACGGTGATCTTGTCGTCGCCAAACCTGTAGGTTCGTAGATCCGTTCCGCATATCGAGGAGGCAATGATTTTCACAATTGCATTGTCATTCTGCAAGCGAGGGTAAGGGACTTCGGTTACTTGAAGTTCTCTATCTCCTCTGTAGACAAACGCTTTCATTGATACGCAGTGTAGTGTAGGATCGTGATAAATTAGTAACAGAAAATGTAAATTTTGTCAAGGTATTTTAGGGGTTGGGAACCCGAACTAAATAGTCCTTTTGCTAACTATTTGTTATATATGTTTTTAGAAACACGAAAATCAGTTACAATGTACGACCCCAAAAGAGCCGTGCTATTTTGATTCTAATCTGACAGAAATGTAACGATTTTTGATACAATCAACTCATTTTATCAAAACAGTTACATTCATGAAGAGGGGTCGGGCTTCGATCCGTATTCAACCCTTCAGGCTGCCCATGGTCATTCCCCTGATAAACTGCCTTTGAAAGAGAACGAAGATCAATATCGAGGGCAAGGTGGCGATCACGGTGGCGGCTGCCAGCATGGCGTGATTTTCTCCCGCCTCGTGCTGGGCGCTGTTGGCCAGTCCGAGAGGAACGGTCATCATGGATTGCTTGGTGATAACGAGCAGAGGGATAACCAGCTGGTCCCAGGTCATGATGAAGGAGAATATCAGCACCGCGCCCAGGGCCGGTCTGGCCAGGGGAAGGATTATGCGAATAAAGATCTTGAAGATCGGACAGCCGTCCACAATGGCTGATTCTTCGATCTCCTTGGGTATCTGCTTGAAGAACTCGCTCAATACGTAGACACTGAAACCCCAGGGAATCAGAGGAAGGATCATTCCCCGATACGTGTTGATCAGGCGCAGGCCCCTCAGAAGCAGAAACAGAGGAACCATCATGGCCTCCTCCGGTACCATCATGGTAGCGATAAAAGCCAGCAGCAGCACGCCGGCTCCCGGTAGATTCAGCCGTGCCAGGGCGAAGGCGGCCAGCGCGCAAACGGCTGTTTGTAGAATCACCGCGCTGATCGAAACAATAAAGCTGTTCAATATGTAAAAGTGGATCTTCAGCGTTTCGATGGCCCGCTGGTAGGACTCCAGAGTGGGGTCTTCGGGAAAGAGAGTGAAATAGGAAATGGTTATGTCTTCGTCCGATTTGAAGGAAGCACCGATCATCCATATGTAAGGAATGACCCACATGAGTGCCACGAAAAGCAGAACCGTATATTTCGCTGTCTTGCCAAGCCACTGCTTGTTTTTTTGCCCGGTAGACACGAGGCTAGACATTTTTCTCTCTTCCTATTCTCAGTTGAACTACGGTTAGAGCAAGGATTATTACAAACAACACTGCGGACATGGCCGAGCCGTAGCCCATTTCCCAGAACCGAAACGATTTTTTATAGATCCAGGTGGTTATTGTTTCGGTAGCGTGGTTGGGATCGCCGAAGGTCATAACGTATATGGGAACGAAGATTCGATACGTTCTCATTACGGCCAGGATAACGACAATGGTAATGGAGTAGCGGGTACACGGCAAAAAGACGTACCGCAGTTTCTGTGAGAAGCTTGCCCCTTCCACATCTGCCACTTCTACGATCTGAGGATCTATCCCATCCAAAGCCGCTATGAAGATGATCATGTTGTAGGCGGCGATCTTCCAGATAAGGGGTATCATGACCGAAACCAGGGCCTGTTTTTCATCGGAAAGAAAAGGCTGGGGTGGAAGGCCGATCAGGTTCAAGAACCCATTGATGCTGAAGCCCAGGCCGACCGGATTATAGAGGATCCTGAAGACCAGGGCGATGACCGTAATGGTAGTCACTACCGGGAGGAAGAACAGGGTTCTGAAAAACTTACCTCCCGGCATCCCGCCTCGAAAGGCCAGAGCAAGCGCATACCCCAAGACAGTTCCCACGCTGCCTATCGCCAGCACCAGAAGGGTGGTATTCAGCAGCGCCTGCCAGAAGATAGGGTCCTCCGCCAGGCGCTTGAAGTTCTGCAGCCCGATATAGGTTTGCGAGGCTGGTTGATAGTCGAACAGGCTGAGCCAGAAAGAGCTTAGAATGGGAACGTATTTAAAAACAACAAAGAAAACGATGGCGGCCAGGCAGAACAGGTATCCGGTAAATACTCTTCTGGTCTTGAAGTTTCTCAGGCTGGAAAGCTCCATGATGTCCGTTCCCAAATAAGGTAAAAAATTGGGGGATAATGTGTCGATTATCCCCCACAGTTCGGATTTTTACAAACCGCTACTCTTCGTACACACCCTGTGTCTGCAGCTGTGCCACCACCTTGTCATTGTACTCCTTGGCGATAGCGTCGATGTCGGCGTTTTCGTCGTTAAGAGTCTTTTGAACCATCTCGGCCACGATGAGCTTCACCGGATAGTAATCGGGAATAGGCTCCGGATATTTGACGTAGTTCTTGAAGGCCTCCACAAAAGCCTTCATCAACGGCTCTCCGGTAACCGCCATGTTGTCGATATCCTTGCGCACCGAAGTCCTGCAGACGTTGGAGATGTCGTTTTTCAGTCCGTACTTCTGAGCTTCGGGATCAGCCATCCAGTTCATCCAGGTGAGCGTGGCCGCCTTTTTCTGGGTTTGGGAGCTCATGTACAGGTTTTCGCCCTCTCCCAGAACGCCGGCACCCTTGGGACCGGCCGGCATCAGGGCGGTCCCCAATCCATCACCCAGACGGTTCTTGTATTCCAGGATCCGGTAACCCGCGTGAAAGACCATGCCCGTCAGGCCATCCTGAAAGGAGGCATAGACATCTGCGGATACGGAGGTGGTAAAACCAGGTTGAAACACCTTGTACTTGTAGGCCATGTCGTGCTCGAATTTCAAGGCGGTTTTGGCTTCCGGTGTATTCAGATTGCCCGTCCACTTTCCCGGAGACCTGGCCTTGAGCACGCTTCCACCGGCCTGCCAGAGCCAGTCTTGATAGGTCCAGTAGGCGTAGCCGCGGAGGGTGGAACCGTATACGCCTATGCCGTAGGTGTCGTCCTTCCCATTGCCGTCCGGATCGTTATACGTCATGGCCTCGGCCACGTCCACCATCATGTCCCAGGTAGTGGGAACATTCAGTCCGAGGTTTTTCAGCCAGTCTGCCCGGTAGTACATGGCCTGGGCTTGCACCGACCAGGGCGTGCCGTAGATCTTTCCGTCCGGGCCTTTCAAAGTGTCCCAGGCCGCCGGAATAATATTGTCCCAATTCGGATATTGCTTCTTGGTTATCTCGGAGACCATGTTGAACTTCAACCAACGGCCCGTGGTAACCGTATCCATAATCCAGGCATCGGGACCGGACTGACCGATCATGGCGGTTACGAGCTTGTCCTCCAAGTCCGCGATAAGCGTAAATTCGACCTCGATATTGGGATTTGCTTCCGTGAACATCTTGCCCAACACCTTGTACGCCTCGAGATACTGGGGGCTGCCTCGCAGCCAGACAGCTATCTGCTGCTTCCCCTCCATGGTCTCGCCCTTGCCCGCAGCGAACAGAGCCCCTGCCCCCAGTGCGACCACCATCGCGGCGATCAGGATTTTTTTGAACATTCTTTTCCTCCTTGTTTTCTTTGATATCGAATTTCGATAGAAAACGAAAATTATATTACCCGGTGTTCGTCACTCTGTCAAGCAGAAAATCAAAAAAAGCTGTGGATTGGCAGAGACAGCCGGGGGGTGAGAGGTCAGGAACCCGGTCGCTTTGCCTGTGCGGTAGAAGCCAGAAGACAGGTGATCCCTATGCTCTCGAACAGCTTTACGTCGGGGAACGCATCGTCGGTAATCAGCACGTCGAAATCTCCAGGTCGGGCAAAGATGGCGAAACCGGACTTGTTGTACTTGCTGGAATCCGTAAGCACAAACTTCCTGTCGGAGGTGGCAAGCACCTCGGTTTTTAGCTGGGCTTCGATGATATTTTGGGAGAAAAAGTCGCCCCTCGAAGAAAAAGAAGCCGCACCGACAAAACAGGTTTCAATCCTGATATTTTCCAGATTTTGCTGAGCGAGGGGACCGATGAACGAACCTGCGTCCTTCCTGTAGCTGCCGCCCAAACATATGAGCGAAACTCCTGGCGCCGAAACCAGCTCGTTTATCACGCCTACCGAATGACAGACGACCCGGATATTCATCGATTTCACTTCTCTGGCCAGGTGAACGGCTGTACTGCCGGAATCCAAATAAATGGTATCGCCCTCGCTGACCAGCTCTCTGGCCTTACGCGCGATGGCTTGTTTCTCGGCCAGATAGGCATCTTTTCTGCTCATCAGGCTGTCGAAAGTATTTTTATCTTCTGCCAGCACGGCGCCGCCATGGGTTCTCACCAGGTAGCCCATCTCCTCCAGCAGGGTAAGATCCTTGCGAATCGTCGCCTCGGAGACGCTCAGGCGCTCCTTGAGCTCTTGAACCGAAATTTTCCTGATTTGAGTCAGAATATTGATGATCTCTTCAAAACGAATATTGTAGGCCATCGTAGATGATTCGAATTGTGCTGTAAAACAGAATATATCGATAAAGAGGTTTTTTCAACAGCCCTGATAACGGGAGGCAGCGGCCGTTAAGGCTGCCGGACGCCTCTGATAATCGATTGACAGGGATCGAATCCTATGTTAGCATTTTATCGTTTTTTATCGATATCCGAAAGTTATCGAAATATTATCCTGACAAAATCGACCAGGATATGATTGCCGGAACCGAGGAGATTCAATGACTGAGACGCAGTGGGAGGTCATCAGGAAATGCGCCGCGTTGGAGGAATTTGAAACAGTACCCGTGGGCCTGATCGTAGACAGTCCCTGGATACCGGCCTACGTCGGTATTTCCACCCTGGACTACCTGATTATGCCGGACCGGTGGCTGGAAGCCAATCTGCAGGTTCAATTGGATTTTCCTGACATTATCTTTCTTCCAGGGTTCTGGATCGAAATGGGGATGGCTACCGAACCCAGCGGCTTCGGGTGCAAGATCAGCTTTTTTCATGATAAAACGCCGGCCGTCTATCCCGCAATCTCCTCAGCGGACCAGATTGATAGAATCAGTTTGCCCAATCCCCACACCGACGGCCTGATGCCGTTGATACTCAACCTGTATAGAAACGTAGAGAAGAAGGTGAATGCCGCCGGTCATCGGATCAAGGTAGTAGCGGCCCGGGGGCCTCTTGCCGTGGCAGCCCATCTCATGGGAATGACCGAATTCCTCATAGCGGTAAAGACCGATCCGGACGCTGCGCATCGTCTGCTGTCTATAACCACGACGAATACGAAGAACTGGCTTGAAGCCCAGGCAAACGAGTTGCACGATGTGGAGGGCGTTATGATACTGGACGACATCGCCGGTTTCCTGTCCGCTGAGGACTACCTGAAGTTCGCCCATCCCTATCTCAAGGAGATCTACGGTGCTTTCCCCACGGCTGTCAGATTTTTCCACTGCGATACGGATAATGACTCGATGTACAGGTTCCTCAATGACTTGCAGATCAACATATTCAACTTCACCCATCTGATAGACATATCCAAGGCCAGGGAATGCGTCGGCAGCAAGGTATGCCTGATGGGAAATGTACCGCCTCTCGAAGTGTTGAGCCAGGCCCGTCCTGAAGAGGTAAAAGTAAGAGTCCTGAAGTGCCTGTCTTCCCACGCGAGCAGATCGGGAATCCTGCTCTCCGCCGGTGGTGGAGTAAGCCCGGGCACCCCCAAGCGGAACATCGAGGCTCTGGCCGCCGCGGCCAGAGAGTTCTAGTTGCCGGCGCCTTCCGCCCGGTAGCGGCGCCGGCTGGCCCCGGCGGCTGCCGCGATGATGGGCTCGAGGGCCGATTCCTGCCGGAATGCCCCCGAACCTGTGCATGCCTAGCCATGTTGCGGCTAACCTGGATTTACGTGTAGGGTAACACTATCGCCATGAACGTGCATAAGCGGACCCTGATGCGTCTGGAACAGGTATACACGGTCAGCCGTCTGGTCATTGGCGGGTTGGAGCACATAGCGGCGGCTACAGAAGGCCAAGGGCGGTCTGTACTGCTGAGGCCTCCCGATTGGGAGGTCTCCATGTTGCTGGACGGACCCGGGGGTGTAATGTGCCTGGAGCCGATTCCCGGCCGGGAGCGTTCAGTACTGGTGATCGAGCGTTTCTATCCCGTTTTTAAGGCGAGGCAGGCCGGCGTCACCCACGCCTCCGCGGCCGGGGAGCTGACCATGCCGTGGACGGATAAACGGGTCCTCGATCTGCCTTACGTTCACCGCCTGCGCGCGGTACAGGTGGCCGGCCGTCCCTACTTGATCGCCGCAACCATAAGCGGGCCGGAGAAAAAAGCCCCGGAGGACTGGTCGCAGCCCGGGGCGGTGTACGTGGGCAGGATTCCGGAACTCACCTCTTCCGTCTGGGAAATCCGTCCCGTGCTGGAGGGACTGTACCAGAACCACGGATTGATATCGGTGGAATACTCGGGGCAGCCCAGCCTGCTGGTCGGCTGCCGCAACGGTTTGTTCAGGATCGTTGTTCCGCAGCGGCCTGAATCCGACTGGCCCGTGGAAAAGCTCCTGGACAGGGCCGTCAGCGATATGCATCTTTTCGACCTGGACGGTGACGGGACAGCGGAGCTGGTCACCATTGAGCCGTTTCATGGGAACCGGCTGGCTGTGTACAGGCAGACGAAAAACGCCTGGCAGCCGGTGTACGAGGCGGAACTGGAGTTCGGACACGTGGTCTGGTGCGGCATGATCCTGGGGCGGCCGGCGGTCGTTGCCGGAAGCCGCGCCGGAAACAGAGAACTTTCCCTCTACCGGCCTCTCGAGGCCACCTTGAAGCGGATGGAGCAGATCGAGCTGGACCGCGGCGTTGAGCCGACCCAGGTCGAGGTTTTGCACCGCCGGGACCACGAGCTCCTATTCAGCGCCAATCACGGCACCGGCGAGCTGGTGCTATACCGGCTGGAGGCCTGACCTCGTCGCCCCGGGCTCCGGCCGGGCGCAGCCTCATCCCGGCCGCTTTGCTCTTTTCACCTCGATTCCGAGCAGCTTTTCCCAAAGGTTGACGATCACCGGCTGAGACCTGCCGCCGTACCCTGCGGCCTTCGCCGCCTTGAATATCTCGTGTGTCTGAACAGTGATCGGCAGAGGCACGTCGGTGCTGCGTGCCAGGGCCAGAGCGTAGCCCAGATCCTTGTAGAGGATATCCACCGTGCCACCGGGATCGAATTTACGCTCCAGCATGGCCGGCGCACTCACCTCCAGCACCTTGGAGCCGGCCCACCCGCCGCGTATAGCCTCGAAGAGCTTCTGCGGGTCCAGCCCGCTCTTTACCGCCAGGGTGAAACCCTCGGCCAGGGCCGCAAAGGTAGCGCCTACAATAAGGTTGTTTACCAGCTTGGCGACCTGCCCCATGCCGCTGTCTCCGACCCGCACGATCGTTTTCCCGATCGCGGCGAAGATGTCACGGCAGCGAGAGAACGCTTCCTGCGGCCCGCCTACCATGACCGAAAGTGTGGCCTCGACGGCTCCCTTCTCCCCGCCGCTTACCGGAGCGTCCAGCAAGGTGATTCCTCTGCCGGCCAGCAGGCCGGCCAATCGCTGGCTCACGGCCGGTTCGGTGGTTCCGGTGTCGATCACGACGCCGCCGGTCCCTAAGGTTTCGCCGAGCCCGGATCGGCCCGCGATTACCTCCTCCACTGCTGCCGATCCGGGAAGCGACAGCAGCACGATCCCGGCCTGCCTGCCGAGCTCTTCCAAGGAAGAGGCCCGCCGGATTCCCTTTCCCTGAGTTCCGGACAGCCTGGCGGGATCCTTGTCGTAGACCAGGAGGGCGAAGCGCCTGGCCAGATTGACGGCCATAGGCCGGCCCATGACGCCCAATCCAACAAATCCTATCGTTTCCACCGGGTCTTTCTTCTTCATGCCCTCCCCTGTTCTTGGCTGCGAGGTCCCTCCAGCAGCTCTTTCATGGACTCGGCCAGGCTGCGGAGAATCAGGGCACAGGAGGTAGCGCCTGGATCCAGGGTGCCTTTCGATCTTTCCCCGAGACGGCTGGCTCGTCCAATCCTGGCTACCATTTCCCGGGTGGAGTCCCGGCCCTTCTCGGCGGCCCCGGCCATATCTTCCAGGGCTTCCCGGAACTCCTTTCCGCCGTCCAGGGCGCTCTGGTAGGCCTCCACCGCCGGAACCAGTGCATCCATCAGGCTCTTGTCCCCGACTTTCGCCTGGCTGATTCTCAGAACCGAAGACAGCCCAGAGGCGAGCATCCGGGCGAACACCCCCTTGTCGATCTGCCCCGCGCCGCTGCAGCCCCGGGCCAGTCCCTTAAAGAACATCCCGTAAAGGGGTCCCATCGCGCCGCCGATGCTGCCCATCAGAATCTTCGAAACAACCTGCAGCCCATGGCTCAGATCTCCGGGCTCGCTGTCCAGTTCATCCTTGGCCAGGCTGAAACCCTTGCTCATATTGATGCCGTGGTCTCCGTCGCCTATGGCCCCGTCCAGGTCGCTGAGCTTCTGCTTGTTGTCCTGTACCGCCGCGATCAAGGACTCCAGGATTCGCCCCCCCTGCCGGCTGCTGAAGCTGTCCATATCAGGCGGCTCCGGAAGCGAACTGGCGAAAACCGATCGAGTCGGCCTCGTAGTCGATCAAGCGTTTAAGCTCTTCGTCCAGCTTCATCACGGTCAGGGTAACACCCGCCATCTCCAGCGAAGTGAAGTAATTGCCTACGTAGGGCCTGTAGATCTCGATGTTCTCGGCACTCAGGATCTTCTGCACGTCGTTGTAGAGGATGTACAGCTCCATCAGCGGAGTCGAGCCCAGCCCCGAGATCAGGACCACCACCTCGTCGCCGGACTCAAAGGGAAGGTCGGGGAGGATGATATTGCACATCCGCCGGGACATAGCGGCCGAGCTCTCCAGGTCCACGACTTCCAGCCCCGGCTCGCCGTGGTGTCCGATGCCGACCTCCATCTTACCCGCAGCTATCTCGAAGTTCGGATGCCCCACAGCCGGAACCGTGCAGGGAGTAAGGCCGATGCCCATGCTGCGGCAATGATCGATCGCTTTGCCGGCCGCGGCGATGACCTCCTCGAGGCTTCCGCCCATGGCCGCCCGGGCCCCGCCTACTTTCCACATCAATACTTCTCCGGCCACCCCTCTTCTGTTCTGTCTCTCGTTCCTTGGAGCGGAGGGTACGTCGTCGTTGGCCACTACGGTCCTGACCTCGATACCCTCCTCGCCGGCCATTTCGACGGCCATCTTCACGTTCATCACGTCTCCTGCGTAGTTGCCGAAAAGACAGGCGACCCCCTCGCCGCCGTCGGCGGCTTTGAAGGCGTCGTAAAACATCTGGGCGGGTGGAGAGGTGAATATCTCGCCCACCGCCACCGCATCCACCATGTTCCGGCCGAGGTAGCCGATGAAGGCGGGCTTGTGTCCCGATCCTCCTCCGGTGACGATCCCCACCTTCCCGGATACCGGAGCGTTGGCGTACCTCAGCACCCGGGGATTGCCGGTACGGGCCACGGCCGTCGCGTTGGCCTTGAGGTACCCATCGAGCATCTCCTCCACGACCATCTCCGGCGTATTGATAATCTTTTGCATCTCTACCTCCTGATGCGGCCGGTCGTTGGCTCCGGGCGGAGCAACGATCGCGCGCGCTGTGGACGGAAAGCTACGGCTGTTCGACGAACTCGTTGCCGACTTTTCGAGCCCTTTCCGGCTTGTCCAGATTGATGCCCGAGGCCAGGCCTATCTCCACGAGTATGTTCCAGCCGGCGCACAGATAAATATAAGGATCGAGGCCGTCGCCCACAGGTACCGTTATTGTCTTAAAGGGTGTCTGCCTGCCGGCGACGGCGATCACATTCAATCCCACCCCTTTTACCAGCACCTCTTGAAACTTGTCCAGCTCCTCCTCGATGGGATCGACAATGAAGACGACGTCCTCTCGGTCCATTACCTCCTCGATGCCATGGACCGCATAGGTGCCCTCCAGAAAATCGGATTTCTTCCTGGTAATTTCGTTGGTCTTTAAGGTCAATTCCTCCGCCACCCCGTCGTTGTATCCGGCGAAATATATGGTCGGCGCTTCGACCGCCAGGCGGACTATCTCGGGATCGATGGGAAGGGTAAGCGCAGTCTCGATCTTTGCGGCCAGCTCCCGGCAGACCTCCGTCTTGTTCTTGCCGGCGATGTGCCACAGGACCGATTCGTAGAACAGCGCCTGCTCCACCACGCTCTTGGTCGCCGCGACGGCCTGCTCCCAGCCGCAGCCGAGAACGAACGTCTTCCTGCATACCTGCTCCAGGGGCGTGCCCCTGTTGGCCGTTAAGGCGTAGCGGCGATCGTTTCCCTGCTCGGCCAGTTTCCTGGCCAGCAGCACTACTTCCTTGGTGCGCCCGGAGTTCGAGGCGTGAAACACGGCAAACTCCGAAAGATCGTACTGCGCGCACTGGCGCGAGCCGTCGGTGGCTATATGCAGCGGCATTCCCCAGCTCAGGCTCTTGCGGATGGCGTTCTTGGCGGGGAAAATACGGCTCGATCCTTCCCCTGTAAGCATCAACCGGCCGGTTTCTTCGATCTCGGGGGCGACCTGCCGGGTAACCGCGGGGTCGAAGCTCTTCACCACCCCGATCGTTTCCATCATCTCCCGCACCAATGCATAGCGTGAGTACTTTTCCTCCCAGTTGTTCATCTATGACTCCTTCTCCCTTGGTGGACTATGATTGCCGAGCTCCAGCAGCGTCTCAACCTCTCTTCTTGATCTCGTTGATTCTTTCTCTAAACTCTTCGGTTTCTTTTCGGACCTTTTTTACAAAGCTGTTGTCTTCGATCGAGCCGAGCGCAGCGTTCATCTCTTCCTGGTTGCGGAACGTTATGTGATGAAAGTAGCTGTCGTAGTCCTTGTTTCTCGATGTGTAGACCTGGTCCCGAATATATTCCTGGATCGCCATCCCCCTATCCAACGCCTCTATCCATTGCTCGCCCGTCGGAGAGCCGGTACCGAGCGCGGAACACCAGGTGGCGAAGACATGGCGTTGCTTGTTCAATACGTATTCATCCCAGTGAAGGTCATATCTTCGATGAATCTTGTCCCAGGAATCTAGCTTGCCGTTCCTGATATCCGATCGCAGATGATCCACGTCTTTTTCCGGCACCAGCTGTCCTCCGAGGTTGATCCAGTTTCTTTC
>CAYMEK010000050.1:16711-33407 GCA_964389305.1 uncultured Spirochaetaceae bacterium
CTCCATTCTGCCTTGTATATGCCCTGGCCGTCCAGATTTCCAGCAGCTCGATCGCCTTCAAGATTTCTTCTACGGTGTCCGGGGCCAAAGAATCGAATTCTATGTTTTGTATTTTGGTGGTCCGCTTATCCCTGTTGTTGAATTTCCACGTGTTCCTGGCCAAAGCATACATGTTGTACAGCCACCAGAAGGCCGGCAAGATCTCCAGTCTGTCTTTGGCTACGTTGTTGTTGAGCAGGGAAAACGGCAGGGGGATGTCAAGCTCGGCGGGGTAATCGCCTTTCGCCAGCAGACAGAACGAGGCGAAACGGCTCGAATGCTTGATGCTGGTGCACAACCCGGGCCAGAATCCCCTGCCGGCCTGAACCTCGTTGTCATTGGCCCTGCTGTTGTGATTTGAGCCTATCGTCGCTCCCGCCGCCATGTTGCTCTGTCCCATGACTACGGAGGCAATCAAGAACGAATTGTTGTGGTGTTGCTCATGGGCCGGGAAAATCAGGTTGTTGAGCACCTCGCAGCAGGAAATCGTCGAGTTGTCGCCGAGAAACGAATGTATCAATCTGGCGCCGTACTTCAGATTCGAATTGTTGCCCAGGATGAAGCGCACCGCTTTGCATCCGTAGAAAATATGACAGCCGTATCCGATGATGCCGTTGACCAGCTCGACTCCTTCTCCGATCTGGGTCGGCTCCTCGGCGCTGGAGTTGATCGTCAGGTTTTTCAGCTTGTTCGCGCCCTTGGTATAGCAATGAGAGCCGATTTTCACATCCTTGAGAATTCTGGTATTCTTGATCACGCATTGATCGCCTACTACCCCGTAGAAGCCGCGACGCGAGTCAAATCTCTTCTGGGTTATCTCTTTCAGCTTTTCCAGCAATAGTGCATCGTCGCGGTATTTCGCCCACAGGTAGGCATCCGCCGATATCATGCCGTCAAAAGGCATGACGTTTCTGCAGCCGGTTTCGTTGATAAGGTCGAGCCAGATACGTAGCTCTTCCGGCTCTCCGTCTTTTATGATTCCATTCCCGAACTTGGCATGATTGGTGCAATGGAACTCGTCTATGTTTGCCAGAATAGACCGGTCACCGATTATGTAGTGCGCCAGGTAGCTCACGTTGTGAATGGCTACATCATCCCCGATATCGCAAGCAATGATCGTGCTGTTGGTAATACCGGCCGGTAGCTGGAGGTCATGGTGTTCCAGGATAACCTTCCGCACCCTGCCGATTCGAACCAGTCCAAAAAACGCGCTGTTTCTGATGTGAAGCGGATTGAAGTCCTCGGCAACCAGGATGTCGTCCCAGTTGTCCGCGCTGTTGCCGTTCTGCACCAGATGCTTCACTTCCGCGGATTTCAACGGCCGCCAATGCGTTGGCGGCTTGGCGACCTGCTCGTTCCTCAGGTAATATTCGTCCTTGTCCCGGGGTAGGTATTCCTCCGGTATAAAGCCGCGGCCGAGATTCTCTGCCGGTAGGAGATTGACCGAATCCATATAGTATCCTCCCTGTTATGGCTGCATGCGGGCAGCTGTCGACTAGGGCATCTCGATCTGGGCTTTTACACTGTCCGGTTTCGGTGCGCAGGCATATTCGAACGCCCGGATGCCTTCCTTGAACGTTAAGGTATCGGTAACGAAGGGCTTCACGTCGATCTTTCCCGATCCCATCAATCTCAAAGTCCGCGGATAGGCATGGGCGTTGCGAATCAACCCTTCAGCGCTCCGGCCACCAGACCTTCGATCAGCCGTTCCTTGGTCACGGCGTAGAAGGCGAGCAGGGGCAGCATGGTGAGCAGCAGGGCGGCCATCATGGTGGGCACGTCGGTGCTGAACTCGCCCTGGAAGTTCCAGAGGGCCAGGGTCAGGGGACGGAACTTGACCGAGTTGATGAGCACGAGGGGAAAGATAAAATCGTTCCAGAGTATCACCGAGTTGTAGATTCCCACCGCCGTTACCGCCGGACGGGAGATGGGCAGCACCACCCGCCAGAAAACCTGAAACTTGTTGGCCCCGTCCATGAAGGCGGCTTCTTCCAGGCTCCCGGGGATCTCGCCCATGAAGGAGGCCAGGATAAAAACGGCCACTGGCAGGTTGAAAGCTACGTAGGGCCCGATCAAGGCCCAGAGCGAGTCGTACATTCCGATCGTGCGGGTGATGATGTACACCGGGATGAGGGTGATATGAACCGGGATGGTCAGGCCGCTCACGAACAGGTAGTAGAACAAGCCGCTCAGGCGGAAGCGGATCCGGGACAGCCCGTAGGAGGCGGAGCTTCCGGCCAGCAGTATCACGGCCAGGGAGACACTCACCACGAAGGCGGAGTTGAACAGGAAGCGGGGAAAGTGAGTCTTCCACACCTTCTCGTAGTTGGACAGGGAGAGCTTGCCGGGAAGCGTCCAGACGTCTCCCAGGAAAAACTCCTCCGACGTCTTGAAGGAGTTCTGGATGAGAAAGATCAGGGGGTAGATGGTGATCAACAGCCAGATTACCGCCAGCAGGTAGATAATCAGTCGGGAAGCCACGGCCTGCCGGTTTTTAAGCATACACCGTCTCCCTTCTCCCCAACCGCAGCACGATCACGGTCAGGACGAAGGAGATGAGGAACATGAATACCGCCACGGTGCTGCCGTAACCCATGTTGAAGCTGGTGAAAGCCTGCTTGTACATATAGGTCGCCAGCAGCTCGCTGGCATGGTTGGGCCCTCCCTCGGTCATGACGTAGATCAGGCCGAAATATTTGAGGGAGCCGGTAAGGGAAAGGATGGCGGCCGTGCGAATCGTGTTGACCAGCAGGGGCAGGGTGATTTGAAAAAAGGTCGCCGAAGGGGAGGCTCCGTCGATGTAGGCCGCCTCGATCAGCTCCCGGGAGATTCCGGCCAGGCCGGCGGCGAAGATCACCATGTAGAAGGGAATGTACTGCCAGCAGATGGTCACGATAATGGCCGGCAGGGCCAGATTAGGCTCACCCAGCCAGCCGCGAGTCAGGGCGCCCAGGCCGACGAGCCGCAAGGCGGCGTTGAGCAGGCCGTAGCTCGGCTCGTAGATGAACTTCCAGGTGATGCCGATGGCCACCGCCGAGAGCATCATGGGCACGAAATACAGCAGCTTGAACACCCGGACTCCCCTGAGCTGGGAGGAGACCAGAAGCCCCAGGGCCAGACCCATGGGAAGCTGGATGGCGATCGAGGCCACCACCAGGATCAGGTTGTTGCGGAAGCTCTTCCAGAAAACATCATCTTGGACCAGCCGGATCCAGTTTCCGAATCCCAGGTAGGTCTTGGTCGGGGAGATGCCATTCCAGCGGAAGAGGCTGTAGTAGGCGGAAGCCGGGATGGGATAGATGAAGTAGAAGAAGTAGATGAGCAGGGCGGGCAGGATGAACAGCAGAGCTGAGAGAAAATCGTTTTTCTTCATGGTCTCCCGGCCGTTTCGGCTTCTTACTGTAGCAGTTTGCTTACGAAAAAACACCCCCCGGGTGAGCCGGGGGGTGCTGTCATGAAGGCCTGCTTACTTGCTCGTCTCTTCGATGATTGCCTGCTCCTGTCTGCGGGCCATCTCTTCAGGGGTGATCTGCAGCCCCATGAGAGCCTGCACCAAGTCCTTGTGCAGCTCGCCCATGGCCGGGGGCAGGAACTGATCGTAGTAAACCTGAACGTGTCCTGCCTTCTCGAAGGCCTGAGCGACCTTCTTCATGATCGGAACGTCGACGTAGCTCGAAGCGTTCTTGACCGGCGGCACGTAGCCGGCTCCGGCCAGGGATTCGATATAGGATTTACTCATGATGAAGTCCGTAAGGTACTTCTCGGCCTCCGGCTTGTTCTTGCATGTTATGGCGATGCAGTAGTAGTTCTGTCCCGGGCTGCCGATCAGGTCGGTGGGATCGCCTTTTCCGCCTTCCACGGTGGGGAAGGGGAAGAGGTCGAGTTGGGCCCGGGTTTCGGGAGACTCGGCCTCGGCTTGGCCGACGAACCAGTTGCCCATCAGGTGCACACCGGCCTTCTTGGAATAGATCAGCATCCTGGACTGGCCCGTGTCCTCGTCCATGCCGTTGAAGCCGTCGGGGAAGAAGCCGCGCTTGACCAGGTCCTGCAGGGCCTGTCCGGCCTTGATGTAACCCGGAGCCTCGAAGCTGCCGCCCGCCTTGCGGTACAGGGCATCGAGGAACATGTCGGCGCCGCCGTAGCGGTCGGCCAGGTACATGTAGAAGAACGAGCCGGGCCACTTGGTCTTGTTGGCCAGGGTGATGGGGATAATGCCGTTGGCCTTGAGAGTATCGCCCATGGCCAGAAAATCCTTCTGGGTCTTGGGCGGGGTCAACCCGTACTGGGCGAACAGGTCTTTGCGGTAGAAGAAGAACACTCCGGTCAGGCCCGAGTAGGCGCTGCCGTAGGTCTTGCCGTCGAAGGTGACCGGATCGAAGGACGAGGGGATATAGGTTTTCAGCAACTTGTCCTTGATGTCGTCGATCGTGGCCACCATTCCCGAATCGATGTACTCCTTGAGCGGGCCGCCGCCCCAGCTGTGGAAAATATCCGGCGGGGTCCCGGCGCCCATGGCCACCTTGAGCTTGGTCTTGAAGGGGTCGTTCTGAATGTGCACCACTTCCAGGTCGACGTTGGGATTCGCGGCCATGTAGTCCTTAACCGTCTGGTCGATTATTCCCGGCAGCACGCCGGTGGTCTGCACGTCCCACATCACCAGCTTCACCTTCCCGGCTGCCGCCTCCTTCGTTCCGCCGGCGAAGACGAGCGCGGTGGAAAGAACAAGCAAGCAGAGCGTCAACAGCCCTAGCTTTTTCACTGTGCACCTCCTCATTTTTTTTTGTTTTTCCATCAGAATCGAAATCTGATAGCCTTTCATTACATATTAAATGTACTTTTCCGGATTGTCAAACGTTAAAACTAGGTGGTATCTGACGGATGATCCGGCGCGGCGGCTGTGGCGAACGTTGTTCTAACGGGCGCGGCTGGCCGGACCGATCGGCTGGTACACTCCGGATACTCTGCGGATGTCCGGATTGTGCAAGCCATGGGTATTCCCGTAATATCGGCTAAACGTCGTCTAAGCTTGCCGCCAGTCTTTTCACCCCTTCCTGCAGCTCTTCGGGGCTGTAGTAGGAGAAGCTCAGACGCAGGTGGCTGCGGGATTTTCCGGTGGCCGAGAACGACGATCCTGGAACGAAGCGCACCTTGTTTCTCCTGGCTGCGGTCAGAAGCGCCGCCGTGTCCTGGTTTCCTGTGAGCCGCAGCCATACGAAGAATCCCCCCTTTGGCTGGCTGAAATACACCCGGCCGGCCAAGTGCCGCCGAACGGCGCTGCTCATGGCCTGCAGCTGCTTCTGATACTCGATCCGAAGATGATCGAGGTGCCTGTCCTGGAGTCCCAGCTCCAGTGCGCTTCGCACCAGAGAAGAGGTAAAGGGATTCAGCCCGCCGCCGCTGTCCAGCATTCCGCATTCCATCAAGGGCAGCAAGACTTTCCGAGCGGCCTGTATCCAGCCAAGACGCAGGCCCGGGGCCAGGATCTTGGAGAAGGATCCGAGGGAGATCACATTCCCCTCTGATATGAATCCGGCCAGCGGTACCGGCGCCGCGCCCTCGTAGGTGAGCAGGTGATACACCTCGTCGGCCACGACCAGGAGTTCCTGCTCTGCGCTGAGCTCCGCCAGGCGAAGGCGGCGCTCGGCGGCGAGCGTGGCTCCCGACGGGTTCTGGTGGGTGGGTACAATGTAGAGAAACGCGGGCCTGGTCTTTGCCAGCTCTTCCTCCAGGGCCTCGACAATCAAGCCTTCTTCATCCGTAGGAATGCTCACGACCTGCAGCCGGTGGTCGGCGAAGATGCGCAGAGCCAGGAAATAGGTGGGCTCTTCTACAAAAACGATGTCTCCGGAAGCGGCGAACAGGGTACAGATCAGGTCCAGGGCCTGAGAGACGCCTGCGGAAACGAAGAGCTGTTCTTCGGCTACGGCCGTCCCGTAGCTGCGGCTGAGGAATGAAGCCAGCTCCCGCCGAAAATATCCATCTCCCTGTTCGTAGCCGTACTGCAGGTAAGAAGGGTCGCCGCCTCGCAGCCTGTGCTCGGCGGCCTGGCGCATGATCGGCAGCGGCAGCAGCGCGGGGTTGGGATGCCCCAGGGCGAGATCGATCATCCCGGCGGCGGTGTCGGCCTGAATGGTGCTTAGCACGGCCGGGCGGTTCACATATTCTCGATCGGAGTCGAGATCATTTCCTGCTGGCTGCCGTCGGCGTTCATGCGATACAGCTCGAATTTGCCGCTGCGGTCCGAGGTGAAGATGATCTTCGAGCCGTCCGGCGACCAGCTCGGAGCGGCATCCACCGCGCTGTTGTCGGTCAGCTTTTTGGGGGCTGTTCCGTCGGCGTTGATCACGAAGATTTCCGGGTCCCCGTCATGGGTGGAGAGGAAGGCGATCTTCATTCCGTCCGGGCTGTACACGGGATCCGTTTTCACGCTTTGCTGTTGCTGGGCCATGAGGTTGGGGAAACACCCGCTAAGCGTTGCCGCCCCCGCCACAATCATTAGCGCTGCAACAACTCGCAGGATAGTACGGATACTCATATGCGGACGCACGTTATTCCTCCCGTTCGGCAGTGCCGGTTTTGCGCCTGAAAGACTTGACGGCACTGCCAGGATTTATACGAGTCACAGTAGCAGCAAATTACGGGATGGTCAAATGCGGAGCGAATACAGTCAGCCTGTCGAGACCCTGCCCGCCGCCGTCCCGGCGCAGAGCTCGAGTCTGAAAAAAAGTCGCTAGAGCGAAAAAAGAATCGTTGACGAATGATACTATATAATAATAATGGATAATGTTGTCAAATCAATTCATAGGGAGGTGCACAATGAAAAAGCTCTGGCTGGCTGTACTTGCCCTGTTGATGGTCAGCGTCATCGGATTTAGCCTGGACCTGAGTGCCGGCGTCAAGGCGGGGTTCAGTGTCTCCAGCCATGCGGGCTCGGATTACAGAGATTTCCTCGATGATTGGCCTGCTGACAATGCTATGCATCTCGGTTTTCAATTCGGCGGGTTTGCGACGATCGGCCTTCTGGATTTCCTGGCAATCGAACCCGAGGTTCTGGTAGCCTTCTTGGGCAACACATTCAAAGAGGATGTTGAACCTTACGGATTCGAGGGCTACGCGAAGTACTACGATAAACTGACCTACCTGGAACCGGCCGTGCTGGCCAAGCTCCGGTTCGGCAGCTTCTACGTTTTTGCCGGTCCGATGCTCATGGTCAGGTTAGGAAAAGGAAAATACGGGCACAAAGCCGATGATGAGGTCGTAGAAGATATTCTAGATGCTGTATATGGCAGCGGGGATCAAGACTACGAAGATGACGATTTTGCCAAAACCGTCCTGGCTGTCACCGGTGGAGGCGGTTACATGGTTCCCGCCGGACCGGGAGCCCTGTTAGTCGAGGTAAGAGGCCAGTACAGCCTTCAAAACATGCTCAATGAAGACGTATATTTAGATACATTTCACAATTACGCACTAATGATGATGCTGGGCTACAGCTATTCGTTCCGGAAGTAGCTGTTTCCTCGTGATCCTCGTGATATGAAGAATCTGCCTGCCGGTCTGCTGCTGCTCGGATCGCTTCTGTCTCCAGGGTTTCTGGAGGCAGCCAGCATCCGGGTGATAACGATCAACGTCTGGGCGGGACTGGACTACAAGGGCTCGCTGAAAATGGGTGAATACGAAGATCCGGGGCAAAGGGCAAGACGCACCTCGGTTCTGGTCGCGGAGCTCAAAGAGCTGGATCCGGAGGTGGTGGCGGTCAACGAGGCCAACAAGCTTCCCGGCTACGCGAGGTCTCTGGCTCACAAGTTGGGCTACGACTTCACCTATCATGTCGGCCTGGGG
Organism: uncultured Spirochaetaceae bacterium; assembly: GCA_964389305.1. Taxonomy (GTDB): domain Bacteria; phylum Spirochaetota; class Spirochaetia; order SZUA-6; family DRHE01; genus CAYMEK01. Next base: position 24,590 of record CAYMEK010000050.1, read on the forward strand.
GGATTGCGGATCGGGCCGGTCGGTCTTCCGGTGAACCTCAGGGAAGGGGACGCGCTGCTGGTCAAGAAATACTTGGGGCTGCGGCGGGCCGGCAGGAAGCAGCTTTCGGGGGGGCCGGTGGGCAATATCTTCATGGCCCACTTCGCCGACGCCACCCAGGTAATTGCCGCCAGGATTCACCTCGCCGGCCTGGAGGTGTATGTGTTCAACACCCACTGGCACGCCTCCCCCTTTCCCACGCCGGAATACCTTCGCCAACTGCGGCAGCGGCATGATTCGGGCCTGATCGACCGGCAGCGCTACGAGCAGCTGGTTGCCGAGGCGGGCGACGGGCAGGAGTGGCGCCTCGATGAAGCCCGCAAGACAGTGGCCTTTATCGATCGGGTGGCGGGGGATCATCCGGTGATTCTCCTGGGAGACTTCAATGCAGAAAGCTCCTCGCCGGAGATCGGCATACTCAAAACGGCGGGCTTCAGAGACGCTTTTGCCGAGGCGGGCGAAGGCCCGGGTTACACCTGGGACGGAACAAGGAACTCCAACATCCGGCTGCAGAAAGAAACCTTCCCCGAGGACTTCTGGCTGGAGCCGACCCGCAAGCGCATCGACTTCATCTTCCTGCGCGGAGACGCCCTGCGGGTGATCCGCTGCCGGGTGGTCTTCGACCGACCCGCGCTCGGGACGTATCCCTCGGACCACTTCGGGGTCATGGCGGACATCGAAATACTGGGCGAGTAGCGGATCCGGCGGCTGTCGCCGGCAGCTCGCCCTGCGGCTCGCACCCATGGCCGAAAGCGAATTCTTTTTGCTGTTCTCGCAACCTTTTGCACTCAAAACAGTCATTCAATTCAACAATCCCTGGGAGAGGATCGAGATGAGCAGAAAAATTCTACTGGTTTACCCGCGTATCCCAACCACCTATTGGAGCTATAAATACGCCCTGCCGTTTGTGCGCAAGAAGGCTTTGCTGCCCCCGCTCGGGCTGCTTACCGTGGCCGCGCTGCTTCCAGAAGGCTACGAGCTGCGTCTGGTCGACATGAACACCTCGGAGCTGAAGAGTGCGGATCTGGAGTGGGCCGATCTGGTATTCCTGTCCGCGATGCTGGTTCAGAAGCAGTCCTTCGAGAAGGTTGTCGCCCTCTGCCGGCAGGCAGGGAAGACGGTGGTGGCCGGCGGCCCCTATCCTACCACCTCCTGGGAGAAGATCGAGGGAGTGGATCATTTCGTACTGGACGAGGCGGAGTATACCCTGCCGGAGTTCCTCCGCGATCTGGAGTCCGGCAAGCCCGGACCGGTGTACAGGGACGAGAGAAAGCCGGAGCTGGCCCTGACGCCGCCGCCGCGCTTCGATCTTATCGACGTGATGAGCTACGAAAGCATGCCCCTGCAATTCTCCCGGGGCTGCCCGTTCAACTGTGAGTTCTGCGACATCATCGAGCTGTTCGGACGGAAGCAGCGGACCAAGGATCCGCAGCAGTTCCTGACAGAGGTGGAACGGCTGTACGCCACCGGCTTCAGGGGCTCCCTGTTCGTCGTGGACGACAACTTCGTAGGCAACAGGCAAAAAGTCAAGGAGCTGCTGGTTCCTTTGGCTTCCTGGCAGCGGGAACACGGCTTTCCCTTTACCCTGTCCACCGAGGCGAGCATTACCCTGGCCCAGGATAATGAGCTGCTCGACCTGATGGTTGCGGCCGGATTTTCCATGGTGTTTATCGGCATCGAGACGCCGGATGCCTGCGCCCTGGCCCGAGCGGGCAAGAGTCAAAATCTGCGGGAGGACGTGCTGACCAGCGTCATAAAGATCCAGGAAAAAGGAATCGAGGTATCCGGAGGATTCATCGTCGGCTTCGACGGGGAAAGCGAGGACATTTTCGAGCGGCAGCGGGCCTTCATCCAGCGATCTGCTATTTCCACGGCCATGGTGGGGCTGCTCATTGCCCTGCCCAACACCCGGCTGCACCGCCGTCTCGAACGCGAGGGACGCATTCTCTCAGACAGCCTGGGCAACAATACCCACAACTTCGACTTGAACTTCGTGCCCTACATGCCCCGGGAAAAGCTGTTGAGCGGATACAAGTGGCTGCTCGGGCAGATTTACTCCGCCCGCAGCTATTTCCAGCGCTCGCTGACCCTGATCAAACGCCTGCCGGGCCGGCGCGCACCGGGAAGTCCAAACCAAAGAGCCGGCCGCTGCGGGGAATCGCCGCCGGCCGGTAGTATGGAGACCGCCGCGCAACAGGCTTCTGCAGCCCGGACGATTCCTAGAAAGATCCGTCTTGCCGAGATAGCGGCCTTCTTGAGGTCCCTAGTACGGCAGAGCTTTTCATCTTACGGGAAACACTATCTGCGCTTTCTGATCCAGGTGGTCCGGCACGATATCTCCAAGATCCCCTGGGCAGTGACCCTGGCGGTTCGGGGACACCACTTTGTCCGTATCACCCGGGAGATGCTCAAAGCCGATGCCTTTGCAGCTCTGATCCGGGACAAGCTCGACGTTCTCGGGGAGGTCACCGCCGCCAACCGGATCAACCAGAGGATACGTCTGGAAGACCTGGAACAGCGAATACGGGGGCTTCTGCGCACCGTGCAGACCGCGTACCGGGAGCTCGGAAGGGGAGTGCAGAATCTGGTAGTGGATACATTCCTGGATTTTGAAAGCCGCTGCCAGACCGCGCTTCACCGCCTCAGGCTGTCCTACGGTTAGGGCTCTCCATCCCGACACTCGATGAAGGAGCGGGGCCGCCCGCGGATAGGGCCTCTTGGCCCTCAATCCTCCACGATCAGATTATCCAGTTCGTTGGTGTCGTCGGGCTTGATGGGGAAGTGCTCCCTGATCAACTCGCCGCAGCGCCGTACGGCCCGGCAGATCGCTTCGCTTTGCCGGCGCTGTTTAATACTCTGAATTACCAGATCTACTATTTCCTGCCACACCCGGGCGTCCACCCTGGCATTGATCCCTTCGTCGGCCAGGACGCAGGCCCTGCGCTCGAACACCGAGATGAAGATCAGGATGCCGGTCCTGTCTCGGGTGTTGGCGAGCCCTCTGCGGAAAAAGGAGGTCAGCGCGGCTTCCTCTACCTCCTCGGCGATCTCCCCTTTCGAGATGAACAGGCGCTTGAAAGCCGGCAGGCGTTTGAGCAGCTCGTGGAACAGCAGGAAGGTCACGGCGAACACGGCCGGAAACAACCAGAGGTAGTAGACGCTAACCTCGGCCCAGGACCTGCGAATACTGACGGCCAGAGTGACAACGATCGATATCAACAGGCTGATAGCCAGAGCGCCGATCAGGTTGGCCGTGGGGTAATGATAGCTGGCAGAGACCACCATGGGGACTATCTCCCCGGAGGTGCTTTTTTCCACCTCCCGGACGCAGCCTTCGATCTTTTTCTTTTCGGCCTCGGAAAGAAACCTGGCGGTTGGATTCTTCATTATCCTGTCCCTCCTGCAGTGCTACCAGCTTCCTGAGGCCCCGCCGCCGCCGAAGCCGCCGCCTCCGCCGGAGAAGCCCCCACCGCCTGAAAATCCGCCTCCACCGAAGCCGCCTCCGTAGAAGCGTCCACCCCGGCCTCTCCGGGCCGCTGAGAACAGGAAAAAGCTGGGGAGCAGCAGCCCGCCGGCGAATCCCAGAGGAATGAAAAACAGAGCGATCACCAGGCTAAGGGGCAGCACGAGCCAGGCGACCAGGGGCAGCAGGACCGCCCCCGCCACCGCGCCGATGATCCGCCTGCGGGAGCCGAGGACCGAAAGGACCACCAGGAGGATGAAAAAGGGAAACAGGCTCGCCCTGGCCCCGAGACGAGGCCTGGGCGCTGCCTGCTCTGGGGCTTCGTACTCGCCCCGCACCGCGGCCACAATAGCTTCCGCCCCGCGGATGAAGCCTTCGTCGAACTGCCCGGCCTTGAAGTACGGTGTGATCTCGTAGTCTACGATGCGGCCGGCCAGGAGATCGGTAAGGCGCCCTTCCAGCCCGTAGCCGACCTCGATCCGCACCCGGCGTTCGGCCTGGGCCACGAGCAGCAGCACGCCGTTGTCGTACTCGGCCTGGCCGAGCCCCCAGCTTTCCGCCACCCGGATCGAGTAGCCTTCCAGGTCCTCGCCCTCCAGGGAAGGAATGGTCAGCACTGCGACCTGGGTCGAATCGGTCTGCTCCAGCTCGCGGAAAAGGCTGTCGAGGCGGGATTCCGTCTCCGGCGAGATCATGTCCGCGTAATCGTTGACCCGCCCCCTTAGCTGCGGCACCTCCAAGGCGCCGGCGGTGGAGGCGAGAAGGAAGAAAAGCAGGAGCAGACCACCGGCGGCGACCGCCCTCATCCGCTGGAAAAATGCGGGACTCGCTCTATTGCCTTCCGACATGGCCTGGCTCTTGTTTCTCAAAAGCTCACCTTCGGGGCTTCCCGGGCCGCAGCGTCAGCCTCGAAGTAGGCCTTGCGTTCCAGGTGCAGCAAGAGGTTGTTGGTGATCGAATAGGGGAATCTGCGGATCGAGAAGTTGAAGCGCTCCACTGCCTCGTTGTAGCGCTGCCGGGCCACGCTGATGCGGTTCTCCGTTCCCTCGAGCTGATGCTGCAGGTCCCGGAAGTTCTGGTTGGCTTTCAGGTCGGGGTAGTTCTCCACCACCACGAGCAGCCGGGACAGAGCCGAGGACAGCGAGCCCTGGGCCTCCTGGAAACGGGACACCGCCTCCGGATCGCTGAGCATCTCCGGGCTGAGCTGCACGGAGGTGGCTCGGGCCCGCGCATTGACTACCGCCTCCAGGGTTTCCCGCTCGTGGGTCGCGTAACCCTTGACCACCTCGACAAGGTTGGGAATCAAGTCGGAGCGGCGTTGAAGCTGGGCGTCCAGATCACCCCAGGCTTTGAACACCGCCTCCTCGTTGCGCTGGATCGCGTTGTAGCCGCAGCCGGAAAGAACAAGCACTATCGCGGCTAACAGCAAAGTATAAGATGTTCTCTTGAATGAACCCTTCATATCCGCTTCGCTCCTTTTTCACACGGTCATCGTAATAATGTACGGGTTCGTCTTCCGGATTTCAAGGACCGGCGGGAAAAAACAGATACTAGAAATCCCCGTTCTCCCTGAGATCGGCGTAACCCGCCCTCCGGCGCCTGCACCGCCGGCCCGCCGCATACGGGGTTTTTGAAAAAGCGGATCGCCGGCGTCCGTGCTCTCGGCGTTGCAGCTCTGGCCATCGGGAGGATCATTTTATACAATACTCACGACATGGCCGGGACTGTGAGAAGCGCTTCCTCGCCGTAAGAGGCTGCATCGACGGGATTGTGAATCACGGAAAGAGGCAGGATCCACTGCAGGATGAAAAAAGGAGCCATGGGAGACAGGATGGAAGAGAGGTTGGAACATATCAGGAAGAGGATGAAGCAATCCAAGGCTTACTACAGCCGCTACAGCCCCCGGGCTGATTTGATGTACGAGATAGACGAAGCCGACGACGACGTGAGATGGATGATCTACGAGATCGAGCGCCTGCGCAAGGAGAACGCCGAACTGATCCGCCGCCTGAACGGCGGCGATGACGAAGCGTATTGACCGACGAAAGGAGCAGGATATGGGAAAGGTGAAAACCAGCGGAGCCAAAGCCCTGGTCCGCGCTCTGGAGATGCAGGGGGTGGAGGTGATCTTCGGGTATCCAGGAGGGGCTACTCTGCCGATCTACGACGAGATCGGTAAATCCTCGATCCGTCACTTTCTGGCCCGTCACGAGCAAGGCGCAGCCCACATGGCGGACGGCTACGCCCGTTCGACCGGGAAGACAGGGGTCTGCATGGCCACCAGCGGTCCGGGAGCGACCAACCTGGTCACGGGTCTGGCCAATGCCTTTATGGACTCCTCGCCCCTGGTCGCCATCACCGGCCAGGTTCCCCGGCCGATGATCGGCAACGACGCCTTCCAGGAAGTCGACATCACCGGGATCACCATTCCCATCACCAAGCACAACTATCTCGTTCAGCAGGCCTCGGAAATCCCGCACTGCATCCAGGAGGCGTTCTACCTGGCTTCCACGGGCAGAAAAGGACCGGTGCTGATAGATATACCCCGGGACGTACAGCAAGAGATCTTCGCTCCCCACCAGGCCAAGTATCCGCCCCTGGAAGGATATAAGCCTACGGTCGAGGGGCATCCCGGGCAGATCAAGCGAGCCGCCGCCCTGCTGAGATCCTCCGAAAGGCCGCTGGTCATCGCCGGCGGGGGGGTAAGCCTTTCCGGGGCCCGGGGCGAGCTGATCAGGCTGGCCGAGAAGGCCGACATCCCGGTGGTCTATACATTGATGGGCAAGGCTTCCTTTCCCAACTCCCATCCTCTGTGTCTGGGGCTGATGGGCTATCACGGCCGCGTAGAGTCTAACACAGCCGTTTCCAGGGCGGACGTGATCCTGGCGGCGGGTACCCGCTTCGGCGATAGGACCACCGGACCGCTGGACACCTTCGCTTCCCAGGCCAAAATCATCCATATCGACATCGATCCGGCCGAGATCAGCAAGAACGTGCCGATCTACCTGCCTATTGTAGGGGATGCAGGACACATACTTGGCGAGCTGTCCGAGCTAGTCCCTTCGGCGAAGCATGAGGATTGGATCGGGCAGCTGCGGGAGGTGGCTGCACAGCATCCTTCGAAGGGCAAAATGTCCGGGGTTTCGATTCCCGGCATCCTCAAAACCTTAAAAACCGTTTGCCGGGACCCGCTCATTGTCACCGACGTGGGGCGGCATCAGATTTTCACCGCTCACTACTTTCCCGTGGAAGCGGAGCGCTCCTTCGTAACCTCGGGAGGTCTGGGTACCATGGGGTTCGGGGTGCCGGCCGCCATCGGGGCCAAGGTGGGGAACCCCGAACGTAACGTGGTCGACATCGCCGGGGACGGCAGCTTCATGATGACCTGCCAGGAGCTGGCAGCTGCGGTAACCGAAGAGGTCCCGGTTGTGATCCTGGTGATGAACGACTACTGTCTAGGCATGATCAAACAGCTCCAGGACGCCAAGTACGGAAAGCGCCACGAGGCCTGCAAATTCGGCAGAAATGTAGACTTCGCCCGCCTGGCTGAGAGCATGGGCGCGGTGGGGTTCACGGTGAAAGAAGAGCGGGAGATCGCCCCGACGATCGAAAAGAGTCTGGCTGCGGGCCGCCCGGTGGTGGTGGACTGCGTGCTCCAGGACACCTCGAACGTTTACCCCATGGTAACGGGTGCCTCTCTTCTGGACTACGTGGAATAGGAGGAGCGGATGAGACACACCATTTCGGTTCTCTGTGACGACACTCCCGGCGTCATGACCAGGGTGTCCGGTTTGTTCTCTCGAAGAGGTTTCAATATCGAGAGCCTAAGCGTTGGACACACCGAGCTGCCAGGCAAGAGCCGTTTCACCATCGTTACTACCGGGGACGACCGGGTCCTGGAGCAGGTCCGCAAACAGCTCCAGAAACTGGTGCATGTGATCAAAGCCTGGGACATCAAGCAGGCCGAGGCGGTCGAGAGGGAGCATGCCCTGCTGAAAATCGAAGTAGAAGACCGGCGCCGGGCGGAGCTGCTGCAAATCGTCACCGCGGTGCAAGCCCGCATCGTTGACTCCAGCGGTTCGATCTGGATCCTGGAGGTGACAGGCGATACCGGCTCGGTGGACAACGCCTTTAATTTATTTAAAGATTATCATATTCTTGAATCTATCAGGACCGGAAAGATTGCTCTGGAGAGGGGCCCGAGCCGCGTAATGGCCAGGAAGAAATAGCCGATGGACCGGGTTCAGGCGCAGTATATCACCCGAAGAAAGAAAGAAGATCTGTCCTTCATGGTGATCCGTTTCATGAAGGCTTATATTATCTTTGACGGTATCTACGCCGTCTTTAAAGATGTCCAAAACGGTGGAGCCGGCTTCGGACGGGCGGGGTTGTTCGCCAAAATCAAGACCCTGGAGGAGAAACTCGTTTTCGACATCAAGGAGAAAGCCCACTTCCTGTTCCGCAGCGAGCCCGGCGAAAACAGCGAGCAGGACCTGGTGAGCGAGAAGTTCGCCGATCTGGAAAAGATCCTGCTGCTGAGCCAGGATCAGCCAGCCTACAAAACGCAGGCGCGGGAGGTGTTTCGCGCCTTGAGGCAATCGCTGGTGCGCAAATCCATCGATTCCTACGTGGGCACCGGATTCCACCTGTTCATGATCCTTCGGGAAAGCGTGTATCAGCTCGAGTTCTACGTACCCCAATACCTCCAGGAGCTCGAATACCTGACCCGGATCGAGTACCTGACCCAGCGTATCGGCTACGATCTCGACGAGGAAGAGGAGCACGAGCTGGCCCATATCCGCCAGGTGGTAAAGCTCTGCCAGAGTATCGCCTCGGACACACGAGAGCTGGCCGCGATCGCCCTGGAGCGCTGCAAGTCGCTGTTCGGAGAAACCGCCGAGATCATTCGCCACGCCATCGAGGAATCGGAGTCGAACGAGGTCCTGATTCTCAACCTCTTGAAGGAGCGGGAGCTGGTCGAGCAGGTCTACGGTCCGGGTTCCTGCGAAGCCCTGATGAACCACATTTTCCGCTGCGCCGAAAACGACAGGCAGGGCGGACTGGAGAAGGCCTTGCAGTTCGTGAAAGACTCCTGCGGAAACATAGAGGCCCTGAACCTATAGCACCTCTTCTTTGTGTACTCGAAACTCGAACACTCCACCTCTTCCGTTCAGAACCGGATAGCGTCGCCAATCGTCGTACCGCAGGCGCCGGAGGACTGCCGGCACCCCTCCGGCGGCAAGGAAGTTCTTGAAGTTGGCATGGTGCTCCGCCCCGGCCAGCAGGCCACCGCCGAGGAGATTCAGGAGTTCTGCG
>CAYMEK010000051.1:0-33087 GCA_964389305.1 uncultured Spirochaetaceae bacterium
GCCCAGGACACCGGAGAAGTACAGCTCCACCTTGATGCGGCCGTTGCTCGCTTTTTCAAGCTGCTCCTTGAAGAGTTCCATCGACTGGCTGCGGGGATGGTTCGGTGACTGGGTGTTGGCATACTTGAACAGGTACACTTTCCCCTCCGCGGCCGCCCCCTCTTTCTGGCCTTCAGCCATGACCAGGGATAGGGAGAGTACGAGCAGAGCTAGAACAATCGCCAGCTTTTTCATCGTTTTCCTCCTGTTTTTGTTTTTTTTCGAACGGATCCACGACGCCCCATTCGAAAATTCGGTTTCATCGCTGGTTTTACATTATGAAACCAGGTTTTATTATACAACATCTAAACGACCAGTCAAGAGCAGATCATTACATTTTGCGCTTTTTTTCTCCGGACCTTGTAAAGAACGACTCCATTGATTTTCTTGTCGAATCAAGTTACATTTTCTTACGATGAGTGAAACGGTAAGGGTCCAGTCCATCGACAGGACATTCGATATCCTCGAGCTTCTTTCCCAGGCACGGGGAGGCATCAGTCTAACCGAAATCTCCGATAGGCTAGAGCTGCACAAGAGCACCGTGTACCGGCTTCTGGCAGCCCTGAAAAACCGCGGGTACATCACGCAGAGCGGAAATCGGGGTTTATACAAGCTGGGAATGGAGTTCCTGCAACTGTTCAGCCAGTACTTGAACAACCTGGAGCTGAAGACCGAGGCCGAGCCTTACCTGCACCGCCTTTCCCAGCTTACGGGTCAAACCGTATACTTGGCAATCCTCCAGGACCACGAAGTGGTCTACATCGACAAAGTGGAGCAGTTCAACAGTCTGCGCAAGTACTCCATTATCGGCCAGCGCCGCCCGGTACACTGCACTTCCTTGGGCAAGGCGTTGCTCATGGGTATGAGCGACCAGGAGATCGCAAACCTCTATTCCGGAAAGACCCTGAAAGCCCTTACCCCCAAGACTATAACCGACCTAGCGGAGCTGCAGGAGAACGTCCGCCTCTGCCGCAGCCGTGGTTGGAGCTTTGACAACCAGGAGTACTCTCTGGAGGAGCGGTGCGTCGGCGCTCCAATATTCGACTACCGGGAAAAGGTAATCGCGGCAGTAAGCACCTCCTGGCTGGTGAAAAACCCCGCCAACTCCACTATCGAGGAAATATCCCGGTATGTTATGGAAGCCGCTCAAAGCATCTCCCAACACATGGGTTATCCGATAAAACCCTCCTCCGAGGTGAAGACCGCTATCATCGGTTCTCTCGCCAAGCTGTAACGCCAGTAGCCCTCCTTTCTCCCTGAAAACCTTCTCCGCTGAAACACCACGTGAGAAGTATGAAAACAAGGCTTGACAAGAGCCGTTTGATGTTTTAGAGTAGTTTCATATTACGGTAATTTGTACATCATTATGAAACTTATAGAATCATCAGTGATAGATGCTGTCTGCACAAGAGGAGAACAACAATGGTCCACAAGAGAAAAAAGTACGTGTATAGAATTAAAGACATTCCCCTGACCCCCCTTACGGACAGGGTGGGAACCCGCTTCCTGCTTGGCGAGAGGCTCCTGCTAAGCTTCATCGAACAGCCCCCCGGGGCTAAGTTCCCGCTGCATAGCCACGAAGCCGAGCAAATTCTCATCATCCTGGAAGGCGCCGAGGAGCACATCGTGGACGGCCAGACGATCCACATGGATGCGGGAGACGTCTGTGTCCACCCGCCGAATGTGGAGCACGGGGGCCGCACTCCCACGGGCTTCAAGGGTATCGATATCTTTGTGCCGCCTCGGGAGGATTATATCGAGTTGATGAAGAAGCACGGAATCGAGATGGAATAGGGGCATGGAAGTCAGAAATGCCATTCATCCCGAGCACGCTAAAACCCTGGACAGCAACGGCTTACGCAGAGAGTTCCATATCCGGCAGCTGCTCGTTCCCGGAGAGATCAAGCTTGTCTACAGCCACATCGACCGGATCATCATCGGCGGGGTCTGTCCCCGCCAACCTCTTGCTCTTCCCGGCGGCAGGGCCATAACGGGGAGCGATCATCTGCTGAAGCGCAGAGAGATGGGCATCATCAACGTCGGCGCGTCGGGAACGGTGACCGTTGACGGCGTGAAGTACGGCCTCAAACACCTGGACGGGCTGTATATCGGAATGGGGGCAGGTGAGGTGCGCTTCTACAGTGAGAAGGAATCGGCGACGGCTCGCTTTTACCTGAACTGCGCCACGGCCCATCACAGCTACCCGACGGCTAAGATCGAGTTGAGCGGCCTGGAGCCCGTCAGCCTGGGAAGCGTGGAGGAGGCCAACCAGAGGGAAATCTTCAAATACATTCATCCTCAGGGAGTGAAAAGCTGCCAGCTGGTCATGGGCTTCACCCGGCTCAAATCCGGCAATGTGTGGAACACCATGCCCTGTCATACGCACGTACGCAGGATGGAGGTCTACTTCTACTTCGATATGTCTGGAGATACGATGGTCTTCCACTTGATGGGAGAGCCGCGCCAGACGCGGCACATCATCATGCGCAACGAAGAAGCGGTGATCTCCCCCAGCTGGTCTATCCATTCCGGAGTGGGCACGAGGAACTACAGCTTCGTCTGGGGAATGGTAGGCGAAAACCAGATCTTCGATGACATGGACGCGGTGGAGGTAGAGGGCATCCAGTAACTCTAGCTTCCTGCGCGGGCTTGAGGGAGATCCATCCGTAACCGGGGACCAGCTCCACGTCGTGGAGTTACTATAAAATGCTAACCCAAAGGAGGGTATGCATGAAAAAGTTCGCAGTTATGGTTTTGGCAGTCTTTCTGCTGGTGGCTCTAAGCGGCTTCGCCACGGGGCAGAAAGAGGCTGCAGCGGCCAAGGTTATCGAGATGAAGCTCGGGCACTACGCTGCGGAGGGTCACCCGGGGGACCTGGCGGCCAAGATGTTTGCCGAGAACGTAGAGAAACGAACCGGCGGCGCCATCAAGATCACCGTCTACCCGAACAACGAGCTGGGCTCGCCTCCCGAGCTGCTGGAGCAGAACATCCTCGGCGCCATCGACATGAGCCTGCCGACGCAGGGAGCTTTGGATAAATACTCCAAGAAGTTCGCCGTAGTGATGCTCCCCTTCGTGTACAGGGACTATGAGCATGCCCATAAGGTACTCGACGGCCCCTTCATGGAGTGGGCTGCTCCGGATCTGGCCAAAGAGGGACTGGTGTTTCTATCCAACTGGGAATGGGGTTTCCGCAACATCACCAACAACGTGCGTCCGATCAACTCGCCTGCCGACGTGCAGGGGTTGAAGCTGCGCACTCCTCCCGAAATCCAGCTACAGGCGGCCATGGAGGCTCTGGGCGCGGTGGTAACCAAGATCGCCTTCAACGAGCTGTACATGGCACTCAAGCAGGGGGTGGTGGACGGCGAGGAAAACCCGCTTTCGGTCGTCTATCACAACAAGTTCTACGAGGTCCAGAAGTACCTGGCCCTGACCCGCCACGTGTACAATTCCATGGTGCACGTAATCAGCAAGAAGACCTGGGACATGCTCACCCCGGAACAGCAGACGATCGTCCGGGAGGAGAGCCAAAAGGCCGGTAACTTCATGCGCGAGAAGCTCATGGAGGAAGAGAACGAGCTGATCGCCAAGCTTAAGGCGGAGGGCATGGTCGTCACCCAGCCCAATGTCGCCGACTTCCAGGCCTTGATGGGGCCCGCCTATAAGCGGATCGGGGAATACGCCGGTCAGGACAACGTAGATAAATTCCTCCAGATGGTAAAAATGTACTGAATGCAGCGGGGAAAGACAGGGTGTACAATTTCCGCACTCTGTCTTTCTCCCACAGGGTGAAGGCAGTGCTCACGGTAACGATCTTCGTACTCCTCATCGGCTTGATACTGATTGGGGTTCCCGTAGCGGTGAGTATGGGCCTCACGGCCGTCCTCACCTTCTTAGCCCTGGGAGAAGGACACATCCTGACCATGGTCGCCCAGCGGATGTACTTCTCCACCACGGGCTTCACTCTCCTGGCCATCCCCTTTTTCATCCTGGCCGGCAACCTGATGAATACCGGCGGAATCACGACTAGGCTCTTCCGCTTTGCCCGGGCCCTGGTGGGGCATATCTGGGGCGGGCTCGGCCAGGTTAACGTGGTGGCCAGCATGATCTTCTCCGGGATGTCCGGGGCTGCCGTGGCGGACGCGGCCGGTCTAGGCCTGATCGAGATCAAGGCCATGATCGACGGCGGGTATGAACGCAAGTTCACGGCGGCCATCACCTGCTCCTCCTCCACCATCGGACCGGTCATCCCGCCCAGCATCCCCTTCGTCATCTACGGGAGCATCACCGGCGTGTCGGTGGGGAAGCTGTTCCTGGCCGGCTTTACTCCGGGGGTGCTCATGGGCCTGGCTATGATGGTAACCGTCTTCTTCATCTCCAGAAGGCGCAACTACCCCCGGGAAAAGCGCGCCGGATTCAAGGAGCTTCTCATCAGCTTCACGGATTCCCTTCTTCCCCTGGGCACGCCGGTGATCATCATCGGGGGAATCATCCTGGGCCTGTTTACGCCCACCGAGGCCGCCGTGGTCGCTTCCCTCTACGCCCTGTTCCTGGGCATGGTGGTGTACCGGGAGGTGAAGCCGAAGGACCTTCCCAACATTCTCTGGCAGACTATCGTGCAGAGCGTGCGAGTGCTGTTCATCATTGCCGCGGCCGGATTCTTCGGCTGGCTGCTCATCCACCAGAAGATTCCCGAGACTGTGATCAGAGGGATTACCGCCTTCTGCAGCGACCGATACAGCCTGCTGCTGGTGATCATCGCCATCCTGCTCGTCCTGGGCTGCTTCCTCGAGGGCATCGCCGTTCTGCTCATCACCATCCCCGTGTTCATGCCCCTGATCGCCCGCTTCGGCATTGATCCCATCCAGTTCGGCGTCATCATGATCCTGGCCTCCATGATCGGGCTTCTCTCCCCTCCGGTGGGCATGTGTTTGTACGCCGTGGCCAGCGTCAGCAAGGTATCCATCGGCTCCCTGGCCAGGGAAATGTGGCCCTACATGCTGGGGATCTTCCTCGTTATGCTCCTGATGGCTTACTTCCCCTCGCTGTGCCTCTGGCTGCCCAACCTCCTGCAATAGGACCCAACGGATGAAAGAACGAGCAAGGACGGGAACGCTGTCCAGTTTTCTTCGGGCTGTCGACCGCATCGTCGGCCTGGCGCTGCGGATCGTCAGTGTGTGCTGCCTGGTTATCCTCCTGCTGCTGCTAGCCGGGAACGTTCTCAACCGCTTCGTGGTGCCGCTGTCCGGCCTGCGTAAGTTCTCCTTCGGCTGGTTCGACGAGATCGTGGAATGGAGCTTTGCCTGGATGGTTTTCTTCGGAGCCGCCGCTCTCTGGCGGGAAAAAGAACATTTCATCGTAGACTGGCTGTCCTCCAAGCTGAAGGGAAAAACCGGGGGCTACCTTTTATCGGTGCTCCTCGAATTGATTTCTTTGAGCTTCTTCCTGGTGTTCGCAATCTACAGCTGGAGCCTTACGGCCCGCGCCAGCGACTGGACCCCCATCTTCAAACTCCCCAAGAAGCTGCTGTATCTCTGCCTTCCGGCCAGCGGCGTCCTCATGAGTATCTATTCCATCCGGAATCTGTTCGAGAGCTTGAGCGAATTGACCCGCCATCTCAAATCCGGTAAAAAAAAGAGGGAGGTACAACAATGATACTCGAGGAGTTCAGTCTGAGGGGGAAAGCGGCGCTGGTCACCGGCTCCAGCACCGGTCTAGGACAAGGGATGTGCATCGCCCTGGCTGAAGCGGGCGCGGATGTGGCCGGAGTCAGCCGTACGGATTCAGAGGAAACACGTAACCGGGTTGAATCCCTGGGCAGAAAGTTCCTCTGGATCGAAGCCGACCTGGGAAGTCTCGAACACATCGACCGGGTCATTCACGAAACCACCGCCGCCTTCGGACATCTAGACATCCTGGTCAACAACGCCGGAATGATCCGACGCGGCCCTGCCCTGGAGTTCAGCGTTCAAGATTGGGATGAGGTCATGGACCTCAACGCCAAGTCCCTGTTCTTCCTCTGCCAGGCCGCGGCCAGGCAGTTTGTCAAGCAGGGCAGTCGGGGAAAGATCATCAACATCGCCTCCATGCTTTCCTTCCAGGGAGGAATCCTGGTCAGCTCCTATACGGCCAGCAAGTCGGCGGTGCTGGGCATCACCCGGATCCTGGCCAATGAATGGGCCTCGAAAAATATCAATGTCAACGCCATCGCCCCGGGATACATGGAAACCAATAATACGGCTCCTTTGAGAGCGGACACCGCACGGAACAAGTTGATCGTCGAACGTATTCCCGCCGGCCGTTGGGGGAAACCCCACGACCTGGCCGGGGCAGCGGTGTTCCTGGCCTCTGAAGCCTCGAATTACGTCCATGGCTGCACCCTGGCGGTTGACGGCGGATGGCTCAACCGCTGAGGATAGCAGGAACATGACTATCCTGATCACCGGAGCCGGCACCGGAATCGGCGCCGAGACGGCGCGGCTGCTCATACGCTGACGCCCTGGGCACGGCAAGGCCGTCCACGCGCAGATGCTGAAAGCTTTGCCCTGGGCTCGCACGGGACCCCCACACCCGAGACGGTCGAATCGCTAGAGGGTCAAATCATCTCCAGAACCGGCAGCACCGCCGCCCTCAGGCCGGTAAAGGGAAACTGCTCCTGCAGCTTCCTCACCCGCTCCAGGATCTCATTCTTGCGCTCGGCCGGCACCACCGACATCATCACGTTGTTCAGGGCGGGCCAGACGTGATCTCCCAGGTGGGGACCGGTCTGACCCACCCCGCTGACATCCTGCCAGCGGGTGTAGTTGTCGATGCGGCAGGCGCTCAGAATATCCAGCACCTCCTCGTCGATAGCCCGGTCGTAGAACAGAAAAACGGCAATCCGGTCATCTCGCTCAGCCACGGCCTACCTCCTCCCCGGCTCCCCGCAGCGACGCCTCGTCCGCGGCGATCCGGGGCTGCGGCCCCGGTCCGGCGGCCTGGCTTACCCCCTGGCGCCGCAGCCTTCGTCTCTCCCGGGCGCCTTCGAGCCAGTGGTATAGAATCGGAATAAGGAACAGCGTGAACAGGGTCGAGACCAGGAGCCCGCCCACTACGGTGAGGGCCATGGGCTTGCGCAGCTCCGAACCTTCTCCCCCGAGGAAGGCCAGGGGCAGCAGTCCGAGAACCGTGGTCAGCATGGTCATCAGGATCGGCCGCAGGCGGATCCGCCCCCCGGCGATTACGGCGCGGGTAAGCTCGTAGTCCCGCTTGCGCAGCAAATTGGTGTAGTCCACCAGGATGATCCCGTTGTTGACCACGATACCCACCAGCATCAACATCCCGATCCCGGAGAAGGCGCTGAATATGGTGCCAGTCAGAAGGTGGATCCAGATCACCCCCACGAAGGTCATAGGTAAAGTGAACATGATGATGAACGGATCGCGGAAGCTTTCGAACTGGGCCGCCATGATGAAATAGATCAAGGTAATGGCCAGCGCTACCACCAGGACCAGATCCTTGATCACATCCTGAATGTCCTCCCAGGAGCCGCCGTACACGATCGAAAACCCTTGAGGTATGACCATCCTGTCCACCTTGGCCTTGATCTGGTCCACCGCGCTGCGCACGTCGCCTGTCACGTTAGCTGTGACGTTGATCACTCGCTGCTGGCCCTCCCTGCCGATGCTCACCGGGCCGTAGGCTTTTTCGATCTGGACCAGGTTGGATAGGGGGACTGAAATGCCGAGAGGAGTGGCCACACTGATCAGATCGATGTCCCTGCTGGAAACGCGGTCCTCGGGACGGAAGCGGACCCGCACCTCCAGCTCCTCCCCCCGGAAGAGCACCGTGGCCACGTTTTCACCGGCAAAAGCCCGCCTGATGGTTGTGCCCACCTGGGCGGCGGTCAGTCCGTACTGGGCGGCCCGGTTGCGGTCTACCCGGATGCGGTACTCCGGCAGGCCTTCTTCTCTCGACAGGCTGGCATCCTGGACCGCGTCGACCGACTCCATCACCTTCTCGATTTCCAAGGCCAACTCCCTGCCCTCCTCCAGGTCGTAGCCCCGAACCGAAACGGTCAGGCCGCTGGACATGCCCATCCCCCCGTCGCCGCCGAAGCCCGAGGTGAAGCGCACCTTGGCACCGGGCACCTGCCGTACCAGGGGACGGAGGGCTTCGATGATCTCCTGGTCTGTTCTGTTGCGCTCCCGAAGATCTTTCAGGACCATCTGGACGGAGCCGGTATTGGAAGCCGGGGTGGCCATAAAGTCACCGGTGGAGCCTACCTGCACCAGGGCGATCTTTTTTTCCGGAACGTTTTCTTCCACGATCGTGTAGATCTTGTCAACGGTTTCGCGGGTGGTATCGAGGTCCGAGCCGACGGGAGTCTCGATGTTCAAGCTGATCATCCCCTGGTCGGACTGGGGGTACAGCTCGACGCCGACCCGGGGTATAAGGACCAGACTGCCTATGAACACGATCACGATGACGACCACCACCAACACTTTGTGGCGCAGGGCCCAGCCCAGGCTGCTGCCGTAGATCCTATCCAGAAAGCGTAAAGCGGCGCTCCTGCCTTTCAGCTCTTCCTCCACGTCCAAAAGGGTATTGGACTTCTTCTTGATCCGTACCCTGCGGATCCTGCTGGACAGCATCGGGATGATCGTCAGGGCCACCAGCAGCGAGGCCAGCAGGGAAAAGGTGACGGTGAAGGCCAGGTCCTTGAACAGCTCCCTGGCCAGTCCGCGGATGAACAGCACCAGGGGCAGGAACACCGCCACCGTGGTCAGGGTGGAGGCCATGATGGCGTTGGCCATCTCCTGCGTTCCGTGGCGGGCCGCCTCCCCCGCTTTGGCCCCGCTTTCACGGTAGCGAAAGATGTTTTCTATGATGACGATGGAGTTGTCCACCAGCATCCCGATCCCGAGGGCCAGACCGCCGAGAGAGAGCATGTTGAGGGTCAGGTCGAAGAAATACATGGCGATGATCGTGATGATGATGGACAGGGGAATGGAAACGGCCACGATCAGGGTGGTGGGCAGGTTGCGCAGGAACACGAACAGCACGATCACGGCCAGGATCGCGCCCAGTATGGCCACCTGCCAGACGTTGGAGATGGCGTCGTTGATGAAGTCCGCCGTGGCGAACAGCTCCACGATCCGGACATCCTCAGGCAGGGAACGCTGGATCGACTCGATCCGTTCTTTGACCCGGTTGGTGACGAGCACCGTGTTGGTTCCGGACTGCTTCTGCACCGCCAGGATGATGGCGTCGTTACGCTCCACCATGATGTCCGTTTGGCTTTCGGCGTAGCCGCTGTACACGGCGGCGACGTTCTCCAGGTATACGGGACGGCCGTTCGTGTTGCCTACGATGATCCTGCGCATTTCATTCAGATCGTCCAGCTTGCCTACGGTGCGCAGCGAGTATCTGAGGGCTCCCTCGTTCACCGCGCCGCCGGTGACGTTGAGGTTTTCGGCCCGCACCGCGTTGGCCACCTGGTCGATGGACAGGCCGTAAGAGGCCAGCAGGGTCCTGTCCAGGTCGATGTTTATCTGCCGCTGCAGGCCTCCCTCCACCCAAACGGTGGCTACGCCGTCGATCTGCTCGAGACCGTTCTGGAGCGTGTTCTCCGCGATGTAGCGCAGGCTCTCCAGATCCCGCCTTCCCTCGAGGGATAAAAATACGATCGGGGTCAGAGAGAAGTCGAACTTGAACAGCACCGGCTGGGAGGCATCCTCGGGAATAACGTCTCGAACCAGGTCGAGCCGTTCCCGCAGGTCGCCTGCGGCCTCGGCCAGGTCGGTTCCCCACTGGTACTCCACGGTCACCAGAGAAGCCCCTTCGGTGGAGGAGCTCCTGATCTTCTCGATGCGGCTGGCCGAGGCGGCCGCACTTTCGATCACCTTGGTGAGGTTTTCCTCCACCTCCTGAGGCGATACCCCGGGGTAGGTTGAATAGATGGCGATAACCGGGAAAGAAATGTCCGGTATCAGGTCAATGGCCAAACGGCCCAGGGAGATGACGCCCACCACGATCAGGGCCAGGTAGAAAACAGTGGCGGTGACCGGTCTCTTGACCGAAAGATCGGTTATCTTCATTCCTTCTCCTCCGCCACGGCCACCTCATCCCCGTCGCTGAGACTCTGCTGGCCGATGACCACCACCTGGTCGCCCGCCTCGACTCCGTTCTCGATCACCGCCTTCTCTCCCTCTACGAAAGCGATCACGGGGCGCACCTCGTGCACGGTATCTTGATTCACCACGAAGGCGACCTGCTCGCCTTCCTTGTCCACCAGCGCGGCCAACGGGATGGTGACCGCACTGTCCAGCTGCCTCAATACGATCCGGGCTTCGGCGAACATCCCGGGTTTCAAAGCATGGTTCCGGTTGACCACCCTGATGCGGGTCTCCAGCGTGCGGGAGGCGGGATCCACTACCGGGCTCAATCTGGCCACGGTCCCGGAGAAAACGCGCTCGGGATAGGCGACCACCTTGATTTCGACCTCCTGTCCAGCCCGCACCCGGCTGATCTTCTTTTCCGGCACGTAGACTACCACTTCCACCACGTCCATGTCCGCGATCTGAAACAGGGGCGCGGCAGGGTTGACCGTGGCGCCGACCTCGGTCAGGACATCCTTGACCGTGCCGGAAATGGTGGAGGTCACCTCCGCGGGTGCGAATTTCAAGCCGGCCTGGTCCCGGTCGATCAAGGCCAGGACCTGTCCTTTCCGTATCGCGTCGCCTTCCCGGACCCGCACCTCGCTTATCTTTCCGTTCACGGTGGTGAAAATGCTCACTTCCTGCTGGGCGTACACAGAACCGTAGAGCAGAAGGGTTTCCCGGGCGGACTCCCGCGCGGCAGCCGTTACGGCCACCGGTACGGCGGCCTGCTCATCCGAGGCATTAGATTGTCCCGGCGGCCTGCCGAAAAGAGAAAAGCCGGGACCCGCGCCTTCCCCGGCACCTGGCCCGAATCGCGTGTAGGCGAAATACAGGCCCGCGGCTACAACCACCAGTACGACAATCAGAATGACGACGATGCGTGCGCCTTTTTTCATTATATTCTCCTCACTTCATGCACTAGAAACTCTCGACACCGACCGCGTCCATCAGATCCAGGACATTGCGGTTGTAGTTGAAGATGGCCTGGGCGTAAGCCAGCCTGGCGCTGTTGAGGCCGAGTTGGGCGTCCTTCAGCTCCACGCTGGAGATATAGCCGCTCTCGTACTGGTCCGCCGCCGCTTCGTAGAGCCGCTGGGCCAGGTCCACGCTCTTCCTACCGGAGGCGATCTTGGCCCGCTCCTCGGCGATCTTGAGGATGCTGCTCTCCACGGCGATGCGCACCCCGCTCTCCAACGCTCCGTATTGCACCTGCAGGTTCTGCAGCTCGAGCCGGGCTTTCTTGATGTTCGCGGATTCCTTGCTCCAGGGGAAGAAGGCGGAGATCGGGACGCTCAGGTTCAATCCCATGGTCAGGTCCCCTTCCCAGGCATCGATATCGAAGTACCTGTTTTCTCCGGAGGCGGTGTCGAATCCGCTCTGCAGGCTGTAGTTCGCCCAGGCCAACAGAGTCGGTTTATTCTGGCTGCGGCTGAGTTTCTCGCTGGCCGCCGCCATGTCCATCCCCTTCCTGAAGCTTCGCAGCTCGTACTTTTTCGTCAGAGCCGTTTGCACCAGCTGTTCGCGGTCGATCTCTACGGGAATCGGCTCCAGCTCCCCGATCAGCTCGAACTCGAAGTCCTCCTCCTCTATGCCCAGGGCGTTCTTGACATTCAACAGGGCAATGCGCACGCCATTGTTCGAGGAAATCACCGTTGCCTTGAAGCTTTCCAGGTCCGATTCCGCCCTCAGGACCTCGAAGTCCGCCACCAATCCGGCGTTGAAACGCTGCCTGGCCACCTCCAGAGCCTCCTCCTTGGCTTCCAGGGTCTCCTTGTTGATCGAAGCCACTTCCAGAGCCAGCAGGTAGCCGTAAAAGGCATTCTTGATCAGGGTCACGGTTTGGCGTGTTTCCTCCTCCAGGTCCAGGGTCGCCTGGGCCACCGCTTCCTCGGCCAGGCTTACCGCGGCCTTGATCTTTCCGAAGGTGTACACAGTCTGGCTCAAATCCAGGGACAGACCGAGCGGATCGCTGGCCATCGTGTACCCTCCTGAAGAAAGCTCGATATCAGCCGGAGGATTCCCTCCGCCGAAGGAGCCAGCCGGGATGACAGTCGGGGGTATCTCGGTCCTATCGAAAAAATGGGTCCAGGAGGCTCCGGCCGAAAGAGAGGGATAGTAGGCGGATCTGGCCGCGGCCAGGTCCGCCTGGGCGGCGGCCAGGGCCAGCCGCTTGGATTGGATCCCGGTGCTGTTGGCCAGCCCGTAGCCGATGGCCTCCTGCAGTGTAAAACGATACGTCTCGGCGCCGGCTGCGCCCAGTACGAGCAGTAAGAGCAGAGCGGCGATCGCTCCTGTTCGCTTCATGAACATATTCCTCCTTCCGGTTGTACGGCTATTCCCTGGGTCAGGATCTTCATGATGGCCCCGGCCCGTTCTGCTGCTGAACTACGGCTCCGGTCCGCAGCGCTGCTCGAAATCCGGGCCAGGCAGATCGACCGCACCGCCTCGTTCACCATTCCCATGAAACTTAACACCATGTCCCGGGTGTCGATGTCACTGCGAATGAGCCCTTTTGCCTTGCCTTCCTCCACCAAAGCGTGCAGGTACCGGCCCAGCTTCTGGCGTTTGCTGAAAAGAGGATCGCTGAGCTCCCGCCGGTGGCCGGCCATCTCGGGCGCAAAGATAACCGTGAGCAGGCGGAAATAACCCCTGTTCGAAGCGAAGAAGGCGATCTGGGCTCGAGCGATGGCCTCCATTTGCTCAAAGGGATCCTGGGTTTCCTCGATCTGCCCGCTGACATACGTCTCCAAACGCTCCAGGACATTGAGCATGACCTGCGAATACAAGTCCTGCTTGTCTTTGAAGTACAGATACAGGGTGCCTTTGGCCAGCCGGGCCGCTCGAGCCACCTCATCCAAGGCCGTGGTCTCGTATCCTTTGCGGGCGAACACCCGCAATGAAGCCCGGATTATGGTGCGACGTTTTCTCTCTTTTTTCTCTTCTTTTTCTTCCTGAACTTGGAGCTTGACGATCGTCTTCCTCCTGGTGCGGTCTACGCCTCAAAGTGACTGAATAGTCAGTCATAAAAATATGAACGTTTTCGCCAACCGTCAATAAAAATCGGTCCGCAGGCGAGGTCCTGGACGCAGCTGCCGCGCAGCCGGATGGCGGCTTGATTTGCCGCAGCAAATGTACTATATCTATAGGCACTGCACGGGGTAGGCATGGGAAAGTTGATGGTCTACATAACCCACGACCCATCCGTGGATGAACAGCTAAAACAGGTACTTTCGGAGCTGAAGATCGATCATTATTCCCGTTTTCGGGAAGCTCTGCAGGTGGCCTCCAGCAGCAAGACATTGCTGGACAGCGAGCTGGACAAGCACAATGTGACCGTGGCCGTGATCGAGCAGTCCCGCAAAGGCAAGCTACTGGAGAAGTTGAAAGAGATCCAGGTGGACGCGCCCTTCGCCAGTCTCAGGGCGTTCGTTGTCTCGGTCGTGGATACGATTTAGAGCGCATCGACCGTGTTTTCTCCGTGAGATGAATCCAACCCTCCGCGAGGAATCGCGGAAGGCGCTTTACAGCCGGGAGAAACAACAATGGCCAAGACGGTAAGCTATCAGGAAATCAAGTCTCAGGAGTCCTGCCGGTACGACAGCGTATCGATGGGGGAAGTGATGCTGCGCCTTGATCCCCGGGACGTACCGACCGCCCGCATGCGGGATAACGTCCGAGTGTCCCAGGGCGGCGGGGAGACCAACGTGGCCTGCGGCCTGGCCTACACCTTCGGGCTGCGTTCGGCCGTGCTCACGGCCCTGGTAGACGACCCGATCGGTGAAAACATCCGCAACCAACTGCGGGAAGCAGGAGTGGATGTCAGCAAGGTCATCTGGTGGAACACGAAAAACGACGGCGGCCGCTACTCAACGGACCAGAAGGGGGGCCTGCACAACGGTGTGAACTTCACCTACAACGGCTCCGGCGTCATCCCTTCCAACACCACCTACTACAGGGCCCACAGCCCGGCGACCCGCCTCCAGCCCGGGGACTTCGATTTCGACGCGCTGTTCGGCGAGGAGGGGGTGCGTATCTTCAACACAGGCGGCATCTTCACCCTGATCGGCCCGCGAACCTCCGAGGTGGCCATCGAGGCGGCGCGCAAGGCAGGGGAGCACGGAACCTTCGTCTCCGGGGATCTGAATTACCGCTCCAAGGTCGAGCCGGACAAGAAGAAGGCCAGGGCCATCAATCAGAAGCTGGCTCCCTACCTCGGCTTCCTGGTCGGCAACGATTCGGACCTCTCCGACGCCCTGGGCTACGACACCAAGAGCAAAAAGGGCGCCGGATTCAGCGACTGGCTTCCCGCCTACCAGGAAACCATCAAGAACGTGGCCGGGGACTTCCCCAACCTCAGCCTGATCGGCACCCAGTGGCGCGGGGCTCATAATGCTGATTTGATAAGCTGGGCGGCCGTACTCTACAACACCAGGACGGACAGATGGTACCTATCCCCTGTACGGGAGAATGTGCCTATCCGGGACCGTACAGGCGGGGGCGACTCCTTCGCCTCAGGTGTGCTGGCGGCCCTGCTGAAGGGCAAAGATCTGGAGACCGCCGTAAACTGGGGCGCCGCTCACGGCATGCTGGTTCAGGAGGTCCCCGGCGACATCACCATGGTCAACCAGGCAGCCGTGGAAGCGGAAGTCAAGAGGGCCGCGGCAGGAGGCGGGGTCAAGGCCGCCCGCTGACGGACGGAGATCTGAAGCTTTTCAGTAGTATTCAGGAAGCCACGTTCCTGGAACGGCCGAACCGCTTCCTCGTTCTCGCCGATCTCGGCGGCAGATCCGTGCAAGCCTACTGCCCCAACCCAGGCAGGCTGATGGAGATCCTCGTCGCGGGCCGGAAGGTCCTGCTCGAGAGGCGGCCCGGGACTTCGCCAGAGCAGGCCGGGAGGACGCCCGGACCGAGCTGCGGCAGCCTTGATAGACTTCCCTACCTTCTGGCAGCCGCTCGATACAGGGATGAGGTGATCCCTCTTAACTCTATCCGGATCAATGACATTGCAGAGCAATTAATCCTTCCCGCCCTGTTCCCCAAACTCCTGTCCCTCAAGCGGGAAGTGCGGGTGGCAGACTCACGTCTGGATTTCCTCCTCGATCTATCTTCCGGCCGGCGATCTCGCCTCGGCTCCAAGAAGCTTTACCTCGAAGCCAAGGGGTGCACCCTGACCGAGGAAGGTACCGCCATGTTCCCCGACGCCCCCACCCTGCGCGGGCTGAAGCATCTGCAGGCGCTGGAAACCCTGGCTGACCAGGGGCGGGAGGCGGGAATCTTGTTCGTGCTGATGAATCCGCGGGCCAGGCGATTCGTTCCGAACCTGCACACCGATCCCGCCTTCGCCCGCAAGCTTATCAGCCTGCAAGACAGGATCTGGATGCGAGCAGTGGCCATTCGAACCGGGCTGGACGGGTGCGCGGCGGTCACGGATTTGGAAGTACCCCTGGATCTGACGGCCGCCGAAGCCGCCTTCGAAAACCGCGGCGCCTATCTACTGATCATCCTGCTCAGACGCTCCCGCCGGATCACTCCGGGATCTCTCGGGGACATGCTCCTACCTGCCGGCTTTTACGTCTACGTCGGATCGGCAATGGGCAACCTTGAGGCGAGGATAGCCCGGCATCGGCGCAGGAGGAAGATCCTGCGCTGGCATATCGACTATCTGCTCGCCGAGGTGGATTCCAGGGACGTCCGCAGCCTGGTAGTCCGAAGCCTGCGGCGCCTGGAGTGCTCCCTGGCCGAGGATCTGGCCCGCCTGGCCGACGGCTCGGTTGCCCGCTTCGGCTCTTCGGACTGCGCCTGTCCCTCCCACCTGTTTCGCTTTGCCTCCAACCCGCTTGAGAACCAGGGTTTCCTGGACTTGCTCCTGCACTACCGGCACATGGTCGCCATCCGCTAGAGCCGGAGGCGCCTCTGCCGGAAGCGGCCACGGCCCGTTCGGGCTGCCTCCCCTTCCGGTCGCCCTCCCCCCTGCCTGCAGCCCTCTCCGAAGCGCCGGCTCCTATCTGCGGTGCTCCAGATCGTAATCCGCAATACGCCGGACCTTGGGCTCGGAGCGACCTCCCGGATCATACTCGGATCGCAGCCAAACCGAGACTAGGGTCCTGGCCAGCTCCGGTCCAATCACCTGGGAACCCAGAGTCATGATGTTGGCATTGTTGCTCTTGCGGGCGCGTTCGGCCGAATAGCTGTCCGAGCACAGCGCGGCGTAGGCGCCGGGAACCTTGTTGGCGGCGATGCTCATACCGATGCCGGTCCCGCATAGAAGGATTCCCCGTTCATGCTCCTCCCGGGCTACCGCCTCCGCCACTTTGAAGGCGACATTGGCATATACCGGGTCATCGCTGCCGTAATCCTGCCACTCGTAGCCCAGATCCTCCAGCTGTTTCTTGACCACTTCTTTCATCGCCGACGCGTTGGGATCGCAGCCAATGGCAATTTTTTTCATGGAGGATTCCTCTTTCAGTTGTCCGCGTACTCGGGCCGCATGGGCACGAAGAACTCCATTACCTCGCTGTCCTCCAAGATTTGCGCTCCGTGCTGTTCCCAGGAATCGAACACGTAGCTGCAGCCCGGCTCGGCTACGAAACTCTTTCCCTCTTTGAGGAGGAAGCGGAGCCTGCCCCGAATCACGTACCCGTGCTGCACGGCGCCGTGGTTGTGC
The DNA here is from genome assembly GCA_964389305.1 of uncultured Spirochaetaceae bacterium. Taxonomy (GTDB): domain Bacteria; phylum Spirochaetota; class Spirochaetia; order SZUA-6; family DRHE01; genus CAYMEK01. The sequence continues at coordinate 16,849 of CAYMEK010000051.1, forward strand.
AGCGGGACCTCCGAGCCTTTGTTCATCCGGAAATGGCAGAGCATGCTCTGCGAATTGAAGGACAGGGTAGTGCGGAAGATCCCTTTAGGGTTTTCCACCGCCTTCAGCCTGTCGAGCTGCGCCCGCTGGCGCATATCGTTTTTGTCGTTCATTGCTCAAGGAGTATAGCGAAGAGGACCGAGTAAGGCTACAGGCAGGCGTTTACCCTATCGTAAAATGGAGAACCGGCAGAAGGTCGGTTTCACCAGCCGTTCGAAATCCCGGTACGAAAGCTGGATCAGCTCAGTATGGGAACAGGCGTTGAAGGCGATTTCCTCGTCCTTTTTAAGAGACTCGTCGGCGTATACAGGTAAATCGTAGATGTTACCGAATGGGGGCATGGCCCCGGTCTCGCAGCCCGGAAAAAGCTGGGCGAACTCCTCTTCCCTGGCCAGCTCTACCGAGGAAACCCGGCAGCAGGCCTTCAGCCTGGCGAAGTCCACCTGGTACTTGGCCGGCAAAACGGCCAGGGCGATCTTGCCGTCCAGCTTGACCACCACGGTCTTGGCCATGTTCCTGCCCTTGACGTGGGCGGATGCGGCGATCTCCTGGGCGGTGTAGGTGGTGGAGTGACGAATGGATACGTATTTCACCTTGTTCTTGTCGAGAAACTCCTTCAACTCAGTAACAGGCATCTTGCTCCTCCTTCTTCTTTTAATGATATAGAATTCCACTGCCGAACGCAAATATCGACTACTTGGGCGCTCAATGCCTCCACTACCCGTTCCCTGCCCAGCTAGATCGTCGGGTGGTGAAAGCCAAACGCATCGACAGGCGGCCGATTGCGGTGTACAGTCGGAAGGTGAGGGAGAGGAGAAAAAAGGTGACCCGAAACGGAGGTGTCGATGGACTCGAAGACTTTGAAGGCGAGATACGTCCATACCAACCTGGTGGCTCGCGACTGGCGGGCGCTGAGCGAGTTCTACCAACAGGTTTTCGGCTGTGTGCCGGTGCCGCCGAAGCGGGAGCTGCAGGGGCAGTGGCTGGAAAAGGGTAGCGGAGTTCCCGGAGCCCGGCTGCAGGGCATGCACCTGCGTCTTCCCGGCCACGGCCCGCACGGTCCCACCCTGGAGATCTTCCAGTACGGCGAGAGCGTTCCCGGCGGACTACCGGCGGCCAACCGTACCGGTCTCGGGCACCTGGCCTTCGAAGTGGATCAGGTCGAACAGGCGCTGCGGGCCCTGCTGGCGGCGGGAGGCTCGAAACTGGGCGAGATCGTGAGCGCCGAGGTGTCCGGAGCGGGCACCATCACCTGGACCTACGCGCGGGACCCGGAGGGCAACATCATCGAGTTGCAGAGCTGGGCATGAAGAATCGCCGAACCGGACCGTAGCGGATGAAGCTAATCTCCTGGAACGTCAACGGACTGCGGGCGGTGCTAAGAAAACAAGGCTTCGCCTTTCTCGAAGCAGAACGGCCGGAGATCCTCTGCCTGCAGGAGGTACGCGCTGCCCCCGAACAGGTCGGACCGTTCCTGCCTGAGTTTCCCTACCAGTACTGGAACCCAGCCCGCAAATCAGGTTACTCCGGAACCGCCTGCTTCAGCAGAATCGAGCCGTTGGAGGTGCGCTACGGGATGCGCAGGGAGAAGCATGACGGTGAAGGCAGGCTGATCACCCTGACCTTCCGGGATTTCCACCTGGTCAACGTGTATACCCCCAACGCCCGCCGCGGGCTTCTACGCCTGACTTACCGCCTGCAATGGGACCGGGATTTTCGTACCTTCCTGCTGGAGCTGGATCGCAGCAATCCCGTTGTATTCTGCGGAGACCTGAACGTTGCCCACCAGGAGATCGACCTGGCTCATCCGGAGTCCAACAGGCAAAATGCCGGATTCACCGACGAGGAACGTCTGGGGTTCAGCGAGCACTTGGCGGCAGGATTCGTAGACACTTTCAGGGAGCTATGCAAGGAGGGTGGACACTACACCTGGTGGAGCCTGCCCACCCGAGCCAGAGAGAGAAATATCGGCTGGCGTATCGACTACTTCTGCATCGCCGAGCGCCTGCTGACTGCTCTTCAGGAGGCTTTTATCCTTCCCCAAATCATGGGCTCGGACCACTGCCCGGTGGGAATAACCCTTACCATGTAAGCCCTAAGCCGGTATGCTGGACCGGGGTTCAGACGGCGTTGCCCTCGCCCCGCTCCAGGCACGGCAGGACGGCCTTTTTAAAGCGTTCGGATTCGCTTTGCAGGCGCCGCAGAGCCCTCCCGGCCTTTCCCGCTTCCCCTGCTCCGGCGGCTTCTTCCAGGCTGCGGGCAGCCTCTCCCAAGGAACGAGCCTCCAGATTCCAGGCGCCGCCCTTGATTGCGTGAGCCTCCCGGCTGATCCACTCCATATCCCCGTTGTCAAAGGCTTCTATCATTGCCGACAGCCTGTCCTCGAGCTTCTCGAGGAACGAGCCCAGCACTCCGCGTACAACCTCCTCACGGCCCATGAAGGCGGCCACGGCTTTGCTGAAGTCGAAAGCGCCGACTGCCGGGGCCTCGGCCAGGTTTTCCGATCCGCTGCTCTGGTAGCCGGAGGTCGGCCGTAGCCATCTGGTCAACACGGCGAGGACATCCTTTTTCTTGAATGGTTTGGTAAGGCAACCGTTCATACCTGCTGCCAATGCCCTCTTCTGCTCCTCCTTCAGCGCGCTGGCCGTTACGGCCACGATAGGAGTACGAACTCCCATCTTGCGAAGCTGTCGCGTTGCGTCGTAGCCGTTTAGATTGGGCATCTGGATATCCATAAAAATGAGATCGAAGGTGGCTTCCCGGACAGCCTCCAAGGCCTTCAGACCGTCCTCGGCGATGAGTACCTGGAAGCCCATCCTCTCCAATATTGCTTTGAACAACTGCTGGTTGACCTCGTGGTCTTCTACGACCAGAATGCTGCCTGCCGCTGCTTCGGCTGCGGCAGGCTGCACTTCCACCTCCTCCACAGTCTCTTCAGCCGCCTCCAACTCCGCCAGCTCTATCTCGAAATCGCTGGCGAAGACCCGGAAGATCTCGGCTAGAAGCTGCCCTTTTTTCACCGGCTTGCTCAGGTAACCGTCGAACCACCTGAGCAGCTTCATCTTGGCTTCTCCGCTGCCCATCCCCTGGGGCGTCATCAGGATCAGTTTGGTATCGCTACGCCGGTCGGCGTGTATCTCGCTGGCTACGTGCCAGCCGTCGATACCCGGCAGGCGCAGGTCTACCAGAGCGAAGGCGTACGGATTCCCGGCAGCACCACGCTCTCGCAGCTTCTCCAGCCCCTGTTCCCCGTTGGCGGCCTCCTCCACTGCGCAGCCCCACGCCTCAAGGTACCCCTTTAGTACGCCGCGGGCCGAGGCATTGTCGTCGATCAGGAGGATAGTCAGGTCATCGTAAAAGTCTCCCGGCACATCCCGGAACAGATTCTCCTTGGCCTGTCTCCTCAGCACCGCCGTGAACCAGAAAGTGGAGCCGACTCCTTGCTCGCTGTCCACACCGATCGATCCGCCCATCATCTCGGCCAGACTCTTGGAGATAGACAAGCCCAGTCCGGTGCCCCCGTACTTGCGGGTAGTGGAAGAGTCGGCCTGGGAGAAAGACAGAAACAGCCCGGGCAGCTTTTCTCCGCTTATTCCTATTCCGGTATCCCTGACGGTGAACTTCAACGTGCTCCGCGATGCGCTGCGTCTGGTCTCGGTTACCGATATGTGTATCTCCCCCTGCTGGGTGAACTTTACCGCATTGTTGAACAGATTGACCACAATCTGGCGCAGTCTGGCCGGATCTCCCCGCAGGCGGTGGGGGACATCCGAGGCCATCTCCAAGATCACCTCAAGATTCTTTTTATGGGCTTCGAGAATCACCAGATCGACCGCGCTCTCCAGCAACTCGTACAGATCAAAATCAATTTGCTCTAGGTTCAGCTTACCTGCTTCGATTTTCGAATAGTCGAGGATGTCGCTAACCAGGTTGAGTAGCACATCTGCGGAGAAGCTTATCTGCCGGGCGTATTCGACCTGCTCCATATCCAGATGTGTCTCCAGAAGAAGCTCGGTCATCCCGGTGATGGTGTGGATCGGGGTCCGTATTTCGTGGCTCATATTGGCCAGGAACTCAGTCTTGGTCTTCGCCATGGCTTCAGCAAGCTCTTTGGCCTTCTGCAGATCCACCTCGCTTTTCTTCCAGTTACTGACATCCTTGACCAGTCCGAAGATGAGCCGCGCACTGCCCTTCTTTTCCTTCAAATAGGAAAGCGTCACCCGCCACCAGGCTATCTCGCCGTTCTTGCGGTAAAACCGGTTCTCGGTTTCGAAAAACCCTATCCTGCCCTCCTGAAGCGCGGCCAGCCTCTCAATGTAGTCAAGTGAATCGTCGGGGTGGATGAACATCGACAGAGGCTGGTTCAGAAGCTCCGCGGCCGAACACCCCAGCATGTTTTGCAGCGCTCTGTTCACCCGCACCAGCCGTCCCCCTGGATCCATCACCACCATGCCGACCGGGGAGCGGATAAAAAAAGAGCGAAAGGGGTTGTCGTAGTCTTTCAGCCTCTCCACCTCCCCGGAGAGGGCAGTCACCGCCTTGGCGGTCTGTTGGAGTTGAACCGAATAACGGAGCACCCGGGTAAGCAGATCCTCCCTGACCAGGTCTTTCAGGATGAAATCCTGGACGCCGGCAGTGAGCGCCCGAGAACCCTGCTCGGCGTCGACCACCAGTGCCACTACCGGCAGGTCAGTCTTGTGCCTGAGGCTTCTAACGGCCGCCTCTGTTGCCGGCTCGGACGTCGAGCTTAGATCGAGAACCACCGCGTCGATATCGATGTGAAACAGGAAGCGGATTGCCTCCTCTATGTCCTCGGCGAACAAAGGTTGTAGGGTATGATCTTCCTTGAGCTGGATGTCATTTTGGTCGACACCCACGAACAGGACCTGCATAGAGGCTCCTCTTCAACCGGCTCTCTCAGTATCGTAATCTTTACCCACCGGCGCAGTCAAGAATTAATATCTGATTGTGATAGCTAATAGAATTTCTCTATTGCACTAACCGTGTTCTCCATGGCACAATCGGGCTATGGGAATATCGCGAGGTTCTGTCCTGCTCGCCGTAGCGGCCGCGGTAGGGTTGTTTGCTTCTTGCTCCATCAACAAAATGGCAGTAAACGTGGTAGCTAAAACCATGTCTTCGGGAGACAGCACCGTATTCACCAGTGACGACGATCCGCAACTGGTCGCAGACGCCCTGCCCTTCGCTATGAAGCTGTATGAATCTTTGCTCGAACAGGCACCGAAGAACGAGGAGCTGCTGTTGAGCACCGGCAGTCTATTTGCCATGTACGCCAATGCGTTCATCCAAACCCCGGCCGGCATGCTTCCTGAAACCGACTACGAAAAGCAGCAACAGATGCTAAAACGTGCCAAGAATATGTATCTGCGGGGACGCGGGTACCTGCTCCGTGCCCTGGAGCTGCGCCATCCGGGCTTCGGCGAGCACCTCGCCAACAACCAGATGGAGGAGGCGCTGGCGTCGACCGAAAACGAAGACGTACCCTACCTGTTCTGGGCTTCCGCCTCCTGGCTGGGAGCCTTCTCCACCGAACCCTTCGACATGGAGCTGCTGCTCAATCTACCCAAGGCGCTGCGGATGATCGAACGAGCCCTGGAGCTGGACGAGTCATTCGGCAACGGGATGATTCACGACACCCTGATTTCCGTCTACGGCTCCCTGCCGGCCTCGATGGGCGGAAGCGAGGAAAGGGCGCGCTACCACTTCCAGAAGGCTGTGGAGGAATCGGCCGGCCTGTCCGCCTCCCCGTACCTGGGTCTGGCTACGACGGTATCCGTGGCCAATCAGGACGTCGAGGAGTTCCGCCTGCTGCTGGGTCAGGCTCTGGACATAGACGTGGAAGCCAGCCCGGAGAACCGGCTGCAGAACCTGCTGAGCCAGCAGCGAGCGCGCTGGCTGCTCGAGCACCAGGAGGATTTTTTCCTGCTGGACTCCGAGGACGAGTCGGCCGGGGAGTAGCCGGTCGGAAAAGGACAGGAATAGGTATATCATATTAGCGCATCGAGGAAAGGAGTTCCCTAGGGATGAACAGTCGCCGTCTCCGAGCGTTACCAACAGTGCTGATCCTTGCAGCAATGCTACTCCTTCCCGCCGCCGAGAGCGCCGCCCAGCTAATCAAGGTTGGCAGCCTGGCACCCGAAGGTTCGCCCTGGGACAAGGCTCTGAAGCGCATTGCCCTCGACTGGCATAAAATCTCCGCCGGACGAATCACCATGAAAGTCTACGGCGGGGGAATAGCCGGGGACGAGCCGGACCTGATCCGCAAGATGCGGATCAACCAGCTGCAGGCGGCGGCGCTGACCGGCTCCGGCCTGGGCAAGATCGATCCGGATTTCCTCGTTTACCAGCTTCCCTTTCTGACCCGCAACGACGAGGAGCTGCACTACCTGTTCGAACACCTGCGGCCCCAACTGGAAGCGATTCTGGAGCAAAAAGGATTTACCTTCCTGGCGTTTGCCCAATCCGGCTGGCTGCGTTTCTTTGCCAAGGAAAAAGTAATCACGCCCGAGGATTTCCAAAGCTTACGGTTTTTCGTCATGGAAGGCAGCCCGGAGGTCGACCAGGCCTGGAAAGAGATGGGCTTTCGCATCGTCCCTCTTTCGGCCAACGACGCCTATGCCGCCCTGCAAAGCGGCATGATCGAGGTTTTTTCGGCCTCTCCCCTCACCGCCGCCTCCATGCAGTGGTTCGCTCTGGCGCCGCACATGACCGATATAAACTGGACCCCCCTTACCGGCGGACTGGTGATCACCAACCGGGCCTGGGGACGGATTCCCCAAGATCTCCGTCCCAAGCTCAAAGAGGTCACCCAAAGCGCCATGGACAACCTGCATGATGAGGTCATGGCGGTGGAACGGCAGGCCATCGAGATTATGAAGCAAAACGGCTTGATTATTCATGAGGTGCCCCCCGAAGCGTTGACGGAATGGGAGCAACTCGTGGATAGGGGTTTCCGCATCCTAATCGGCGACGTTATCTCCCGGGACCTGTACGAGGAAGCGAGGAGGATCGTTGAGGAGTACCGCGCAAGGTAATGTCCGGGGAACAGCCTGAATATCCAACCCGGGGGAAAGCCCTGCACGGACTTTTCCTTTTTGAAAACGGTGTCTCCAGCGTCATTCTACTCGCCATCGCCGTGCTGCCCACCCTGGAAATCCTGGCCCGCGTCTTCTTCAAGACCGGGATCCACAGCTCGGCAGACCTTACCAACCATCTGGTGCTCTGGCTGACCTGTCTGGGCGGGGCGATCACCTCACGGGAGGGCAAGCACATCACCCTGTCCGTCGGCCTGGAGATGATCCGGGAGCCGGAGCGCAGCTGGATAACGACCGTCACAACCTTCCTGGCCGCCACCATATCTTCAGCAATGACCTGGAGCGCCCTGTCACTGCTCCTGATCGGTTTCGACCCCACTAAAACCATCGCCTTCATACCCATCCAGGCGGCCGCAGCGGTCATCCCCCTCGGGTTTGCCATTATTACAGTGCGCTTTCTTACCCGTGCTCCGCTCCCGCCTTTGAACCGCGCCATCGCGGCCCTGGGCTGCCTTCTGGGAACAATCATCGCCTTCAGCTCGGTTCTGAACATCCTCTATACGGTGTTTGCTGAGCTGCCCGCGCTTTTCGGCACTCTGGAGCAGCTGTTTTCCACCGTGTCGGTGAAGCTGGTTCCTGCGGCGGTCATCGTGCTGGTGGTCTCGATATTTTTCGGCTCTCCTATCTTCATTGTGCTGGGCGGAGTGGCCTATCTGCTGTTCGTGCGTTCCTTTGGGGCGCTGGAAGTGATCCCCAGCGAGGCCTACACGCTGCTCACCGGATACTACATCCCGACCATTCCCCTATTCACCTTCGCCGGTTTCATCCTTTCGGAGAGCAAGGCCGGGGAGCGCCTTATGCGGTTGTTCCGGGCCTGGCTGGGCTGGCTTCCCGGCGGCCTGATCATAGTGGCGGTGCTGGTTTGCACCTTCTTCACCACCTTCACCGGCGCCACGGGCGTCACCATCCTGGCTCTGGGCGCTCTGCTGGTGTATATCCTGGTGGAAAGCGGGCGCTACAGCACGGACTTCTCCAACGGTCTGATCACCGCCTCGGGCAGCATCGGTCTGCTGTTTCCTCCCAGCCTGCCCATCATCCTCTACGGCGTCATCGCCCAGATCAATATTCTGCACATGTTCGTGGGAGGCATCCTGCCTGGCCTGCTCATGGTCCTGACTCTCTGCGGATTTGGCGTGATAACCGCCGTGACCCGCAAGGTCAAGGCGGTCCCCTTCGACATCAAGGAGGCGCTGCTGGCCGCCAAGGGGGCGTTCTGGGAAATGCTGCTGCCCGTTATTATCCTGCTCGGCTATTTTCTCGGGATCACGACCCTGGTGGAAACGGGAGCAGTGGCAGTGCTCTACGCCCTGATCATCGAGGTATTGGTGCAGCGGGATCTGAGCCTGAAAGACCTTCCCCGGGTCATGCTGAAGTGCATCCCTATCGTCGGCGGCGTGCTGATCATCCTGGCCGCAGCCAAAGGCCTGCAGTATTACCTCGTGGACGCCGAAATCCCGATGCGCCTGAGCACCTGGGTCCGGTACAACATCAGCTCGAAGTATGTGTTTTTGATCCTGCTCAACCTGGGCCTGCTGATCACCGGGTGTCTCATGGACATCTTCTCGGCCATCCTGGTGGTGGTTCCCCTGATTATTCCGGTCGGGGAGTCCTTCGGTATCCACCCGGTGCACCTGGGGGTGATCTTCCTGGCCAACCTCGGAGTCGGCTATCTTACCCCGCCGGTGGGGTTGAACCTCTTCCTAGCCGCCTACCGCTTCAACCAGCCGCTTGTCCGCATATATAAAAACGTCATCCCCTTCTTCCTGGCCTTGCTGGCGGTAGTGCTCCTGATAACCTACGTACCCTGGTTCTCAACCGGCCTGCTCACCCTGTTCGGCTTGAAATAGCGCTCGCACGCGAGCGCTGCCACCACGAGGCTCCAATCACAACAACGTAGCAAAAAGCGGCGGCCGGAAGCAGACGGGAAATGCCCCAGGTCATAGCCAGGGGCAGGGCCAGGATCGAAGCCACTACCGAAGCGATGCCGTTGGCGGCCCAGCCGAAAGCCCGGGAACCTGGATCGTCTGCCAGAATCCGCAAGCCCGTCGGGAAGGGAATGCCGGCCAGGAAAGCCGCCGGAGCCAATAGAACGACAGCGCCTACGGCCTGAATCCCCGGGGTGCTGCCCAAGAGTACGTATCCCAGCGGCCGGGCGATGAAAAACAAAAGCCCCAGACAGGCTATGAGGAGGACCAACGCGTAATGCAGAGAGCGGAGGTTCCAGCCGGCGGATACTGCGCCGCCGACCCCCGACACGACCAGCAGCGTGGCCAGAACCACGGCGAAGGCGAGTACCGGATTTCCGAACAGGAAGGTGTAGTGCTGCAGGAAGCTCATCTCTAGGAACATAAATCCGGCTCCCGTAGCGAGAAAGTAGAGCAGCGCAGGTAGGTGCGAGGTGCCAGCAGCACGACGCTTTCTCCGGGCAGCCGGTGGGCCCGAGAGCAGACGGGGCAGAAGCAGGAAAAGCACGCCGAGCAGCAGGGCGATCGCCAGCACCGCCAGCACCACCGTCTCCCCGGACAGCAGGAGGGAGTAAAGGCGGCTTCCGGTGGTTCTGTACAGGTCGCCGATCTCCAGCCAGCGGGTGAAGCGGCTGTGAAAGGGCCGGTCGTCGGTAGCCGGGGCGATGTCCAGATAGTAGCCGCGGAAGTACTGCTCTGCCTCTCCCCTCTCCAACGCCCGGTACAGCGCCTGGATTTCCCGGTAGTGGTATGGCTCCTGGAAACGGTTGAAGCGGTTGACCTCGCGTTCCTCGATCCCGTCATAGAACACCGGATCGAAGTTACGCTGCCTGCAAAACTCCCTGATGTTCTCCAGCTCGGGCTGCCGGAAGGGCGAGGGGGAAAGCAGCAGGGTGTAGCTGTCCCAACCGCGTATCACCACGATGTGCTCGCCCGGGCGCCCCACCCCCCGGCCCTTGACAGCGGTATAGGCGGTGGCGAACAGGCGCAGAAGGTCGGAAGGGGGAAGAAGCAGCTTCCTGGAGAGGATGAACACGCCGCCGGGCCGCAGGTGGTCGATATAGCTCTTAAAAGCCTCTACCGTAAGCAAGTGCTCCTGGTTCAGGCTGGCTACGCCGGGAATAGAAGGTCCCCAGCTTTCCAGATGGATGCGGTCGTAGCGACCGCGGTCTCGACACAGGAGCTTGCGCAGGTTGCCCGCCTTCACCCGAATCGAATCGGAAGCGTAGCGGCTCTCGTACAACTCCGCGGCCTCCCGATGATCCAGAAGTACGGTAATCTCCCCCACTCCGGCGGAGGCGGCGCAGGGCAGGCTCAAGCCTCCGCCCTGCTGCAGGATCAGAGCGTCGGCCAGGCCTCCCTCGTCACGGACCAGGTATCCGGCGAAGGAATGGGTGTAGCGGCTGAAGGCCAGCGTTTCCGGATCATCTAGCCGGTAGAGCACGAACAAGGTATCCCCGTCCTGAACCAGGAAGGTCCGTTCGGGGAGAGAGCCTGCGTATTTCAAGCTCAACCCCGGAGCGAAACGGATGTAGGGGCTCTCCAACCTGTCGAAGCGGGCCCTCAACGTGTTTTTACCGGCCGTGACCCTGGTATCCGGAAACTGCAGAACCTGGGAGAGAAGCTTGTAAGGAGAGGGGCGGATCTCCAGCAGGGCGCCGCCCCGGTACAACAGGAAAGCGCCGGTTACGACAAACAGAGCCAGGGAGGATAGCAGCACAGCCGGTCGAGGAGAGCGAGAAAGCCGGAAAAGAGAGGCGGCGATGGGAAAGGCAAGCAGTCCAAGGGCGCAGCAGAAAATGGTGCCGCCCTCTCCCAGGACGGGCAGGAGGGCGGCCGGTAGCAGGGCTCCCACGGCCGAGCCCAGCATGCTGGCGAAATAGATCCAGCCGGAGCGGCCTGGCAGTCCGGCGAACGCCAAAGAGATCACCCCACCGGCGAAGAAAAACGGCAGCAGCAGGATGCAGAAGGTAGCCAGCAGGTATCCTGCCTGAACCCACTCGAGGGGCATGCGAAAATAATCCAGGGGTATGTTCTTGATCAGCAGGAAGGACCCGCTCATGGACAGAGAGCAGAGAGCGATCAGCGCCGGCAGGCGCCCGGAGCCCAGGATCGAGCGGGTCCACCCGGGGCGGCGGCTCTCCGCCAGGCTCAGGAGGCTGCCGCTCAAGCCGAAGCCGAACAGCACGATGCTGATCACCATGAAGGACAGGTGATTCCACTGGGAAAAAGAAAAAAAGCGGGTCAAAAGTACTTCGTAGCACAGGGAGGCCAGGGAAACGGCGAAGACGGCGAAGAAAATCATCAACCGGCGAATGGGGTTATTTGTACTTTTCCAGGGCCTTGCCCGTCATCGGGACGAAGAGCACGCCGGTTACCTGTTCGAGCTGATAATCCTCTCCCCGTTTGGTGACCACCACCAGATTCTGGAAGCTGAAAGGATGACCAAGGGGGAGCACGATCTTGCCGCCGTCTACAAGTTGCGCGAGAAGCGGAGGCGGAACGTGATCCACCGCTGCGGTGATGATGATGCCGTCGAAAGGCTGAGCTTCTTCCCAGCCGTAGTACCCGTCGCCGTGGCGGGTGTGCACATTCTCGAACCCAAGCTCCTTCAACGTTTCGGTGGCCTGCCGGTACAATAGTTCCTTGATCTCTATGGAGTATACCTCCTGCACCAGCGGTGACAGAACCGCCGCCTGATAGCCCGAGCCGGTGCCGACCTCCAACACCCGGTCTCCGGGCTGCGGTTCGAGCAGCTCGGTCATCAGGGCCACGATATAGGGTTGGGAGATCGTTTGCCCCTCGCCGATCGGCAGGGGATTATCGTTGTAGGCCCTGTTCTGAAGCCCTTTGGGGACAAACAGGTGCCTGGGAACGCTCCGCATGGCCTCCAGCACCCGCTCGTCCTCCACGCCCCGGGCAACGATCTGGCGGCGTACCATCTGAAGGCGCCGCTCCCGCATCTCCTGCGGCTCATCCCAGCCCCCGGCTCTGACGGCCAATACAAAGAGGAGAAACGCGGCAAGTATCCGAGCTTTCATGCGTCTCTATATATAGTATAGACGATGGAGATCATCTATCAAGGGCCGTCTGGACGACGAACCCCGGAGGGAGAGGCGACGGCCCGCATCCCGGCTGCGGCGAAGCTGGCTGCGGCAAAGCTGGGTGCAGGAACCGGCTGTCTCGACCGGCTGTGGCTTCGAAGCACCGCCCGCCATAGATTGGCAAAGACGACAGATAAGGGTACAATCGGACCCTGTTGACTGTCGCGATCGAGCAAGCTCAAAGCAAGAAGGCGCTTAGGGAGTTCATCTACTGGCCGGTTCGCCTGTACAGGGACGATTGCCGCTGGTCGCCCCCCATGTGGATGGAGGAGCGACAGAACTTCAGCACCAAGAATCCCATCCTGTCCCACTCGGACTACGCCATGTTCCTGGCCCGCCGGGGAGGCAGGACGGCGGGAAGGATTCTCGCCTACGTGGACCACAATTTCAACGATTTTTACCATTTCCGCATTGGCATGTTCGGTTCCTTCGAATCCATTCGGGAGCCCGAGGTAGCCCGGGCTTTGTTTTCCCGGGCCGAGCAGTGGCTGGCCGCCAGAGGTATGGAGACGATCAGGGGACCGATCAACCCGGTATCGGAATGCTGGGGATTCCTTTACAGTGGATTCGACAGCCCGGCGATGTTCATGACTCCCTATAACCCGCCCTTCTACAACGAATACGCGGAGGGCTGCGGATATCTCAAGGTAAAGGACCTGTACGCCTACGAAGCGGATGCCAGACAGGGCTACAACATTCCGCAGCGCTTCATCCGCTTCCGGGAAAGACTGCTCGAACTCCGCCCGCAGATCTCGGTGAGGCGGATAGACATGAAGAAGCTCGATGCCGAGGCCGAGGCCATCTGGCGCATCTCCAACGAGGCGATCCGCAACAACTGGGGCTGGGTACCCTACGACCGCGAAGAGCTGCAAGCGGTGCTCAAAAAACTCAAGCCCATCGCCGACCCGGACGCCATCTGGATGGTCGAAGACTCAGGGCATCCGGTCGGTTTCTCCCTGGGTTTTCCCGATCTCAACGCCTGTCTGAGGAAGACCGGCGGCAGGCTGCTGCCCTTCGGCTTCATCACCCTGTTCCGGGAGCTGAGGAAACTGCGGGACTATCGCCTGTTCGGTCTGGCCGTGCGCCCGAGTATCATAGTCTGGGACTGGATGTGCTGCTGTACGTGAGCCTTTTCGAGGCGCTGGCTCCCCGGGGGGTGCGGCTGGAAGCCAACTACGTGCTCGAAGACAACCCGAAGATGATCAACGCTTTGCAAAAGCTCGACCTCCGGCTGACCAAGGTCTACCGAGTGTACGAAAAAGCACTCACCTGAGAGGCCGCGTTTGACGCTGGTCGTGCTCAGCGGCGAGGTGGACTCGGGTAAGACTTCCTGGTGCAAGTCCTTCAGTGACCGAAATAAGGACAGCGACGGAATCCTCCTGGAAAAAGTCTACCGCGCAGGGATCAGGATCGGCTATGACGCCCGGCGAATCGCGACCGGAGAGACCGTACCGTTTTCACGCCTGACGAACTTCCGTCCCCCTGGGTGGCAGGACGCCGAGCGGGCCGGCCCCTTTGAGGTATCCGCTCCAGGCAAGGAAAAGGCCAACGACTGGCTTGTCGAAGCCCTATCCACCGGCTGCCGGTATCTGATCGTAGATGAAATCGGACCCCTTGAGCTGCGGGGAGGCGGACTGGCGCGGGCGCTGCAGCGGGTGATAGACGAGAGCGCCGGCAAGCAGGTGATCTTGGTGATACGTAGGAGCTGCCTGGAGCGGGCTCTGGCCGTCTTCGGAATTTCCGAATATAAGCTGGTGGAAACGGGCAACCTCACCCGAGACTCAGAATGAACCTCGCGGCGGTCACGGTCCGCCGGCGGGCCGGGCGAGAGATTGCAGGTCCAGGCCCAGTGGCGGAGGGTCTGAACGGGCTAGGGAAGGGTCTTCAGTCTCTATCCGGTTTGTCCGCCGGCGGGCTGGCCTGCGGAAGCCTTGGAGCCTGGGGAAGCCGCCTGCCCGTTGAGGGAGAAACCCCGCCTAAGGCAACGGCGGTTGATTTCGTTTAGATCCCGGTGGCGTGCCGATACCGCTTCAGCCGCTGCTTTGGTGATCGACTCGAGAGAGGCAACATCAGGCTTCAGCGCGGCCAGAAAACCGAGCATGACCATGTTGGCCGAACGGGTGCTGCCCTCTTTCTCGGCCAGCTCGTTGGCGGGAACGGGAAAGATGCGGATGTCGCGGCGGGATGGTTCGATGTCTATGAGCGAGGAGTTATAAAGAAGAATGCCGCCTTCCCGGACCCGCGGCTCGAACTTGACAAGCGAAGGCTTGTTCATCACCACACAAATCGAAGGACTGGGCACCAGGGGAGAGGCGATCTGATCGTCGGAGACCACCACCGAGCAGTTGGCAGTACCGCCGCGCATCTCTGCGCCGTAGGATGGTATATGGGTTACTTTCTTGCCTTCCGCCATGGCCGCCTGGCACACCACCATACCCGAAAGGATGATTCCCTGGCCGCCGAACCCGGCGAAGATGATCTCTTCACGCATCGCCTGACCTCCTAGCGGTCTCGGAAATTGCCGAGGGGGAAGTAAGAGCTCATCTCCCCGTCCACCCACTGAGCCGCCGCCGGCGCGCTCAGACCCCAGTTGGTCGGGCACATGGACAGAAACTCCACGAACGAAAAACCCTTACCGTTGAGCTGATTCTCCAGGGCTTTCTTGACGGCCCGCCTGGCCTTCTGGATGTTTCGCACATTGCTTACCGAGCAGCGCTCGATGAACACCGGCGCCTCTAAAGTGTTGAGCAGCTCGCAGGCCCGGATGGGCTGACCCGCCTCTGCCGGATTGCGGCCGTAGGGCGATGTCTTGGTTTTTTGTCCGGCTAGAGAGGTCGGAGCCATCTGACCGCCGGTCATGCCGTAGATCGCATTGTTCACGAACAGGACCGTTATATTCTCGCCCCGGTTGGCGGCGTGAATCGTTTCGGCCGTGCCGATAGCCAAAAGGTCGCCGTCGCCCTGGTAGGAGATCACTGTACGGTCCGGCAGCGCCCTCTTCAGGCCGGTAGCCACAGCCGGCGCCCGACCATGGGCAGCCTCCAGCCCGTCGACCCTGATATAGTGGTAAATTAACACTGCGCAGCCGACCGGGGCGATGACCACCGTCTTCTCCCTGATCCCCAGCTCGTCGATGCCCTGGGCCAGGAGCTTGTGAATGATCCCGTGCCCGCAGCCGGGACAGTAATGAGTGGGAACGTCGACCAGCGCCTCCGGACGGCCGTATACACGCCTGATTCCCCCTTCTTCGCTCCTCATTTTTCCTTAATCCTCTTCACGATCTCCTCGACCTCTACGACCATGGCGCCGGTGCGCCCGTAAAAACTGACCGGCACCTTGTCGCCTACCGCCAGCCGTACGTCTTCCAGCATCTGCCCGGCATTCATCTCCACCACCAATACCTTGTCGACCTCCTTCGCCGTCTCCAGCAGCTCGCGGGAGGGAAAAGGCCATAGCGTGACGGGTCGAAACAGCCCCGCCTTGACGCCCTGTTCCCGCAGCCTGTTCACCGCGGCCTTACAGATGCGGGAGGCGAGGCCGAAAGCGACCAGTAGGAGTTCGGCATCATCACAGGCGTAGCGCTCGTATCGCACCTCCTCCTGGGCTATTCTGCGGTACTTCTCCTGCAGGCGCAGGTTGATTTTCTCCAGAGCGTCCTCGGGACTGAGACGAAGCGAAGCGAGGTACCTGGGCTCCCTGCCGATGGCTCCGTCGAGAACCCAGGATGACTTGTCGAAGCTTTCCCCGGAGGGCTCGGGCAGGCAAAGGGACTCCGACATCTGTCCCAAGGTGCCGTCCCCCAGGATCATCACCACGATACGATAGCGATCGGCCAGATCGAAGGCGGCCACCCCCAGATCGGCCAGCTCCTGCACAGAGGCCGGGGCCAGCACAATCATACGATAGTCCCCGTGCCCCCCTCCCTTGGTGGCCTGGAAGTAGTCCCCCTGCGCCCCGGCGATATTGCCCAGTCCCGGCCCGCCCCGCATCATGTTTACCACCACCGCGGGAAGCTCG
>CAYMEK010000052.1:0-32083 GCA_964389305.1 uncultured Spirochaetaceae bacterium
CCGAGTTCGTGCAGATGGAGAACGTGGTGGATACGAAAACCTGGGGATTTCTGCCCGAAGGACACATCGACAAGGGCGGGGATATCTACTATCTCCCCATCCCCGGTCAGAGCCATATCGGGGGGGGCGGCGTGGAGTTCGCCCTTTATCCGGAAGGCGTGTTGGGCAAGCCGTCGCTGGCCAAGGCCGAGAAGGCCTACCGGGCCATAGAAACCTATCTGGATTACGTGGTCCGGCTGCACGACGATATTCTGGCGAAATTCCCACCCGGTGTGCTGCCGGAAAGCAAATATATGACCCAGCGGGATAAAGAGGAGATAGACAAATTGCTGAAAGGCCCCTCGGATGGGGGCAAGCATATCTACACCCTCGGCTGGCCGCCGTGAGGTGTGAACGGTATTTGGATGAAAAACGAAGCGTTGCTTCGTAAAAATCTTTTAGAGAGGAGGTGTACGAGCTATGAAAAAACTCGTAACCGCACTTGTTTTTCTGGTTATTGCTGCAGCATTTGTCTTTGCTGGAGCGCAATCGGAAAAGCCCGAAATACCTGAAGCTGTAACGCCTACAGCGGGGGCAGCCAAGTACGTATTGAAACTGGCGCACGCGGATTCGACGAATATCTTTACATCCAGAAAACATACGCAATGCGTTGCCTTCGCCAACCTCGTAAATGCCAGAAGCGGAGGACGAATCGAGGTACAGGTCTTCGGGGCAGGCGCTTTGGGCGCCGAAAGGGAGTATGTCGAAGGGATACAATCGGGGATCGTTCAAGCCGGAGTTGCTTCCGGTGTAATGGGTAGTTTCTTTCCCCCCGCCATGGTCACCGACATTCCCTATCTTTTCCCGTCTGCCGCCGTGGCCTGGGAGGTGCTGGATGGTCCTGTAGGAGACGAACTGAGAGAGAAGCTCTTGAAGGACACCGGCGTCAGATGTCTGGCATTTGCCGAAGTCGGGTTTAGAAACTTCACCAACGACGTGAGACCGATCAGAAATCCCGACGATCTGAAAGGACTGAAGATTCGGGTCATGGAGACTCCGCTCTTTGTGACCCTGGTAAGATCGCTGGGAGCTATCCCCACGCCGATCGCCTGGACCGAAACGTATACGGCACTGCAGACCGGAGTCGTTGACGGGGAAGAGAATCCGATATCGGTTATCCTGGTAGCCAATTTCCCAGAGGTGCAGAAGTACGTAACCCTCGACGGTCATGTGTACGGCGTAGACTGGTTTCTTATCAACGAAAAGTTTTTCCAGAGTCTTCCTGCCGACCTCCAGTACATTGTTCTTGACTCGGCAAAAATCAGTTCGGGTGTAGGCAGAGGTGTTCAGCAGGCGCTGGGAGCCACAGGAATCGCCAGGCTCAGAGAAGCGGGAATGGAAGTGTATGTTCCGACAGAGCAGGAGCGAGAGCTTTTCAAGCAGGCGACACAGGGACCGGTAATCGATTGGCTGAAAACAAAGATGGATGCGTCGATTATCAACAAGTTCCTGAAAGAAGTCGATCGAGTAGTTGACAAGGAAAAGGCGGAGCTTTAATAGGGTAGAATGTAGGGTAGAGTTCCCAAGAATCGGGAAGGGAGGTGTGTGTATCCGCCTTCCTTCCCCTTGATTCAGGAAAAGAGAAACACATGGATTTGTTGAAGCCACTTCGCAAAGTCTTTAAGTATATTGAAAAAAGTATAAATGTAGCCGTCTTTGTACTGCTGTCCGTAATGATCGTGAATCTGACAATCAACGTGTTGACGCGGTACGTGTTCAAATTCCCGATTATCTGGGCGGAGGAATTGGGGCGTTACATCATGGTATGGTGCGCTTTCCTGGGAATGAGTATTGCCATCAGAGACGGCGATCACGTGAATATAACGTTTATAAGGAAGCTCCTGCCCAAGGTCGTGCAGAAGGCTCTCTTTCATCTCAGCAACATTGTTGTACTTATTTTCCTGGTCTCGGTGTTGCTGAAATCATTAGAGCATATGTCGACACTTAAAGGCCAGATATCTCCCGCCCTGCAGATACCGATGAGCATACCGTACATATCCGTCACCGTCGGTATGGTGACGATGATTCTCCAGCTGGTTCACAGATATCTATATTTCAGTGAATTGGACCGGAGTATTTAAACTGATCAAGTCCCGGAACGATAAGTAATGGTAATAGGATTAATTGCATTTATACTATGTTTGATTATCGGAGTACCCATCGCTTTCAGCATCGGCTTTTCTTCTTTGGTTTTTCTGCTGGTAAGACATGACATTCCTTTGACCCTGATAGCACAAAGAATGTTTACGGGTCTCGATGTATTTCCCTTTATGGCGGTTCCTTTTTTCATACTGGCCGGTGAATTGATGAACAAGGCCGGTATAACAAAGAGACTTGTCGATTTTGCCGACGTGCTGGTCGGTCATTTCAAAGGTGGATTAGCCCATGTGAACATAGTAACCAGCATGTTTTTCGCCGGTATCACCGGCTCCGCCGTGGCCGACACCTCGGCTATCGGTTCTATGCTCATCCCTGCCATGGAGGAGCAGGGCTATGATACCGATTACAGCGCTGCGGTAACCGTCTCTTCCTCCGTCATTGGTCCCATAATTCCGCCCAGTATCCCGATGGTCATATTTTCGCTGATCAGCGGTACCTCCGTAGCTGCACTGTTTTTATCGGGTGTTGTTCCGGGAGTTCTGCTGGGATTCGGGCTCATGCTGGTGAGCTACATCTATGCCCATAAGAGGAATTACCCAAAGAATGAAAAAGCGGCGAGTCTGGTGCAAATAGCCAGGGTGTTCGTAAAGGCCATAGTACCTCTGCTGATGCCCATTATCATATTGGGAGGGATACTGAGCGGGGTGTTTACCGCAACCGAAGCCTCCGGAATAGCCGTCGTCTATGCCCTGATTATAGGATTCCTGGTATTAAAAGATCTCGATTTCGAGAAATTGAAACAAGCATTTATTGGTACTGCAAAAACAACGGGAATCGTTTTTCTAGTCATCGCCTGTGCGAATATTTTCAACTGGATGCTCGCCATCGAACAGGTACCCCAGAAGTTGACGGCGATAGTATCCAACAACATTCAAAATCCTTTTGGTTTACTCCTTTGGATCAATGTAATTCTGCTTTTTTTAGGCACCTTTGTGGAAGGTACCGCGGCAATGATCATCACCGTGCCCGTTCTTCTGCAGGTCACCGCTCCCTTCGGGATAAGCACGGTAACCCTGGGCGCGATCGTCGTTCTGAATTTGATGATAGGGTTGATCACACCGCCTTTGGGATTGTGCCTTTTCGTTGCCTGCGGCCTGACCAAGCTGAGTCTGGAGAAAATATCAAAAGCCGTTCTGCCGTTTCTGGCTATCGAGATAGTCGTGCTGCTGATAACCACGTATATCGAACCGATAACACTGTGGCTGCCGAAACTTTTCCATTACGTCCGTTGAGGCACTATGAAGCCGAGAATACGCATCGCTTCAATCGGTGTGGGAATGATCGGGCACGTACATGCCGGTATTCTCTCGAGAATGGAGGAGTGTGACTATGTTGGCATATCGGATGCCGATTCGCAGAATAGAGAAATAGCCGCCAAGCTCGGAACAAAATACTATGAAGATCACCGGGAGATGATCGACAGAGAACATCCCGACGGCGTCGTTATCTCGGTTCCGAATGAGCTGCACGAGCCTATCGGCTGCTCTTGCCTGGAAAGGGGTGTGCACGTTTTCATGGAGAAGCCGATTGCGCCGACCCTCGAGGGAGCGCAGGCGCTGATAAACAGCGCGCGGGAAAACAACGTGCAGCTGCTCATCGGTCACCACCGGAGGTTCAATCCAATGGTCGTGGCTACTAAAGAGTTGATTCGCAGGGGGGAATTGGGCGACCTGGTAGGCATCTCGGTCCTCTGGGGCATGTATAAGCCGAGTGAATATTTTGTAGTCGGTGCTTGGAGAAAAAACAAGGGCGGAGGCACCATTCTCATCAACACGATTCATGAGGTAGACAACTTGCGCTTCATGTATGGCGAGATCGAACGTGTATATGCCGAGGTAAGCAGCAAAACCCGCCGGTTTGAAGTTGAAGATACCGTATGCGTCGCTTTGAGGTTTAAAGACGGGGTGCTCGGGACCATATTGATGTCCGACACCGTGCCTTCTTTGTGGGCCTATGAGGCCACGATGGGTGAGAACAAGTTTTTTTATCCAACGCAGGGCGACATATATCATTTCTTGGGAACCAGGGCGTCTTTAACCTTTCCGGGAATGACCAAGGTCTATTATTCTGATCCCTCCAAAAGAGGCTGGCAGCATGCTTTGACAACGGAACGCCTGGCTATCAAAAGCCGAGATCCCTATCCGGAACAGATGGCGCATTTCTGTAGAGTAATCAGAGGAGAAGAAAACCCGAGAACCAGCGGCGAAGACGCGCTCAGGTCGTTGCGGGTGACCATGGCGATACGTGAATCCGGAGTGACACACAAACCGGTCGTTGTCGAATACTGAGCGCAGTGGAGTAAGGAGGAGACCGTGAAAGCGATAGTAAAGACGGAACAAACAGCCGGATCATTTGCCGTCAATGATATACCGGTACCGAAGCCCAAGCCTGCCGAAGTCCTGATACAGGTCAAGGCGACCGGTTTGTGCTACACGGATATGTCGATCTTGAACGGAGATTATAAAGGAAGAAAGCCCGTGCCGATACCTGTGGTGATGGGTCACGAGGGCGCGGGGGTCGTCGCGGATATAGGGGAGGAGGTAAGCACCCTGGAGATCGGGCAAAGGGTCGGTTTCGAGGCGCTCAGCGGATGCGGCAAATGCTACAACTGCAGGACAGGCAACAAGAACATGTGTACCGACTGGAACCACCTCGGCATCACCTATGACGGCACTTTCGCCGAATTTGTGCTTGTTCCCGAAACCCTGGTCCACATCTTGCCGGACAGTGTCGAGTTTGCCGATGCCGCGCTGTTGGAGCCTCTCAGTCTTGTGGTGAGATCCCTGGAGCACGTGAAACCCGTTGTCGGAGAAAGCGCCGTGATCATCGGGCCGGGAACGGTCGGCCTGCTGCATCTGCAAGCCCTGGCAGCCTCCGGCGTGTCCAAGCTGATCGTCGTGGGGCTGGATATTGATGCGATCCGGTTCGGAATCGCGGAAAAACTGGGAGCGACGCATATAGTAAATGCGAGCAACGAGGATCCGGTCGACGCCGTTGCCAGAGCCACCGGAGGCCGGGGAGTCGATATCGTTATCGAAACCGCGAGCTCCCCGAAAGTCTGGGACTTTCTCCTTGACGTGGTGGCTGCCAAGGGGCGGATTTCGGCATTTGGACTGTACCCCGAATCCAGTTTCAAGCCGCTGGCCGTGATTCGAAACGGCGCCACGATCTATGGGGACGTAGCCTTCTTACAGAAACACTTCATCCGAGCGATACACTGGCTCGAATCAGGCAAGGTATCGGGACAGGCCCTGGTAACGAAGAGGTTTTCCCTGGATGAGGCCGGGAAGGCCTTCGAAGCGTTCAAACACAAAGAAACCGTGAAATGCCTCTTCGAGCCATGATCGGGAAATGTTGTTGAGAAACGATCGGTACGGTTGTGGAACACATCGGGAAACTACCCTTTGAGGTGGACAGGCTGTACAGCCTCATGGAGCAGTTCGAAGTCGAGCTGCTCCTGGCTTCCACCCGTCACAATATCCGCTATCTTACCGGGGGCTACTATTATCCGCTGTACGTGTGGGATTCTCACGGGCGAAGGACGCAGTACCTGTCCTTCGCCTGCATCCCGCGGCAGGCGGTAGAGGCCTCCTTTTATGTCGGAAGACCAGGCGAAAAGGAGGTAATGCAGGAAGCCGATGTGTGGATGAAACAGTGCTACGAGAGCGAGAAGATAGGCAGCCTGTGGACCGCCGCCCGGACCGTTGAAGTACTGAAGAACCGCAGCCTGGATGGATCACGCATCGCCGTGGAATTACCTTCCCTGCCGGCGGATGTCTTCGAGGTGCTCAAAGAACGGCTTCCCCGAGCAGTCTTTGTCGATGCCGTACCCATGATGGATGCGCTTCGGGCCGTCAAGAGTGCGGATGAAATCGCGATCATTCGTGAGGGAACAAAGAGAAACCTCGAGGCGGTGGCGGCTGTCTTGAGGTCGGGCCGGGATGGGGTCAGCACCGCGGCGCTGGCTGACCGAGTCGCCAGGGAGTTCAGGAACAGGGAGCTGCATTTCCTGTACGCCCTGGTATGTGCGGGACCGGGTTTTTTCAGGGCGCCCTCCGAAAAGAGAAGCTGGAGGCGTGGGAATCTGCTTCATGTCGACGCCGGCGGGTTGTTCGAGTCCTACGTCGTGGAGCTATGCAGGGTAGGATATCTGGGAAAACCCTCGGGCCTGGCCGATGAATTGGTGCAGGGCTGCCGGGATCTGGAGGAGCAGGTGCTGGACACCCTGCGGCCGGGCGTCGAGGCCGGCGTGGTTCAACGCAGCGCGGACACTTTCCTGGAGAAACACCCACTCGGGAAGTACGGGAGGTTCATCGCCCACGGAATAGGTCTGGTCCATCACGAGGATCCGGTGATCGACGTGCGTTCGCCTCAATTGCTGCAGGAGGGCATGGTGCTGTCCATAGAGATGGAGTTCCGCCATGAAGAAGCGGGCCATGTGAAGCTGGAGGACATGGCCGTGATAACGGGCGGCGGAAGCGAGCTTCTCGGTCCCCGGCAGGAGGCCTGGTACATCTCCGAAGGCTGAGCCGTTTGTTTTTTCCCGTCCAACGATTGGCGATCTTGGGGCTATGAAAAACGCCTGTTCCATGCCATCCTGAGCCATTATGGCGGCATACCGGGGACACGGTCGATCAACGGCGAGCGGGAGCGCTTTGCAGGGCTAGCGAGGTGGGAAAGCATATAGCGGTCGTTCACGGGCCGAATTTGAACATGCTGGGCAAACGGGAAGTAGGCATCTACGGCGGCAAGTCGATGGAAGATATCAATGCCGCCGTTGCCGCCGAGGCTCAAAAGCTCGGCGTAACCGTAGAGTTCTACCAATCGAACAGCGAAGGCGAGCTGGTTAGCTTCATCCAACAGTGCAGGGCAAGGGTGAGGGGCATCATGCTGAACGCGGGGGCCTATACGCATTACTCCGTCGCCTTGCGGGACGCGATTAGCGCCGCCGAGGTCCCCACGGTGGAGGTGCACATTTCCAATGTCTACAAGAGGGAAGTCTTCCGCCACACCTCACTGATCGCACCGGTGTGCGTCGGACAGATCTGCGGCTTCGGCCCCTTCAGCTACATCGTGGGCTTGCGGGCGTTGATCGAAGACAGGCTTGACCCCTGGCTTGTTTGACGGGGCTTTGACAGGGAGTATGGTTTGAAGAAGAATAGCTTCCTGGTCGTATCGGGACCCAACTTGAATCTCCTGGGAACGCGCAAGACGTCGATTTACGGTGAAGGTTCGCTTCAGGACATCCATCGCGGACTCCAGCTCCGCGCCCGGGAGCTGAACGTAACCGTGGAATGCAGGCAGTTCAACAGCGAGGGGCAGATTATCGACTGCCTGCAGGAGGCGCCGGGGCGCTTCGATGGAGTGATCATCAATGCCGGCGCTCTGGCCCACTACAGCTACGCGCTGCGCAGCGCCATAGGGGCCATGCTCCTGCCCTGCGTGGAGGTGTTCATCTCCAACGTGCACGCCCGGGAGGAGTTCAGGCACAAATCGGTGATCGCTCCGGTATGCGTAGGGGTGATCGGCGGTTTCGGCAAGAAGAGCTACCTCCTGGCTTTGGACGCGCTGGCCAACCTGACCGGCGGCCGGTAGGGGGGAAGCAGGGGTATGGATATGAAGTGGGGCAAGATGGTGGCGGACCTGTCGGAGGTACAGCGGGCCGCCTCCGACGGGTTCGACTTCGTGCAGCCGGTCAGGGAGCTTGCCGCCGGTTTGGGGGATGAGCAGGCTGCTGGCCGGAAAGCGCGCGGCCTGGACAGCGGCCTGCCCATCGAGGTATGTGCGCTACCCCTTCCCGCGGAGGTGCGGGTGACGCAGAAGGGATTCAACCTCTACGTCTGGATAGAGTACTTGAAGAGCGCGCTGGAGCTCCTGGCCGAGCTGGGCTGCCGGAAGCTGATCTGGAGCGACGGCCGGGCGCGGGTGCTTCCCGTAGAAGGAGAGATCGGCGCCTTGAAGGAGCAGGCGCTGCAGTTCCTGTACCTGCTCTGCGAGGCGGCCGCGAACGTCGGCATGAGCGTTCTAGTCGAACCGCTCGGTCCCCGCCGCACCAATTTCCTGAACAGCATGAAAGAAGTGAGCGATTTTCTCCCCCGCGTGGGGAAGGAAAACCTGTCGTCTCTGATAAGTCTGCGGGACATCGAGCCGATCGGTTTGTCTCTGCCGGATCTAGCCACCTACCGGAAGCTCATCGATCACGTGCACATGGACAATCCGCTCGCTTGCGGCGCAGCGTGTATTAGCCCGCGTCCGAACGACGGCTGCGAGTACCGTCCGTTTGTCCAGGCGTTGAAGGAGATGGGCTATTCGGCCCTCATTAGCCTGCCGGGGGATGCCGACGCCGGCGCGCTGGCGTATTGCCGGGCGCTGTGGAACGGATGACCCTGCTTCCCGTTGTGACCGATGCAAGCACTGCCAGCCTAATACCAGGAGATGGCGCTCCTAACCAACGATAATGATGGATACATTCAGCATTCTGGCCGTTATCGTTACCCTGGCGGCGCTGTTCAGCTATCTGAATCACCGCCATTTCCGGCTTCCTCCAACCGCTGCCCTGATGATCATGTCCCTCGTACTTTCGCTGGCCTTGATTCTGCTGGCCCGGGTCAGTCCTTGGGCCAATGTGGTGGACAAGGAGGTCCGGGGCTGGCTGGAAAAGCTGCGTTTTTCCAGGACGCTTTTGGGGGGAATGCTTGGTTTTCTCCTGTTTGCCGGCGCCTTGAGGATAAACCTGGAGGCGCTCGTCGACCATTGGCTGCCGATCGCCCTGCTGGCCGTGGCCGCAACGGTGTTATCAACGATTCTGGTGGGCGCGACGAGCTGGCTGCTTTTCCGATTCTTGGCAGTTTCCATGTCTCTTTCCTACTGTCTGGTCTTCGGCTCCCTCATCTCTCCCACCGATCCCATAGCCGTACTCAATCTTTTTAAAGTGAGACACGTCCCCCGAAGCCTCGAGGCCACCATGGCAGGGGAATCTTTGTTCAATGACGGCATTGCCGTTGTTCTGTTTACCGTGCTCCTCGAGGTGGCCCGGATTGGGGATTCGGGAAAGACAGTTTCCATCGCCCAGATTCTCCTGTTGTTTGCCAGAGAATCCGCAGGAGGGATCGCCCTGGGTCTGGTGCTGGCATTGATCGTTTTCCAGCTATTGAAGAGGGTAGACAACTACTCCCTTGAGATCCTGATGACCGTAGCCACGGTCATGGGAGGGTATGCCTTGGCCGAAGCGCTCGGCACCTCGGGCCCCCTGTCCATGGTTGCAGCGGGAATCCTGCTCGGCAACCAGGGAAAGTCCTATGCCATGTCGGAAACCAGCAGGAAAAATCTGGAGATTTTCTGGGAATTGGTGGACGAGTTCCTCAACGCGGTCCTCTTCGTCCTGATCGGTCTGGAAGCCCTGCTGATCAGCCTGAAGCTGAATATTATCACTGCCGGGCTGATTCTCATACCCGTAATTCTGCTGGTGCGCCTGGTCACCGCCGGGCTCCCGACCCGGTTGTTGGGAAGCCGCTACCGGCTGCCCTTCGGCAGCGGCCTGTTCGTCACCTGGGGCGGGCTGCGGGGAGGTATCTCGATCGCCCTGGCTCTGTCGCTGCCTGCCGGTCCGCAGCGACCGGTAATCGTGAAGATTACCTACCTGGTCGTGGTATTCACGATTGTAGTGCAGGGGTTGAGCGCCGGTGTCATGCTGCGGCTGCTCGGGATCGAGCAGCTGGACGAAGATCCGGACGACCGCGGCTCGTTGTGATACAGCCCCCGGTCTAGGACTGATCCGTCCCTCCCGAGGCCGCCGACTTGCCACGGGCCGTGCGTTCGTATTCGGTCTCCGGCACCTTCTCCGCACCATGCCTGGCGGACTTGGCCAGGTTCACGGCCGAGTTGATCAAGGCCATGTGTGTGAAGCCTTGAGGAAAATTACCCAGAAGCTCGCCGGTCGTTGGGTCTATTTCTTCGGAAAACAGCCCCAGGTCGCTGCCGAAGCTCAAGACGTGCTCGAACAGCTCGCGGGCTTCGTCCAGCCGGCCGCCGAGGGCCAGAACATCCACCAGCCAAAAGGTGCACAGGGCGAAGGTAACCTCGCTTCCCCGAAGACCGTCCTCGCTTCGGTAGCGGTATACCAGGCCGTTCGAGCTGAGATCGGAGGTAATTCTGCCGATCGTGGACTGAATTCTGTCATCGGTGGGAGACAGCAGTCCCACCCTGGGAATCGCCAGGACGCTCGCGTCCAGCTCGGAACCGTCGAGAGTCTGGACGAAGGCTCCCAGCTCTTTATTCCAGCCGCGGCTGAGGATGACCTTCCTGATCCGGTCGCGGAGCTTGCTCCAATGCTGCAGAGACGCTTCCAGTGAATACTCACGGGCCAGGCGGATTCCTCTGTCCAGGGCGGCCCAGCACATGACTTTGGAGTAGAGGCTTTGCTGCCTCCCGCCGCGGACTTCCCAGATACCGTTGTCCGGCTCTTCCCAGTGCCCGGCTGCTCTATCGACCAGGCTCGCCAGCAGCGGCCAATCTTCCTGTAGCTGTCGCTGGGTCGATTGTCGCAGCTCGCCGCTGCCTTCGCCGATCCCGGTCTTGAAGTACAGATGGGCTGCGGTCATGATCTCGCCGTAGATATCGAGCTGTAGCTGCTTGGCCGCGGCGTTGCCGATACGTACCGGTTTCGAACGCCGGTAGCCTGCGAGCTGGTCGAGCACCGTTTCCCCGATCTCCCACCCCCCGTCAATGCGATACAAGACTTGCAGCGCCGGGTTGGGATCCTTCTGATGGGTTTCCTGCAGCCATTCGAAGAAATCCGCCGCCTCGTGTTCGTAGCCGATGCTCGTCAGAGCGTAGAGGATGAGGGCGGCGTCCCTGAGCCAGGTATAGCGGTAGTCCCAGTTGCGTTCTCCCCCGAGCTGCTCCGGCAGGGAGGTGGTGGGCGCCGCCACTACGGCGCCGGTGGGCTCGAAGGTGAGCATCTTCAGCACCAGGGCGCTGCGCAAGACCGAATTCCGATAGGGCCCCCGGTAAGCGCAGTCGAAAGCCCAACTTTCCCAGTATTCCCGGGTGTCCTGTAGCTGCTGCCGGCAGGATTCGGGATCTAATGCTTCGAGGACCGGGTCTTGGTCCTCCGCCTCGTTCAGAACCAGCCAGTAGCTCTGTCCCGCCGCGGCCGTAAGAGCGGCCCGCAAGCCTCCATGAGGCCGGGGGCGAAACTCGACAGCGGCCGAGCAGGAGAGGCAAAGATTTTTATCACCGCTGCGGGCGAGGGCCGCGAAATTGGAAACCCGCTCGAGCGATGTCCTGCTGCGGGCGTAGTCGAAAGTGGGATGAAAATCGATGTTGAGATCCACCTTCCCTTCCAGGCCTTCGACAAGCCGGATGATTCTTCTGGAGGTGCCCACGTCGTAACCCCTTCGGATCAGGGTTCGCCGGTGTATGGGCATGAAGTCGGTCACACGTACGCTGCCGCTCCGCGCTGCGAACCTGCTTTCCAGGACATTTGTGAAACCGAGGTAGGACTGCCGGGCCGTAAAGCTTTCTTGCGGCGCGATGCGGAAGTAGCCGCCTTTTTCCGCATCCAGGAGACGGCAGAAAACGGCGGGCGCATCGAAGCGGCCCGGACAGTACCAGTCCAGGGAACCGTCCCTGGCGATGAGAGCAACGGTATGACAGTCTCCGATTACGCCGTAGTCGGCCAGCGGGTGGTAGTCCAGACGTCGTCCGTATCGCCGAGGCACGGGCTGCCCCTTCTCCATCCTGATCCGCCTCTACCCCGCCATCTCGCGGGGGTGTCTGCCCGCATGCCAGTGAGCCTCGATCTCTTCCAGGGTTTTCCCCTTGGTTTCCGGTACGAGGAAATAGAAGAAAAGCCAGGCGGCGATCCCGATCGCCGAATAGATCCAGAAGGTTCCCGGGCGGCCGATTGCCCCGACCAGGGTCAGGAAGGTCACGGCCACGGCCAGGTTCATTCCCCAGTTGACCACGGTGGCGATGCTCATGGCCGCACCCCTGACCCGCAGGGGATAGATTTCGGAGATCATCAGCCAGAAAACGGGACCCAATCCGATCGCAAAGGAACCCACGTATATCGCCAGGCTGGCCACCGCAATGTAGCCGATGAAGCGGGCCAGCTGGTGTAGCTGGAAGGCCAGGCCCAGGATGACCAATCCGACGATCTGTCCGGCCACCCCGCCGAGAAGCAGGGGCCTTCGGCCCACCCGGTCCAGCAGACGAATGGCCAGGAGTGTAAAACCGACATTGACCAGCCCCACCGCCACCGTGGCCAGGATCGAGAAACCTGCCGTTTTAAAACCGGCGAACTCGAATATGGTCGGGGCGTAATAGATGACGGTGTTGATTCCGGTAAGCTGCTGGAAGACGGCCAGCCCTATTCCGACGAATAGGGCCATGCGCAGCATGGGATGGGCCAACAGAGCGCCTGCTCCTTTTTGTTTCTCCAGACTTCTCTCGATATCCTCCACCTCCCCTGCGATCTCGGAGGTTTGCCGGATGCGTCCCAGGACCTTCCTGGCTCTCCCTGTCTGTCCCTGGGCTATCAGCCATCGTGGGCTGGAGGGCAGGCGCCACATGGCCAGGCCGAGAATGATGGAGGGAAGGGCGGCCAGACCGAGCATCGGTCGCCAGGCCTTGATTCCGGAGAAGGCGTAATCCACCAGGTAGGAGACTACGATTCCAATGGTTATGGCCAACTGATTGACCGAGACCAGCGAGCCCCGCACCCGCGCCGGAGCGATCTCCGAAATGTACATCGGCGCGATGAAGGAAGCGATGCCTATGGCGATGCCCACGACGATCCGTCCAACGATGAGTATAGACACCAGAGGTGTGAAAGCGGTGCCGAGCGCGCCGATCGAGAAGATGATCGCGCTCACAATGATCATTTTCCGGCGGCCGAACCTGTCCGCGAGTCTGCCGCCCGCAAAGGCTCCGATCACCGCTCCGCCCAGGACCGCGCTGATCACGATCTCCTGGAGCTGGGCAGAGAGGGCAAAGCTCTGTTTGATGAACAGGATCGCTCCCGAAATCACACCGGTGTCGTATCCGAACAGCAAGCCCCCGAGAGCGGCTACGGCCACCACGACACGGGTGAATCGTTCTTGGCGGTTGTGACGGTCCTGCATGGGGTTTACTCCTTTCACAGCTTCCGGCAGATTCGATCCAGGATTTCCCTGTTGCCGTCGATGATCGTCCTGGCAGCCCGCTGAAGAGCGCGCAGATTCTCTGGCCTGGCGTCGTCCATCTGAATGTGTTCTTCACCAAGATTCCCGTTGATCCGGAAATACTCCACGCCCGGCAATTTGCGCAGTTGATGATCCACGCATTCACTCTGTCCTGTGGACATCGCGCTGGAAAGTGGCGCCCCCCGGGTCGGATTCACCCACTCCAGGTACCCCCAGCTGTTGATCTCGTTGCAGGGGTAGCGCCTGTTCACGATCCCCGTTCCCAGAGACAGAATGCGGAACCTTCTGGCGCGGCGAAAGGTCTTGCGGGCCTCGATATAGGCACACATGGCCGGATTGGCCGCAAAGATCCCGCCGTCCACCAGGCACATCGTGGAGCCTTCTCGATCTATGGGGCGGAGGCGAACCGGCTGGAAATAGGTGGGTGCGGCGGCGGTGGCCTGGGCAATGTCTTTTAAATAGAAGTTGGGATCGCTCAACCGGCGGTCCTTTCGCTCCGGCCGATGCTTGAAGAGAAAAACCGTTCCCGTGAACATATCGTAGCTGGTGACCAGCAGATGGCACAGACAGTCCTTCAAGGTAGCCCTACCCAGGAGCTCCTGCAGCAGGTCGTGGACCGGAGCGGAGCTGTATTTTTCATGGACCACCTGGCCCAGCCGGCGCAGGCTTCGGAAAGTTGCAAGCGGGAAAATATCCTGTCCCTTTTCCAGATAGATACTCAGGATATCGTCGATCGAGAGGGCCGCTTCGGGCAGGAAGCGTTCCGGGTGCTGCGGATCGGCTTTCGGGGCCGAGAGCCCGATCACGATCAGGCCTCCGGTAGAGGTGCCGGCCATCAGATCGAAGATCTCATGGAAATCTTTGCGGTTGCCCCGTTCGCGGAGGCGGTCGCGGAGATGACGCAGTACCAGGGCGGGGATCAGGCCCCGGATGCCGCCGCCGTCAATCGAGAGGATCCTGACCGTCAAGCTCTATCTCTCCCAACTCCAGATTGCTGGATCATTTTTATAGAAGGTGGGCAAAGGAACGAACAATCTCAATAACCCGTTCGGCATATTTCGGCCAAAAAAAGGTATTAGCGCCCCGGAATTCTAGACTGAAAAACCGTTTAAAATAATCTATTCAGATTATCGAACGGAGCATCGAAATTGCCAATACTTGATTCGCATTTCTCGATCCCCCGCACCGTCATTGTTCCCTCTCATGCTGGACAGCGGGCCGATCACAGTATTACAAAGAATGGGGCGGCTGTGCCGTAGCCTGGTCGAGCTGCCTGCGCGTAGGCTGAGCCCGGGCCCGGCACAGGCGCCGCGGTTTTGCAGCCGTTTTATCCCCAAGCGTACGGCAAGGGGGTGGGGAGGGAAATGAAAGAGTCTACGATTCGGATTGCTCTTCTGGGTCCGGCTGTTGCGGCCCTGCTGGCGTGCGGCAGCGTAAATCCGTTGGAGGCGAGCCTGGACCGTCCGGGACAGGCCCGAAGCGCTTCCCCGCCGGCGCCCCCGCCGGCAGGCGTGGACCTCGAGGCCGATGATGAGGGCGCCCCGCCAGTGGAGGCGACAATCATGGAGATCCAGGGCCAAGGCGCCGCTTCTCCTCTGGCAGGAGAGCTGGTGAGGACCACCGGCGTGGTCACCCTCGAAACCGCCTACGCCGGGAGCTTCTGGATGCAGGACTTGCAGGGAGACGGGGACCCGAGCACCTCCGACGGCATCTACGTATACCAGGGCAACTATATAACGGAGGTCAAGGCAGGCGACCTGGTCGAGGTAACCGCTTTCGTGAAGGAGTACACCGCATCCGGTGCTCCGACGTCTCTGCCGCTGACCGAGCTGGTGTCCGCCCGAAGAATAGAGGTGCTGGCGTCCGGGGAGCCGCGGCCGGCTCCGGTCCCGCTCGGGGCGCTGCCCGACTTCTGCGTCCCCGAAGCGATTGCGTTCTGGGAAGCCCTGGAGGGAATGCTGGTATCGGTGGACCGCGGAGTCGTGGTGGCCCCCACCTCTTCCTACGGCGAGTTCTGCCTGCTGACCGATCAGAATGCCCGTCCGGGCTCGGGCTACCAGCCGCTGTCCGGGCAGATATTCATTCGCGAGATCGGACCCGATGCCGTCGACTACAACCCGGAGCGCATTTTGGTGGACGACGCCTCGCTCCAAGAGCCGCTGATCGTGTACCCCGGAGACCGGGTCGAGCATCTGGTAGGCGTCGTGGACTACAGCTTCGGCAACTACAAGCTACAGCCCGCCCAATGGGAGCCGCAGGCCCGGCGGCCTCGCGCAGGTGGAACCTCTTTGCGCCGGGACCGGCCCGCGGATCGAGGCCCGGCGTGGAGCCCGGGCCGGAGCACCGAATGGAACCCGGGCCGCGGCGGGGAGGTGGTCGTCGCGACCTTCAACGTGGAGAACCTGTTCGACCTGGAGAATGAGCCGGGAAAAGACGACGAAGGCAGCACGCCCACGCCGGAGCAGCTCGAGGTCAAGCTGTCCAAGCTTACGCTTGCCATCGTGGAGGAGCTGGAGCTGCCGGAGCTGCTCGTGGTCCAGGAAGTCGAAAACCGGCAGATTCTGCAGACTCTGGGAGACCGCGTGAACGCCGCTGCCGGCACGAGCTATACCGCCGTTTCGTTCGAAAGCAGCGACGTACGCGGCATCGAGGTGGGCTTCCTCTACGACGCGCAGGCCGTAACCCTTCTGGACGCCTACCGGATGTCAGGGCCCGATGTGGAAAGAGCCTTCGGCTCTTCCAGCCCCAGCCCGGGGCGGGAGCCTCTGGTCGGCGTGTTTGATATCGCCGGCCTGCAGCTTACCGTGGTCGGTAACCACTTCAAGAGCAAGGCAGGCGACGAGCCCCTCTTCGGACTCGACTGGCCACCGGAGCGCCCCACGGAGCTGCAGCGCAAGGCCCAGGCTCGGGTCGTGCGGGCCTTCGTGAACGGGCTGCTCGAGGCGGATCCCGGCGCTTTAGTCGTGGTCGCCGGAGATTTGAACGACTTCCAGTTCGCGGAGCCCGGCGAGGGAGCGGATCACCCGCTGGGGATTCTGCAAGGCCGTCCCGGAGAGGTCCGGCTCGCCAATGTGATCGATTCGATCCTCAAGCCGCTGCGCTTCACCTACGTGTACGAGGGCAACAGCCAGGTGCTCGACCACCTGTTGATCAGCCCGGCCGTGAAGCGCCTGTTCGCCGGCGCGGATATCCTGCACTTCAACGCCAGCTATCCGAGCGACCTCTCGGCGGACCCGAACAGGGCTTCACAGTGCTCCGATCATGATCCCGTGGAGCTGAGGCTCCTGTGCCAGCAAAGCCGAGCCGTGGGCGGAATACCGGGCAAAAACGTCCCAAAAGAACTCTAAGTACTTGCACAATATGATGTCGTATTGTATAACAATATAATCGTACAAACATGATTGTGCTTGCGAGACGGAGAGGGCGATGAAGGTCCCCAAGACCATGAGGGCGGCGGTGCTCTACGGGTACAACGATGTTCGCGTGGTGGACCGGGACGTACCCTCTCCGGGACCGGAGGATGCCCTGATCGGGGTGGAATCCTGCGCCGTCTGCGCGGGCGACATCAAGATCATTA
The DNA here is from genome assembly GCA_964389305.1 of uncultured Spirochaetaceae bacterium. GTDB lineage: Bacteria > Spirochaetota > Spirochaetia > SZUA-6 > DRHE01 > CAYMEK01. The sequence goes on from CAYMEK010000052.1 coordinate 16,963, forward strand.
CCCGCGGTATGCCCAAACAGCCCCCGTTCGGTGAGTTTATCATCGGTCATGAGTACGCGGGCATCGTGACGGCTGTGGGAGAAACGGTAAGCGAGTTTCGCCCGGGAGATCGGGTCACCGTCGAAGTGCATAAGGGCTGCGGCCGCTGTCGAAACTGTCTGGCCGGTAAATATACCGCCTGTTTGAATTACGGCGATACGGCCAAAGGACACCGGGCCAACGGTTTTACCACCAACGGCGGATTCGCCGAGTACGTAGTAAACCATGTAAACACCCTGAGCCGTATTCCGCAAAACATCTCTTTTGATGAGGCAACGATCATCACCACCGCGGGGACCTCGTTGTATGGAATCGACATGGCGGGCGGATACATACCGGGCGACGCCGTGGCCGTGCTCGGACCGGGAGCGATCGGGCTGATGGCGGTCCAATGCTGTCGGGCTCTCGGCGCCGAGAAGGTCATTCTTACCGGCACCAGGCCCGAACGGCTCGAGCTGGGCAGAAGACTTGGAGCCAGCCATACGATCAACGTGCGCGAAGAGGACCCGGTAGGAAAGGTGAAAGCCCTCACCGGCGGATACGGGGCCGATCTGGTCTTGGTTGCCGCAGGCACGGAGAAAACGCTGCAGCAGGCGCTGGAGATTGCGCGAAAAGGCGCAAACATCACACTCCTGGCTCATTTTGACGAGCCGGTAACCGCCGACATCGGTTTGGCCGTGCAGAACGGCATCAATATCTTCACCGTCCGGGGTGAAGGCCGGATGAGCGTGCACCGAGCGCTTTCCTTGATGGAGCAGGGGAAACTGGACGGCAAGTCGCTGATCACCCATCACTTTCCTCTCAACGAGATCAACCAGGCCCTGAATACGTTCAGGGAACGCCGGGAGAATGCACTTAAGGTGGTTGTGCATCCTCGTGGCTGATCCTCTGCCGCGGTACCGGCGTCGCCCCGCCTGTCTGCAGGCATTCGGGAGCAAACGAGGAGGGATGTCCGTCAGAGGGACGTCCGTAAATACACAGGAAATCCATATTAGAAGGAGGTTTCTAATGAGCAGCAAAATGCTGAACGTGCTGATCGTGGCCGCTGTCGGATTGGCCTTTCTGAGCGCTCCGGGCTGGAGCACCGGTCAGCCGGAATCCGAAGGCGCCGGGACAACGGCCGAGCCGCAGATGCAGGCCGGACCGGAGTTTCCCACCAAGCCGATCAACTTCCTCATTCCCTTCGGTACGGGCGGCTCTGCGGATCTGGTCGGCAGGGCACTGGCCAACGCTACGGAAAAATACCTCGGTCAACCGGTGGTGCCGATCAACAAGCCGGGAGCAAGCGGTGGCATCATGTATACCGAGCTGTATAACGCGGAGGCGGACGGATACACGGTGGGGTGGAACTCGACCTCCATCGTTACCACGACCACGATCGGAAATGTACCCTTCGATTACAAGGCCTTCGTTCACGTGTGCCGGATCGGCTACACGGCGATGCCGATTGCCGTGCTCGCCGATTCCCCCTGGCAGACCCTCGAAGAGTTCGTGGACTATGCCAGGGCCAATCCGGGATCGATCAAGATAGGCAACGCCGGCACCGGCAGCGGGACCCATTTGACCGCGGTGTTGCTCGAAAAAGAAGCGGGGATCAAGGTGGTCCACGTGCCGCTGGGCGCTACCCGCCGGGTGCCGAGCCTGCTGGGCGGGGAAGTGGAAGCTATTTGCGTACCCCTGCCCGAAGTGGCCCCCCAGGTGCAGGCGGGAAAGGCCCGCTTCCTGGCGGTGTCTACCGCCGAACGTCATCCGCTTTTTCCGGGCGTTCCCACCTTCACCGAGCTGGGCTACGGGATCGTCATGGACCTGTTTCGCGGTATAAGCGTGCCCAAGGGAACACCGCAGCCGGTAGTACAGGCCCTGATGGAGGGCTTTCTCGAGGGTTCTCAGGACGAGGGCTTTCTCAAGGTCGCCGAACGGATAGGATTCATTGTCGGTTTTCAGGATAGTGCCGAGTTTACCCGCTACCTGCAAGAGCAGCAGCAGATCGTCGAGGAGGCAATGAAGTTCGGCGGGCTGATTCAGTAGCAAACCGATTGTAGGGCTGCCGGCGGCCGGCCGGCAGCCCTGACCCTCCCTCCGGACGGTTCATGGTATCGTGAAGCGAATCAACGTCATTATTTCGGTGGTGCTGGCTGCCTTCGGCGGCTGCTACGCCTTTTTTATCACCAGGCTGTCGACCAGGAACCTGCCCAACACGCTGGGGATCGCCTTCATGCCCTGGCTCCTGGTTATTCTCCTGTGGTTCTTATCCTTGCTGCTTCTGCTGACCGCCGTTGTGAAAGGATCCAGGGAGAGCTGTGACTATCGGCTCGGTGCCCGCGAGGGACTGGGCATTGTCGTGATGGTTGTCCTGGTATTCGCCTACGTGCAGTTGATGCGGTGGTTCGGCTTTCTGCTGATCACGCCGGTGATTCTGGCCGTGCTGATGCTGCTATCCGGTTCGCGAAAGTGGACAGAGATCCTGCTTGTCTCCGTTCTCTGCGCGGTCGGGGTCTATTTTTTCTTTCAGGTTGTATTCCGGGTACAGCTGCCGGGCGGCAGGCTCTTTTAGGTACATACGATGAGGAATTGACGTGAGCAGCATGATCCTCTCTTCGCTGGTAACCGTAGTCCACCTGCCCAACCTGCTTGCAGTCGTCCTGGGGGTTCTGTTCGGTCTGTTTATCGGCGCTACGCCGGGGCTTACCATATCCCTGGGAATGGTGCTGCTGCTTCCTGTGACCTTCACCCTCGAGCCGGTAACCTCCATCTGCCTCCTGCTCGGGCTGTACGCCTCGGGGATGACGGGAGGCTCCATCTCCGCCATCTTGCTGAATATCCCCGGTACCCCTTCGGCTTCGGCCACGGCCATCGACGGTCATGCCATGGCTAATAAGGGGCGCGCCGGCGAGGCGATGGGCACCGCGATCACCTCTTCGTTTTTTGGAGGTATTTTCGGGCTAGCCTGTCTGGTGCTTATCTCGCCGGTCATCTCGCGCTTTGCCCTCAGGTTCGGCGCTCCGGAGCTGTTCGCCCTGGTGCTGATGGGCCTGGCGTTGATCTGCAGCTTCGGCCACCAATCGACCATCAAGGGTTTGCTGTCCGGAGTCATCGGGCTCATCATCATGACCGTAGGATTGGATCCCATGATGGGAACGCCCCGTTTCACCTTTGGCAATGTCAACCTCCAGGGGGGCGTTCCCTTTCTTCCTGCAATGATCGGGCTGTTCGCCATCCCCCGAATCCTGACCGGGATTATAGGGCACGCTCAGGTCATCCCTCCTTACCACGGCAAGATCACCGGTTTCCTGCCGCGGCTGCGGGATATCTTCAAGCGGTTGAAAGCCATGATCACCGGCGCGGTAATCGGCACCGGGATCGGCGCCATTCCGGGGGCTGGAGGACCGATAGCCGTTTTCCTTAGCTATGACTACGCCAAAAAACTGGCCAAGGACAAGTCCAATTTCGGCAAAGGGGATCCCGACGGAATCGCGGCGCCGGAGGCGGCCAACAACGCCGTGGCAGGCGGAGCGCTGATACCGATGCTGACCCTGGGGATTCCGGGCGATCCGATTACCGCCATCCTGCTGGGCGCGCTGATGATTCAAGGTCTGACACCCGGCCCGCTTCTTTTTCAGAACAGCCCGGAGTTCGTATACAGCCTCTTCTGGGCTTTCCTGTTCGCCAATATCGCCAACCTGATCCTTACGCTGACTACGATTAAGATCTGGGTGCGAATTTTAAAGGTGCCCAGGCGGATCCTGCTCCCCATCATCCTGGTTCTCTGCGTGGTGGGCTCCTACGCCCTGCGCAATACCTTCTTCGACACCGGGGTCATGATCGTTTTCGGGCTCCTGGGATTCTTCATGCACAAGTACGGGTTTCCGGTAGTCCCCATGCTGCTGGCCATCATCCTGGGACCGAATCTGGAGGAACATCTACGGATGTCTCTAATCATTTCCCAGGGCGATCCGAGCATCTTCGTCCGCCATCCGATCAGCCTGATCTTCATAATAATTGCGGTGATTTCTTTTATCGGACCTCTGGTCAGCCCGGCGATCAAAGCCAGGCTCAGCAAGGGGCCCGATGTCTGCGACCAGGAGGAGGAAGCGGTCCCGGAGCAGCGAGGGGACACCGGCTCGAGAAGCTGAATCGACACCCTATACGGCCACCACGCGCCCGTCAGCCGCAGGCGGGCAGGGATGCAGCGGCCAAGCCGGGCGCAGGCAAGCGAAATGCAATCGACTCAGGGCAGGCCGTTTATCAGGATCTTGAATTCGGGCGGGTTGAGAAGCTGCTTCTTGACTGTGCATTGGTCGATTACCGACTTGAGGGTTGTCAGGTACTTTTCGGGAAAATCCCGGTCCACCGTCACCTCGATAGTGACTCTCCCTACGAGTCCGCTGGCCGGATCCTTCTCGTTCCTCAACACCATGCGGACGTTTTCCAGCGATATGTTGCGCTTGCGGCAGAAGACCTGCACGTAGAAACCGGCGCACGCCCCGATGGATGCCAGAAGCAGATCGAAGGGGGCGGGAGCCGAGCCATCGCCGCCGGCCGTCTCATGCTGGTCGGTGTGGATCGTGTGGCCGCGGTAGTCGACGCTCACCTTTTTGCCCTCCAGGAAGTTGATCGTCATATCCATACTGCTGGCGGCTACAGGTGCTTCTCAGGGCCCGGCGGAGCATAGATTACGATATAGGTGAAATCCTCCAGCGGATCGGCCCATACGTAGTGAACCGCCCCGGGAGGCACGTAGACCACCATATTGGGATCCAACTCATACCGCTGGCCATCGATGGATATCCCGCCACTGCCCGCGAGGGTGTACATGCAGTGTTCCTCCTCGTGGGTATGGCCCGGCGTGTCGTGGGCGCAATTCAATCCTGCTTTCATCGTATTGACCAGGAAGGAGAAGTTCTTCACACCGCCGCGTTCCCCGTCCAGGAGAATCCTGCCGATAACCGATCCTCCGTGGATCACCTTTTGCTCTATATCCTCGAGCCTGGCCACGTAGTGCTGGTCCGACATAGTGCCTCCTCTCGTATAACAATCATACAATTATACATACTTCAAAATAAAGGAGTTTATCGTTTCTGTCAAGTCGCCTGTCTCCCGCGCCGGTGGAATCGATCCAAAGACGTGGTATATTGTCAGAAGTTATGAAAACGATCGCAGCCGTGCTGCTGCTTTTGCTTGTGCTCGGTACAGCGCCCTCGTGGTCTTCTATGGACACGGAGCTGATCGTTCTGGGCTTTTCGGCCGACGGCGCCTATATCGCTTATCAGGTCAGCGGATTCGGGACAGGATCGGCTCTTGGGTTCAGCATGATCCAGATCGCCGATGTGGCGGCGAATGATTTCGCAACCGAAGATTTCCGCGTCGAGGCCTACCTGGAAGAGCAGTCCCTGGAGAGCATGAAAAGCGCCGTTCTGTCGAAGGCGCAACCGTCCCTGGATCGATATGGAATCGTGAGGGGAAACACCGGCAGCCTCGTCTATCAGCTGCAGACCAAGACCCCCTGGGAGCAATTGATCCAGACCGAGAAATCGACGGAACTGGAGCTGGTCGACGCTCAGGGCCGGGCGGTACGCTGTGAGCTGGTGCTCGAGGAGCGCGAGGTAAAGGCGGACTATTGCACCAATCTTGAAGCCTTTGACCTCAGGCCGAGGATTTTTACTTTGAGCATTCGCTGTCAGGAGTCCAGCCGGGTGCTGCAGGCGGACAAGGTGCTGTATCGTTCCCGGAATTGCCCGTATGCCTACGAAGTCTACCGGGTCTACATCTACCGGGACCGTATTGCCGTGTTTCTCAATGCCAGGACCGCGGGATGGGAAGGAGACGATGTCTACAAGCTGGTGGTCACGGGATTGCTGGGTCTCGATTTTCCCCGCCGAGGAGCTCCGGGATCGATCGAGCCATGCCCCTGCCTGAAGCAGTAAAGCGGGCAAGCTCAGGAGAGGGGGATCCCCACTGTAAAGATGCTGCCCTTGCCCGGAGCGCTCTCGGCGTGTATCCGGCCCTGGTGCAGCTCGATAAGCCGCTTGACCAGGCTCAAGCCCAGACCCGTTCCCGGTATATCGGCGGTATATTCGTTCTTGACCCGGTAGAACTCGTCGAAGATCTTGCTCAGCTCCTCGGGGCTCATGCCGACCCCGCTGTCCTCCACCGTAGTCGATGCGTACATGCCGTTTTGCTTCACCAGGACGCTCACCTTCCCGTGTTCTGGGGTGTACTTTATGGCGTTGTCGATCAAATTGGAGAAGATCAGAAGCAGAGCATCTTTGTCCGCCAGAGCGGTATCTTCTTTCTCGGGGGCTGGCTCGTTCATAGTGAGCTCGATACCCTTGGCGGCGGCTCTCTCCCGCGCCGCTTCTACCGCCGAGCGCACTATTTCGGCCACTTTTACGTTGGTACGGCGTAGCTGGAATCTGCCCGTCTCGATGGCGGTCAGACTGAGAAGCTCCGATACGAGGGTGCGCAGTGTTTTCACCCGTATGTAGGAACGCTCTATCATGTGAAGCTCCTCCTCCGGATTGATTCCTACCGTTTTGCTGAGCAGCAGGCTGAGCCATCCCTCGGTTGCCGCCAATGGGTTTTTCAGCTCGTGGGCGACCATAGAGACGAACATCGACTTGGCGGTCTCCAGCTTTTTCAACTCGGTGATGTCGCGAAATACCGCTACGGCCCCCGAGGTCCCGCCGCCCGGATCGATCACCGGACTGACGTTTACCATGTAGGTGTTCTCTCCGATGGTCAGCTCCTCGGAGACGATCCTGGGACCTGGGTCCCCCTCGAGGACCTCGTTGATCAGCTCCTCCATTTTCGCAGATTCCAGCTCGGAGAGGGAGAAAGGCACGCTTTGCCTCGAGGCTTTCGGTAAAATCTGGGCGGCGGCATTGTTGCGCAGCACGATCAGCTTTTCCAGGTTGATTACCAGAAGGCCGTCGCTGATGCACTTGAGGATCGTATTGCACCTCGATCGCTCGGAGGCGACTTCCAGCAGGCGCCTCTCCCTTTCCTCGCGAAGGCGCTTGGCTTCGAGCGCCAGGGCCTGTCGCTCCAGGCCGTTTCGAATGGTGAGCAGCAGCTCGTCGGGAGTGAACGGTTTGGGCAGATAGCTGTAGGCGCCCTGCTTGGTGCCCTCAACAGCCGTGTCGATGGTGGCGTGGGCGGTGATAATAATCTGCAGCAGATCGGGATCCAGCGCCCTCAGCTTTTCGATCAGCTCCAGGCCCCCGAGCCGGGGCATCAGCAGGTCGATAAGAGCTACCGAATACCTGTTCTCCCTTTTGAAGATCTCCAGAGCCTCCAGCCCGTCGTTTGCCGTAGTTACCTCGAATCCTTCTTCCGTGAGGATTCTACGGCAACCTTCACGAATGCCGAACTCGTCATCCACCACCAGGATACGCACTCCCTGTTCGTTCACTCCAGCAACTCCTTCACCTTGACCACCAGAAGCTCGGGGGCTACGGGTTTGTCAAAGAAGGCGTCGGCTCTCATTGCTTCCAGTTCATTCTGGCTTGTGGGGTTGAAGTCGAAGCCCCGCCGGCTGGCCACCGCTGTCACGATGATTACCGGAACGTTCTCGAACCGGGAATCCGATTTGATTTTCCTGGCCAGAGAGAACCCGGAGTCGAGGCTTTTCATCATCAGGTCCGTTATAACCAGATCCGGTCTCTCGGCCTCCATGCTCTGCCAGGCCCGATCGGCATCGGAGAAGCAGCTAACCCGGTATCCCTTCGCCTGTAAAACCCTTGAGTTCATGTCCAGGAAATCCCGGTCGTCATCCACCAGCAGGATCAACGGTCTTGTCTCGCTCATGCTTCATTCCCGCAAAATCTTGTCGACTACGTCCAGCAGCAGCAGAGGGTCGACAGGTTTTTCGATCAGGGCATTGACGGGCAGCCAGGTCTCGTCGGGCTCGATACGAAACGGAGTCGTATAGTTTGCCGATGTGATCATAACCAGGGGAATGGTCTTGGTGTGTTCGCTGTTGCGCAGCTCCCTGGAGAGATGGAAACCCACGACTTCACTTTCCATCATCATGTCGAGGACGATCAGATCGGGCTTCCTGTTGTAAACCAGCTCCAGACATTCTCTGCCGCTGCAAGCGGTACGCACATTGTAGCCGTGATCGGCGAGCAGTCTGCGATGCATCTCCACGAAATCGGCATCATCGTCAACCAGCAGCACTGTTTTCCTCAGCTTTCCCGTACCCACGGCGGCTCTCCTATTCCGACCATCTGCTTTGTCCTGGCATCCTTCAGCGGCAGCCGGATGGTGAAAGTAGCCCCTTTCCCGACCTCGCTGTCCACCGATATCTCTCCCGAGTGCATTTTCACCACCCCGTAGACGATGGACAGTCCCATTCCCGTTCCTTTGCCCAACTGCTTGGTGGTATAGAAAGGAGTGAAGATTTCCGAGAGGACCTCCTCGGGAATTCCCCGGCCGGTATCGCGAACCACGATCTCCAGGAGCTCCTGGTCCTCGGGTTTGCTTGCCGCGATAATGACCTTCCCTTGTTCTTCTATGGCGTCTATCCCGTTTTGAATCAGGTTTGCCAGCATCTGCCGGACCTGGTCGGCGTCGACCTTCACTGCAGGCAGGCCAGGTTGTATTTCGCTTTCCAGAGTAACGTGCGAGTTCTCCGCCTTGAGCTGCATATTGTAGATGACCTCTGCTATCAGCGCCTCCAGGTCCGTCTGCTCCTTTGCCACCCGGGACTGGCGAGCAAAATCCAGAAGCCCGCGCATGATGTTGCGGCAGCGGGTAGCCTCGCTCAGGATCATCTGCACCTCCTCCGACTCGGCGTCCTCTTGCTTGCGGTGTTTCAACAGCATGTGGGAGTAAAGCAGGATCGTGCTCAACGGGTTGTTGATTTCATGGGCCACGCCGGCGGAGATCTGCCCCATGGAGGCCAGCCGCTCGGTCTGGATCAGACGGCTCTGCGCGGAAGCCAGCTCCTGGTGGGATGTCCGCAGCTCCTTCAGGGTCGTCTCCAGCTCCTCCACCAGATAGGGCAGGCACATCTCGATCTCGGCCAGGCCCTGGCATACGGCGATGGCCTTGTCGCGGCAGGTGGGGTAGCCGCAGGAGCCGCAGTTGAGCTGATCTTCCGGCTTGAGTTTGCGCATAGCCGTGAGGGTCGCCGCGATCTGCTCTTCGGTGGGTTGAGGCAGCAGTACCGTCTGCCTGGTGAAATCCCGCGAAAGGTCCAGGTCGTCGAACTCCGCCAGAGCTTCCGTCAGCTCCCGGCGGACGGTCAAGCGATTCTGCTCGACAATGTAATCGGTGAGCAGCTCCTTGCGGGTGAAAACGCTCATCTCCACGGGCATCTTCGGGCCGTTGATGCAGCCTTCGCAGAACAGGAGGTCGAACAGCTTGGCCTTACTCTTGCCCTCGGCCAGCTCTTTCAGCACTCCCAGCACCCTGTCCTTTCCTTCGGTGATCAGCACGTCGTTATCCAGAATATCGGCCTGCAGCCCGGTGGTGCGCAGCAACCCTCCGGAGATGGGGAAGGTCCGGCCCAGGAAGCAGGGAGGTCCGTCGAAATGGCTGATCTTCTCCGCTTCCGGATCGATCCCGGCTTCCTCTATCATGGCCAGCATTTCTTCGAAGGTGAGAACGGCGTCTATGGTGCCCTGAACGTAGGGGTCCCGGATCTCGTTTTTCTTGGCGATGCAGGGTCCGATGAACACGATGCGCACTCCCGGACCGTAGCGCTTGCGGATGGCCCGGCCCACGGCGATCATGGGACTGACGATGGGAGCCAGGGCGTCGTGCAGGGAAGGCATGTATTTCTCTATGTAGGACACGATGGCCGGACAGGGTGTGGAGATCACGTATTTCCCGCTTTGCAGGGCGTCCTTGAACAGCTTCGCGTATTCCCGGCTGATCAGCTCGGCGCCGAAGGAGACTTCCCAGATGTTGTTGAATCCCAGCTTGCGCAGGGCGGCGATGATCCGTCCGGGATGGGTGGGATGAAAGGCCACGGGAAAGGAAGGAGCGAGGCAGGCAAAGGTCCTGTCCTTGCCTGCCAGCAGCTTTCGAACCAGCATGGTGGAGTCTTCGATTCGTTTAGCCTTCTGGGCGCAGACCTTCACGCAGTTCCCGCAGCCGATGCACTGCTCCTCGATGACGGTGGCCTGTCCTCCGATGACCTTGATCGCCTTGGCCGGGCATTCCCTGACGCAGGAGTAGCAGCGTTTACACTTCTCCGGAATCGTAGCTACGATACCCATCGCTTATCCTTCCTCATTACACCCGGGCCCTCGGGGTGTAGGCGGTGTGCAGGAGGTGGTGGGACTTCTCACCCAGGGGTTCCTTCAAGTACCGCTCGTAGATCAGCTTGATCTCCGGGTTGTGCAGGGAGGCGCGCAGCTCCTTGCCCTCGTCCTCTCTGTAGATGGCGGCGATGCGCGCCTTGCGCACCTCGTCACTGGTCAGACGGGGCTGACCGCCCCCGCCGATACACCCGCCGGGACAGGTCATGATCTCCACGAAGTGATACTGGGCGTCCGGGCTTCCGCTCTTGATGTGCTCGATTACCTTCCGGGCATTGCCCAGCCCGTGAGCCACGGCCACTTTCAGGGTCACCCCTTCGAGGAACGACCATTCCGGCAGGACGCCTTCGATCTTGAGGGCTGCCTCCTTCACTCCGTCCAGTCCCATGATGGGGGTGACGTGCAGGTTGGGGAAGGGCAGCGCCCGCCCGGTCACTATCTCGTAGGCCGTGCGCAGGGCCGCCTCCATGACCCCGCCGGTGTTGGCAAAGATGTCGGCGGCCCCCGAGGACATACCCAGAAGCCTGTCCATCTTTTCATCGGGAAGGCTGTCGAAATCGATACCCGCCTGCTTGATCATGCGCCCCAGCTCCCGGGTGGTAAGCACGATGTCCACGTCCTTCACGCCGCTGTCGTTCATCTCCGGGCGCTCGCACTCGTACTTCTTGGCCGTGCAGGGCATCACCGATACGACCACGATGTCCTCCGGCCGCTTGTCCAGGCTTTCGGCGTAGTAGGTCTTGGCCACGGCTCCGAACATCTGTTGAGGGCTCTTGCAGGTAGAGATGTTCGGCAGGAATTCCGGGTAGAAGTGCTCGGCGTACTTGATCCAGCCCGGCGAGCAGCTCGTGAACTGGGGCAGGGCCACGGATTTCCCCTCCAGCAGCGCCAGTTTCAACCGCTGGAGCAGCTCGCTGCCCTCCTCCATGATGGTCAGGTCGGCGGCGAAATTGGTGTCGAACACACCGTCGAAGCCGAGACGGTGGAGGGCGCTGACCATCTTTCCGGTGACCAGGGTCCCGGGGGGATAATCGAAGCACTCCCCCAGGGCGGCCCGGATGGCCGGAGCGGTCTGCACGACCACATGCTTGGCGGGATCGTCGAGCACGGCCCAGACCTCGTCGATCTGGTCTCGCTCGCTGATCGCTCCCACGGGACAGACTGCGGCGCATTGGCCGCACTGCACGCACACTACCTCCTCCAGATTGCTGCAGAAGGCCGGTCCGACGACCGAGGCGAAGCCCCGGTTCTGGGGAAAAATCGCCGCCGCCCCCTGGGTCTCGCCGCAGACGGTGACGCAGCGGCGGCAGAGGATGCACTTGGCCGAGTCCCGCACCAGCGCCGCTGTGCTGGAATCGGTAATTGGGAGGCTTTTCTCCCCGGGGAACTCGATCTCCCGGATCCCCAGCTCCTGGGCCAGGGACTGCAGCTCGCAGTCTCCGTTGCGGTCGCAGGTCTGGCAGTCTCCGTCATGATCCGAGAGGATCAGCTCCACCACCGTACGGCGGGCCTCCCGAACCCGGCGGGTATTGGTACGTACCGTCATCCCCTCGGCCGCGGGAGTGACGCAGGAGGGTACAAGCGTCTTGCCCCCCTCCACCTCCACCAGGCAGACCCGGCAGGCGCCGATAGCCTGGACATTCTCCAGATAGCACAGGGTGGGGATGCGAATTCCGGCCTGGCGGGCCGCCTCCAGAAGGGTGGTCCCTTCGGGGACTTCGATCTTTTTGTTGTCTATCGTTAGTGTTGGCATATTATTCCTCTCCTGACTCCGGTTCTCTATAGTCGCAGCGCAGACAGCGCTTGGCCTCGGTCAAAGCCACGGATTGGGACCAGGTAGCTTCGACCTCCGTGAAGTTCCCCTTACGCTTGCTGACGGGTATGAGCTTGAGGGCTGCCCGCGGCGTTTCCAAGGGATCCGCCTCGGGATCGAAGAAGGTATCCACCTCGCGATCCTGCCGCCAGAAGGCTTTTGTTTTTCCTCCCAGGAAGCTGTTGATGCCCACGGCGGCCTTCTCGCCCGCGGCCACCGCCTCGATCACCGAGGAAGGTCCGCTGGCCGCATCTCCCCCGGCGAAGATCCAGGGCTCCGAGGTCTGTCCGCTGGCCGGATCGACGGCGATGTAGCCCCTGTCGTTTTGCTTCAACTGGACCCCGTCGAAGAGCGCCTGGGGGTCGAGGGTTTGACCGATGGCCGGAATCAACAGGTCCGCCGGCAACGTGTACCTGGCGTCCTGCCCCGCCACCGGCCGGCGCCTTCCACTCCTGTCGAAATCGCCGAGCTCCATGCGTGCCAAGCTCACCTGCGCGAGTTTGCCGTTTCCCGCGAGCAGCTCGACCGGGGCGGCGAGGAACTCGAAGCGTACTCCCTCTTTCTCGGCCTCCTCGACCTCTTCCTCGTAGGCGGGCATCTCGGCCCTGGTGCGGCGGTACACGACCGTCACGGTCTCGGCGCCCAGGCGCAGGGCGGTACGGGCGGCGTCCACCGCGGCGTTTCCGCCTCCGACCACCACCACCTTGCCGCTCACTTTCTGTTTGCCGTCGAGGTTGTACGCTCGCAGGAATTCGATGGCTTCGACGCATCCCGGCATGGTTTCTCCTTGCAGACCCAGGCCCGTGCCGTTGGGGGCGCCGACGGCCAGGAACAGGGCCTCGTAGCCCTGATCCTTGAGATCCGTGATGGTAAAGTCCTTGCCCAGGCGTTTTTTGGTTTTGATCTTCACTCCGAGCCGGCGAATCAGGTCGACATCCTTCTTTAGAAGCTCCCTGGGCAGCCTGTAGGCGGGAATGGCCTGGGCCAGCATCCCGCCCGGTGTGCCTTCAGCCTCGAAGACTTCGGGCTTGTAACCCAGCCGGGCTAAAAAGTAGGCGCAGGACAGTCCTGCCGGCCCGGCTCCGATAATGGCGATCTTGCGCCGGGCCGCCTGCTCGTCGCACACGAACTCCGGGAGTTGCAGCTCTTTCTCCTGATCGGCCAGGAAGCGCTTCAAGGCCCGGACCGAAAGAGCCTCGTCGAGGGTGGAGCGGCGGCACTTGCTTTCGCAGGGGTGGAAGCAGACCCTGGAGCATATGGAGACAAAGGGATTGCGCTCTCGGTGCAGCTTCAACGCCTCGTCGTAGCGCTTTTCGGCGATCAGGCTCACGTAGCCCGGAACATCGACTCCGGCGGGACAGGCGTTCTGGCAGGGGGCCCGGACCAGCTCCGGACAGACCCCGGCTACGCATTTCTTGTCCCGGATGTGCGCTTCGAACTCCTCGCGAAAGTGCCGGATCGCCGACAGCACGGGATTGGGAGCGGTCTGTCCCAGTCCGCACAGGGCCGTGTCCTTGATCACTCTGCCCAGGCGTACGAGCCGTTCTATGTCTCCTTCTTCGCCCTTTCCGGCGCAGATGCGCTCGAGGATCTCCAGCATCCGCTTGGTGCCGATCCGGCAGGGAGTGCATTTACCGCAGGACTCGTCCTGAACGAACTCGAGGAAGAAGCGGGCCATGTCCACCATGCAGGAGTCCTCGTCCATGACGATGAGCCCGCCGGAGCCCATGATGGCTCCCAGGGCGTCCAGGTTCTCGTAGTCCACCGGCACGTTCAGGTGCTCCTTGGGGATGCAGCCCCCGGAGGGTCCCCCGATCTGGGCGGCCTTGAAGGCTTTACCGTCCCGGATGCCTCCCCCGACGTCGTAGATGATGTCTCCCAGGGGTATGCCGATCGGGATCTCGACCAGGCCGGTGTTCTGCACCGCCCCGGCCAGGGCAAATACCTTGGTGCCCTTGCTCTTCTCGGTTCCGAACGAGGCATACCAGTCCGCCCCCTTCAACAGAATGACCGGGATGTTGGCGTAGGTCTCCACGTTGTTGAGCAGGCTCGGCTTGTCCCACAGACCCTTCTGGGCGGGGAAGGGAGGCCGGGGCCGCGGCTCTCCGCGGTTGCCCTCGATGGAGGTCATCAGGGCCGTTTCTTCGCCGCAGACGAAGGCGCCGCTCCCCTTGCGGATCTCCAGGTCGAAATCGAAGCCGGTGCCCATGATGTTCTGGCCCAAAAGCCCGTATTCCTTGGCCTGCTGGATCGCCTTTCCCAGCCGGTCCACCGCCAGGGGATACTCGGCCCGGACGTACACATAGCCCTGGCGGGCGCCGATGGCGTATGCGGCGATGGCCATGGCCTCGATCACGCTGTGCGGGTCTCCCTCCAGCACGCTGCGGTCCATGAACGCCCCTGGGTCTCCCTCGTCGGCGTTGCAGAGCACGTACTTCACTTCGCCGGGAGATCTGCGGCAGAACTCCCACTTCAGGCCCGTGGAGAAGCCCGCGCCGCCGCGGCCGCGCAGGCCCGAACGCTTGATCTCCTGGATCACCGCCTCCGGCTTCATCTCGGTAAGAGCCTTGGCCAGGGCCTGGTAACCGTCGCGGGCGATGTACTCCTCGATGCGTAGGGGATCGATCAGACCGCAGTTGCGCAGCACGATCTTCACCTGCTTGCGGAAGAAGGCGAGCTCCTGCAGCGGCGGGACCCGCTGGCCGGCGGCTCCCGCTTCGGCGGCCAGTCTCGACACCACCCGGCCCTTGAGCAGGTGCTCCTCGACGATTTCCGCGGCGTTTTCAGGCTTGAGATTCTGGTACAGTACGCCGTCGGGGTAGACGGCGGCAACCGGCCCAGCCGCGCAGGGTCCGAGACAGCCCGTCTCGATGACCCGGATCTCTCCGTCCAGGCCGAAACGGTCTATCGCCTCCTTGAAGGCTGCTGACAGCTCGAGGGCTCCCGAGGCCACACAGCCGGCACCGGTACATATCAACACGTTACTTCGGGAACGATTCAT
>CAYMEK010000053.1:0-31460 GCA_964389305.1 uncultured Spirochaetaceae bacterium
TTGACATGAGGCAACAGCCATGGTAGGGGAAGATTTTGGGATGAGGTTGCAAGGCCGCGCTCCGGAGACGCCGGCGGGGCGGGCTCAGTATTCCCCGCTATCCGGCTCCCCGTAGACCTTGCCGCGAAACACGCCCCGGACGTAGAGATTGTACACGACTATGACCGGCAGGATCACGCCCACGCCGAAGAGCATGAAGATCAGGGTGACCGACGGTGCGGCGGCAGCGGCGATCACCAGGGAAAAAGGGACGAGGTACGGGAAGACTCCCGCTGTCACCGCCCCGGCCGCGCAGAGGAACACGACGATGGCCCACGGGTAGGCCTTGCGATCCCCCCCGGCGCGGGCGGCGGCACGCAGCAGCATGACAAACCCGAGTACGGTCCCTACCAGGAGCGCGGTAACCGTGAACAGGCGCGGCGGCTTCAGCCATGCAGCGGAGAAGGGTGTGTGCACCAACGCAAGCAGCACGATCGTCGCCAGGAACACGGTGAGGGCAGCGGCAGCTGTGATTCGCAGCAGCCGTCGGTGGTGATCCAGGAACGGCCCCTCGTACCTCCGCAGCATGTAGGCGGCGCCCAGCATCGCGTATCCCAGGACGGCGCCTGCGGCAATCAGTGCTGACAGCGGATTCAGCCAGTCCCAGGCCCCTCCGGCAAAGACCCGTTCCTCGACTCGAATGCCGCTCAGGACGCCACCGAGCACGAAACCCTGCCCGATCACGGCCAGCAAGCTGCCGGCGGCGAAAGCCAGGCCCCAGAAGCCTTTGGCCCGGGAATGCGTTCGGAATTCGATAGAAACGGCCCGGAAGATGAGCCCGAAGATCAGCATCATCACCGGAATATAGAGGGAGCTCAGGACAAGGCCGTACGCCAGGGGGAAGGCGCCGAAGAGAACCGCGCCACCGACTACCAGCCAGGTCTCGTTGGCGTACCAAAGGGGACCGATGGCGGCGACCATTGCCGACCGCTCCGCCTCGTCCCGTGGACGAAGCGCCAGGATCCCGATGCCGAGATCGGCGCCATCGAGCGTCACGAACAGAATCAGTGTCAGCTCCAGGAGAAAAAACCATACCAGTGGCAGTACCTGCTCCACGGGCTCACTCTCCTGGCCGGGGGGACGGCTTGCCCCAGGTCGGCGGCTGGCTGTCCAGATCAAGCCCGGCCTTCAGGATTCGCCGGCTAAAGAACACAAATAGGCCGAAGAGGGCGGCATACACGACGACGAACGCAGCCAGGCTCCCCGCTGCGGTTCCCGCCCCCAGCGGTGACAGTCCTTCGGGGGTACGCATGAGTCCATAGATGATCCACGGCTGCCGGCCCATCTCCCGTACGATCCACCCGCACTCTGTGGCAATGAATCCGGCTGGCAGCGCAATCACCCACAGCTTCCAGAATCGGCGCTGATTCGGCGCCTGCTCGGGCTTCAGGCGCTGGCGGATCCATTTCCAGATCGCCCAGATCACTAGAAAGAACATGGCGAAGCCCAGCAGGAACATGACCCGGAAAGCGAAGAAGGGCGCACCGACGGGGGGCTGATCGGCTACCGGAAAGTCCCGCAGGCCTACGACCCTACCGGTGAGCGATCGGGCGCTCAGAATGCTCAGCAGGTACGGAATCCGCACAGCCCAGCGGTTGTATTGACCGGCCTTGTCCGGCGCGGCGATCAGGTTCCAGGCGGCGCCCGTCCCGGGAGGGTTGGTGACCCAGTGAGCTTCCATGGCCGCCGCCTTAGCCGGTTGATATTTAATGACCGCAAGCCCGGAGGCATCGCCAAGGAAGATCTGCAAGGGGGCTGCTACAATGGCCAAGATCAGGATGATCTTGAAAGACTTTAGGAAAAACTCGACGTTTCGCCGACGCAGGATGTACCAGGCCGAGATTCCACCCACGAAGAAGAGGGTGGTTTCCACACTGGCAACCCAGATATGGCTGAAAGAGAACGGCAGGTCAGGATTGAACAGCGCCCGGAAATAGTCGGTGACGGCAATTGATCCATCTTCGAGGCGCACGCCGGCAGGAGTTTGCATCCAGGCGTTGGCGGCCATGATCCAAAAGGCTGACAGCGAGGCGCCGAAGGCCACCATGATGCCCGAGAACAGGTGCATGCCCCGGGAGACCCGGTTCCAGCCGAAGATGAACACGGCCAGGAATGCCGCTTCCAGCGCGAAGGACATGGCCGCCTCAAAGGCGAGCAGGTTCCCGAACAGGTCGCCCGCGGCGGCTGCGAAGCGGGCCCAGTTGGTGCCGAACTGGAACTCGAGGGGGATGCCGCTCGCCACTCCGATTCCGAAGCTCAGCAGGAAGAACCGCGACCAGAACCGCACCTGCCGGTAGTACAGCTCGTTCTTTGTTCGCAGCCAGAGGATTTCCATCACAACCATGAGCAGGCTGAGACCGATGCTGAGCAAGGGCCAGAGCATGTGAAAGATGGTGGTGACGGCGAATTGTGCTCGAGAGATGTCGACGGCGACCCGATCCACGGCCTACTTCCCGGGGAAAGCCGAATTGGTGATGCGCGCCTCCTCGAGCCTGCCCGCGGGCATCACGTAACCGCAGGCCCTGCAACGAACGAAACCTGCCGCCATGAAGACACCTCCTCAAGACCCGGCGTACCGCGGCACGCGTGAAACGACTGGATCGATTATAACCCGGATCGGCGGCGCCGCACAAGCGAACCCTGTGCCTCAACGCGGCAACTCACTTCTCATCGCCCAGAACTCTGTCGAAGTCCCGGTCCCGGGAGCTCCTCGGCGGCTGTCAAGGTCCACACGCAGGAAGCTTCGCCCTACCTGATGGGTCGATGCGGGCCTAGATCATTTTTCTCCTGCGTGCTTCGGCGAACAGCAGCCCGTTCCAATAGTTATTGTTCAGGTAACGCCACCGGCTGGTAGATTCCTCTATCTTGCTGGCCCGCTGCTGCAGCAGCTTCAACGCCTTGTTCAGAACCGTGAGACTGTCATCCAGTTCGCCCTTACGAACATCGGGAAGCGTGCAGGCATAGAAGTAGTTGTACAAGCTTTGATATGGGTCGGAGGCCGGGATACGTCCTCCCCTGGTAATCGAATGTAGCTGCTCTATTGCCCGCTCGCTGCTTCCTTGAAGCCCCCACAGATACGCCTGGAAGGATTGGGTCAGGCGCTGCGTCAAAGCATCCTCGCGCAGCAATTCGAAGCAGCGACCTTCGATTTCCCGAAAACCGTTCACCCAGCGTATGCGTTCGCCCGGAAAGGTAGTCTGTGAGGCCTCTTGAGCCAACGAAATCGCCCGACCGACTGCCTCTAGAGCCCTGGTGTACTCGCGAGATAAGAACCGGCACTCCGCCAGGAAGAAATATTTCTCCCAGCTTTCTTCCACGTCTTCGAGAACCCTCAACGCAGTTTCAGCGGCTCCCGAATAGGCGAAGCTGCGGCCCAGCCAGGTATAGAACACCCTCCTGGCCGGAGGGTTTTTGTATAGAGCTTCAACAGCCAGCCCCTGCTGAAAACCGGAAAGCGCCTGATCGTAAAAACCCAGCTCGAAAGAGATACGGGCTCTCAAAAAACGCAAGAATAGCTCCCACTCGCGCCGTTTGAGAGCCTGGCACAGTTCGATTCCCGTGTCCGTTTCGGTTTCAGCCCGTGATAGGTTGCCCTGAATGAACAGGGTGATTCCCCGCAGCCCAAATGTAACGGCATCTTCCAGCCCCATTCTTTCACCACTCGTGTTGTCCGACATGGTGAAGTACTCCAGAGCTTCCTCAAACTTACCGTCCGCCAGCAGAGTGGTACCCAGACCGATAGTGGCTTCCCCTTCGCCCCCGGCGTCTCGTGTGTTTTGGAACTGGATGACTGCCTTCTTAACCCACTGCATGGCCAGGCCGGTTTCACCGCGCATGAGCAGATAGCGGCTCACCTGCAGGAAAAGATCCCCCTTGGTGGAGTTCACCTCGAAATCGTCCCCTGTCTCCATGGCCTTCAGATACAGCTCTTCGGCTTCTTTCATTCTGCCCTGCAACAGCGCGCAGCGTAAGCGGGCGGCCGTAAGCAGCCGCTCGCGCCTCTTGCGCACCTCCTCCGTGAGCGGGACGGAGAAGCGTAAGCGGCGCGGATCGAGAAAGGCCCGCACACCTCGAACGTCCAGCTCGTCCAGCTTCTGCTTTAGAAGCCGGGCGAGCACCTCAAGAGCTTCCGTAGCCCGGCGGGTTTTCATAAGCAGGAAAAACAACAGCACTAGATGGGGATATTCGCCCGCCCGCCAGCGGGCCAATACGTGGTCGACGAAGATCTTCTCCAGGTCTTCTTCTCTTTCGAGCACGACCCCCCGCAGCTTCTTGCGGAAAGCGGGAAACAGGGCAATAGCATGAGTCCCGATCCGGATCAATCCCAGACCGTCGAGCTCTCGGAGCAGGCTGAAGGCATCCTCCCGGCTCATGCCCTGCTCCACCAAAAAACCCACCAATCCCCATAGATCCATCAGTCCGGACTGCAGGTAGACAATAAAAAGAAGCCGTTTCAGAGCGAAGGACAGCGAGGAAATCAGCGACCAGGTGAGGACAAGGCTGCGCGCGGGCAGCGCCTGCTCGAGAGCTGCAGGTACACGCAAAGCATAGGTACGTCGCTCTTTGACCAGGATCCGCTTGGCCTCCAGGAAACGCAGGCAGTGATAGAAGGCGAGCGACTTTCCCCGTGCGTATTTGCGAAGCCCGGTAAGAACATCCTGGGGAAGCTCACAACCCGGGTACAGCCGTTTTGCCGAACGGGCCATCTCTTGACGGCTCAGCGGCCGCATCCGCACGGATTCCACGGCTCGAAGCCGGATCTGCTCCGGGATATCCGGCTTCTTGGAGGTGAATACGGGAATGAACGAAGGAATTTGATAGAAATCCTTCAACAGGTCGGCGAGCATCTCCAGGCTGCGGTGGTGATAGCTGTCCACATCCTCGCAGAGCAGGAGTGCGGGCAGAAAATTTTCGTCCATCATGCGAAAGTAGGCGCTCAGGTACAGGTGATAGGCCAGGTGGAAGTCCCGCAGTAGATAGTCCGGGCAGATCGAGGATGAGAGCGGACCGCGGTACTGCGGCTGTTCCTGCCCGGAAGGTGCCGCGCCGCGCAGGGATCTGGGCACGCCCTTCGGCCACTGGAAGTACAATCCTTGAGCGCTGTGCGCCGAAGGCTTCAGCGACCAGAGGACCCGCTCCAGCCCGTTCCATGCCTGGCGCTCCCAGAGGGCCAGGTATTGAGGAACCGCCTGCAGGAAGAACGGATCGACGCTGTTCAGGAAAGGATGAAACGGTGAACGGCGTCGGAACAGCGTGTGCAGGCGCGGCGCCCTGGGGACCGCGGAATCCTGAAACAGCAGATTCTGGACCGCATCGAGCAGTATGCTTCTCTCCGTGCTTACCGGTCCATGAATAAACACTCCCCGGTTGATATGCCCGGCTTTGGCCTGGGTGGTGATCGTACGCACCACCGACCGGGCAAGTCCACTGTGCTTCCAAATCTCCTGCCGGTGGAGCGACTGCGGTCTCGAGGGCAATTCTCTATTTACTACCTTGAAAAAATCTTCCGATTTCTTAGCCTGGATCAGCTCTGCGAAGAAGCTGCGGCAATCCGGCTCAATCCATATCGCCTGGTCCGCTTCGAGATTGATTATACTCTTCCTCAAACCCCTGGCGGCGGTCTCAGGGCTGCCCTCCGCCCGGCGGGCGAGCAGAAGATTGAATCCGTACAGCTTATCCTGGCGGGACTGCAATACCTGATAAATCCGGAAGACAAATTCCAGGGCTCTGCGGGGATCCAACGAATACTCCTGACCCAGGACGTACAACAGGTTGCCCTCTCGCCGGTAGCCTGTTTTGTATCCATACAGATTCTGCAGAGAAGATATATCTGCTTCGATATCCCCGGCCAGTTCTTGGTCAAGAAGCTTCAATTGCTTATAATAGGCTACGGAAATCAGCAGATAAAGCATGTAAGGTATTAAACACTACATCGAACGGTTTTTCAAAGGGATAAGAAAGCTCATGGGGAAGTATTTCTACTTCCGAAACAAGCACTGCGAACAGGTAACTCTGACCATCCATCCCGAAGCGGACTTCAAAGAAATCCTTAAGACCCTCGAATCCGTTCAATTCCCCGATTTCATTGACAACGCGGAGAACATCAAGTACGCGGTTCTTGAGCTGATCAGCAATTCCCTGCGGGCTCATCGGGAAAAAAAGATAAGCAAGCAGATTACCGCGATTTTCCGGGTCAAGAACACCAAGGTCGACGTAGAGGTCAAGGATTTCGGCGGCGGGTTCAATCCCAGGCTTTTGCCCTACGATCTCGAGGCGGGGGTGAAGGACATCGACCAGAGCTCCAGGGCGTTCGAAGAGTACAGGGCAAGGCACAAATACCTGCGTTTCGGAATGGGATTGCTGTTAACCAAAATAACCTTTCCTTTTTTCGAGATTGTATTCCTAGACGACCACGAACACCCAACCAAATGGGGAGGAGGGAATGTGAACGGAACTCTGATCCGAGTGTCGACGGAGGGATAGGGCACCGATGTCGAAGGAGCAACGTAGAAACCCACGCAGCAAGGCCTATGCGAAGGTACTCCTGGAGGGAGGGAGCACACCGGGATATCTTCGCGATCTGAGCATGGACGGATGCCAGCTCGCGCTGCTAAAAGCCCTGCCGCTGCGGGAAGGGGATTCTTTGGCTGTTACGATTCTGCCCGACGAGCAAATCGGCGTTTCCCCGTTTTCGGTAATTATCAGGACGGTCTGGACCCGCTCGGACCCTGTGTACTTCCTCATTGGCGCACGAATCGAGTCGCTTCCGGAGGAAGAGCAAACAGGAAGCCTCAAGGCACTGATCGATTACTACCGGTAGGGCGTCGGCCTACCAGTGGTCAAAGGCCACGATTCTCTTCAGCGGTTTCCGCGGCGCCGGGTCGGGGATCTCCTCGGGGTAACCGAGCAGGATCAACAGGACCACCCGCATCGAATAAGGGACGCTGATCAGATCCCTGACCATCTGCTCGTCGAAAGTGGTCAGGCAGCTCGTGCCCAGATCCTCGGCCACGGCCTGGAGGACCATGAAGGCTGCGGCGAAGGCCAGATCTATCGGGTAGGAGAGCTGCCCGTTGGGCATGATGTACTCTATGTTGGTGGTGCAAATAGCGAGAATCGCCGGGGCCTGTCCCACCTTTTCGTCTCCGAAGGCCGCTTCCTTGACCTTTTCCCGCAAAGCCTCTTTCTGGATAACCACGAAGCGCCATTCCTGGCGGTTCTTGGCCGAAGGGGCCAGCCTCCCCGCTTCCAGAACCCGCTCGAGTTTGTCCCGTTCGACCGGAGTGCTCTTGAATTGCTTGATGTTTCGACGATTTACAATCTCACTCAGGAGAGCCATGTCTACTCCATCATGATAGATTATTGCGGTCCGTATTGCAATGCTCTTTTTCCCTGGATATGCTGGACGAATCATGGCCAAGGCTGCCGTATTCGCCATCCTTCTTTTTCTGCTGCTTCCGGCGCTGCCCGGCGTCGGGCAGTCGCCCTTGCTGCCGGATACCGGCCGGATTCTGGAAGACTACCGCCTGGTTCGTTCTCTGTACCCGCGACCGGAGGGCTCGAAGGGCGAACGCGAGCTGCTCGCCTTCATAGAAACCAGGTTGAACGAGCTCGAGGTCCCCTACAGATGGCTGGATTTCCAGGAGTCGGATCGAAACCACTCCTTCTCTGCCTGCCTGGCAGCCGATATCCCCGGCCGGCTCGACGACACCCTGATTCTGGCCGTGCCGATAAACCATCCTCCGGAGGCTTCCCGGCAGCTCGACGGCTCGATCAACGTAGCCCTTGGATTGAGCATCGTGGAGCTGCTCAAGCGCAGCACTCCGCCGCTCTCGGTAACGGTGCTGTTTCTGGGGGCGGAATACGGCGAAGAGTCGGAGTATCCGATGGGAAGCAGGCTTTTTCTGCGGGACTTCTACCCTGACTACAGGGTCATGTGCCTGTACCTCAACCTCCAGCGAATACCTTCGCGGCTGCATCTCCGTGCAGGAGGACGCGGCATCGAGGCTCCCTACTGGCTGCTGGAACGCTGCACCAGGGCCCTGGAAGAAACGGATATCTTCTTTTTGATGCGGGGAAACGAAAATCAGATATTCCGTATCGGGCTCACCTCGGAACGGACGATCATCGAACCTTTCCTCCAGGCCGGCTACCCCGCCGTCAGCTTCGAGGGGGAGTACGGGCCGGTAAGCGCACAGGAAGAAGCGAGATGGGTGTCCTCATTCAATTTGTTCTTCACCGAGCTGCTGGAATCCTTCACCGGCGGCATTCCGGAAACCTGGGACCGCCACTACCTGTTCTTTCAGGCCCGGGGCTTCTACTTCAGCATCTCGGAGAAGGTCTATCTGCTCATCCTGCTGACGGTGCTGGCGGCCATTCTGGCCTACGGTCTGGTGTTCACCCGCAGATTACGGAAATACTTGCGCATCCTCGCCCACAATCTCTGGGCCCTGCCCCTTTTCTTCTTGTTCATCTTCCTGCTTCTCTTCCTCTCCACCTGGCTGCTGGAGGGCATTCTCAGGGTCCGCAATCTGGTCGATCTCTGGAAGGAGCTTCCTCTTCTGTTCCTCGGCTTCAAGCTGGCCGTGCCGCTGGCCATGCTCTTTGTGCTGCTGAATCTGGTTCACCGCCTTCCCGTACCCAGGCGGGGAAGCTTCTACTCCGCCGCCGCCCTGCTGTTTCTGCTTCTCGATATCATAGTTCTTGCGCTCATCAACATCTCCTTTACCTATTATTTTCTCTGGGCCTTTACCTTCGCCCTGCTGTTTTCGGTAACCCCCAACCGCCTGCTCAAAGTGCTTCTGTTTCTCGCCTCTCCCTACTGGATCCTGAAAACAACCATAGAGCTGTTCACGCTGCCCCGCCTCGAGTTCTGCCGGGTGCTACTGCTTTCTAAGTTCGGCGGCAACCTTCTGCTCACCGTGGTGCTGATCCCCTTCGTTCTGATGTTCATCCGTCTGAAGTTCATCTTCCCGCCCGTGCGCATCCTGGCTGACAAGACACGCCTGGCGGTGACCTCCTCGCTGTTCGCGGTGGTTCTGGTCGGACTCCTGCTCACTTTCCTGGTGTATTATCCCTACGGGGAGCACAACAAGCAGCCGGTCAGGGCCACCTACGTGATCGACGAGGTTGCCGGGGAGCATTATCTGCAGCTCTCCAGCCCGGCTCCACTCACCGGGCTGCAAGTTTCGGAGGGCGGCTCGACCATCTCTATCGACACACACTCGCGGCTGTACACCGTGCCGTTGGAGCAGTCTGGGAAGTACCTCGATACTACCGTCAGCACAGTCGGCTTCCTGGACAGGAGAAACATCAACCTCCTCCTCTCCCCCTGGTCCGAACCGTACCGGGTGGATATCACCGTCTCCGCGGCCGAGGAGTTCGTGCTCTTCGACGCCAACTTCCCCTTCACCCGGGAGCCCGGAGGCCGGGAGTATGCGATCCGCATAGGCGTGAATCCACCCTTTCCTCTCCCGATCCAGCTTACCGTGCCCAAGAACAGAATGTTCACCGTGGCGATTTCGATGGAGTATCTACGCCCCCCGGAAGGCTACGAGCTGAAGGGCGTAAACAAGGCCGTTACCAGCCGGTTGATGTTTCGTCGGGAGCTGGAGCTGAAAACCTGAAGATCAAGTTATGAGCGTCATCTTTCATGTTGACCTGGATGCCTTCTACGCCTCCGTCGAGCAGGTCGACGATCCGTCCCTGGCGGGCAGGGCCGTGGTGGTCGGAGCCCTTCCGGGACACCGAGGCGTGGTGTCCTCCTGTTCCTACCAGGCCCGCCGCTACGGAGTGCACTCGGCCATGCCTGTCTCGGAGGCCAAGCGCAGGTGCCCGGAAGCCGTCTTTCTTCCCGTACGGATGAAGCGCTACCTCGAAGTCTCTGAGTGCGTGATGGCCATCCTGGAATCCTTCACGCCCGTGTTTCAACAGCTTTCGATAGACGAAGCCTATATGGACATGTCGGGCACCAGGCGGCTGTACGGACCGGCCCTGGCAGCCGGGAAGACTGTAAAGGAGAGAGTGCGGGCGGAGACCGGGCTCACCCTGTCAATCGGCATCGCCGCCAACCGCTACCTGGCCAAGCTGGCCTCGGAATACTCCAAGCCGGACGGGCTGTACCGCCTCGAGCCGGGGGAGGAGACCGCGTTTCTCGACCTCTTGCCCCTGGACAAGCTGTGGGGGGTGGGAGAGCGGACACGGCAGCGCCTCCTGGAACTCAACATCGCCACGATGCCTGCCTTGAGGGACGTCCCGCAGGACATCCTCTGCTCAATGATGGGGGAAGCCTGCGGCCGTTACCTGTATCGGGCCTGCCGCGGCCAGGATCCGGGCATCTTCGCCGCCAGCCCGAAGAGCCACTCGGTCAGCAGTGAAACGACCTTCGAGCGGGACATCAAGGACTCGCAGGCGCTCAGGCGGAGCCTTCTCGAACTCTCCGAGCAGGTGATGCACCGGCTCATCAGCGACAATCTGAGAACCAATACCGTGTTTCTCAAGCTGCGCTTCTTCGATTTCGCCACAACCCACGTCCAGAAAACCGTGAAGCACTGGATCTCCTGTTCGGACGAGATCTTCAAGCTTGCCTCGGAGCTGCTCGCCCAACGCTGGAACGGATCCACCCCGGTTCGCCTGATCGGCGTTGGCGTGGCCGACGTGGTGGCGCCTGGTCAGGCGGTCCAGGGTGAGCTGTTCGAAGACGCCTCGGACAAGAAGAGGAAGGTAGAAGAGACGGTGAGCCGGCTGCGCGCGAAAATGGACGGCGTCAAGCTCACCCGGGCGAGCCTGATCGACAAGGACCTTCCCTAGCGCTTCCGGCGCGGCTGCACTGCGCCTGTGACGGGACGCGGCATCGCCTACTTCCAGGAGGCCAACAGCTCCCTGGCCTCTTTTAAATCATCTTCCTGGCTTCCCGTCCGCCCCGGCAGCGATTCCAGCTCCCGGATCACCCAACCGATCATCTCGAGGGCTTCCTCCCGGTCGGACATGTCCTTCAGCGGGACCACCGCTTCATAGTAGAAGTTCTTCTCCATCGGATCTGTTTGCGCCTCGTACTTTTTCAGTTTTCTTCCCTGCTCGCGCCCGCGCCTGGAGGCGCTCCAATCCCGCTCCCAGAGATGCTTGGCCAGCTCGGTGTAGAAATCGTAGTTCAGCTCATCCTCGATTCCCGCCCTGACCTGCTGCTCGTGCAGATCGACGGACTTGCGGCCCAGAGAAACGGCGTTGTCCTCGTCGCCGAAGGAGACGGGAAATCCTGGGACCTGCTCGTAGAGCTGCCCCAACACGTAGTAGGAATCGGCATGATCCGGCTTTACGGCCACGGCCTGCTGCAGAAGCTCCCGCATCGGCTTGGCCTTGAACAGGGAATTGAGGATGCCCTTGACCTGTCCCCAGCGCCCGATGTTGGCCGATTTCCAGTAGTAGCCCAGGTGGTTGCGCGGATCGGCGTCGATCCCCTGCTGCGCGAGAGCCTCACCCTTCTCGAAATAGGCGAGAAGCTCCTCCTCGCTCTCTCCCCTGTCTTCAGCCTCGTCTCCGAGGTTCAGCCAGGTCCGGGCCAGGCGCCAGCATACTTCGGCCTTCTCGGCTCCACCTGATGCCTGGCTCAAAGCAGAGTCCAGAATGATCCGGCACTGCTCGTAGTCCTCCTCCTCGTGCAGCCGGTCGGCCTGGTCCAGGACCTCCTGAAAGTCCGCGCTCACCAGGTAAGGGCAGGCCATAAGCAACATCGCAATAATCCACAGTCTCCTCATCTCTACGGTCTCCTTGATTGATTTTCGACACGGTGTCGACCAATGCTATTGGCACACCCATCCCGCTGTCAAGCTCGGCGCGGTCGTGCTTCATTTCCCGGTTCCCCGGAGGATGCCTTGACAACCGAGGTAGTTGCCATATAATGGAGGTCCATGAAACGACTGCCGGCGACAGCGGCCGTTACCGGGGCGTCGGGACACGTCGGGGCGGCGCTGTCACGGGCCCTGTTGGAGCGGGGCACAGACCTGCGGGTGCTCGTACACAAGGACACTCGCGCCCTGGAGGGGCTTGCAGCCCGACGGGTGGCGGCGGACCTGACCGACACCGACTCACTGTGCCGGGCGTTCCGAGGTGTGAAGGTGGTGTACCACCTAGCCGCCCTCATCGAGCTAGACAGACGCGGGGCCGAACGCATGCATCGCGTCAATGTGGAGGGAACGCGAAACGTAATCTCGGCCTGCCGTATCTGCGGAGTGAACCGGCTCGTTCATTTCAGCTCCATAGAGGCCCTTTCCGATCTCAACCCCAGCAAGCCGACCGACGAGCGCAATCCACTGGCCGGACCGCGGGAAACCACGAGGTACGGGTGGACCAAGGCGCAGGCTGAGCGACTGGTCCTCGAAGCGGCGGGTCAGGGCCTGGAGACGGTAATCATGTCGCCAACCGCCATTATCGGGCCGTATGACTGTAAGCCGTCGCACCTGGGCAAGTCCCTCCTCGACCTCTATCATCATCGACTGCCCGCCCTGATTCGGGGGGGCTTCAACTGGGTGGACGTTCGCGACGTGGTTGAAGCTTCCCTGTCGGCCTCGGATAGGGGAAGGAACGCCGAGCGCTACATCGTCAGCGGCACCTGGCTCTCCCTTCCTGATCTGGCCGTCCTGGTCGAGGCGATCACCGGTAGAAAAGCACCTCCGCTCAATCTGCCGCTCTGGCTGGCCCGGGGGGTGGCTGCGTTTACCGGAAAGTTACCGGGGCTGAGCGCGCGGTTCCCCGCTTTTACCCCCGACGCCCTGCTGGCCGTCGCCAAGCACCGGCAGGTGAGCTGCGAGAAAGCACGAAAAGAGCTGAATTACCGTCCCCGACCCCTGGAAGATACCGTCCGGGAGACTTTTCGCTGGTTCCGCGACCGCGGAGTTCTGGAAGACTGGCCTCTTCAGGCCGTTTGCCCTAAGCCTGGCTCCCAGGCACCTCCTGCGCCTGACCGTCTCTACTCGGAAGGAAGCAGGTTGTCCCGCTCGAGCAGCTTTTCGAATTCCCCGGCGGGCAGGGGAGGACTGAACAGGAAACCCTGCAGGTAATCGCAAGCCATGGTTTTCAAGATCTCGAACTGGGCCCGGCTGGCCACTCCCTCGATCAGCACATTTTTGTTTCGGCTTTTCACTGTGTTTATAATATTGGCCAGGTAGGCCTGTTCTTCACTGCTTCCTTCCAGGGCATCGACAAACACTTTATCGATCTTGAGAGTTCGGGCGGGAAGACGCTTGAGATACCCCAGAGAGGAATAACCGGTGCCGAAATCGTCAATGAAGGTCTCGACCCCGATTTTCTCCAGCTCCAGCATCTTCTGGATCGTTTCCTCCGGGTCCTCCATACACTTGGTCTCGGTGATCTCCAGCTTGAGATGCCCGGGATCGAAATCACCGGCCTGTTTGATGGCTTTCTCCAAGACTGCCAGGAGGTCGGTATCGGCAAACTCCCTGGCGGAAAGGTTGACGGACACGTAGATGTCGTGCCGTTCGATCCAGCGGGCTATCTGGCGGCAGGCGGAAAACAGCGCCCAGCGTCCCACGGGAATAATCAGCTGCGTCTCCTCGGCCACGGAGATGAAATCGAGGGGCGGAATGTATCCTCTCTCCGGGTGCCGCCAGCGAATGAGAGCTTCAGCGCCGCGGATCCGGCCCTCGGTGTCCACCACGGGTTGGTAGTGAAGCTCGAACTGCTTCTTGTCGAAGGCTTTGGCGATCGCGCTCTCCAGGCTCAACCTGGCCACGGCGCTTTCGTGCAGCGCCTGATCGAATAAAAGGAAACGCAGCTTCCGCTTTTTTGCCTCGTGCAATGCCGAAGCGGCTTTCTGGATAATGGTGTTCTTGTCTTCGCCGTCGTTGGGATACAGGGCGATGCCGATGTGGCAGCCGATCGAGATATCCGTCTCTTTGAAACGATAGGGAACCGACACGCTACTATAGATTTTTTCGGCCACCTTCCCGGCATCGGTGTTCTTGCTGATATTTGAAAGTATTGCAGATAGCTCGCTGCCGGCGAAACGGAACACGTAGTCACTTCTGCGCAAGCTGCGGCGGATCCTCAAGCCGGTGTTCTCCAGCAACAGGTCACCGATCTCGTGGCCGTATACCTGGTTGACCTTGGCCAGATTTTCCACGCTGATCGAAAGCACCGCCCGCAGCTTTTCGTGCCTCGAGCGTTTTGCCTTCTCGATCTCCTTATCCAGAATGATGTCCAGAGATCTGCGATTGAACAGGCCGGTTATTGGATCCCTGTACTCGTAGTTGGTGAGCTTGGATTCTATCTCGCCCATGGCGGTGATGTCGTGTGAGAATACAGCCACGTGGGTGATCCGGTCCTTGTCCCGATAGGGATAGTAGGAAACGTGCATGTACTTCTCGAAAGGACCGAATTTGAACTTGTCGATGTAGTGAACCTCTTCCCCGGCGAAGCATTGATCCAGGTAGCGCTTGAGAGAACTGTCGAACTTCTCCTCCCCCCAGATCGAGGCAACTTCTCTGCCGAGGATATCCTCTTTGGTTTTGCCCATCTCCCGGCAGTAGGAATCGTTCACCAGTTCGTAGATGTAGTCCCGGTTTATCAGGGTTATGAAGTCTTTAGCTACATTGACGATATATTCGTAAGCATCCATGATTTGTCGCTCTATTGTACGCATCCTGCCCGGAGCCTGTCAAAGCCCGGAACTAAAAAAACCGGCCCGAGATGACCTGGCAAAGGCCAGCCTTCCTCTATCCGCGCCTCTTTCACCGGAATATTACACGAACCTAACTGAAAAGATACAGAGAGACGATCAGAACGGCAGCAGCCAGCCGGCGGCGGCGGCCAGCCCGCCTCCCACGGCCAACCCGATCAGGACTTCCGGGAAGGTATGGCCTACAGCGGGGGGAAGTTCGATTCGCTGTTCGACTGGCAGCTTCTCCATTAACCGCTCCAGGATGCGGGAATGGCTTTGCACGGCCGCCCGCACCCGTACGATGTCATAGATGACTATGGCGGAAAACACGAAGGATACGGCGAAGATTTCCGAGTCCGGACCCAGCTTGAATCCTATCGAAACCGTGAGGGCGGTGACGAAGGCGGTGTGAGCGCTAGGCACGCCGCCGGCTGAGAAAAAATAACCCGGCAGGAAGCGGCGCTCGCGAAGCGAGTAGAAGACGATCTTAAAAAGCTGGCAGAGAAGCTGAACAGCCACCGCCGTGACCAGCGAGGCGCTGAAAGGCATGAGAGAGGCTTCAGTTGACCCTGCGCTGGGCGTAGACCATGGATACGTAGCTTGACTCGAACCCCTTTACCGCCTTGACCCATTCGAGAAACTTCTCCGCCTCGGCCTTGTTCTGGTAAGGCCCGATGCGCACTCGATAGTAGGTCTTGCCGCTCAACGCCCGCGTGGTAATCGTGCAGGCCAGGCCCTGTTCTTCGAGCATCCGGGTTATCTCCTCGGCCCGAGAAGAGCTGGTATAGGAACCGGCCTGGATCCAATACTCGGTGATTCGCACCTCCCGGGCGGCCGGCTTGGGAGCCGTTTCAGGCGCTGGCCTGGGGGTGGCGGTTTTCGGACGAGCCGGCCTCGCGGCGGTCGCAGTAGGAGCGGGCCTCTCCGGCGGCGGCGTTACAGCCTTCTCCGGCACCGTCAGCGGGGCCCGCGTAGGCTGCGGCCGCTCCGCGACCCGCCCGGCCTCGGCCCGCCCGGGAATCTCCTCACTGGGCTCCTTCTCTTCCTGCTCCCCGACGATAATGACCGTCTCCTCGGGTTCCTTATGCTCCTCGGTCAGCTCGGGCAACTCGGAGCGGCCCCTTACGTACTCGAAGGCGTCGAAGCTTCCGGCCGCGGGCTCCTCTCCGGCCGCAGCTTCCGTTTCCTGCTTGCCGACAGGTCTCAGGAGGTACAGCCCTCCGGCCAGAACCACCACCAGGAACAGACTTAGGGAGAAGATCACCCAGAGAACTCGATTTCGTTCCATAGCTAGCTTGTCCCGTATCCTTTCTCGCTCAGGATCTTGCGGATCTGGGCGTGGAGGTGGTCCAATCCCCGATCGTTGTCTACATAGTTAATATCGACGCCATTTGCATTCAATTTAGGACAGATTCCCCTCTGGGCTCTCATTCGGCGCAGCGCCTGCCCTACCGATATCCTGTCCCGCCGTTGAGCCCTCAGCAGGCGGAGAACGAAGGAAGAGCGCACACAAATAACCAGGTCGCAGAACCGCTGCAGGCCCATGCGGAACAGAACAGCCGCGTTGATGACCGCTCGCCCGTCGATCCGTTCCAGCTTCGCCTCCACCTCCCTCACCATCGGTGGATGTACTATGCTTTCCAGCAGGCGCAGCTTGCCAGGACAGCGGAACACGACAGCCCCTAGGCGGCGCCGATCGATCGCGCCCTCCCGACTGCAAATCGCGGGTCCGAAGGCTTCAAGGGCCCGCTT
Source organism: uncultured Spirochaetaceae bacterium (assembly GCA_964389305.1). GTDB lineage: Bacteria > Spirochaetota > Spirochaetia > SZUA-6 > DRHE01 > CAYMEK01. The sequence continues at coordinate 16,466 of CAYMEK010000053.1, forward strand.
CTTGACCGCCGGCTCTTCGAGCACCTCGTGGCCGATTCTGTCCACATCGATTTCAAGAAATCCCTGGCGGAGCAGATAGGAGACGGCGGCGTTTTTGCCCGCGCAGTATTTCCCGGTCACGCCGATCACCAACGAAGCGCTAATGGATGTCTCCCCACGTCGCCGCCACCTCGACGCTCACCCGCAGCGGCACCGAGAGCTGTACGGCCCGTTCCATGGTGTCCTTGATCAACCTGCGGGCTTCCTGGACCTCGATCTCGGGCACCTCGAAGATCAGCTCGTCGTGCACCTGGAGCAGGAGACGAGATCCCATCTTTCTGGAGCGCAGAGCCCTGCTGACATCGATCATAGCCTGCTTGACGATGTCGGCGGCGCTTCCCTGGACCGGGGAGTTTACCGCCACTCTTTCGGCGGCCATCTTTTCGGTGCGGTTGCGGCTGTTGATGCGTCCCAGCGGTCTGCGCCTGCCCATGATAGTCCTCACATATCCGCTGCGCTCGGCCTGCTCGATCGTCTGCTTGATGAAGCTCTCCACACCGGCGTACCGCTCGAAGTAACGCCGGATGAACGCGTCGGCCTCCTGGCGGCTGATGCGTAGATCGCGGGCCAGGCGGAAGGCGGACATCCCGTAGATGACGCCGAAGTTTATCGTCTTGCCGACCCTGCGCTGCTCCGCCGTGACCTCCTGTTCCCCGATCCCGAACAGGATCGCGGCGGTCTGCCGGTGGATATCCTTCTGCCGGCGGAAGGCTTCCTGCAGCATGGGATCTTCGGACAGATGGGCCAGCACCGCCAGCTCGATCTGGGAGTAATCGGCGCTCAAGAACAGGTGGTCGGAATCGGGGACAAATGCTCTGCGGATGCGCCGGCCCGATTCCTCCCGCACCGGGATGTTCTGAAGGTTGGGATTCTTGCTGGCCAACCGCCCGGTGGCCGCTCCGGTCTGGATATAATGGGTATGCAGGCGACCGCTGCGCGGATTGACCAGCCGGGGAAGAGCGTCTACGTAGGTGGACTTTAGCTTGCTGAGCAGCCTGTGGGCCAGCACCAGCTCGGGCACCTTCTCGCCGCTGCGGGCCAGCTCCATCAGCACGTAGTTGTCCGTGGACTGGCCGGTCTTGGTTTTCTTTATCGAGGTAAGGCGAAGCTCGTCGAACAGCACCTGCTGAAGCTCTTTGGTGGAGCGGACATTGAAGCGGCGCCCACAGAGGGAGAAGATTTCCCCTTCCAGCCTCTCCAGCTCACCTTCCAGCTCGCGGCTGTAAGCGGCCAGCTCCGCAGTATCGAGGCGGATCCCGGCGATCTCCATATCGGCCAGGATGCCGACCAGGGGCATCTCCAGATCGTTGAACAGGCCGAGCAATCCGTCGCGTTCCAGTTGAGGTTGCAGAAGCCGGTACAGCCGAAAGGTAACTTCCGCATCCTCGCCGGAGTAGTCGGCCGCCTCGGACAGCTCCACGTCCGCCAGGGTCCGCTCCGCCTCCTTGCCCACCACGTCGGTATAATGGATGGTCTTGTAGTTCAGCAGCTGCAGAGCCAGATTATCCAGACCGTAGGAAGAGCGTTCGCTGTCCAGCAGCCAGGCGGCCACCATGGTGTCGAAGAAGCGACAGCGAGGCGTCATTCCCAGGGAGGCCATGACCTTGTAGTCGTACTTTATATTCTGCCCCACCAACGTGAGATCGGGATCCAAAAGAAGCCTGCCGAGCTGCTCGAGCACCACCCCGAGGTCCAGCACGGAAACACCGGCCGCCTTCACCGGGATGTAGCAGGCCCGGCCCGCGGCGGTGGCCAGAGAGAATCCGACCGGACGGGCCCGCAGCGGATCGAGGCTATCGGTCTCCGTATCGAAAGCGAACACCCCGGCCCTCTTCACCTCTTCGATCCACTGTGCAAGGGTTTCCTCCTTCAGGACGGCGGGGAAGATCCCGGGCTCCAGCCGGGCGGCTCCGAGCTCATCCTCGACTCGTCCACCCAGCTCGGCCACGATGCTGTTCATGCCCTGCCGGGCGAAAAGCGGAATCGCCGCTTTCCTGTCCAGCCCGGCGACGGTCAGCTTCTCGGCTTCCACCTGCACAGGCGCGTCTGCACGCAGCCTGACCAGCTCCCGGCTCAGGAAGGCGTTTTCTCTGCCCGCGACCAGCTTTTTCCGCAGGCTCTCCGGCTGCAGTGTATCCAGCTCCCCGTACACCTCATCCAGGCTGGAGTATTGGGCAAGCAGCTTGCGAGCGGTCTTGTCCCCTATACCGGCCACGCCGGGTACATTGTCGGATTGATCGCCGGTCAGGGCCAGGTAGTCGATCACCTGTTCGGGATAGATGCCCCGGCTCGCCATCACGCCGCTCCTATCGAGAACCTGGAAATCTTCGCTTCCCTTGGGCGGCTGGATCACATACACCCCGCCGCCGACCAGCTGCAGGATATCCTTGTCTCCCGACAGGATATAGCATTCCCGGGTCTCGCTCTTGCATCGCGCCGCCAGAGTGGCGATCAAATCATCAGCTTCCCAGCCGTCGCAGCGCAGGCAGGCTATGCCCAGGGCCGAAAGGATTTCCTCGATCGGCGCGACCTGGTCGTGCAGGTCCTGGGGCGCTTTCTCCCGGTTGGCTTTGTACTGCGGGTACCGCTCGTGCCTGAAGGTGGGGGTTCTTGAGTCCATGACAACGGCTAGACGGGTGGGACTGCGCAGCCGGAGCAGTTGGAGCAGGGAGCGAAAGAATCCGAAAATCGCCGAGAAGTTCTTTCCCTCGGGGTTGAGAAGAGGCCGGCTTATGAAGGCAAAGTAGGCCCGATAGATGAGACTGTAGCCGTCGATGAGATACAGCGCCGATTTCATGAGCGAGGCTCTATAGCCCTTCCGTCATCCGGCGATGTTGACTCCCCCTCCCTGCATGGATCCGTTGCCGACGCCTGCTCTGTCGGCGACTTCCGCCCAGGCGCTGCGCAGCTCCGTGAGCAGGGACTTCACCTCCTCCAGCGGTGCCTTCTCCTTCTTTATGTTGCCGTCCAACAGACGCCGGTTCATAAACACGTACAGGCTGAACAGGCTTTTGGCTATATCCCCGCCCCTTTCGAAGTCCAGGGAAACCATCAGCTCCGCGATGATGTCCTGGGCCCGGATCAAGGAATTACTCACCCGGTCATAACGGCTGTGTTGGGCGTTCATGTCTTCGAGGGCCCGGTTCAGGTTCTTGATCGCCCCATCGTAGAGCATCAGGATAAGCTTCCCGGGAGTCGCGGTCTTGATTTGCGTTTCTTTATAGCTCCTCAGAGGATCCATGGTCTTCAAAGCGCTTTTACCCTTTCTCTTCCTATCATCGGACGAGCCGGCCTAAATCCTTATTCAGGCTGTCCGGTAATTCCAAAAAAGCTAGAGCCCTTCAGCATCAATATAGTATCGCCTCATTCGGCATGCTCGATCAAGGTCGTTACCGGGACAATATCGTATCCCCTTTTAATCAGAGCATCGACGAGGAGATCCAGCTTCTGGAAAAAATAATCCTCCCGTCCGTCACCGAGCGTCCCCACCAGTATCGGAACGATGGAACCGGGCTTCTTCTGGGAGATCACCCGCTCCAGGAGCCGGCTCGCGGGAAGATAGATATTCTGGGTGGTAAGGTTCATCTCCCGGGTTACCCAATCCAGAGGATCTACGTCGCGGCCCACGTACACGTAGTTCATTTCGCGGGAAGCCCGGACTATATCCGAGTCGACGACATAGAAGGGTGCGTGCCAGAGCAAGGCCAGCTCCCGGCCCGTAGCCTGGTAGTACTCGTCCTCATTTCTGGTCAGACCGCGCTTGATGAAATCCCGGTCGAGCTTGAATCGGGAGTCGGTCATGTTGAAGTGGACTGCGAACAGGCTGCCCACTTCATGACCGGAGCCGGCGATCTCCCGCACCGCATCCGGGTAGCTTCGTATCGCCTCGCCGTTGACGAAGAAGGTGCAGCGCAGCCCGTAATCCCTCAAGACGGCGAGCACATGGGGCAGCCCGTCCACGGAATCGACCAAGTTGAACACCAGAGCGATCTCCCGCCTGCGAATCCGGGAACCGTGGTCGAAGATAACGAAGTCCAGCGGCTCGTCCTGTTCGGGAAAGGGCTCCAGCCTGGGAGGCTCGTGCGCCAGCAAGGTACGGGTCTGAAGCTTACGAATATCCCGGATCATCACCTGGTTGTGAAAGAGCCGATCGGGGGTATCTTCCACGTACACGCGATAGGTGGATGAAACCGTCTTCTTGGCCCGCAGTACTTCCGCCGCGGTCGGCTGCCAACCCTCGGCGTCGGGAACACCTTGTTCGTCCAGCTCCCAGCGAAACCAGCGCTCTCCCAGTCTGGCCAACACCGCCTTCTCGTCCTCACTGAAGCCGTATTCATCGGGCTGGCAGATGCTTATCAGCTTGCTCGTCCTGTCCTGCACGCGGTACAGCTCCAATATGCTGCCACCGGCGATGAGAAGCTCGTTCTCTGAGACCCAGGCGGCTTGCTGCGGCTGGGAATGGGAACGGGAAGCGATTTCCCTCCACGTGGCGTAATCGTACAGCACCACTCGATCGGGAAGCAACACCGCCGCCGTGCTCTGGTCGGCAGACAGAAGCACGTCTTTTACCGCTTCGAGATTCGATCTTTCAAATACCGGCCGGGTAGCCGCCCCGTTAACATCGAGGAGGTATAGGCGCGTGGATAGCCGACCACCGCGGGTCCCCTCGGTGAGAATCGTGAGCACTCCGGAACGGCTCCAGAGAACTGTCTTGATGCGGGTATTGCGCGGCAGGTACAGGTAGGGCAGGGATTGACTTTCCCCCGTGGAGGAGAAGTCCTCGCTGGACAGAGCGTAGAGGAAGAGATTCCTTCCCCCTTTATTGAGTAACAGGTGAGTCTTCCGGGGTGAGATCCAGAAATCATCGAAGTTGGGGTCGAAATCAAAGGGAATCTTTCCGACCAGCCGGCCTATGTCCAGGTATCCTTTATACAGAGCCCTGGTAAAAAGCTCGCGGCTGTCCAGCTCGTATACCAGGGAGCCCGAAAGATAGAACAGAGAGCTCTCCCCCGCCGAGCTGACGCTGCCGATCCTCCCGGGGCCGATCTGCCGGTACTCCTCAGCGATGAGCTGCTGGTCTGCAAGCTGCCGAACCGACATATAGTAGACGACCCCGCCTTTGCTGTAGACGAAGAAGCTGGAGTCCGGCGCCCAGACAGCAGGGGTCGATCCGAGGTCCAGCTCGATACCCGTGGCTACCAGCCGATCGGTGCCCTGTGAGAGATCGACGAAAAACAGCTCTCCAAACGCGGGGGACGTCGAGCGCAGGTAAAGAAGATAACGGCCGTTGGGAGACAGCTTCAATGGGCTCAGCTTGCCCTGAAGTATGCTGGCATTGTTAACGAAGGAGTCGAACAGCGGATACGGCTTGAAGCTGTGCCACGAGCTGTCGCTGTGGAAGACACCGAAGCGGTTCTGGATCTGGATGATGCTCTTGCCTGGCAGGTATAGAAGGCGTTCCGGAAACCAGGTCATCTGCGTCAGCTTGCCTGTTTCCAGGTCCGCCAAGAAAAGGGTGTCGTAGGCTTCGCGGCCCGGGCTGTCGGAGCGGACCTTGAACAGGAGCCGGCCGTCTGCCGACAGATCCAAACCGTCAAAGCGAATCTCGGCCCAGAGCGAACCGAGAGCGAAAAAAAAGAGGAGAGCAAGCGGTAGAAGGCGCTTTAAGGGGCTTTTCATCTCCCTACGGTAGTATATTCGGCAAACTTTCGATCCGGTTTCAGTAAAATAAGGCTGAACCGGCTCAAGCCAGAAGTTCCAGTAATCGAATCAAAACTCTGGCCGTCAGACCCCAGATGAAATACCGGTCGTACGCTAGATAATATACGGGTCTCACCAGGCGGCGTTTCCAGTTTCCCCCCGGAAGGTGATGCCTGGGGAAATCCTCCGACAGGCTGTGCTCCTCGATTATCTGGGCTTCCTGGAAAGGATTGCGCAGCAAGAAATCCAGCGGGATGATGAAGGCTTCCTCGACCTCCTCGCTGAGGGGCCCCAGCACCGCCTCGGAGTCAAGCAGGCAAACATAGGGAACGATCAGCTCACCCCGGCTGCGCTGCTCCTCGGGAAGAGCACCGAGCAGCTCGACCTGGCCGGCCTTTACTCCCAACTCCTCCTGCAATTCCCGTACAGCGGCCTGCCACGGGCTCTCTCCCGGTTCGAGTCGGCCTCCCGGAAAACCGACCTCTCCAGGACTTCGCCTCAGGTGGCCGGCACGCAGCTCGAGGACGATTTCCACACCCCGGTCCCCGTTGAGCAAGGGGACTACGACCGCCGAGCGGGTAAAGGCGTATCCCAACGTGCGGCCGGGACTATTGAGGCTTTGGCGCAACGTTTGCAGAACATCCGCTTCCGGCACCCGTTCATTGTGCGCCGGAGACCGAAGGGGGTCAAGGCAGAGACACCGGGATCAGCCCGAGCCTGCGTGTCGACAGGGTTGACCTGCCAGGGTACGGATGTTATTGTCAGGGTTGGATATGAAAGTCCTCATCACTGGTGGAGCCGGATTCATCGGCTCCCATGTGGCGGATGCCTACCTGAACGAGGGGCATGAGGTAGTCATTGTGGACAACCTCAGCACGGGCAGCGGGAACAATCTACCGGCAAAGGCCAGCTTCCACCTTTTAGATATCGGCGCCCCAGAGATCGACAAGCTATTCGAGCTGGAGAAGCCGGATATCGTAAATCATCACGCGGCCCAGATCAGCGTCACCCTGTCTACCAGAAACCCCCTGGAGGATGCCAGGACCAACGCCCTGGGACTGCTGAACCTCCTCGATGCTTGCGTGCAGCATTCGATCAAAAAATTTATCTTCATCTCAACCGGCGGGGCGATCTACGGGGACACGCCGCACCTGCCGACCCCGGAGGATCACCCTCCTCGACCCATCTCACCATATGCAATCCACAAGCTTCTGGGCGAGCAATATCTACGCTTCTATGCCGAGCAGCACAAGCTCAGCTACACAACACTTCGCTATGCCAACGTATACGGCCCTCGTCAGAATCCACATGGCGAAGCGGGAGTGGTGTCGATCTTCATCGACACTCTCAAGCGGGGCGATATCCCGACCGTATTTGCCTATCCGGATCAACCCGAGGGAATGTTGCGGGACTACGTGTACGTGGAGGATGTGGCCAGGGCCAATCTCAAAGCAGTGGAAAGAGGTGAAGGCCAGATAGTCAACATAGGCACCGGATTGGCCACCTCTACAAGCGACCTGTACCGACAGATCTGCTCTTTTTTTGACAACCCGCCGCCGGCAAAGTACGCCGGAGCCCGGCCGGGTGATCTGCGCCGTAGCTGTCTGGACATCGGAAAGGCAAGAGAAGTACTTGAATGGACCCCTTCCGTGGATCTGGAGGAAGGACTTTCCAGAACCGTCGAGTATTTCTGCCGATAGACAACAAGGGGGAAAGGAGGCACCATGCCGCGCGTTCTAGAGGAGGAACTCGTCTGTCTCACTTGCGGCCGCCAGGAAGCGCTTCCCGAATGCCATGGGAAAACCATGGAGTTCGACGGATCGGTGTTTTTCTGTCCGACCTGTGAGAAGGAAACCAAAGTTCCGAAGTGCTGCGACCGGCCCATGAAAGTCCGGAAGAAGGTGCGGGATATTCGCAAAGAGCTGTTCAGATTTCTATGATATCAGCCATTCCCGAGCAGATCGGAATCCTGCCCTGTCCCGGCGCCGCCACGTTCGCCGCCAAGATGATCACCGATCTGGAGGAGGTATCCCAACGTAAATTCCGCCGCAAGGTGAGCTTCCTGGCTCGCAAGTACGGCATAAGCCGTGAGGATATCATCCGTCGCATCAATCTGACCATGGATCTACGGCCAACGACGGTGGATCTGAGCCAGCCGGCAAACCAGTTCCGCTCGTCCGATTTCCGTATTCCCGCCCGCTTCACCCGTTTTGCCAACGGAGAATACAAAACCGAGATCCTCACCTCAATCAGGAATGTGGACGTATATATAGTCCAGGATGTGGAAAACCACTACCCGATTCCGCTCAATCAAGGTGACCGGCAACACTACATGCTGTCGGTGAACGATCACTTCTTCTGTCTTCTGGTTACGATCGATGCGGCGCTGCAGGCGGGAGCGAAGAGGGTCACGGCAGTGCTGCCCACCTATCCGTACGCCCGGCAGCACAAGAAGCAGGGTCGGGAGGGGCTGACCGCAGCCAGGCTGGGCCAGTTCCTCGAATCCGCGGGCGTCGAGCGTATCATCACCCTCGACATCCACTCCAAAGAAATAGAGAACACCTTCAACCGCCTGCGGCTCGAAAACCTCCACGCCTCCTATCAGATTCTCAGGGCGCTGTCCACTCTGGTCGATCTGCGCGATCCCGATCTGGTGGTAATCTCCCCCGATACGGGCTCTATCGGGCGCAATAAATTCTACGCCAACACCCTCAGAACGTCGTTAGGGATGCTGTACAAGGAGCGGGACTACTCCCGGATATCGATGGACGCCAAAAACAACAACATCACCAATGTCCGCCTGCTTGGCCTGGTGGAGGGAAAGACAGTGTTCATGGCGGACGACATGCTCGGCACGGGGGGTACCATGCTGCGAGCCATGAGCGCTCTCAAGGAGATGGGGGCGAAGAGCATAATCTGCGCCGTCAGCCTGCCGCTGTTCAGCGACGGCGCTATCGAAGCCTACGATGAAGCCTATCAAAAAGGGCTGTTCTTCCGTTTTATCGGTACTAACGCCGTATACCACGAAAAAAAACTGCTCGATAGAGAGTGGTACCTGTCTACGGATCTCACCTACCTGTTCGCCAGGACCATCTACAGGCTGCACGCAGGCCGCAGTGTTAGCTCGCTCCTGGATAACAAGAAGATCATCCAGACCATGCTGGAGCGCAACAAGGATCCGCTTCCCGAAGAGCCCAAGAGCGAAACTCCTATTTCCTGAGCTCCAGGATCTCCTCGATGTGCCCGAGCAGCTCCTCCAGATCGGCCCTGGTGAGCTCGGCCATGTGAGCGATACGGAAGGTCTTCTCCTTCAGCGCTCCGTAGCCGTTGGAAATGGCGAATCCCCGCTCGGCCAGCCGTTTATTGAGATCTTGGATCGAGATCCCCCTGGTATTCTCTATGCAGGTCACGGTATTGGAGGCGAACTCCGGCCGGGGATACAGGGCGAAGTGGCGGACGGCCCAATCGCGGACGTATTCGGCCATCTCCAGGTGCCTGGCAAAGCGGGCGTCCAGACCCTCCCGGTTCAGGATCCGGTCTAGCTGGAAATCGAGGGCATACACGTGCGGGATGGAGGGGGTGGATGGATACTGGTACCCTCGCTCCAGCACGTACTTGAGCAGGAGCAGCAGGTCGAAATAGTAGCCACGGTTCTGCACCTTTTCTGCCCGCTTTTTCGCTTTCTCCGAGATCGAGGCCAGGCTCAACCCGGGGGGCAGGCCCAACGCCTTCTGGCTGGAGGTGATGCAGATATCGATGCCCAGACGGTCCACCTCGATCTTTACTCCTGCCAGGGAAGAGACCGCATCCACGCACCACACCACGCCGGGATGGCGGGAGAACACCTCCGCCAGCTCCTCCAGATGGTTCATCACTCCCGTGGAGGTCTCGTTGTGGGTAACCGTTGCCACGTCATAGGAACCCGTGGACAGGTAGCGCTCCACTATTTCGGCAGCTAAGCCGTCTCCCCACTCGACCTCGTGCTTGTCCGCCGGCACCCCGTTGCCCCGAGCGATCTCGAACCAGCGGTTGCCGAAGGCGCCCACCGAAAAGACAACGGCTCGTTTCACCGTTGTACAGCGTACGGCCATCTCCATCAGGCCTGTCCCGGAAGAGGCGGAGAGGATGATGGGATTGGTCGTGTACATCAGGGACTGGAGCTTCCGGCTGACCCGCTCCTGCAGCTCGCTCCATTCGGCGCTTCGGTGTCCGATCATTGGAGTAGCCATCTTCCGTAGAACCGCCTCATCCACCTCGACAGGGCCGGGAATGAAAAGCTTCTTGTGGGTCATGGATATGAATCTCCTCGTGCTGTTATCTGGTCTGCAGCTTCAGTTCTGCGATTCAGTATGGAAGGATTTCTACCATACTTTCAGAGTTTTGTGAATACGTTCATTTTTTCACGATTTCCCAGGGATAATCCTGCCCCGTATAGTGCTTGAACTGGGCCGCTGCCTGGCAGAAAAGCATATCCAGCCCGGAGATGGTTCGGCAGCCCGCCGCCCGTGCTCTCTTCAGGAAGCTCGTGACCTGGGGCTGGTAGACGAGGTCGTACACCGCCTCCCTGCCCGTAAAGCTGTAACCCGGAGCAGGGTCGGCCTCGCTCGCCGGGTGCATGCCCACGCAGGTGGCCTGAACGATTAGATCGCAGTTGTCCCGGATACGCTCCGTGCCCGCGCGATCCAGGGCGGTCCAGGGGCAGCCGAACCGCTCGGCCAGCGACTCCGCCCGCTGGGGCGTGCGGTTGGCGATAAGGGGCCGAACACCCCGGCTGCGCAGAGCGTACACCACCGAGCGCGCTGCCCCTCCGGCGCCGATCACCGTGGCCCGGGTCGCCGCGTTCAGAAGCTCCGGCGCCTGCCGTTCCAGGGGGGAGAGAAAGCCCTCCACGTCCGTGTTGGTGCCGAACCACCCGACTTCACGCCGTTCTCCGCTTCCGGTCTGCCTGCGTACCACCGTATTGCAGGCCCCGATCTCCTCCACACGCTGGTCGCGATCGGTCAGCAGGGGCATCACCGCCTCCTTGTGGGGTATAGTCACCGAGAAGCCGCGAAGCTCCAGAAGCTCGGCCAGGCGGAAGAAGGGACCTACCTCGTCCACGAGAAAGGGAACGTATACGCCGTTCAGTCCCAAAGCCGCGTAACCCCGGTTGTGAAACTCCGGAGACCGGGAGTGGGCGATGGGCTTGCCGATCACGGCGCAGACGAAAGTATCCTGGTCCTGGGCACGAAAGCGGTACAGCTCGACCAGGGTGCGCGGATCCAGGTGTCCCGGAGCCGCGGATTGGGCGTTTTCGGCGGAGCAGTAGGTGAGCAGCGAACCGAGCCGGGTGGCCAGCAGACGGCTGAAAAGACCCCGCTCCCCCATGCCGATCAGGATTTTCTCCTCGCCCCGCAGCCGCTGGAAAGCCTCGGCCAGGGCCACCAGGTCGTGAGTGCTGCGCGCCGTGACCGCCAGCTTGGGGATCTCGCCCGCACTACGGGGAAGCCGCCGGCAGCGCTCGACTATACGGTCCGGCAGGCCGCTTATATCGTGAAACGAGCGGATCACCCGCCCCCCGGCCTCGATCGCCGCCCGGGCCAGCCGCAGATCCTCCAGGTCCTCCTCCAGCTCCACGTAGGCATAGCCCCCGGAAATGGCGCCGGCAAGCAGACTGCGACGCCGGCTCTCCTCACCCGTCCAGCGGCCGCCCTCCCGTTTCCGGCGTAAAGCCAGAATCACGGGCAGACCCGCCAGAGCCGGAAAACGGCTCAAGGCAGCCAGCTCACCGGCATCGAGAAAATCGGCCCGCAGCTCCGCCACATCGATCCAGGCTCGGCGGGAGTCGAGCACTTCCAGATCTTCGGCCAGGGTCGAGCCGGTCAGGGACAGACAGACGAGGCTCCCGGCCCGGCCGTCTGTTCGTACCTTGCGGCCCCGCGAACGGGCTGCGGGAGCCACTACAGGTCTCCCCGGAAACAGTACACGTCGGTCAACACACCGTCCTCGAAGTAGAATCGCGCCCGTACGGGATAGCCTCTGTCCTCCAGATGGTAAAGCAGGGAATCTTCGAACTCCTTTTCCGGCGCTCCCATGATCTCCAGGATGCGCTCCCGAGAATCGCCCATGTGCAGGGAAAATAGCTGTTTCGCGTAGCGGCTGTCTGCCCGCACCTGCCAGACCCGGCTGCGGAACCAGAACAGGTAGATGTGCTCGGGATAGTAAAACACCACGTCGTCCTGCCAGCTCTCCGAGCCGCGCAGCGCATAGACCTGCGCCGGCGCCCCGAACGTTTGGTAGGCCTGATCCAGGTCCATACCGATTACGGCGGCGAGCTCCAGCACTTCCTCCGCCACCGCGAGCCGACCGGCTGCAATCGAGATAACCAGAGCACCCAGCAAAACCTTGATTCTCATAACATAAACTTCGCAATTATACGTGATCTCATTTTCCCTTTTCAATCCCGGCTATTTTCGCTATAGTCCCATGCTATGATTGCGACGTTCATCAACTGTGCAACCGTGGTCGTCGGTTCGCTTCTCGGCCTCCTGCTGCATACCCGGATCAGTGATTCCTTCAAACGGATCGTCTATGTCGGGGCGGGAATGATCTCCCTGATTCTCGGCATCAAGATGGGCCTAGTGACGAGCCGGATCGTCTTTATGGCCCTGGCTCTAATCCTGGGAGGAATACTCGGCGAGTGGTGGAACATAGAAGGTGGTATCTTGCGTTTCGGCGAGTTCCTGAAAAAACGCTTCCCCCAAAAAGAGTCGGGCAAGGATTTTGCGGGCGGCTTTCTCACCGCCTCGGTGATCTTCTGCGTCGGGGCCATGACCCTGGTCGGCGCTTTCAAGGCCGGCGCAGAGGGCGACTACGACCTGCTCCTGACTAAATCGGTGATGGACGGCTTCATGGCTATAATGCTCACCGCCGCCATGGGGATCGGCGTCGCCTTCAGCGCTTTGACCATCCTGGTCTATCAGGGAGGGATCACCCTGCTGGCCGGAACCCTGCAGCCCCTGGTGAACGAGCTGCTGCTGAACGAGCTGACCGCCGTAGGTGGAGTTCTGGTGATCATGATCGGTTTGAACCTGCTCGACCTGACCAGGCTGAAGACGGCCAACTACATCCCCGGACTTCTGGTGATGGTCGGCCTGATCGCTCTGGAGCCCCTCCTGCCCTTTACCATGGGATAACTTCCCGTGCGGCAGCCGCTCTAAGCCCAGCGCAGGAAACCGGGAATATAGGGATGAGCCAGGGCCGGATGTTTTGGAAGCACCCTGACCGTATAGCCCTGGCGGCCGCTCAAGGTGCACTCGATCTCCCCGTGATACTCTACCACATCCCGGCCTTCGGCGGAGGCTGTCATCGTCAGGCGGCGGGCCTCCTCGATCTCCCCGTGAGAGGAAAGGGGGCCGAAGTACAGCTCTACCAGAACGTCCGCCGGGCTCAAGCCGCCGAGATTGACCCGCGCTTCGGCTTCGATGCGGTCCCCCACCCTGAAGATACCGCCTCTGGGAATCGAAAGGCTTTCCACCTTGACCCTGTTCCACGACTTCTTCAGCCGCTCGAAGTACTCTGCCAGCTCCCGTGGGCTCCGATAGCCGTCTGCGCCTAATTCACGGGCCTTCCGCAGCGCCGGCAGGTAGAACTTTTCCGAATACTCGAGCAGCATGCGGTGGCTGTTCATCTCCCGGCCCACACAGCTCATCGCTGCCTTCATTCGCTCGATCCACCTCCGGGGCAGCCCGTCCCGGCCGCGGCTGTAGAACAGGGGCACGATCTCCCGCTCGAGCAGGTCGTACAGCGCCTTGCTCTCGATCTCGTCCTGCAGCTCCGTATCCGCGTATTCCTCGCCGCTGCCGACGGCCCATCCGCATTCCGGCCTGTAGGCCTCGTCCCACCAGCCGTCGAGAACGGACAGGTTCAACACACCGTTCATGGCCGCTTTCATACCGCTGGTGCCGCTGGCCTCCAGGGGACGCCGGGGAGTGTTCAGCCAGACATCGCTTCCGGAAGTCAGGTAGCGAGCCATGGTCAGGTCGTAGTCCTCGAGGAACACTATCTGGCTGCGAACTCGAGGGTCGCGGGCAAAGTGGATCAGCTGCCGGATCAGCTCCTTGCCTTCCAGGTCGTGGGGGTGGGCCTTGCCGGCGAAGATAAGCTGGATGGGCCGCTCGCTGTCGGTGAGCAGCCCGATCAGCCGCTCGGGGTCCTTCAGCAGAAGGTTGGCCCGCTTGTAGGTGGCGAAGCGGCGGGAGAAGCTGATCGTCAGGGTGTAGGGAGACAGCACATCCTCTGCCCCCTGGATCTCTGCTTCGGTCATGCCGCGCCGCTGCAGCTGCAGACGCATGCGGGTACGTACGAAGGCCACCAGGCGCTCGCGCCGGCGCTCATGGGTGCGGAAAAGCTCTTCGTCCGAGATGCGGTCCATGTTGTCCCAGACCTTGAGATTGGTGGGCTCGTCCTGAAACTGCGGCCCGAGATACCTGTCGAGCAGGTCGACCATGTCATGGGTGATCCAGGTGCGGGGATGCACCCCGTTGGTGATGCTTACGATGGGCAGCTCTTCCACCGGCAGCTCCGGCCAAAGGCTGCGCCACATCCTCCGGCTGGTCTGCCCGTGAAGCCTGCTGACGCCGTTGGCATAAGCGGAAAGCTTCAAGGCCAGAACCGTCATGCAGAAGCTCTCCTGCTCGTCCTCCGGCTTTTCCCGTCCCAGGGCCAGGAACTCTTTCCAGGTCAGACCGAGCTCCTCGGCGAAGCCTTTGAAATACCTGGCCATCAAGTCCACGGCGAAGCGCTCGTTGCCCGCCGGCACCGGCGTATGCGTGGTGAAGATGTTGGTGGGCCAGACCGCCTGGAAGGCCTCCCGGAAGCTCAAGGACTGCTCCTTGATCAGGCTGCGGAGGCGCTCCAGGCCGAGAAAAGCCGAATTTCCCTCGTTCATGTGGGTCACCGCCGGATTGAGACCGAGCGCCTTGAGAGTGCGGATCCCGCCGACTCCGAGGAGGATCTCCTGGCGGATGCGCATGTCCCGGTCTCCGCCGTACAGGGTGGCGGTGATCTCCCTGTGCTCCGGCAGATTGTCCTCGATGTTGCTGTCCAGCAAATACAATGAAATCGTGCCGACGCGAGCCTCCCAGATCCGGGCATACACCCTGGCTGCGCCTACCTCCACCTCGATCTTGATCGGCTCGCCCTTCTCGTCCCGGCGCAGACGCACCGGCATGGTGTACCAGTCGTTCTCCGGATAGAACTCCTGCTGGAATCCGTC
>CAYMEK010000054.1:0-2229 GCA_964389305.1 uncultured Spirochaetaceae bacterium
GGTGATCGAAGTCGTCGCAGCCTGATCCCCGTACACCGGTTCGGAGAAATGGAGGTACGCCTTTCGTTCACCGACCACGGCCAGGGTATAGGCGATTACCGGCCTGGCGCCGTCGTCGGGCGTATACGTACTAGGACCGGATTCAACATAAGCTCCGCCGGCCGTCCCGTACAGACCGATGGGGAACTGGTTTTCGGTCAGCGCCCAATCGGGCGTAGCGTCGCTATCCACATAGGGCCCTTCGTCAAGAAGGATGTCGAAGACGTCGTCTCCCGCGGTGCCGCCGGTGTCGAAGCCCGAGACTGTGTACCCATCCACCACCGCGGTGCAGCCGGCAAAGGTGTCGCTCAGCGGAGTACCGGGCAGCACCAACACGCGAATGCGGTCAATTCTGCCGTTTTGATCGCTGTCTACGGTCCAGGAATGATCTATCGGGATCACAAAAGCCCAGTTGACGTTGTAGCACCTGTTGTCGCTGTTGGGACCCGGGGTTATCAATTTCCCGTTGCTCGCGTTGCAGAGCTGGACCTCGGCATAATCGATTGTGGCCGTTCCGCCGGGTGCTGGAGGCGAAGTCTCGACTTTGAGGTACCAGTAGTCGCCGGGGAGTACGGGATCCGGAGGTCCGGTATCCGGGCAGTCGAACCATCCGGCGGTGCTGCGCAGGCGGATCAGGTTGATCGCTGTACCCTGGATCGTAAAGGTACCGTTGTTGATGATGGTCTGCTCTTCGCCGGCTTGAAACTGAATGGTTGTTCCGGCAATCGTGCAGGTGAAGTTATACCAGCGGTTGCTGCCGTAAATGATAATATCGGTGAGGAAAATCACCTCGCCCGTTCCAGGGTCGAAGCCGTCGGGAGCGGCCATGATGCCTATCTGGTTGTCCCACTCACTCCCCTGCATAGAGATGGTAAAGCTGTTGGCCACCAGCTCGCCGCTAATGATACGCACTCGATTGGCCACGGTAAGGTCTGTCTGGAGGCGCAGCTCGTTGGCAAGCACGCCCTTGTCGACATGCAGGTTGTACAGCGTCTCCTCGGCCGCCCTTATATCCGCCGTACCCCCCTGGGCAAGGATGGTACTGTTGGCTTGTACAAAGTTGTTGGCGGCGTCGGAGAAATCTATGTCTACATCGACCGTTATGGTTTCAGCAGCGGTTGCCTGAAGTCGATCGTTGGATATGAGGCTGCCGCCGACCGTTAGATCGAAACCGGCTAGGTTTAAGGTGCCGGTAGTGACCGTGACATCCTGGCTGGTGGTCAGATCGTTAATAGCTATACTCACCGTGTCGGCCGTGGCCCCTGTGTCTATCTCCACGTAGGCGGCGGTGAACGGCCCGTAGTTCAGGGTGGTGCCTGCCCCGGTCATCTCCAGGGTGTAGGTGTCCTGGTTGTGGGCCACCGCTGCGGTGAAGCTGGCATCCCCGCTGGAGATGATGCGCCCGGTGTTGCCGTTGAAGGTGCCTCCATCCTGGCTGACCCCCACACAGTCGATCTCCTTGGCCCCCAGGGTGAAGGTGCCTCCGGTGATGTACAGCAGCCCGCCGATGTCGTTGTTGGTGCTCGCCACCCCGGTTCCGTCGTAGCTCCCGGTGCCGCTGACCGTCAGGCTGCCGGCATCCAGCTGCCCGTCGTTGTGGTCCAGGGCTCCTGCGCTCACCGCAACCGCGTTGGTCACGTTCAGGTAGGAGTTGGTGTCGCTGAGGTCGATCTCGGCGTTGACCGTGGAAAGGCTTACCCCCCCGGCTCCGGTCACGTTCAGGGTGTAGGCGCCCAGCACCAGGGTGCCGGTGTCCACGTCCAGGGTGCCGGCCACCGTCAGATTCGACAGCAGCTGCACCTCGTCGCCCAGAGCGGCCTCCTGGATGGTCAGGTTGTCGAACCCGCTTTCCCCGGTGGCGTCGATGGTGTCCGGGGCGGCGTTGGGCGAGATCATCACGATGGTGCTGCTGCCGGATTCGGCAAAGTTGTCCACACCGTTGGAGAAATCGATGTCGCCGTTCACCGTGATGGTCTCAGCCCCGGTGGGCTGCAGCACCCCCGTGCCGGTGGCAATCAGGTTGCCCTGGATGGCCGCCCCCACGTTCAGATCCGAGCCGGCCAGGTCCAGCGTGCCGCTGGTCAACGTTACATCGTAGTCGGTGCTCAGCACTGCGGCCAGACTCACCGTGTCGACCGTGGCCCCTGTGTCTATCTCCACGTAGGCGGCGGTGAACGGCCCGTAGTTCAG
>CAYMEK010000054.1:2329-31053 GCA_964389305.1 uncultured Spirochaetaceae bacterium
TCAGGTTGTCGAACCCGCTTTCCCCGGTGGCGTCGATGGTGTCCGGGGCGGCGTTAGGCGAGATCATCACGATGGTCGTGCTGCTGCCCTCGGTGAAGTTGTCCACACCGTTGGAGAAATCGATGTCGCCGTTCACCGTGATGGTCTCGACGGCAGCCGAGGCCGCCAACGTTCCGCTCACCGTCAGGTTGTTGGTGGACAGGTCCGCACCGGAGAGACTGATCGTCCCGCCACAGGTGGTGTCTCCCACGACGGTGATATCGTTGGCAGCGGCGTTGGCGTCAAGGGTGCCGCTCGTGACGGTCAGGTCCCCATTGATCTGGATCGGGTTGCCAGCCAACTGCCAGGTGATTCCGTTCCCGCCGTCATTGAAGAAGACGTCATTGAAGTCCTGGAGAGCTCCGGTTCCTCCCGTGTCTATCGCATACGGGGAGCCGGCGACACTGGTGGCATCGAAGGTGACCGTAGGCCCGGCATCAAAGGAAGCAGCATTGCTCCAACTTCCTCCGACAGTGATGTTGTTGGAGTTCGAGGCTGCGTTCAACTGGCCTCCGCTGATGGTCAAATTACCGTTCACATCCAGGGTTCCGGTGGTGGTGATGGTCCCCCCTGTTACCTGGAAATCCCAAAAGGTCTCGGCGGAAACCGTGGACGTGCCGTCGAAACCACCGGTCATCACTACCAGGCCGTTTTGTGGAGCGAAATTGCCGGCCGTATGGTTCCAGTCATCGCCTACGGTAATCTGATAGTCATTCCCCGCCGAGGCATCCAAGGTTCCGCCGGCGATGGTCAGATCGTCACTTACTACCAGCGCGGCGTCCAGCTCCCAGCTGCCGGAGCCGGAAAAGAGCAGGTCGAAATAGCTGTCCCCGGCCGCCAAACCGGTATAGCCGCCGCCGCCGTCGTACTCCACGGTGCCGCTGTTGGAGGTAATCGGGTCCACCGTCTCTCCGCCCTGCAGGCGCAAGGTGGCGTTGGCGCTGATCGTGAAGCTGCCCGAGGCGGTCAGATCGTTGCCGTTGAGGTCGAGGGCGTTGGCGTTCGTGCCGTCGCCGATGGTGAGGTCGCCGCTCACGGCCAGCGGCGCGTTGAGGTTGTAGGTTCCGGTGTCGATGAACGACAGATCTGTATAGTTATTCCCGATGCCCGCCGGAAAGCCGGTATAGCTGGTAGTGCCGTTGTAGACTACCAGGCCGCCGTTGCTGTCCAGGGTGGAGACGGTCTCGGTGCCGATGAGCCGCAGCGTTCCCCCGGCGCTGAGGTCAAACGTGCCGCTTACGGTAAAGTCGAACCCGGCCAGGTCGAGGGTTTCTGCGCTGATCGTGCAGTTGGCCACGCCGCGGGCCTGATCCAGGATGCATTCCCCCACTGCCGTAGCGTCAATGGTGATGGAGTCCCCGGCGTTGGGTACGTAACCGAGATCCCAGTTGGCCGCCGTACCGTAATCGGTGCTCAAAGAGCCTTCCCAGTCCAAGGTGTGGGTGGCGAAGGTCCAGTTGGTGTTGTTACCGAGGTCGGTGCTGTGATCCGCCGCCACCGTGCCGCCGGCGTTGCTGTATTGGACGCGGACGTAATCTACGTTCTCGGTTATGCTCGGGTGATTGTTGTCTAAAAACCAGTCGGAAGCACCGGTGCTGAGCAGTGAAATGAGGTTCCCGATGCCCCCCCCGATCACGAAGCTGCCGTTGTTGTCGATTGTCTGCGTGTCGCCTGCGGTGAAGTAGATGGTCTTTCCCGGCGTAGAACAATTGAAGTTGTAGAACGTGGTATCGCCGGATATGGTGCTGTCAGTCGTGGTGTCGAAGGTCACGGTTTGGGTGCCCGGAGTG
This sequence comes from uncultured Spirochaetaceae bacterium, assembly GCA_964389305.1. Taxonomy (GTDB): domain Bacteria; phylum Spirochaetota; class Spirochaetia; order SZUA-6; family DRHE01; genus CAYMEK01. The sequence continues at coordinate 4,159 of CAYMEK010000054.1, forward strand.
AAGGTCCCATTATTGGTCCAGTTGCCGGCGATCTCGATGTCGAAGGTCTGGGCATCGAGGGAATCTCCTGCGCCAACGATGGTCAGGCTGCCATTCACATCGATAGATGAGGCCAGATCGAAATCATCATTCAACTCAAGATTGAAGAAGTTGTTGCTTCCTACCTGAGTGATGGTGGGCACTCCCGCGCCTCCGGTCAGCCTGATGGTGCCGCCGGTGGGGGTGAAGGTTATCAGAGAGTCATCCCAGTTGTTGGCAATCTGATGCGTGTATCCGCCGGGGTCCCAGGTACCCTGGGTCATGGTCAGGGAGTTATTGATCACCCAGTCTCCTGTAGAGGTGACCGTACCTGCTCCCTTATCGATTTCCAGATCGAAAAAAGTATGGGCGCTCACGTCGGCGGCGGTAGCCGTATCCAGGATCACCGTGCTGCTGCTGGCCGTGAAGCCGGTGGTGGTGAAATATCCTCCGATGTTGATGGTCTCCGATGCTGCGGCCTGCAAGGCGCCGGATCCGGTCACGTTGTTGTTTACATCGAGGTCGTAACCGTCCAGGTCCAGGGTGCCGTCCAAGACGCAGTCGTGCGCCACGTTTACGGCCCCGGTCATGGTGACGCTTGCGCCGCCGAACACCGTGAAGTCCCAAAAGGTATCGGCGCTCACCGTCACGCCCGTACCGGTCATGATCACCTCGCCCTGGCGCTCTTCGAAGGTACCGGCTCCGTTGTTCCAGTAGCCTCCCACAGTGATGTCGTAGTTGTTACCGGTCGAGGCATCCAGAATGCCGCCAAGGAGGTCTACATCGCCTGCACAGGTTAGATCGTTGCCGAGCGTCACCGTTCCGGTTGAGTTCACTTCCAGGTCGCCGATGGTCATGGTCGCGTCCAGCGTGCCGGTATCCCGCATGGCCAGAACAATGTCACTGGCGAAACTGCCTCCGCCGGTGATCGTGGCGTCCCGGTAGACATTGAGCCGTAAGAATGGTGAATCCGAGCCCAAGGATGCTCCGGAATCGATGGTGAGGTCGCGAACGTTTATGTTGACGTCCAGGATCGCAGTTTCCCCGGCGCCGGATATCGTTGCGTCGTCGCTGATGGTGGAAGGGAAACCGTCACCGTCCAGACCACTGGTATTATTGTGCCAGTTGTCCTGAGAACTCCAGTAGCTGTCTGATAGATCACCGTCTGTCCACGTATAGCTGTCGGTGAACCCCTGGAACGAGCCCAGGGAGACAAACAGGGTCAATACGATAATCGCTGTTCGCAGCCGGCTCATATTCAATCTCTAGCGGCTTGCCGCTTTCCCTCCCAATTATAGCCCAATGCGGTAAATAATTAAGGACTATAGCCTCTTCTGGCGTTTTTTTGAATTCTCCGAGGTTTAGATATGGAAAAATTTTTTTGGAGAAATATAGCGACTAGAGGTATCATTGTGAATCAGAGGGGGATGCCATGGTGAAGAGAATCATAGCAGGGTTGGGGATGATGTGTCTGACATTCGCTTTTTTGTCCTGCCCTTCGGAGCCGAATTCATATCCCCGCATCGTTATCGACACATTTCCGCCGATTGAGTTTTCTGCCGCCACCGATACCACTCTGCGGCTCTACGACAGCGGCGGCGATCTGGTGGCCTTCGATGATGACAATCCCGACGTGCCGGCACTTTATCAGCCTTCTGCCCGGATCGACCACACCGGTGGGTTGATTTCAGGTACCTACTACATCCGGGTGAACAGTGATGCCGGCAACCCTGGATATTACGTGATTCGGGTCCTCGAGTTGGATACCGGGGAAAGCCTGCCCGCCTATGACTTTCCGGGCAGCACAAGCGATGACAGCAGCTTCGAGCCGGACGATGCCGCAGACGGAAACATACCGGATGACCCGATCGATATCGGCTTGGGGAATGCCAACCAGAAGAACAGGCGGCTAAACTCGAATGACGACGTGGACTGGCTGCGCCTGGAGCTTCCCTAGCCAGCGGTAACAGTCACCAGCAGATACCGTCTTGTATCTTTTCAAAGCAATTTCATGGAAAACCTTTTGTCCTGCAGCTCTCTGTGCGTGCTGCGCAGGTCATTGTGCCTGGTGAATTTTCGGGCGGAACAAAAAAACCGGCGGTGTTTGGCCGCCGGTTTTTTAGGATCAGGTATTCGCGATTCTCTACGGAACGGTGAACATGATCCAGTCTACATCGCTCGACGTTGCCAGGTAGCGATGCAGGGGATTCTCCGGTCCGAAGAGAATGACAGCGGGGCCCTCGTCGGGTTCGTATGTATCATCCCATGGATCGCTGTCCAGGCCCGCTTCCCGCTCTTCGTACGGTGTATCATCGGAATTAATTCCGGTCCTTCCCGAATATTTATACTCGGGAAGGTCGTCCGGAAGAACGGCATTTTCCGCGAGATCGAACACACGGATTGAATAGGGTCCACGGTTCCCCGCGGCGCTGTATATCTTTACAAACAGGACTGTTCCACTCTCCAGATCCTCGGAAGGAAGATAGACAATCATCGCCGATGGACTGTGAAGAGGAGGTACGCCGGGATTGTTCTCGTCCGAGTCAAGCAAACCCGATGAGTCATAGAGCTCTAAGGTAGTATCGGTGGCTGCGACTCCGTAATCGTATGGATACGTTTCGACGATCAATCGCATGCGTTCCGCCTGTTCCTCCGTGAAGGTGAAGATCACCTTGAAGGCGTCCTCGGACGAGTCGGCGCCCCAGGTGTCCTCGCTCCAGAAGTAGGCCGTTACCTGGCCCGGGGGGGCATTGGTGATCGTGACCTCCCCCGAGTCTTCGTCGAGCTTCATGTATTCGGGCAGCTCGCTGGAGCGGAAGACTACGTCGTCCCCGTCGGGATCTTTCAGCTTACCAACCATCTCTATCTCCAGTTGGTAGTACAGAGGTTCAGCTTTATAGGCCGGATATTCGGGCTCCGGATCATCACTGGTAACCGGGTAGGGCGCTTTGTTTTTCGGGTCCAAAGGCCGCAGATACCAGTTGCTGTTGCTGGCCCCGTAGTCTTTCCGCCAGTCTTCGAAGAACGGGTACAGCACCTCGATAAACTGGCACTCCGCCGGGTGCTGCCAGTCAGCCGGCACGAGCAGGGCCCAGGGGAACCCCTCGTCATCGCGGAAGTTCATGCTCACGTTGATGTAGGAGTACCAGGGGTTGTGCGTGTTCGGGAGCGGGTCCTTCCCGACCAGGTGGATGTCGTAGCCGGTGTCACGGACGTAGAGATAGGGATCGTAGGGCGCCAGCTCCACCTTGTCCCTGTCCACCGCCTCGCTGAAGCTCACCACGAAGGAGGCTGTCTTGCCGATCGCGTCTTTGGTGCTCTTGAACAGAGGAATGACCGCCTTGTTCTTGTACGTCGAGTTGAACGGCCTGGTGATGTTCTCAACCGGTTTTCTGGGAACGCGGTCATGCCTTATCCCGTACTTGTCGTAGTAGGTGTGCTCGATCGTCACCTCCAGATCGTCGCCGGACTCCTTCTCATAGCCGATCGAGATACCGAAGCCATGGTTGAATCCGGCTATCTTGACCTTTGCCGTGGCCTCGCCCTCGATTTTCTTGAGAAGGTTCTTCCCTGTCACTTCGTCGTATTTGTAGTACTCGGTGATCGTATACTGGGCCAGAAAGTCATTGTAGTCGGCGTCGCCGGCCCTTTCCCGGAGGTACAGGTCTTCGAAAGCCACGGTCAGGGACTCCTCGTCGGGGATGCGTACCGTGAAGGCCACGTCCGGGTCGGAGGGATAGGCGTCGTACACATCGGGAACCAGGTCGCCGTCCGAGTCCACCAGCACCTGGCCTTTGGCCGCCACGCCTTCGGACATCAGCCCCATGGTACGGTTGATCTCGGAATACTGCACGGGATTGGAGATGGTGACCGATCGTTGTTCGTATCCGGGGGCTTTGATGGTGAGAACCATGTCTTCCGGTGCGGCGGGAAGAGCAAGCTGCGCTTTCAGCGTCCCGTCAGCCTGCATTCCACCCTCGTACACGGTGTTCCCCTTCAGATCCTTGAGAACGACCACGGCTCTTGCGGCGTCCGGCGAGAGCTGCTGCAGAGAAAGACCGTCGGCTGAAGGGACGGTTTCGTAGAGATCGATTTTCAACTGCAGCGAGACAGGCAGGAGAGTCTCGTAATCGAATGATCCCGAAAAGGATCGGGAAATGTCGCTTATCTTGTCCGCTGGGAGAATAAACGTGTCACTTCTATTCGCGTTCAACCCGGGACTGTCGAATGAGCAAGAGAAGAGCACGAGGACCAACCCCATAGCGACAAAAAGATACTTGGCGGTTTTCATCCGCTACCTCCTCAGAGCAAAGTCGCCGAAACTTTTAGGGTTTGAAAAAAAGTATATACCTTTTTTTTAAAAAAAACCATGATTTTAAAAATATTTACAATATTATGGTGACCGTAATTGTTCCCGCTTATAATCGCCTTCATCTGCTGCACGATGCCATCGATTCTATCTTCCGGCAGCTCTTTCGGCAATACCGGGTTGTGGTGGTCGACGATGGGTCCACAGACGGAACCGAGGAGTATGCCCGGCGACTGGAAGGTGAGGATAAGGTCCGCTACCTGCGTCTCGAGCACTCCGGCAGGCCCGGCAGGGTGCGCAACGCCGGCGCCCGCCTGGCCGACGGCGAGTACCTAGCCTTCCTCGACTCCGACGACCTCTGGGCCCCGGAGAAGCTGGCCCGCCAGATCGCCTTCTTCCAGGCTTACCCCGACCTCCGGATCTGCCACACCCGGGAGATCTGGAAGCGGGGGGAAAGGATCGTATCCCAGGCCGGGCAGCGACACAAACGTTCGGGCTTCATCTTCGCCGACTCATTGAAGAAATGCATCATCGGCCCTTCCACGGTGATGATGCAGCGGGAGCTGTTCGAGCAGCTCGGCGGCTTCAGGGAGGACCTGGAGATCGCCGAGGACTACGAGCTGTGGCTGCGGGTTACGGCCAGCTACCCGGTGGGCTACATCGACGAGCCGCTGGTGACCAAGCGGGGAGGACGCCCGGACCAGCTTTCGGCCAGATACGGCCAGATCGAGATTTTCCGCATCCGGGCCCTGCTGCTGAACCTGGAGGCGTGTACCTTCGCCGCCGAGCAGCGCGAGCAAGCCGCCCGGGAGCTGGTGCGTAAATGCCGCATCTACGCGGCCGGCTGCGAGAAGCGGGGGCGGCTTGAGGAGGCTCAACGTTACAGAGAGCTGGCCGGGCGTTTTACCGACGGCTCCTGAGGACTTCGATCGTATGGCCTTCAGCATCTGCGGGCAATCCGGCAGCTCGCTACCGGCTGCCCCTCGCCCCGGCCTGCTCCGCCACGAACCTGTCGAACACGGTTTTCAGCTCCGGCACGCTCTGGGCGTAGACCAGCAGGGAGCGGAAGAAGCCCTCCGGCTCGCCGGTATCCAGGCGCTCGCCCTCGATGCGCTTGTAGACCACTTTCCCCGCCCCGGCCAGGGCGCGCAGGGCCTCGGTGTGGAAGTATTCCCCGCCTGCGGGGTCGTGTTTTTTCCAGCCAGCGGCCAGCAGGGGAAAGATCTCCGGTGTGTACAGGTAGCGGCCGATCGAAGCTTCTTTGCTCGGCTCGCTTCCCGGGGGAGCTTTCTCCACGATGTCGGTGACGTGCAGTCCGTCCTCGGCGATGGCCAGGGTGCCGTAGCGGTGAATCTCCGGGGGGTCGTAGATCGTGGCCAGCACGCAGGCCCCGGTTTCCCGGTAGGCATCGATTAGCTGTCTGGCCAGGGGCACCTTCCCCAGGTGGATGTCGTCGGGGTAGGCCACCACGAAAGGCTCCTCGCCGATAAAGGGCCGCGTGGTCAGCAGGGCGTGTCCGGTGCCGAACATATCCTTCTGGCGAACGAAGAAGATGTGCGCCTCGGGCGGAGGGATCTTGTTCAGCTTGCCGTCATCCCCCTTCATCCTGAAGGTGTACTCCAGCTCGATCTCCCGGTCCAGGTAGTCTTCCAGCACCTTCTTGCGGCGGGAAGTGACCATCAGGATCTCTTCGATCCCCGAGTTCAGGAACTCTTCGATGATGAAATCGATCGAAGGCTTGTCGATCAGGGGAAGCATCTCCTTGGGGATGGTCTTGGTTACGGGCAGGAACCGGCTTCCGTAGCCGCCTGCCAGAATCACGCCTTTCACTGTTGCCTCCTCCTAAGCCGGTCTCAGGAGTGATTATATCCCATTCGCGAGGTCAATCAATGCGTGAAAGCTCGTTCGGCTCAAGCGGCACGGGAAAACAGGGGTTTCGTTGACCAACACGGAAGGAATCGTATAAAGTCGGGAGTTGATCGGGACGGAGGTGAAGCGGTGAAAATATGGATCAAGATACTCATCGGCAGCATCATCGGCGTACTGCTCGGGATCCTGCTGCCCGGGACGGAGAAGGCCATGGATGCTTTTTCCTATTTGTCCCGCTTGTTCATCCAGGTCGGCCGTTACGTGGTCTTTCCGCTGGTGTTCTTCGCCCTGATGATGGGCACCTATGAGCTGAAGCGGGAGAAAAAAATCTTCCACGTCTACGGCAGGGCCATTCTCTATCTGATCCTGGCCTCCGGCCTGTTGATCGTGGTCGGTATAGTCACCGTGCTGCTGTTCAGACCGGAGCGCATCCCCATCATCGTGGAGCAGGAGAAGACCTTCAGCCTGCCCGGGCTGCGGGAGACTCTGCTCGCCGTGTTCCCGAAAAACCTGTTCCAGGCCCTGGTAGGCTCCGGCGATGTCCTGCTGCCGGTGGTGGTTCTGGCCCTGCTTCTGGGGATCAACCTGACCTTCGACCTGCGCGTAACCGCTCCGGTGGTTCAGCTCGTGGACTCGCTGAACCGCATTGTTTACCACCTCAACTCCCTGCTCTGCGAGCTGTTCGGCATCGCCATGGTTGCCATCACTGCCTACTTCGTCATGACGATCGGGCAGTACGATCTGGCCCTGTTCAAGCAGATACTGATCATCCTCGGCCTGGATTGCGCCCTGGTCGTATTCGCCATTTTTCCGGCTCTCCTGTACTTCCTCGGCGGCCAGCAGAATCCCTACAAGTGGCTGTACGCCGTTTTGGCGCCCGCCCTGACGGCTTTTTTCAGCGGTGACAACTACCTGAGCCTGGTCATGCTGGCCAAGCACGGCAAGGAGAACCTGGGGGTGCCGCGCCGGGTAGGCTCCGCTGTGTATTCCCTGTTTGCCGTCTTCGGCCGGGCCGGAACGGCCATGGTGGCCGGCGCCGCCTTTCTCCTGATCCTCAAATCCTACTCCAGCCTGGAGATCAGCTTCCTGCAGGTGCTTTGGACCCTCGCCTTCTCCCTGTTCGTCTCCCTCACTCTGGGCACGGTGCCAGGTCTGGGCGCCTACGTTGCTCTGTCGATCCTGTGCGGCGTCTACGGACGTGGAATTCAGGAAGGGTATCTTATCCTCAGGCCCATCGCTCCCCTGCTGGTCAGCTCCGGGGTGCTTCTGGACGTACTGAGCTCGGCCTTTGTCTCTCTATTGGTGGCTAAACACGAGCAGGTGGCCGAAGAGGTGGAGATCCACGATTATGTCTGAGGCCGGTGCCAGATCAGGCCGATGAGGCCGGAGACCAGCAGACCTTCGGGAAAAGGCAGCTGCTCTCCGTCCCAGATCAGGTAGACCGGCCAGCCGGCTCGCAGCGACAGCTTGAGGTCTAGGTTCTCCAGAACCGTCAGGCGGGCAAAGAGGCCGGTCTCCGGGTAGAGGAAGCGCAGGCGCCCGTGCAGGTAGCCAAAGGTCGGTCCGAAATCCTGGGATGCGTCGGGAAACAGCGGTATCGGCAGGCGCAGAAACAGCGCCAGACCGAAGTCCCCTCCGAGCGTGATCTTTTTGCCGACAGGAAATCCGTAGGCCAGCCTGGCATCTCCGAGAATGCCGGTGACCGCGAAGTCCCGGTGCTCCGGTTCGGCGGGACTGGCCCGGCCGTTCTCGTACTGATAGTAGGTACCGGTCAGCAGGAAGGAGCTCTCCACGTCGAAGATCCAAAGCTTGGACGGGATGCGGAAGCTCATGCCGATTGCCGGTATCAGGGGACTGGGCGCACTCTGCTCGTCCGTGGAGCCGATGAAAAGCAGTCCCCCGTCCAGCTCAAGGGTATTCAGGGCCGGAAGGGGAACGCCGCTAAGGAGGAAGATCATAGTAGTGAAGAGAAAAATGACCAGCGCTTTTCTCATCCCACTCGCAAGTGTAGCACATTATCTATGGAAAAAGAGAATACTTTTCAACAAAAATGCCTGCCGCTCCGACGTCGGTGAAGGAAGTCTGCTCCCAGCCGGCCAGAAGGTACTCGCCGTGCAGGAGCAGATTGCAGTAGATACAGTCTTCGGGAAGGGAAGGTAGGCGGAAACGATGAACGCGGCCGGACCCTTCGGCGGCCGCGAGCAACAGTCCCTGCGGTAGGAGCAGCAGGTAGTGCTCCCGGCGCTTGATTGCCGGGAGCGTTATAAGGCGGATTCGTTCGGCCCGGGTGAAGCCTGGCGGGTGGTATTCGAAGCGCCGGACCAGGGGCAGGTGCTCCTCCCGGAGCCGGAGTTGGTAGGCGGTGCTGTAACCCGGCTCGTCGAGAAAGCGCCGAGCCTCGCCGAGCAGCGCGGCAAGGCCCGGCGGGCCCTCCTCTTTTATGTCTCTAAAGCCATAGGACTGGCGGAAGGCGAGCTTTTCGATCTCCGTTTCCTCCAGATCGTTCAATGAAAAACGCGAGTAGGCGAAGAGGGTACGCCGGCGGTCGCTGTACTTCCATTCGAAGAAGAAGCTGCCCGGCGTTTCGGGTACGAAGCCCACCGCTTCCCATTCCGGATGCTGTTTCTGGTACGGCGGGGTGAGAAACTGATAGCTCCCGTTCTGCGGAAAAAACCGCAGCAGGCTGATGCCCCGCAGCTCCAATGCCCCGGCGTCGACTACGTTGAGCAGCCCGTTGAAGTACACGTGGCAGAGCAGGGACTCGCCTTCGGGAATCAACGTAGTCAGGGTGCGGTAGTGGAAGATCGTCTCGTCGTAGTGGTAGCGAAAGCGTACCTGCGGCAGCGCACCGTCGTTGGGAGATTCAAGGAGAGCTTCGGCGATTCCGTAGCCGTTCACTCCCAGGTAAACCGCTTCGTTTGAGGTGACCAGATCGGCCACTCTGCCCTGGACGGTCCAGGGCTCGAGGCCGGTTGAGCCGATCGCCTCCGGCCGGTCGACGGGAGCGAACCTGCCCTGCTCCAGCCGATAGAGACTGCCTTCAAGCCCGCGAGCTTCGGCCGCTTCCGGCTCCGCGGCGGCGTTCCGGCAGCCGCCGAGCAGGCTGGAGCTCAGCATCAGGAAGCCGAGGAGGGCGTGGGCAGCCACGGCCCGGACCTCGCCTGCGGCCAAGCAGAGCCGGGCCGCCGCCCGGTTATCCCGGCCAGAGGCCGGCAGCCTGACCGCCGGCGGTACCGCCGCCTGCCGCGAAGAACCCCCGGGCCCGGGCTCAGTAGGCTTTGCCAAACACGGCAAGCTCTTTGGCCTTCTGTCCGCAGAAGATACAGTTTTTTGCTTCTGCGCCGTTTCGACCCAGAGGCAGAACCCGAATGGTCGCCTTGGTGTCGTCCTTGATCCTGGCTTCACAGTCGGCCTGCCCGCACCACCCGCACTCGACGAACCCACCCTCCTCCTCGATCACCTTTTTGAAGCTCTGGTAGTCGTCCACCTGGTGGGTGTTCTGCTTGCGGAAGGCCAGGGCCCGGTGGAAGAGATTGGACTGTATCTCCTCGAGCAGCTCCTGAACCCGGGTTTCGAGTTGGGAGGCGCTCACGGATATCTTCTCATGGGTATCCCGGCGCACCACAACGGCCTGTTCCTTGGCCATGTCCCTTGGCCCGACCTCTACCCGGACCGGAATGCCCCGCAGCTCCGCTTCGGCGAACTTCCAGCCGGGGGAGTTCTGCTCGTCCTCGTCGATTTCCACACTCATTCGGCCCTTCAGCCGCTCGTACAGCTTGCGGGCGTAGCCGATAACTTCGACCTTGTTCTGGTTCTTGAAGATGGGCACGATCACAACCTGGGTAGGCGCCAGTGCGGGGGGAAGAACCAGGCCGCGGTCGTCGGAGTGGGCCATGATCAGGGCCCCGATCAGGCGGGTCGAGACGCCCCAGGAAGTGGCCCATACGTAGTCCAGACTGCCCTCCTTGGTTTGGAAGGTCACGTCGAAAGCCTTGGCGAAGTTCTGTCCCAGGTTGTGGGAAGTCCCGGCCTGCAGGGCCCGCTTGTCCTGCATCATCCCTTCGATGGCGTAGGTCTGGACCGCACCGGCGAATTTCTCGCTCTCGCTCTTGATCCCGCTGATCACCGGCAGGGCCATGTACTGCTCTGCGAACTTCTTGTAGACCATCAGCATCTTGAGGGTCTCTTCCTGGGCCTCTTCCTCGCTGGCGTGGGCGGTGTGTCCTTCCTGCCAGAGGAACTCGGTGGTGCGCAGGAAAAGCCGGGTACGCTTCTCCCAGCGCACCACGTTGGCCCACTGATTGATCAGCAGAGGCAGGTCCCGGTAGGACTGGATCCACTTCTTGTACATGCTCCAGATGATGGTCTCCGAAGTGGGCCGGATGATCAGCGGCTCCTCCAGCGGCTCCCCGCCGCCATGGGTCACCACGGCCAGCTCGGGGGAGAAGCCTTCTACGTGATCAGCCTCCCTCTTCAGGAAGCTCTCCGGGATCAGAAGGGGGAAGTAAGCGTTCTGGTGTCCCGTTTCCTTGAACAACCCGTCGAGCGCGGCCTTCATCTTTTCCCAGAGCGCGTAGCCCCGGGGCCGGATTACCATGCAGCCTTTGACCGGGGAGTAGTCGGCCAGCTTGGCCTGGATGACGATATCCACGTACCACTGGGAGTAGTTTTCCGCACGAGGGGTGATGCGTTCAGCCATGATATCCTTACGCCGTGCGACCTTACAGGTAGCGGATGTTCCTGCGTTTTTCCTCGCGGAAGCGGGGCTGGTAGTCCACCGGCCTGCGGCCGAAGCACACGCCGAGCTCCTCGTACAGGGACAGCATTTCCACTTCCACGTGACGCTGGACGATGGCGTCCCTGGTAGGCATGTAGTTGATCTCTCCCCGCACCACGCTGCAGACCGTGACGCCGGTAATGCCGTTCATCAGCAGGCGCACCGCCGCCGCCCCGGCTTCCTTGCCGAAGTTCACATCGAAAGCCGAGGTATCGCCGCAGCGTACCAGGTGCCCGGGTATGACCTCCCGGGCTTCGGGAATCTCGTAGAGCTTGGGTACGAACATGCCCATCTCTTTCATGAACCGCTTGATCTCGGGATCCTTCCTCAGATGCTCTTCGAGGCGGCTGCGTACGTACTTACCGGCCCCGGCCAGCTTGACGTGGCCGAAGGAGTCCCTGCCGGCGTTATCGTCGGCGATACGCTCACCAGCGGTGTCCGTGATGCCCTCGGCTACCACGATGGTATAGGTCCCGGCCCGCACGTCGCTCTCCCGCACCCGCTTCAGGTAGTGCTTCTTCATGTGGGCGTACACCACCTCGAAATCGACCGGAATCTCGGGAATCAGGATGCAGTCCGCGTCGGCCCCCAGTCCGCCCCGCAGGGCCGTATGGCCTGCATAGCGGCCGAACACCTCGATGATCATGATCCGGTTGTGGCTCATCCCGGTTGTCTTCAACTCCTCCACGAAGGTCGAGATCCGGTTGATGGCCGAGTCGGCTCCCACCGAGTAGGTCTGCAGGTCCAGGTCCATGGTTTTCGGCGCGTGCACGCAGGGGATGTGGTGGTTGGTGAGGTCCACCACCACGCTGCCCGTGTCATCCCCGCCGGAGATGACCAGCCCGCCGATGTCGAATTTCTTCAGCCCGTCGACGATGCGCTCGTAGCGGTTTTCGTCGGGGATCTTGGCGATCTTGACCCGGGAATGACCCGCCTCGGAGCCGGCCAGGCTGGAGTGAACGTGGTCGACGCGGGATTCGTCGAGCAGCACCAGCTTTTCGGTGTCGAGGAGGTTGTACAGGCCGGCGTAGCCGTTGGGAATGACGTAGGGGTTGATGCCCTGGGCCAGGGCCATCTGGGCGGCGCCCCGGATCACCGCGTTCAGGCCGCCGGCGTCCCCGCCCGAGGTGATGATCCCTATGTTTTTTATTGCCGTTTTCGCCATGGATTTCGTCTCCTGAGCAATGGGTAGGAATGGGAGCGCTTCGATTATCGTGGCATTTTAGTCATTGTGCCCTGCGGCTGTCAAGGCGGAAGGTTCTGGCATTGCCCCCCGGTTTTTCGGGCTGAAAGCGGCCGGCCGGGCCTAGGGCTTGAGAGTCTCCACCATATAGCGGATGTTGGCGCCTGCGGAGTCCTGCTCCTCCTTCTCGATCACCATGACCAGGGAACGATCGTCGGGAGCCAGCAGTACCTGCTTGATCCGGTAGCGCCGTACGCCTTTGCGCCAATAATCGGGCAGCCCCACGGTGTGGCTGGTAATGCGGCCAGAAGGCTCTTCTACCGTAACCACCAGGTGGAAGGCGGCTTTCAGGCTGTCGCCGCTGCCGCTTGAGGACTGGTTCAGGGTAATATGGTACTTCTTCTTGCCCTGAAAATCCCGGAACTCCAGCTGGCTCTTGGGCTCGGCCCCGTCCAGGAGTATGTAGACCAGCCTCCCGGTCAGGACATGATCGATGCCGTAGCGCTTGCCCAGTTGCGGCGATTCGCTCAGCAGCTCGAACAGCGCGCCCAGTCCGTCGGTCCCGGGCTCGATCGGCACCTTGTAGGTGGCCTTTTTTACGCCATCCGGGGCGAAACGGTTGGCCGCCACCTCCACCACGTACGCTTCGGCGTAGGGCAGCGAGGTCTTTTGCTCGGCCCCGTACTGAGCGAACATGAAATACCTGGAATCTTGGGAAAACCCCAGGTTCTGAAAGGTGGCGATATCGCCAGCGAAAAGCAGCCCGCAGGCTGCCAGGAGAAAAAGAACCAGGTATCCTGCAGTGCGCATGGTAGCTCCTATAGACAATATCGTACACTTGTCGAATTTCTGTAGATTTTTTACCTCATCTACAGCCAGGAGTCGTTTTGACCATATTGGGAAAATAGATTTTAATAGGCTTATGGCTCTCAAGTTCCACAGCAACCTGGTCTTATCTATTGTGATTGTGTCGCTGGTCCACCTTTTTCTGTTTGCCGCCGGGCTGTATTTCGTCTTTCAGCTCGACATTCTGCCCGATGTTCTGGGACGCTTTTCCGAGCCGGCGCCGCGGTGGCTGCTGGCCTTCGGGACCCTGGAACCCCACGCCCTGCGGATCAACGCCGCTGCGGGTATGGCCGGCCTGATCGTCTTCAGCCTCCTGGCCAACCTCGGTGTGCGTGCCCTGTATCGAAGAACCGATTCGGCGGAGCTGCTGTTCCTCATGATTTCCTGCCTCTCCCTGTGTGTGGAGGGATGGCGCCTCGGAAATCTCCTGTTCCAGGCCTTGGGTTCGCCCCAATACCTCAATGTTCTGTTGACCCGCCTGGTGTTGTTCTCCCGTTTCTTCGGCCTGCTGTGCCTGCTGATCTCCAGCCTATATGCGGCCGGGATGAAATACACGCAGTACCCGGTGCTGATCGGCGGCGCAGTAGTCCTGGCCTTTACCCTGGCCGGCATCCTTCCTCTCGATACCAGCCTCTATGAGCCGACCTTTCTCTACAAGCTGGGCGATCGGCAGGGCTACCTTTTCATCCGCATGATCCTGGCCTTCCTTCTGGTGATAAACTTCCTGGTGGCAGCCCGCACCAGGGGCAGCCGGCGCTTTCTGGCCGTGGCCGCCGCCGCCGCCCTTTTTCTCGCCGGCCGGGAGCTGCTGCAGTACGGGATCGCCCCACTGCCGATCGCCCTGGGCGCCGTGGCCCTGGTGAGCGGCTTCGTGCTGTTCGTCCGGCAGGTCGGGGTGTTTTACCTGGGGTTGTAAGAATTGTTAGAGCAGGGGAGAGCAGATCGTTGAGACAGCACCGGCTCTAAAGGAGCAGTATCTTGGCGGCTACGAAGCCGGTGCCCACGGGGAGCAGGAGGTTGTCGAAGTCCCGGATCGGGATCAGCTCCAGGCCGGTTGCCGCCACGGCGATGATGGCTGCAATCGAAAGTCTTCCGGTCAGTTTCCAGGTGGCGAGCAGTACGGCCAGGAAGCAGGCCAGGCTGCCGGCCAGAGTTTTGTTCCGGCTGAAGGGAATCGCCGGGCTGCGCAGCAGCTTGCCCGCCAGGCTGGCAAAGCCGTCGCCGAAGGCCAGGGTATAGATCGCTATCGCCGCAGCGGTGGATGGATAGAGCAGCAGGGAGAGCATGGCCCCTACGCCCAGGGTTACCGGACCGAGAACGAAACGGCCCTTATCCCGCTGCCGCGAGGCGATGACCGTAAGCTGCGAAACGATGAGCACCGGGGTGCCCTCCAAACGTAGCTGTTCGGCGAACACGTAAAACAGGGTGCCGCCGGCAAGCAGGATCATAGTGACTTGCAGATCGATGGAGGCGAGTTGGGGTACGAAGGCTATGAGTAGATGCAGGGCTTTACGCAGCATCTCGCCCTGAAAGGATTCCGGCACTGCGAGATATTTTCTGTTGACGGTTGGCCTGACTGACGCTGCAATCCGCTCCATGGCTGCTTCGATCTCTTTTCTCTCTTATTGTTCAATGCAAGAAACAGACCTCACACCGGTAAAGAAGGGTAAAGTTAATTGTTTATATTATTAATGGTTACAGAGAGGAATCGCAGCTCGCTTACCGAGACCTGCTCAATCGTATGATAAAAGATACTGTTTTTTCATAATAGTGGAGACCTGGGGCCGCCGCCCTCAGCGTATTTTCTTACGCAGTTTTCGGCCCGAGGGCTTTCCCGTTTTGGAGGCCTCCTGCCGTCGCCGTTCGTTGGCCCTTTTCCGGAACAACAGGTAGCAGCCGATCCCGGCGGCGATCATGATGAGGTTGAGTATCTGCCCTGTGGTCAGGTTGAACGGGCTGAATTGAACGTAGGGGTTTTCCAGGTGGACCAGATGGATGGGAAAGCCCATATCCACATCGGGTTCGCGCAGGTACTCGATGAGGAAACGGAAAAAGCCGTAGCCGATCACGTACACCGCCAGCATCTGCCCCGGGAAAGATTTGCGCTTGCGGAAGCCGAACCACAGGATCGCCCACAAAACGATCCCTTCAAAGAAAGCCTCGTAGAGCTGGGAGGGATGGCGCGGGAGGTTGACCATGGCCAGACCGCTGATGTCCATTCCCGCCTTGGCGGCCACCTCCTGCACCCAGGGCTCGGTAGCGGGGAACCGCTGGGCCGTGGGGAAGATCATGCCCCAGGGCAGGGTAGTGATGCGCCCGTACAACTCCCCATTGATGAAGTTGCCCAGCCTGCCGAAGGTGTAGCCCAGGGCCGAGCCGGTCACGATCATGTCCCCCCATTCCGGGATAGGCAGCTTCTTGACGCGCAGATAGATAATCACCGCGGTGACCGTACCGGCCAGTCCCCCGTGGTAGGACATGCCGGCCAGGCCGGTGAAGCGCAGCTTTCCTTCTACCATGCGCAGAGGTAGAATGATCTGCAGCGGATGGCGTAAATAATACCCGGTAGGGTCGTAAACGGTTACGGCGAGCAACCGCGCTCCGACCAGCAGTCCCACGATTCCCCAGAAGAACATATTGAGCACATCATCCTTCTGCACCTCCAGTCCCTTCTCTCTGACCTGGACCCTGACCATCTGGTAGGCTACGAAGAAGGCCACCAGGTACATCAGCCCGTACCAGCGCAGGGGAAGTCCCGGAATGATTTCGGGGCGCAGCCATTGAGGAAAGTAGATGAAGCTCAAGCTATGCATCGGATGTACCTTACTCGCTCAGTGCTTTTTCTTCAATCCTTCCCGTGGTGGTATTGAAGTAGAAAACCACCTCCCGCAGGGCCGTTTTGATTTCCCGCCGCCTGCTGTGGCTGTTCAGAAGTACTCCGGGATACACCACTCCGCGAACCACGATTTCCGAAGGAAAATGCTGCTCGAAGCGCTCCTGGAGAATGAAGATGCGCTTGGAGTGCATCTGCAGGAGGCGTAGGTTGTGGCGCTTTTCGACCCGCAGCGTCTCCAGAGCCTGAAGGTCCGGTCCGCTCTGACGCTCCAGACGGCTCATGGAGACTTCGATCTCCGAATTGCGGGCCTTGAGCATTTCGGCCTGACGCTGTTCCCGCTCCAGCTGGTCTTGAACCAGGATGTCCTGGCCGAAGAAGATTTCCGTTGGCACTTCGCGCTCCGAGCCGATGTTCATAGCGGTGAGGTTCAGTTTGCAGTATACCCGGCCCCCGATGATGTTGCCCTTCTCTGATTCCAGTATCATGTTTCCGTTGCACTTCACCGTGCAGCGCAGACAGGCGCTGCTCATGCGGATGTCCTCCACGGCCAAAAGAGTAGCCTGTTCGGCGAAACGGGCCCGGATGCCTTTTCTGGCCCGCAGCACCGCCTTGCCTTCCCCCACGATCCCCTTGCCCACCAGAATGGATTCGCCGGCAGAAAGCAGGGCGCCCTGAATGCTTTCCTCGACCAGGATGCTCTCCTCACTGAACACGCTGAAGCCGCTCCGCACCGAGCCCTGGACGCGCACGGTTCCGGGAAAGCGGATGTTGCCGCTTTCCAGGCCTACGTTGCCCTTGACCGTATGCACCTTGAGTACGTCGAGGGAGCCGCCCCGGTAATCCAGCTCTCCGTCGCTGGCGGCGTAGTACTCCAGGCTGCCGTCCTCCTTTTGGCGGCACTCCACGTGCTTGCCCACGTGGACGTAGCGGGCCGATCCCCGCCGGGCTGGAATCGCCTTTCCGTAGATGTCCCAGCCGGCTGTTCCCGAGGTGGGGGCCCCCTGGCGGGCTATCAGAGTTCCTGAGGCCACCTTGGTGATCTTGTCCTGCAGGCGGTACTCCGCCCTCCCAGCCTCGTCGATCGTTACAGGCCGCCCGCTGGCAATCTGCATCAGGATCTCGATATCCGAGTCGCGGCCGTGCTCCGGGGGCTGTCCGCGGGCCACCAGGACCCGCTCGACTCTCTCTCCTCCCTGCGCTCTGGCCACCGCTTCACTCACGGCTTCGGTCATCAGGCCCTTTTTCACGCCGGCGGCGGCGATGGCCTGCTCCACCTGCTCCGTATCGAAGGGCCTGCCCGTCCCCTCCTCCGGCAGCAGAGTCAGAAAGGCTTGCATACGGTCCTCGGAGGCGCTCACCTGGATCTCCGCGTCCCGATGGCGACGGATCCGCAGCAGCACGGTTTCGTTGCGACCGCCCTTTTCCAGAACCCCCGCGGCCAGGCTGACGATCTCATTGCCGACCCGCTGCAGATTTTCGAACAGCTTGATATCCACGTCCCTGCCCTTGATCCCCGCCAGGGTAACGCCGAACACGTCGACCCCGGGCGTTCCGGCAGTTGCGCCGTGGACCACCGCCACGGCGGCTCGCTCGCCCACTTCGGCGATCTGCTCCACCTCTTCGAGGGGTAATTCCGCCAGCGACCCGATTTCTCCGAGCTGCTGCGGCCGGCTCAGGGCCTGCTCCTTGAGCGCCTCGGTCTGCTCCGACGGAAGAAAGTCTACTTTCCACTCGATACGCCCGTCCTCGCCCTTCTGGGGCTCCCGCCCTTCGACCAGCAGGCAGCCTTCCAGACTGCTCTCCCTCCCCCGGTAGAACGCCAGGATATCCTCCCTGATCCGGGCGCTGTCCAGGCCCTTCAGCTTCCGGCTGCGGATGGCCTCGCTTACTTCCTTCAGGCGCAGCGGCCTGCCCTCCCCGCGCCCTTTACGCAGAAAGAGCCGGGCTTCCAGCTTGTCCTCCGAGATTTCCAGGCGGATTTCCGTGTCTTCGGGGCGGCTCAAGGGTTTTGACTCCAGCGGAACCTTTTCCATCAGAGCCTTGCTGAGGATCAGGGCCACCTCCTCCTCGGAAAGCAGGGTTTCAGGGGCGAAGCCCAGCCGCCGGCAGGCTTCCAGCACCTCCTCCGCCATGGGTGGAGCAGCCTGATCGGAGCCGGGCGTGAAGGAAAGCAGACAGGTCGTCCCGTCCGGTGAGGCCGACACCTGGTGTTCGTGCAGGCGGAAGGGGAAAAGCTCGATCCAGTTGCTTCCGTAGCGGTAGAAGCCGGCTGTTTCCGAACGCACCTCGCTGCCCACCTGCTTCAAGCCCTCGCTGAGAAACAGGCCCCTATCTTCGGGCTGTTCGACGGGTATCTCCTCTCCGTGCACACTGCGGCCGGCGCGGGCCCGTTCCGCCGGGGTGACGGCGGCCACCACCTCCCCTTTTCCTGCGTACCCCCTGCCCTGTTCGGGTCCCGCCCGCTCGATGGGCTCGCGGATCTCCCTTCTCTCCCAGACCGCCTCTTTTTCCGTCCTGGCGGGCAAAAAGGCCAGCCGGCGCTTCCTGCGGACCGGCTTTTCTATCCTGATCTTCTCTACGCTGCGCCGGAATACCTGGGGTGAGGAGTCTGCAGGTATTACCTGTTGCTCGTAGGGTTGGAGCGCTTCAGGAATCTCGAGCCGTTCCACGGTGAGGCGGGCCGGGACGCCGGGCTGGGCAGCGGTGCCCCGGGCGACGATCAGGCTGCGCGCCTGCGGCTTTTCCTGGCCGAACAGGCTGTCCAGGGCTTTGGTGTCTATCTGCTCCTTGATGCCGCGCTTTTCGAGCAAGGCGTAGGCGCTGCGCCTGTCCCACTCCGGGCCTTGCGGATCGGGGGAGAACTCCAGCCTGGCCTCCAGGCCGGCCTGGTCGACCCGCAGCTCCAGCTTTCCTTTGAGACTGAGCGCAGCTTGCTCGCCCATGACTTGATTGTTATGTAATCGGGGCACCTGCTGCAAGCCCTGGAAACGACGCCTTGCGGCGGCTTCACAATTGTGTTTCCCGGTTTCGCTCTCTGCGGTAGGAAAACAGCAGAAACAGGAACAACAGGTCGCTCACGGCGATGAAAAGGAGGATGGAAAAGGGAGCGATTGTGGAAGGCAAAAAGCTCAAAGTAAAGCCGCTCAGGCTGGTACCGATCGGTTCCAGGAGGATCAGAAGGAGTGCAGAGAGCAGTCCCAGCAGCTTGCCCATCCGCATCAGGTTGAGCAGGGTCCGGTGACGGTCGGGATCGAGGTAGAGAAACAGCAGTCCGGCCGGCATAAGCAGATTGGCGCTTCCTAACAGCACCAGCCAGAAGATCGCCTGCGTGTCGACAAGAAGCTCCCGCCGGAACGTGATGCCCAGGGCAAGGAAGAGCAGCAAAAAACGCAGCAGCTCCCAGAGGGAACCCACAAGAAAAAACAGGCGATGGATCTTCATAGCCGGTCGGATACGCAGGCAGTGTAGCCCTGGTGCCGATGCCGGGTCAATAACCGTAGCTTAGATTGACAAAGCGGATGGAATTCTACACTTTTACTACTGGAGCTAAAACATGAGTAGAAATCGTAAGATAATTCGGGAGCGGACCCTCTGGATCGTGGTTACGGCCTTCCTGGCGTCGATCATCGTGCTTCTGACCTTTGTCCCCAGGGTGTTGGCCGGGAACCAGGAAGCGGAGAACCAGCGGCTTCTCGGCATGTTCTTCGAAGTGTTTCGCTTCGTACAGCAGAACTACGTCGACGAGGACAAAGTCAAACCGGACATCCTGGTCGAGGGTGCCCTGCGGGGGATGTTCGAGGCTCTCGACGATCCCTACTCGGCCTACCTTTCAGCCGAGGAGATGCGGGACATGGACGACACCACGACCGGTCGCTTCGGAGGGGTGGGGCTCATCATTGCCAAGATCGATCGGGGTGTGGAGGTGGTATCTCCCATCGATGGAACCCCGGCCTACCGGGCGGGAGTCAATGCGGGCGACCTGATCGTGGCCGTGGACGGAGAGTCCGTGGTGGAGAAAACCATGGACGAGGTGTTGGCCGTTCTGAGGGGCGATCCCGGAACGCCGGTCACCATGACCATCGTGCGGGGGAAGAACCTCAGGTTCGACGTACGGGTGATTCGGGACATGATCGAAGTCCCCACGGTCCGCATGGCCATGATTCCAGGAGGGATCGGTTATCTTAGAATAATCCAATTCACCCCCTTGACCAAGGAGCGCGTTCAAGATGCCTTCAACGATTTCGCTGAAAACGGGTATCGATCTCTGATCGTCGACCTGCGCAGCAATCCCGGAGGTCTGCTGTCTGCGGTGGTAGACGTGACGGATTACTTCCTGTCCAGCGGGCCGATCGTCAGCACCCGCTCCCGTGTGCCCTCGGAGAATCACGTGTTTTACGCCTCTTCGCGCAATATGATCGTTCCCGACGACCTGCCGGTCGTGGTGTTGATCGACCGCGGCTCGGCCAGTGCCTCGGAGATCCTGGCCGGAGCGCTCCAGGACACCGAGCGGGCCACCATTATGGGTGAAAAATCCTACGGTAAGGGTTCGGTGCAACAGATAAAACGGATTGGGGATGCCGGCTTTCGCCTGACCATGTCCCGCTACTACACGCCGCTGGGCAAAAACATCGACCACATAGGAATCGTCCCCAATATCCAGGTCCAGCAGCCGGAGCTTACCGAAGAGGAGGAGCAGGCCCTTTCGCGCATCATCGATGAAAACCTTATCAAGGATTTCGTGGCCCGTCACCCTGAGACGACCGATGGGGAAGTGGCTTCCTTCATCCGGGAGCTGGCCAGTAAAGGTATTCGGCTGGACGAGCGCTATATCCGCCGGCTGATCCGTCTCGAGCTTGATCGCACGAATAACAGTCCCCCGGTCTACGACCTGGACTACGACATCACGCTCCAGGAAGCGGTGAAGTTTCTCAGAGACTGAAAGCGGGAGCGGGAGAATGGCGATCTCACGGTTTTCGCTGCAGAGCCGGCAGCGCTGCCAGCTCATCGACATCACCGACAGGATCGGAGAAGCCGTCCGCTCTTCGGGACTTCGGGAGGGCTTGTGCACGGTCTTCGTCCCCCACACCACTGCCGGGGTCACGATCAATGAAAACGCCGATCCTACCGTGGTGCGGGATCTGCTCATGGAGCTGGAAAAGATCGTGCCCTTTCAGGACGGCTATGCTCACAGCGAAGGCAACTCGGCCGCCCACATCAAGTCCTCGCTGGTCGGATGCAGTGTACAGGTAGCGGTTAGCGGCGGTTCGTTGAGCCTGGGCACCTGGCAGGGGATCTATTTCTGCGAGTTCGACGGACCTCGCCGGCGTTTTGTGCAGGTTCAGCTTCTCGCAGCGGACTCTTCATGAGGGTGTTTGTTCTTCCAGAGAAGGCCCTGGCGGAGCGGCAGACCGAGATTTCGGGAAAGGACTTTCACTACCTGGCTCGGGTGCTTCGGGTCAAGGCAGGAGAGCAGTTTCTCGGCACAGACGGGCGTGGCCGCTTCCGTCGCTGCACGGTCGGGAGGATAGGCCGCCGTTCCCTGGAGCTGAGGCTGGAGAAAGCTCCGCCTGCTGCGTTTCCCGATCCCGAAGCACAGGAGCCCCGCATCTGTCTTATCCAGTGCCTGCCCAAGGGTAGGAAGATGGATCTGATCGTGCGCCAGGCAACCGAGGCAGGCGTTGTTCGGCTGATCCCTGTGTTCAGCCGCTTCAGCGGGCACAGGATCGAGGAAAGCCCGGAGACGAAGAGAGCGTTCGACCGCTGGCTGCGGATTGCCAGGGAGGCGTTGCAGCAGAGCGGAGCGGCCCTGTCGCCTGTGATCGAGCGTCCCGTGGAGCTGGAGGCCGCCGTGGAGCTGCTGGCCGGCCCGCAGGCAGAAGAGGCCCGGCTTGTTTTTCACCCGCGCCGGATTGCCGGCAGCGATACGCTTCACCGGAGTCTTTCCAAAAACCAAAAAAACGTTACACTGGTGGTTGGCCCGGAGGGGGGGCTTGCCGACCAGGAGATAGCCCTGCTGCGGAGCCGGGGCTTTGTGCCCGTTACCTTGAGCAGCACGGTGCTGCGTACGGAGACCGCCGCCTTATATGCCATTGCGGCCATACAGGCGGTCACTCACGAGAGGCAGGCGTGGAAACTCACCTAGCGACCAATCGCATCCGACTCCTGAACATACCTTTGGACTGCCTGGATGAGCAGCAGGCGCTGAAGGCGGTGGAATCCTTCCTCACGGACAGGGAGGGCCATCAGATCGTATTCCTAAACCTGAGGAACCTGTTCAAGGGCAGGAGGGACCCCGAGTTCCGGCGCTGCCTGCGGGAAGCCTCTCTGGTTCTGCCCGTTTACCCCGGTCTGGTGCGGGCGACCCGCTGGCTGCGCAAGCTCACGTTGACCGCCTACTCCCCGTTTTCCTTCGTGATCCGGCTTCTCTCGCTGGCCGAACGCCTCAATCGGACCGTGTACCTGCTCGGCTCACGCAAGGAAGACCTGGAAAGGGCCGAGCGAAACTTGAGGGATTCCTATCCCCGACTGCGGTTGGTGGGACGTTTCTCCGGTTATTTCCCCAAGACGGCGGAAAGGCAGATACTGCTGGCCATCAAGAAAGCTTCTCCTTCGTTTTTGATGGTCGGCAGCGGGATGCCCGGAAAGGATCTCTGGATTCTGAGGCGCAAACGGGAGCTGAATCCCGGAGTCTACATCTGGGTCGGGGATTGTTTCGAGATGTTTTCCGGAAAGAGAAAGGTCAGCCGGCTGGCCGCCGAGGGCTCCTCGGCCCTGTCGATCTTCTATTTTTGGCTTGTGGTGGTGCTGGCCAGGATTTTCAAGCGTTGAGGCGGCGCGCCGGTGCGGAAATACACTCTACGGCGCCGAGCCGGCTTGCCGCGGCTCTGCGGCAACCTGCCGTTGCGGCGCGGCGGTCTGTCGTGCGCTTTCGCCTGCTCCCGGTCCTCAATAGTCGTATAGCTTCATGTATTCGTAGAGCTCTTTCAGGTTGGTCCGGGTCAGCCGGATGATGAACCGGCCCAGGCTGCTGCGGATCACCGGTACGAACAGCAGGAAGCCCAGAAAGTCGGTGATGAATCCTGGGGTGAGCAGCAGCACGGCGGCCGCGAATATCCCGGTTAGAGTGATGAACTCCTCCAGGGGAAACTCCCCTCCCTTGATTCTGGCTTTGAGGAGCTGGAGGTTCTTCTGAAAGCCCCGCAGGGCGAACAGCATTCCGATCAGGCCGGTGAAGGCGGCCAGAGCCAGGGTGAAGTAGTTGCCGATCCGGTCTCCGAGGTAGATGAGCAGGAAGATCTCGGCCAGAGGCAGCAGCGAGTACAGCAGCGCCAGGATGAGGAGCCTGGTGATGAAGGTCCGTTCGAGGAAGCGCAGCACGAACTTGGCCTGATCCATGCTGCCCATAGTAGCATGTCGGTTGGGGCTGGACAAGCAAGGTCAGGATCGACGCGAAGAGGCTGCCGGCGCGCTTGTTCCTCCACGCTGCCGGTGCCTTCTGTCTCCGGCCGCGCGCGGGCTTCTCCGCCGCCCGCCTTCAGCGCCCTTCGATTTGCTCGATCAGAAAGCCCTTGATATGTTCCAGCGCCTGCCGGCGCATCTCCTCCTGTTCGATCAGGATCTCGTGTCGGGCGCCGCGGATCAGCTCCTTGCGGCACAGCGGGGCCCGGCGGCAGAAGCGGTCCTGGCCACCCGCCCGGGTGATACTGTCCTGTTCGGCCCGCAGCAGCAGGACCGGGACGGAGATCTTACCGGCTCCGAGCACGGCTTTCCGGCCGTTGCGCAGGCTTTCCCGCAGCCAGCGGTTGGTCACCCCGCCAAAGTGGAGCTCCGGGGTGTTCGGGATCGTTTCCCTTTCCCAGAGAAACCAGCGCGGATAGCTGTGGGTGAGCCGATTGCCGGCGAACTCCGGCCGGCGCAGTTTGTCCTGGCCGGGACCGTAGCCGGTGGGGCCCTTGAGACGTTCCAGCGGGCCGGCAATCAGGCGGGCGAGGAATCCGGGCAGGCGGCCGGTGTCGATCTCGAACATTGGCGAGCTGAGCACGGCGGCCTGAAAATCGGCCGGCCGGCGCTCCAGGTGCAGGGCGGCCACCAATCCGCCCATGGAGTGGCCCAGAACAAACAGCTTTCCGCGCTCCCGGGCTCGAACCACGCCGTCGAGGAAGAGCTCCACATCCTCGAGATAATGGCGGAAGTCCTCCACGTGCACCTTGAGCCGGTCGGGAAGCAGGCGCTCGGAGAAGCCCATGCCCCGATGGTCAAACGCGTATATGGAAAGCCTTAGCTCCTGCAGGTCGTAGAACAGCTCGGCGTATTTCAGATAGGTCTCGGACTTTCCGGGCAGCACGACCAGCGCGCCGGATTCTTTTGCGGATTCGAAGCAGACGTAGCGGATCTTGAACCCTCCCACGCCGGGAAACTCACCGAACCGGCCCCTTTGATAGAAAGGTTTTACCCTGGTTTCGTATTTACTGCGAAACCGCTGCTGGTCGTCCGCTTGCGCCTTCTTTTCCATCGCTGCCTTCCCGGATATTGTACCTGGTCATGAGAAATCCACAAGGCCCGAGTCCTTCGCTTGCCAAGCCCGCCGGTATACCGTACCATGTTCGGACCCGACCATGATCCGGCTGCTGTTCATTGATGACGATCCGCGAGCTCAGAAGACCCTGGCCCTGGTGCTGCAGGAGGGCTACGTGGTGATTTCGGCACTGAACGCCGCCGAGGGGCTCGAGGTACTCCAAAGGGCCGACCCCGAGGTGGTGCTCCTGGATATCAACCTTCCGGACCGCAGCGGGCTCGATGTGCTGGATGAGATCCTCAGCCGCCCGGTGCCGCCTGCGGTCATCATGCTTACAGCCTATGGGGAGGTGGAGTTCGTGAAGCGGGCCATACGAGCCGGGGCGTACGACTATATTCTCAAGCCCTACGTCCTGGAACAGCTCGAGGGCACGATTCGCCGGGCCGTACAGAATCTGGCCTTGCGTAAAGCCTATGTTGCCCGCCCGGATTCCCAGGCTCTCGGCGAGCTGATTGGCGAGAGCCGGCCTTTGAAGGAGCTGAAAAGCCTCGCCGTCCGTTATGCCGCCGCCGACTCGCCGGTGCTTATCCAGGGTGAAAGCGGAACGGGCAAGGAGCTGGTCGCGCAGGCCGTACACAACCTGTCGCACCGCCGGGAGCAAAAATTCCTGGCCCTGAACTGTGGGGCCATTCCGGAGACGCTTTTGGAAAGCGAGCTGTTCGGCTCGGAGCGGGGAGCCTACACGGACGCCACCGCCAGGGCTGGATGTTTCGAGCGGGCTAACGGGGGCACGGTTTTTCTCGATGAAATCGGAGAGATGCCCCTCAAGGCCCAGGTGTCGCTGCTGCGGGTGCTTGAGTGCAAGGAGCTGTACAGGGTAGGAGGTAGCCAGGCGATACCCCTGAACATCCGTATTCTCTCGGCTACCAACAGGGACCTGCGCCTGGAGGTCGAATCCGGCCGTTTTCGAGAAGACCTTTTTTACCGGATCAACGTACTTTTTCTCTCCGTTCCCCCGCTGCGCGAGCGGATCGAGGACATATCGCTGCTCGCCGCCTATTTCCTCAGGCAACAGACCAGGCCGGGACTACGGCTCCACCCGCAGGCGATAGACAAGCTGCTGGAGCATAGCTGGCCGGGGAATGTACGCGAGCTGCGCAATGTTATCGAAAGAGCTGCGGTGCTGTCCGACGGCGAAGAGATCCGGGCGCGGGACATTTTGTTTGCCTGAGGAGGGCCCTGTCCTCAAGCCGGAAAGCGGATTTTTGAACTCTGCGGGGCCGGCAGGTTCACAGATTTGTACACTAATGCAGGGTGCGGGCATGCACTCCTTGGAGGACCCATACCTTTTCTCCGCCGTCAATCTCCACCAGCTGCAAGGCTTTGGCCACTACCAGGACCCGATCGTTGGCCTGGATAATACCGGGTGGAGGATTTCGAGGCACGCGGGGGGGGAAAACCGGAAAAAAACGAGGTCCTGAGAACATCACCCAACACGAGTAGCTTCGCACCTCCTCCAGCCCGATCCACTCGCCGTAAACCAGCTCGACCTGGGCAAGGAAGCTTTCCTCCTTGGAATCGAGAACGATGATATTGGTAACCGTTCCATCCAGAAGGAGAAAGCGGTCCAAGATCCCGTAGGCGCCGGCTGCCTCCTCGTCGAGCTGGCTCAGTGTCTTCACAGTAACAGAAAAGTCGGCCACTGCGTCGAAGTCCCGGTCTTCTATCCCCTGCGCTACGGCCGCAACGGCCAGAAGCAAAAGGGCGGCGACAAGGCGGATGTCCGGAGGCAAGGCACGTTTCATACCGGAAATAGTAGATGCTTATCCCGGCCGGGTCAAGGACAGATCCCCTTGCCAGCCACCATGCCGCTGATCTTGGCGAAAATACGGGCCAGCCGCTGAGCTTCACGTCTGTCCAGGGCCGCCCTGGCCAGGATGTCCCGCCAGAACACGGCCAGCTCCTCCGCATCGCCCTGGGTGAAGAAGCCGATGTTGCCGAGGGATTTCACTATCTCTGAGCAGAGGGACCGAAGCCGGTCGTCGGAGATTGGCCGAAAGGTTCTATTGATTTCCCGCGGCGAAAGCCGGCGAAAGATCTGGTAGCAGATCAACTGCACGGCGTGGGAGAGGTTCAACGAGGGAAACCCGGGGGAGCTGGGTATGCGAACGGCCAGATGGCAGAGAACCAGCTCCCTGTCGCTAAGGCCCGAGCTCTCATTGCCGAATACAAGCGCACAGGTACCCGACTGAAGAGAAGCGATCCGCTCGGCTAGCTGCTCGGGGGACAGGGAAAAATATTTTCTGCGCTTTCCTTGCCGGCGGCTGACTCCGGCCGCCAGGACGACATCCTCGAGCGCTTCCTCCAGCTTCGAGCAGCGCACCGCCCGGTCCAACACATCTCCCGCGTGTACCGCCGTGATGCCTGCTTCCTCCCTATCGATGTTCTTCCCACCGACCAGATACAGGTCCTGGAAGCCCATCGTTTTTATCGCTCTGCACACCGAGCCCACGTTTCTGCTGTCCTTGGGCCCGACCAACAC
>CAYMEK010000055.1:0-30939 GCA_964389305.1 uncultured Spirochaetaceae bacterium
GTCTATAGGCGAACTTCATTTGGGCGAAATTCTCGAGACCCCGTTCGGACCCTTCAGACAGCTCCCGGCTTGATGAGGCTTTTTACCCCCCCCGATATATACCTTGTTCTCCGAGGCTTTTCATCTCTGGCGAGACTTGTACAGGCTACTCGAAATTAATATGATGCGTGAGAGACCGGTAAAGGAAGTACCGGGAAAGTCAGGCAGATAGATATTGGATATAGTAGTGCTATACTTTGTCGAAGAAGCGATTTGTAAGTAAATTAAATAAAATGTAGGAAGCGATGAAAAAAGTTGTCATTCTAGGTAGTACGGGTTCAATCGGAACGAATACACTTTCCGTAATCGAGCATTTTCCAGACAGGTTCTCCGTGGAGGCACTGTCCTGTCATAAAAGTATCGACAGACTAGGTGATCAAATACGCAGGTATTCGCCTGCTGCGGTCGCTGTCACCGAAGAGCTTACAAGCCACAGTTTCAGAGAACTGT
This sequence comes from uncultured Spirochaetaceae bacterium, assembly GCA_964389305.1. Classification (GTDB taxonomy): domain Bacteria; phylum Spirochaetota; class Spirochaetia; order SZUA-6; family DRHE01; genus CAYMEK01. Next base: position 490 of record CAYMEK010000055.1, read on the forward strand.
GTAAAAACCACTCAGTCCGTCTCTTCCAAGGAAAAAACGGACAGCTGGACATGCTCGAGAGTATTGAAGCCGACATCGTTGTAAATGGTATCTCTGGTTCAAGCGGCTTGGTACCGTCTATTAAAGCCATTGAGTGCGGTCGACAGTTATTAAACGCCAATAAGGAATCGATCGTTATGGCCGGTCCTATTATCATGAGGGCAGTTGAGAAGAATGGGGTTCTCTTGATTCCCATTGATTCCGAACATTTTGCGATTTTCAGTCTCCTTCGCCAGGTTCCGGCTGCCTGTGTAGAACAGGTAATACTCACGGCGTCTGGGGGAGCATTCAGAGATCTGCCGCTGGAAAGGTGGGGGGAAATCAGGTTGGAGGACGCTTTGACCCATCCCAATTGGGACATGGGCCCTAAGAATACTATTGATTCGGCCACAATGGCCAACAAGGGCCTCGAGCTTATCGAGACACACTATCTGTTCGGAGTGGATGTATCGAAAATCAAAGTGACAATTCATCCGGAGAGCGCGGTACACTCCCTTGTCCGCACCATAGACGGGTTCTACTATGCCCAGATCAGTCAGCCGGATATGAGAATGGTGATCCAAAACGCTCTGACCTATCCTGATTTGCAGTCCGCAGCTTTCGGCACAATGGATCTAGTTGGAAAGCAGTTCACGTTCCTACCCGTGGACTATAACAAGTACCGCTTACTTGCGTTGGCCTATCAAGCTATCGAGCAACGGGCCTCATATCCCATTGCCTTCAATGCGGCCAATGAGGTAGCCTATGAGTTTTTCTTGAGTAAAAGAATCTCCTTTGTTGAAATCCCTGAAATAGTCGAAGATACACTTAATTTATCCTGGTCTCAATCTGCCGAGACGGTCGAAAGCATTCTGGAAATCGACCGGAAGGCCAGGAGAAATGCTCTAAGTTTTGCTAAAACGAAGGCGAAGGCAGCTTCATAGGTCTATTCATTCTACTAGCCGCCAGGGATCTGGAGAGTTTAGCAGTTTGTGTCCAAGTACTCACGAGAGTGACAGTAATCAGGTGAATCGCCTGAAAAGGATTATCAGACGTGGTATTAACGATTGTTTTCGGTATCATTGGATTTGGAATTATTGTTTTTGTTCACGAGCTCGGTCACTTCATAGCGGCCAAGCGGGTGGGTGTCGAGGTGGAGACCTTCTCCATTGGCTGGGGAAAGAAGCTTGTCGGCTTCGATTATAAAGGCACCAACTACCGTATCTCCATGATTCCCTTCGGAGGCTACTGCAAGCTGAAGGGGGAGAATCCCGATGATCGGCGGGAGCAATGGGAGGAGGGCTCGTTTTTCGCCGTGCCCCCGTGGAAGAGGATTCTGACCGCAGCCGCCGGACCGCTGGCCAACGTTTTGTTCGCGCTCATCGTCCTGACTTTGATCTGGTGGATCGGTTTCAAGATCTATACGGACGGGAACCGGATCGTGCTGGCGTCGGACTACGAGCTGAGCGGCGTGTCAGAGCTTTCTCCTGCCGCCGAGGCGGGCCTGCAGACAGGTGATCGGATCGTAGCCATCAACGGCGAGCCGGTTACAAATTTCCAGGACATTCTGGAAACTGTTGCCACTTCCCCGGGCGAGCGACTTTCCGTGACAATCCAGCGACAGGGTCGGCTGCTCGAAACCGCTATTACCCCCGAACTTGATCTCGAAACGGGGGCGGGGAAAATCGGAGTCTATGCCTGGAGAGACCCGGTTGTCGGCCGCGTATCTCCGGGCGGCGCGGCGGCTGCGGCGGGCCTGAAGCCCGGAGACCGTATTGTAGAGGCCGGAGGGCAGCCGGTCCGCCAAACCATCGATTTCTACCAGCAGCTGCAGGCAAGGCCGAAGACCCTGGATATACGCTACTGGAGAGACTCATCGGTGGAGGAGTCGACACTGGTCGTCTCCTACAACGACCAGGGCGCCGCCGACCTGGGCATGACTTTCGAGGTTAGAGTTTACCCGTCTGAGCGGGTGGGGCTCGTAGGTGCGATTGGCAAAGGAGCGAAGGAAAGCTGGCAAACCCTCGTGCTCACCGTGAAAGGAATCGGGCTGCTGTTCCGCGGTGTGAACCTGCACAACGCCGTAGCCGGGCCTCTGCGGATCACCTACTACGTAGGTTCGGTGGCGACCAGCGGCTTCAGCCTGGGAATCTCACAGGGCCTGGTATCGTATTTCCGCTTTCTCTGCCTGCTGAGCATCGTTTTGTTTCTGATTAATCTGCTGCCGATTCCCGGTTTGGACGGGGGTCAGATCGTCGTGTTCGGTGTGGAAGCCGTCCGGGGCAAGGCGCTTGATCCCAAGGTGATCGGCCGCATTCAGATGATCAGCTTCTCCCTCCTGATCCTGATAACAGTACTGGCAACCTTCAGCGACATCCTTTTCTTCATGGGGAAATAGACACGGATGAAACAAAGAATAGTCTGTTTCTGTGAGCACAGCTTCGAAACCGACATACCCACGATGGTCGACCTCGGCCGGGAGCCGGAGGTGGAGGAGGAGATCGTCAGAGGAGAGTTCCTCAACGTCCGCTGCCCTGCCTGCGGTAAGGTCTTGAAACCGGAGTTTCCGGTGTTCATAAAGGACCCTCAGGCGGAGAACAGCATTTTCTTCGTTCCCGAGCTCGATCGGAGCGCCTTTTACCGGGGAAACCTTCCCTACAGCCTTCAGGAGGCGAATCGGGTGGCTATAGGCTACGAGGAGCTGGCGGAAAAGTTCATGATCAAGCGTAACGGTCTTGATGACCGGGTACTGGAGATCGTAAAGTACTATCTGCTCGGCAAGATCTTGGAGGACTTCGAAGGTGAGAAGGAAGTGCGGATCCTTTTCTCCAAACGGGAGGCAGACAACGTGTTTTTCACCGTTCACGGCTGGAAGGAGGAGGAGGTAGGCGTTCTGAAAGTCACCCGTGAAACGCTGGACAAAGCCGCAGCCCAGCTCGAAGAGAAACGCATCCAGGAGCCGTTTTCCGAAATCCTCAACGCTCCCTATATCTCAATAAACAAGCTATACGCGGAAGGCCTGGATTGAAACGGAGCTGCCTGAGCGGCACCCTGATCCTGCTGGTCTGCATCCTGCTGCCCGCCCAGGTGAACAGGCCTCCGATAAACATCAGCCACTTCGGCAGGATCACCGACCTGCTTTATGACGGCGAGCGGCAGCTTTTATTCAGCAGCGGAGAAGACGGCACCGTGAGGATTTGGAACACGGCAACCGGAGCTCTGGAATCCACGCTGCGGCTGTCTCATCGACCCGTACTGAAGATCGCGGTGCATCCCTCGCAGCCCTATATCGCGGCCCTGATCGGCGAAAGGCTTTCGGCCGACACACTGGTAGCCTGGAACTGGGAGCGTCAGCGACGCATCTTCACCATAGAGTCGGAGCAGCAGTTTTTGTACCTCGGTTATTCGCCCCGAGGGAGCTACCTGTTTTACAGCCAGGCGGATTATAACAGCCTTACTGCCGTGAATCCCAGGACCGGCAGGGTTCTTCCTTATATGGGTAGGGGCTTCGGCATCGTTTCTTATTTTACCGTGGGCCGCAATGAAGGCAATATCATGACCTACCAGCCTTCGGGCCGTCTCAGCTACCGGGACATTCGAACCAGCCGGATCGTCAAGGAGGTGAAAACGCTTCCGGACCTCTCCTGCATACGCATTTCTCCCAACAACTGCTTCATCGCGGCCTCCAGCGGGTCCTTCCTGGTGATAATAGACTTGCTGAACGGCGAACTGGTTGATAGAACCCGTCAGGCTGGGATTCTGGACCTCAGCTTCTCCCCGGCCGGGAACGAGATTGCCGGGATCGTTGAAACCGAAGGGGCGACGGAGTTGAGAAAGTGGTATTTCGGAGGAAACCGGCTCATCGAGCTAGCCTCGGCCCCTGAAGGCTCGGTTCCAGGATTGTGTTCCCTCGACTACGGAGAAGGGGAGCTGTACCTGGCGGACAGAAGGGGTACTATTTTTTCGCTTTCTGCGGGGGGGGAACGGGAGGTTCTGAGCGAAGACCGCCGCTTGCAGGTCTCCGGATTGGCCTTCCGGGGCAGCTCCATGGCGGTCGGCTCGAGTGAGGGAATCACAATCTACGATTCAGAGTTTTTCAATACCGATTACATCAAACGGGAGATGGGCACGCTCGAGGTTCGGGAGCTGAAATACCCCAATCCGTTTTCCACTGCCGTGGGCCTGGCCTACCTGGACGAACGGCGGCTGCTCGTTTGGACCAAGAGCGAGGAGCCGGGCCGCATGGCCGTGCTCGACTCGTGGTACGGAGGCAGTCGGGAGATACCGGTGTCCTTCGAATCCCCGATCAAGCAAGTCACCGCATCGGAGCAGGGTATTGCCGTGGTAGAGAAAAGCGGTCTGGGACGTATCCTGGACCCGGGCAGCTTCGCCACCACCTTCCGGTACCACGCCCCCGGGCTGAACAAGCTTGTTTTCGCCTTTGGTGACACCCTGATCGGCGCCAAGACCAGCCTTTCCACCTTCGGGGGTCCGCTGCTGCAGATCAACCGGCGCACCGGGGAGACGGTCCCCATCCAGGAACCCAGCCTGTTCGTCTACGATGTGTTGTACAGCGAGCAGGAAGGGCGTACCGGCAGCCTGTATTGTCTGGCGGTAGAAGAGAAGTCGGACGGGATCCGCACGCTCCTCAAATCCCATTCGGGCTTTACTTTCGAGAGAAGCAGGATCCTGGTAGAGTTTCAAGGTGAGGATCTCGGCGCTTCCCTGGCGAGCGACGACGTCGGGAGGATCTATACTTCTTTGGGGTACAGGATGGTCGAGGTGACCGGAAATGGAAGGATCGAGGTGCTTGAAGATTCGCTGGAAGTACCGCGGAGCCTGTTCGTGCACGGGGACAAAATCTTTTCGCTGAACCGCGATTCCTCCATTTCGATTTGGGGAATTGGATCACACCGCCTGATCTTCAACCTCTTGTTCTTCAAGGATGGTACCTGGAGCGCGGTCACACCGGAAGGTGAAGTGCGCAGCGGCGGGGGCTTTCAGTCGTGAGGCGGATTGGTTTTCACCTTGAGTATACCCTCGGTTACAGCCCGCTGTACCTCATCCAGATAGGCGTTTCGCTCGCTTCGCTCGGCATAAACGGTATCGAGTAGCGATACCCGATAACGGGGTCGTACCTTGTTCAAGGCGTAGGCGGCGATGTCGAGAATACATTCCTGACAAGTGCACAGATCGGGAAAGCGGGGCACCTGTCTGCCGACCTCTTCAATCACCAGGGCTTCGGCCTCATTCAGCAGGCTGTCGAAATTATAGCGTTCGGCAAATCCCACGGTTTTTCAGGCGCTCTGTGCCGATCTACTCAGATTTTCGAATTTCGTATACTCGGGGATAAAGGCAATCTTTATGTTGCCCACGGGTCCGTTACGCTGCTTGGCCACGATGAGATCCGTCTCCACATTCCTGGGCAGGTCACGCTCGCCCTCGCCCGCCAGCCTCTCCCTGTGCAGAAAAATCACCACGTCGGCGTCCTGCTCGATCGAGCCGGACTCCCTCAAATCGGCCAGGTTCGGTTGTTTACCCTCGCTCTCGCGGCGCACCTGGGAGAGAGCCACCACGGGTATATCCAGTTCCCTGGCCAGAGCCTTGAGTGAACGGCTGATTTCGGCAATCTGCTCGTGCCGGGGCAGGTCCCGGTTTTCCGAGGTAATCAGGGTAAGGTAGTCAATGAAGATGATGGCCACGTTGAACTGGTGCTTCATCCGGCGAGCCAGGGCCCGTAAATCGAGCAGTCTGAGGGAAGGGGTGTCCTCGATATACAGCGGCGCCTCGTAGATCTTACTGGCCGCCTCGGTCAGTTTGTGGAAGTCGGAAGGTTTGAGGAATCCCGAGCGGAGGCTGTTGGAGCGAATCCTGGCCTCGCTGGCCAGGAGCCTCTGCATCAGAGCCATACTGGACATCTCCAGGGTGAAGTAGCCCACCGGAAATTTGTTGTGGATGGCCATGTTGGCCGCCATGGTCAGGGCCAGAGCCGTCTTGCCCACCGAGGGCCGGGCGCCGATAACAATAAACTCCGAGTTCTGAAATCCGGTGGTAAGTACGTCGAGATCGGTGAAGCCGGAGGGAATGCCGATGTAGGCATCCTTGGTATGGTAGAGTTTCTCGATGGCCTCTATAGTCCTGGAGACAATCTCCTTGGCCGGTTGAAAGCTTCCCGAATGCTGCTTATCCGTGATCTCGAAGATCCGGCGCTCGGCCTCCTCGATGATCAGCCGCACGTCCTGGGATTCATCATAAGAATCGGAGGTGATCTGGGAAGCGATTCTGGCCAGGTTGCGACGGATGCTGCATTCCTGGACGATCTGGGCATAGTACCTGACATTGGCGCTGGTGGGAACCGCCGAGGTCAGACTGGATATATAGGCCGCACCGCCGCAGGCCTCCAAAAGATCGTTGCTCTTCAGCTCTTCGGTAAGCGTTATCAGGTCGATGGCCTCGTTTCTATCGAACAAGTCCAGGATAGCCTGGTACACGCGCTGGTGTGCTGTCTTGTAGAAATCCTCCGCTCTAAGGTAGCGAATGACGGTGCTGAGCGCCTCGGAGTCCAGAAGCAGGGCGCCCAGGGTGGCGATTTCCGCCTCCTGATTGTAGGGAGGTACCTTGTCCTTCAAGCTCGTCGTTGCCATGACGAGAGTCTATTTCTCTTCGGCAGCCTCGACCACGACTTTGACCCTGGCCTCTTCGTTGCCGTAAAGCTTGATTTTCACCTGGTGGTTCCCGACCATACGGATGTTGTGCTCGGGAACCTCGATTCTCTTTTTTTCGATTGTATATCCCCGCGATTCGAGCTGCTGGGCGATCAGAGCGTTGTTTACCGACCCGAACAGCTTCCCGCTCTCCCCGGCCGGCATGGTGAATACCAGCTCTTCACCCTCCAGCCTCTCTTTCATGCTCATGGCTTCGCGTCGTTTCTCCTCTTTGCGCTGCGAAATCGCGGCTCGCCTGCCCTCGAGCTGGATCAGGGTTTGTTTGCTGTACGGCAGAACGATTTTCCTGGGTAGCAAATAGTTGCGGGCGTAGCCGTCGGCCACTTCCTTGATATCTCCTTCTTCGCCCAATCCGGCGACATCCTGATTCAGGATCACTTTCATGGTTTACACGCTGCTCCTTTCCTTTGTGCGGTATTTAAGCCATATCTCGGAAACACCCAATCCCGGAACAAGGATCAGGAAAGCGAGGTTGATCCGCGGGGTAAACGCCAGTATGACAATCGCCAGGATCAAAAGCCAGCGGAACCCTATGGGGAGTTTCACCCGGCGTAAGCCGAAACGGATGATTCCGACTCCGGCGATCGCATAGAGAAACAACATGATCAACAGGACATTCCAGGCCAGGATTTCCAGAAAACCGAGCCGGACGACCAGGCTCAACAGCACCGCAGCCAGTGCGCCGATCAATGGCCAGATATAGCTGTCCGGCAGCCTGAAATCTACGATCCGGGTAATTGCCGGGCGTCTGCCCAGGGAGCGTGAGCCCAATACAGTTCCCAGCCACCAGGAAAAGGTGAGCAGGAAAAAGTAATCGAACATAAACGAGCGCAACAGGAAGGTCTTGCTGATTTGCATGAGGGTATCCGTTGAAAGAGACGCCGCACCGGAGAGCACTCCGAAGCTATCCGGTTGGCTGAAAGCCCTGTTCATGCTCGCGGACAGGCTGTCGAATATCTTCCGAATCTCGGTGTTGAACACCTCATTACCGCGCAGATAGATAATCACGGGCACAGAGACCACCCCGGCAAGAGCGGTGGCAGCGAGCAGCCTTGGAACTCGCGGCATACGAAAACGCTCGAGTCCTTCCATAAGCTCCGGAAGCTGGATCAGTGCCAGCCCCCCAACAAGTAGCAGCACCGTGACGCTTTCGATTATTAGAAATGGTGTGGCTGCCGGCTCACCGGTTCCACCCTGGATGAGAATCCTGACCAGCAGAATCGAGGCTACCGCCAGCGTAGCGGCCACGGCGAAGTTCTTTCTGCCCTTTCTGGCCAGCGCCGCCTGAAGAGGAATCAGGAACAGGACAAATCCCATCCCCAGATGGTATAGAAGAGTGGATACGGCGGCAAAAACTATAGCTTCGATCACCGCTACTTCTCGACGAACGGAAGAAGTGCCAGTACCCTCGCTTGTTTGATGGCTTTGGCCAGCCGACGCTGGTGTTTGGGACAGGTTCCGGTGATGCGGCGGGGAAGGATTTTACCGCGATCGGTAATAAAGCGTCGCAGCGTGTCCGCATCCCGGTAGCTGATCGTAATTTTCTTGCTGCAGAACTTGCAGTACTTGCGCCGATAAAATGGCCGGTATCGCGACCTTCCTCCCGGCCGCCGTTGCCGATCGGAAGGACGACCGGATTCCCCTGAGTCTCTGCCGGAGGGTCTTTCCCGCCGCCGCGGGCTTCGCTCCTCCTGCTTCTCTTCCTGCCTCGCCGCCGCAGGCTCGGCCTTGGGCTCCTTCTGTTTCACCGCTTCCGGCTCGACCCTGGGCTCCTTCTGTTTCACCGCTTCCGGCTCGGCCTTGGGCTCTTTCTGTCTCACCGCTTCCGGCTCGGCCTTTGGCTCCTCCTGCTTCTCTTCCTGCCTCGCCGCCGCAGGCTCGGTCTTTGGCTCCTCCTGTTTCGCCGCTTCCGGCTCGGCCCTGGGCTCCTTGGTCCCGCCCTCGGCGGCTTCCGGCTCGGCTTTTGGCTCCTTCTTCCTGCTCTTGGCAACCGGCTTCATCGGCTCCGCCTCGTCGGCGGTCTTCGCCTTGTCGCTGTCTTTTGTCTCGGCGGCCTGGCCTTCTTGGCTAGAGGCGCTATCCGTTCTGGCTTCCTGCTCTTCCAGATTTGCTTTTTCAGGCATAGTTACTTCCTTCCTAAAAGGGTATGTCGTCATCGAAGTCGTCTGCTGTGGGAATTTCCTGGGAAGGGTATTGCTCGGCTTTCTCGTTCTGAGCCCGTCTAAAAGCCCCTTCTTGACCTTGCTCCTGGTACCGGCCGCCCAGCAACTGGATATCGTTCAGGAAGATCTCCACTCGGCTGCGCGGCTGCCCCCCTTGTTCCCAGCGGTTCTGTCTTAACTCCCCCTGAACTGCGAGCTGTTTTCCCTTCACCAGGTATTGAGCCAGGGCTTCCGCTCGCTTGCCGATCAGGACGCAGTTGAAGAAGCTGACTTCGTCCTGCCAGGTGTCATCTTTTTTCGCCCGGCGATTGACGGCTAGGGACATATTGGCAATGGCAAAACCCGTGTTGGTATATTTCAGCTCTACATCCCTGGTGAGCCGCCCTACCAGGACAACTTGGTTGATGTCCGCCATATTACGCTCTCCGTTTCGTGTGGCTTGTCTATTGGTCTTTGCGAACGAACAGGTATTTTAGAATCTCGCCCCTCAGCTTGAGGGCTTTGTCGAAGGACTGGAGTTTTTCCGGAGCTGACTCGATTTCGTAGAGAAGATAGTATCCCTTTTTGTTGTTCTTGACCTGGTAGGCAAGCTCCCGCTCGCCTATCTCCTCTTCCTTGACGACCTTGCAGCCATTGTCGCTGAACAGGCTTTTCAAGAACTCTCTGCCTTCGGCAACCAGCTCGCTTTCCGGTCTCAAGATGAGCACGGCCTCATACATTCTCATTCAATACCTCCCTGTGGTCTTGGTGATCCATCCCCCGAGGTGGAAATGGATAAAGAGGCGAGCCTAAAGCTAACACATCAACTGCCCAAAGTCAAGGCTGAGGACAAAGCGGCCGAAAATGTAAACGATCACACGATGACGCGACGGGTAAACTACGAAGACAATATATTTTACCTGATTCTCATTTTCCGGGGAATTGCCGCCAGCCTTAAACTCAACATCGACGCAGAGCTGTACAAAGACCGCATCATCGAAGATATCCAATTTCTCGATAAAACCATGGCCACCGTATTTCAGTCTCTCCGATCCAATCAGCTCATGATAGACCGGCTGGTCCATCTAAAAGAGCTGCAGAAACTGAACCGTAATTTCATCGCCCTGCTGGAGGATATATTGGAGGAGCGTCTACCCCTGGCCAGCTCTCTGGAACAGGATTTCGATTTACTGCAGCGTATTCAGTCAAACCGCGAACATGAGCTCTCCGGCCTGAAGGATATGATCACTGAGAACAAGACCTCCTCCCCCGATCAGGAGCAGATCGTTTCGGAAGAGGAGTTCAAGTATCTCCTCTCTCCCGAGACTGACGAAGAAGAGCAGAAGGGCGGCTAAAGGTTTTCCTCGAAAAGGTCGAGGGGCGGGGGAGGAGTGCCCCCTTCCCAGCGGTTTTCTTCTTCGAGCGAATAGGGTTTGCCGTACAGCTTTTCGAAGAGGAAGTTCAAATCCTCTTGGTTTAGTTCCAGAAACTGGACTCCGAAATAACAGCGCGCGGAGTCGTGAAACTTCCTGCGTACCCGTGAACCGATGACCATGGTGCGCTCAGGGAACTTCACGGTGATGTCTATGTCCGTGTGGATGAGCAGATTTTCGGACAGCTCTGCACGGGGATGTGCGAACAGCAGGCCCGAGGCGCTGATATCAATGATCGGTGCTTCGTATCGATGTGCGGTATCCCCGTCGGCCGTGAAGTAACCGTTTAGGTGAAGGGCGTAGCCCAGCACGCGGGAAAAATCGTGCATGTAGTCGACCAGCTCTTTGCCTATTTTCTCTTTCTTTTCATCCTTGTTGCACAGGTAGATATACCCGACGAGATAGACGTCGTAGAGAACCGGGCAGAACAGCTCGGAGTGTATCTTCTTTTTCTGCTTCTCGTATAGGATATTGCCCAGCTTGCTGGTGATCACGTGAGCCGGGCGATCGAGGGCTTCCTCGTACTTGACCAGGTCCCGGCGGGTTATGATACGTTGGTCGGGAAAGGGATCCGTGGCGGGGAAGTCCTCTTCGGTAGATGGGATCCAAAGGATTTTTCCTGTAGATGCTACTACCTTCTCTTCGTATTTCTCCGGAGCTTTATCCCGCAGCATCACGATACGTCCTTCGCTGACCTCTTCTTTCACCTTGGTTTTAAAGGTTATGTAAAGGTTCTTGATGCTCGAGAAATCGAAATCCACTCGAGCATTGATCACATCCGGATTCAGCTCGGTATAGCGGGCAGAGCGTGGAAAATTTAGCTCAACCTTCTGGCCCTTGATCGTAAAGAAGACGTCGGCCTCCTCTTCCAGCTTTACCCGTTCGTATTTACGCTGGGGATTCTTGTATACCCCTTCGGGATGGAGGATCTTCACGCGTTTCTCGTCGATTTCCAGGATCACCGATTCGAAGGTGTGATAGTTGTTCTGAAAGAAGAAGTAGACCTGGACTATTTCCTCTGCCTTGAACGATCCGGGATTGCCGCTTCGGATTTCCAGCTCCAGGTACTCATCGTGAATATCCGCCACCGGTCCGGTCATTTCCTTGCGATGACCGTGCACTGTGAGCTGAACGTCCTCCTCCACCAGAGATCGAAACACGAACTCCTTGACAATTCTGCCTACTCGCAGTCCCATAGTACGTTACTCCCTCGTGGCCGGCAAACACTCCTCGGCCTCATCCTCCGGCGCTACGCAAAAGCGTATCGGTCGAGCCTGGTCGCTGCTTTTGAGAATCAGAAGATAGTCTCCTGAAGACAGCGAATAAATCGAGCCACTGCCCCGCGCCGGGCGCATCGTAGGTAAACCGTACAGTTCGACCGCCACGGGTGCTTCCGAAGAGCCGAAGAAGCTCGCCCCCTGCGCACGGATCACGTAGCTCCCGGACCGGATAACGCGTAGCTGAAAGACCAGCGGCGTCTCGCTTGCCTGTAGCTCCTGTACGCCGTCACCGGGGAAGACCTGGGCCGGCTCGATCTTGTCGAAAGCCAATGTGTAGCTTCCGGTAGCCAGGGATCCCCTGCCGGTGATACGGGCATAGGTACGACGGGTGCCGAGAAATACAGGGATATAGGCGTTATCCTGCACCCCGCCGTCCTCGTCGCTGAGTATCTGCTTTTGGTTTTCGTCGAATAAAGCGATCGCCGTATCCACCTGTGCGCCCACGGTATATACGGCGTAAAAACCGGGAAGGGTGAAGGAAAGCTCGACCCAGTCCTGGTCGCCGGAAAGCAGGGCACGGTCTTGGCGTGTATCCGGCAGAATCAGCTTGGCCTCAGCCAGGCTGTTGTCCGGCTCGAAGCCGTCGTTGCTGGTGCCGGTGAGATCTACGGCAAAGATATACGGACCTCGCACGTTGAAATCGTAGGCCATCAACTCGACAATGTAGTAACCCTCATCCAGCGGCATCTCGACCCGCAGAGCCCGGCTGTTCTGATTGCCGCTTACTGTAAACGGGATAGTCTCACCCTCGCGGTACAAAAGTAACTGTATGTCGATATCGGTCTGTGCCTCGAGTACCACCGTCCCCGCTCCGGCCTTGTAAAAACGGAAACGATCGATGTCGCCCGGGGAGATGAAGCGGTTGAAGATCTGAATACCGGAGGAAGGTATCTCGACCTCGAAGCCTTCGGCTTCATCCGGCTCGAAGGGGTCTTCTGCCCCGCTGGAACCACCGGGGGCGGCGCCTTGCGGAGCAACGGTAGAAACACCTGAAGGGGAGAAGCTGCCCCGGGGTGTGACCGGAGAGGGCTCGAGCAGGCTGAGCAGCTCCGGCGAAGAAGGTAGATCGATTCTGGTGCCGCCGGCCAGCGATCCGTCAGGCCTGGTAAGGCGGCAGATCACCCGAATCTTGCCGGGGTAGGACTGCAGCTCGCCGGCCGCTGCGTAGGTATTGACCCCCTCGGGCTGGGGAATGATCCGGGTCTTGCGATATCTGGCGGCCAGGTAAAGCTCCAGCTCGCTTTTAAGACGGTCGCCCAGGGTAACCTGGCCGCGCCGGTCCGAAACGAAGGGCAGAATGGTGAGATTCAAATCTTGTTGATCAGGAACGAGATCGGTAACGAATTTGCCCAACTCCGCGACAACGCGATCGATTTCTTCCAAGGTATCCGGCCGGGCGGACATGGCCGCCAGCAAAACAAGAAGTGACACAACTAGGCAGGTGAACCGCAGCCTGTTCATAGTCCCAACTCCTCCGCCACATCTTGCATGGCCTCGACGGCAATGGCGGCGAACTCATCGACGGAAATGCCGGTTTCTTCGCAAAGCATGATATGGTCCCGGGAGACCTTGCGGGCGAAATCTTTCTTCTTCATTCTCTTCAGCACCGACTCCGGCTTCACCGAGGCCAGCTTCTTATCCGGCATGACCAGTGCCGTGGCCACGATCAGGCCTGTGATCGTCTCCGCACTGGTTACGGCGAAATCCAGAGTGCTTCTGCGCTCGATTCCCAGTCCTTCCGCATTGTGCGCCAGCACAGCCTGTATGATTTCCTCTCTCACCCCATGCTCCCGGAGTATCTGCTCGCTCTTCCGGCCGTGCACGGCCGGATCCTGGGTCAGGTCGAAATCGAGATCGTGAATAATACCGGTCACCCACCAGGCGTCCGGATCGCCGCCAAGGCGTCCGGCCAGCCGCTCCATGATGGCGGCCGTAGCCAGACTGTGCTTCTTCAACCAATCGCTGTGCACATAGCGCTCGAGCAGCTCTGCAGCCTCTTCCCGTTTCATCTCACTGGATCCCCCATCCGTAAATCGAAGGATAATATTTTTCCTGCTCCCGGGTATAGCTCTGGCTCAAGCCATCGAGATTGATCTGGAGATCCGAAATGTACCACCTCCCAGCCGAGGCGAGCAGATACAGCTCGCCTTCACACACACCCGGAGAGCCGAACAGGCGGATATTCATCCAGGCCCTCTTCGGCTGTGATTGGGCTTCATCGCTCGGTTCCGCGGGTGGTATCGTGATGCTGCCGAGCCGGTAGCTGAGGGGCACGAGTCCCTGTTCGAGATAGTATTGAAGAGACCGGTCAAGCTCTTCCCTTACGTTGCTGTCAATGGCTTCCGCTATTACTTTTCCCTCTTTCAGCCCGTCCAGAAAACTACCGGCGACAGAGGCGATTTCACGTTCGTTCTTGCCGGAAGCCGCTAGATCCGCAAGGGGACCGATTTTGAAATCTTCGGGCAGCACGAGGCCGGAGTGCAGAGACAAAAGTTTCTGTTCCTCGCTTTGCTCTATCACCGGCTGATCCGGTTGGGGTTCCGGATTCGATTGCTGCCGGGACAGGGTGATTGTTCTCTTGCTGATCCCCTGTCCCGGGGACTCCTCCGGCTGCCCGCCTGAGGTTCCCTCCTCCGCCGATCGGGCCGCCGGCCGTTCCGGCTTGTTCCCGTTGTTCTGTCCGGTCTCATTGGGCTTGCGGGAACAGAAAGCAAGAGCCGCCAGAACTAGAAGCACGAGAGCAGTCCACCGCTTCACACCTTGTTCTATCAAATGTACAAAAAATGGTCAAATATCGATCGGGGGGAGAGGGGCGGCCCATGTTTTTTAGACATCGTGTGGATATTTGAGTATAGTAGAGAACGGAATATGGACAGGCGAGCTTCGATTCTCTCCCATCTGGTGGAGGAGTACCGGGAGCCCATCAAGGATCCGGTCTGGAGAAACATTCCCCTTTCCAGGACGCTGCTGCGGATGGTTGCTCATCCGGCTTTTCAGAAGTTGAACGGGATCAAGCAGCTTGGTCCCACCTATCTGGTCTATCCGGGGGCTACTCATACCCGGCTCAATCACAGTCTGGGTGTTTTTCACCTGGCCCGCCGTATGATGCTCCATCTCTGTATGGGCGTGGGGCCCGTGTTCGATTCTTACGCGAATCGGCCCCGTCCTCTGGGACAAATCACACTCGAAGGCACCAAGGCCTTTCTCTGCGCCGCCCTGATGCACGACCTGGGGCACTATCCCTACGCCCATTCCCTCAAGGAGCTCAAGGTCCGCAGTCATGAATCGCTGACCGCCGAGCGTCTCCAGTACCCCGATCTGTCCGCCCTTATTCGTGAGGAGCTGGGCGTGGACCCTGAGCTGGTGGCGGCCATCGTCGATCCTTCGCTGGAGTACCCGGCGGAGGGAGAGGTCGCTTTTTTTCGCAACCTCCTGTCGGGCGTTCTCGATCCGGACAAGCTGGACTACTTGAATCGGGATGCGTATTTCTGCGGCGTTCCCCACGGGATCCAGGACGTGGATTTCGCGCTGGCGGAGATCCGGCTTCACCCGCAGGGTATCGCGATAACGGAGAAGGGCCTGAGCGCGGTGGAGAGCATCTTGTTCTCCAAGTATCTGATGTATAAGACCGTGTACTGGCACAAGACCGTGCGCATCGCCACAGCCATGATAAAGAAGGTAGTGCTCCTGGCGCTCAGGGCGGGAGTGCTGCAGCCCGAGGACTTGTACTGGTTGGACGACCAGGAGTTCTATTCTTTGACCAGTGAGCATCCTTTCCCACCCTTCGTCCTGGTGCGTCGTGTAGTCCAGCGTAAGCTGTTCAAGCTGGTCGCCAGCGTGCCCTTTTCGACGGCGAACGATCATCACCGTCAACTGCAGAGCTTGGACCGGCGCCTCGACTTCGAGGAGGAGCTTGGCCGCCAGGCCGGCGCCCGAATCGGTAGAAAGATCGCCCCGGAGAGCCTGATCGTCGATATCCCCGAACCAATAAACTTCGATATCCATCTGCCGGTCCTCCGGGAAAGCAGCGGCGAGGAGGTTCCCTACGATCGCTCCCGGAGTGTATTCAGCAGGGCCAGTGTACAGGCCTTTGCCGGTACGCTGCGTACGGTGTCCCTTATCGCCGACGCAGAGGAGGACCTGGTGCAGGCCTTGATGGACATAGGAGTGGAGAGGATACTCAACGAGGGCCTGGGAGTGAGAAGTTGAGCCGGATTTCGTGTTGTCCCCGAGCTGCGCAGAGGATCGCAACCTTCAGCAAGAAGGTAGGCCGGGGTATAAACAGACACCGGATGATCGAAGAGGGCGATCGAATCCTGATCAGCGTCTCCGGGGGCAAGGATTCGCTGGCCCTCTGCCTGGCCCTGGCCGAGCGCAGGAAATGGGTGCCGCTGCGCTACGAGCTGGAAGCCCTGTTCATCGATTGGCGCGAGTATCCAGCCGGACGGGCGAACCTGGAAAGATTGCAGAGCTTCCTGGAGGGTCTGGGTATTTCCTTCCGGGTGGTGGAAGCGAGCATATTTCCAGTCTCCTACGGCAAGAGCTTCAACTGTTATATTTGCTCCCGCAACCGCAAACGTATTCTGTTTCAGGAAGCAGAGAAGCGGGGGTTCGCCAAGATCGCCCTCGGCCACCATCTGGACGACGTGATCGAGACGACCCTCATGAATCTGTTTTTCAGAGGACAGTTCGCCACCATGATGCCTGTCCAGAGCTTTTTCCAGGGCAGGTTTCAGATCATCCGTCCGATGTGCGAGGTAGAGGAAAAGGACGTAGATCGGCTGATGAAGGTCGTCGCCCTTCCGGCGTTCAGCATTGATTGCCCGCGCCGGGCTGCGAATCAAAGATCGTTTTTCAAGGATTTGATCAGGAGGGCCGGCCGGATCAACAGGCATGTCAAGGAGAACATCTATCGGGCGCCCTGGCGGATCAACCGGGACTATCTTCCCTGAAGGACGGTTGCAGCGAAACCCATCTTTAACTAAAGTAGAACCGAATGAAAATAGCCATCCTCAGCGACGTTCACGCCAATCGGGAAGCATTGCAGGAAGTCGAGAACGCTCTAGCGGGTCTGGATATCGACGAGGTGCTCTTCCTGGGCGATGCGGTGGGATACAACGCCGATCCGGATTACTGCGTACGCAGAATTAAAGCAATAACCGGGACGGTTGTCAGGGGCAATCACGATAAAACCGTGGCGGATCCGCAAAACCTGGAGTGGTTCAATGAGTTTGCCAGGCGAGCCATACTATGGACCAGGAACGCCCTGAGCATGCAGAGCCTCGAGCTGCTGGCCGCCTATCCCGCCGGACCACGGGAGATTTCCGAGCGTCTGCTGATCTGCCATGGCTCGCCGATGGATGAAGATCTGTATATCACCGGGCGAAGCGATGTGGCGCGCAGCTTTTCTTTTATGAGCAGCCGTTATCCGCAAGTCCGAATCTGTTTCTTCGGTCACACCCATGTGCCCTTGATCGTCGAGGAGAACGGCCGGACACTGATACCGCCGGAGCGCTATTCTCTGGATCCGGAGCGTAGATATCTGATCAATCCGGGCTCCGTCGGACAGCCCCGGGACGGGGTACCGCTGGCTTCTTTTGGTGTGCTCGACGAGGAGCGGATGGCATTCCGTCACTATCGGGTTCCCTTCCCGATAGAGGGGACTCAGAGAAAAATAATCGCCGCCGGGCTGCCGAGGATGCTGGCCGACAGACTCGCCGTCGGCCGGTAGAGGAGGCGAAAAAGTGAAGCTAATACGGGAGAGCAACCATCCATGTCAATGAAAGACTCTAAGGTCATGGAAGAAAGGATCCGCAGAGTCAGGGTCCTGTTCAAAGAACTGGGGTACAAGCTCCATCAGACGGAGCGATCCGATGATATCTACTCAGCGGGCTTTGAAAACGACCAGGGAATGCAGGGTGGATTCTTTATCGACCGGAGAAGCAGGTTCGTGGAGATTGCCTATACCTTTTCCTTCTCTCCCGCCATGGCCGAGTACGTGAAGACGCGGCTCGAAGATATGCTCAAAATAAGCTACGAGTACGGCTGCTACATCAACCTTCAGACCACCGAAGAGGAGATTGCTTTTTCGGTGTTTACCAAGCTTTACTACACGGGCTTGAGCTATTACTCTCTGAAGGACAGCTTGAGGGAGTTCTCGCTCTGCGTGCATTCTCTGACGGAACTGCTCGAAATAGGGGGAAACGGCCCGGCTTGAGCCCGGTACGCGCCTTCAGAAATGTTCGGAAAAAATCTCGGTGTCACGAATGCGGCCGGGAACGAAGCTCTCCGCGTACTGCAGGGCCCGATGCATAACCGATTCCCCGAACCGGTTCGAATTGGAGATGATGGCCGCTCCGATACAAGCGAAGCGTCTGGAGTCCTGGAGATCTACTTCCGCCACGGAAATCTTGAACTTGTTCTGCAGCCTTCCCTTTACCGATTGAACGATCTGGCGCTTTTCCTTGATCGAGCTTATATCGGGAAGGTCGAGAATGAAATGAAGAATGGAGACGACCACAAATCAACTCTCCTCGGCCTTGAGGGCACTCGATACCTCCTCGACGCCCAGTAGGCTCTGGCCTTCCTCGCTCTGGGTGCGATCTTTCAGGGTGAGGAACTTTTCGTTATAGGCCGCCGCCAGCCGGAATACGTCGTCGTCGGCGTATTTCTCCGGCACTTTTGCCTCCAGGTTGTAGTCGGCCTCCTCCAGTCCCCGGCGCATCACGTGTATCGGATCGCTGACGGTAAGCGCGAAGTGGGGGCTGTAGATCAGCAGGTAGGCCAGCACCACGAGGACCACGATGAAGAAGAACAGGAGACTCTGCCGTGAAAGCTGCCGTACCAGCGGGCGCTGGTCGAAGAACAGCTCCAGCTCATCCCTCTGCAAATAGCTGTAGTCCCCGTAGGTGAAGGTCTCGCGGTAGTAGCCGTCGGAGTAGCGTGTGAATAGGAGTTGGCCCCTGTGTCTCACCACCAGCAGGCTCGTATCGACTGCCTCCAGGATCTTCAAGGCCGTAGCGAGCTGCGACGGGTCGTCCTTGTTATCCACCAGGTAGGCGGCGGTTTTTCGCTGTTCCTCTGTAAATGCTTCTTCCAGCCCGTTGAAGTGCAGGCCGCCGGAAGCCACGGTGAAGAACAGCAGGGAAAACACCACCACCGTTACGCTGATGGTGGTGACGGAGGCTACGTGCCTCTGAGCCATCGGTGACCAGATATTCTTGATTCCGCGGAAAATCTTGATGATTCTGAGGAAGCGAAGGATGCGGGCTATTCGAATCGCCTTGATAACCTTGAGCAGATTCAGGATGCCTCCTGCGCCGATCACGATCCCATGACCGGTGATCATGGCGGCAGCCGCCGGCCCGGAGTTGAACATGAGCAGCGGAATGGAGGCGAGAAAGTCGATCCAGCCCCGCTCCAAGGTTAAATAGCGCACCGCTTTCCTGTTCATGATCGCGTAGAACAGCCGTACCAGGAACTCGACGGTGAAGAACAGGTCGAAGAAAAACCCGGCCAGGAGTATACGGCTGCGGAGCTCGACAGGCCAGCCCGAAACAACGGCGAAGTCCTCCAGGAAGGTCTGAGCCAAAACGAGCAGGATTGCGGCGATGACCAGGGATTCCAGCACCGAGGTCAGGCTCAGGCCGGGGCTGTGGTCTGTATTCGGAGAGCGTGACGGGTTAGTAGATGTTTCCGATGCGGCTGCCAGATCTCTGTCTTTCATGGTATCCATGTACTCACCATCCGCTCTCCGAGGCGATATTGTAGAACTCATCGAGCATTTTAATATCAAATCCGTAGTACTTGTAGTTCCGGCGGGCGATGCTGAGCCAGCTACGGTCGGGAGTGTCCGCTCCCCGATCGACCCGGCCGACCGGCTTGTAGTTCCTGGCCCGTGCGCTGAAGATCGAGGCGATGCGTGCCGTAGCATCGATGTGCTTGTCTTCGAGAAAGGACACGTTGCTGAACAGGGCGCTGCGGACCAGTACGAGCGGAAGCATGGTGAGTTGCGTTTTAATGCTTTCGAAGGCGGTCTGGGCGAACGGAGCTTTTACCGTACCGGTAGCGGCGAGTTCGCCGCCGGAGCGCCCAACGGTCAGGAGCTGTATGAGCGGCCTCAACAGCAGGGTGACCGCGACCATGTGCTTTATCTCCTCCACCTCGAGCCGCAGCCGCTGCACTTTGGTCAGTTCGAAGTGTACATACTGGCGCGCTGCTAAGGACCTGTCCAGGTAGCGATCGGGAAAACTGTATTTGATAGCGGTGAACGGACCGGACATCGCTTTGCGTGCCTCGGGTTTGTGCAGAATCCGTCCGATCAACTCCCACGTTTCCTCCCGGCATCCCTCCTCCGGCACGCTGCGAGGCTGGATCGCAGAGACAAAGGAAAAGGACAGCTTGGCCTTGAGCAGCTCTTCGAGCTGGGGAACCAGATGCTTGTCTGTCTCCTGTATCAGAGCGGAATACAGCAGATCCAGGATCTCGTTCCAGCGTTTGCCGGGAAAGAACCGGGAAGAAGACAGGGTGGGGAGCAAAGTCCTGCTGTTGGCATTGAGGAACTGCAGGACCTGCTCTTCCTTTTGCAGGACGTTCAGGGCGTTCAGGCTGCTGTTGGACAGAAGGTGATTCGCAAAGGCGGCGGCACGGCTCGGCTCGGAGTCCATCTCCTCTATTTGTCGGTCCCGGGGATCATTATCGGCCAGTGTTTTTTTTCCCATACGATTGTGGTACGCTTATTGGCGGTGAGGAATATTCTCTTACGCTGTCAGTTTTTAGCCATCCTCTTGCTCTTACACTATACACTTTCTGCGGAAGAGTTTATAGGCCCCGAAGAGGAAGCGCCGGAGGCACTGTTCGAGTTCGAGGTCGGTGACGCCGAAGTAGATTTCTATCTTGCCGGGACCTGGCGGGCCTCGCTGTTCGGGTCTGCCGGATTGCTGGTCTATCCGGACGGCTCTGTGGTAATGAGCCCCTTTCCGGGCCTGGAGGTCGATAGGCTTTTCCAGCAGGTTCCGGATCTTACCTTCTCGGTCTGGCTTCTCAACCGCTTTTTCCTGGAGGCTTCGCTGATCGGGGATTTCTTCGAGGGAGACTACAGCTATTTCGACCAGAACTACATCCTGATGGGCTACATCGGTGCGGAAGATGAGTTCCTCAAACGCGTCCTGATCGGCAATCGTGACGTAGGCATAGATCCTTACCCGTTCATCGACGTGCCGGAGGCGGGGCTCTCTTCTCTGGGAGCAATGGCCGAGATGGGCACGGAGACGACCAACCACCAACTGCTCCTGCGCTACGACAACAACGAGCCGGGTGATCTGACCTTCATCGGCAAGAACCTGGTGAGCGAGCAGGTACTCCCCCTCTCCTCTTACGCCCGCGGCCGTTTCTTCAAGCTCCCGGATGCGAACGTTGACAACCTGAAGGTGTACATCCAGGACCCGGAGGGCAGCTATTCGGGAGTCGATGTTTCCTCCGGCGACATCTACCGCTACCGGCTGGCCACGGTGGACGACGCGGTTCTCAGCAGTGAGAACGGCACGGTGTTCCTGAAGGAGTCGGCCGAGGGCGGCGTGCTGGTGTACTACAGGGTCGGGGCGGCCGAAGTGGGCGCCGGTTCCCTGGGAAGCGGCGCCCTCGCGGGGGTGGATGCAACCGTTCCCATCGAAGACAAGATCGACCTGGATGAGACTGCCGAGCAGTTCCAATGGGGGGATACCTATCTCGGCCAGGAAATGGACGACCGCCAGGTGATTGTGGACGGAGACACCTGTCTGCGCCTGTACCGGCCCGGAGAGTTTTCCCCCTTCGAGATCCTGGCCTCCTATCCGGTGGAGGACTGGGTTCCCGAGGACCTGGCCAGGCTCCGGGTTTCCATCGTGAAGAAAGGAAACCCCAACGCCACCGTTGCCTCCAAAGTGGCTTTCAGGCTCGCTCCCGGAGCCGACTACATACGGGCCTACTACAGGCCGGTTCCCGGCCTGCGCGACAGCTTCCGCAACCTCTATCCCTTTCTGGACGAGAACGACGGGGCGATCTTCGATCCCGACAACCTGCTCTACGGGCCTCTGGCCGACCCGAGGCCGGGGTACCTCAAGCAGGAGATCCTGGTCAGCCGGCTGACCCCTGTAGACGAGTACCGGATCGGCGAGGACGTGGTCCCCGGCTCGGTGCAGATCCTGCGCAACGGAGTGGCCGAAACCCGCTTCGAAGTGGACTACGAACAGGGCAGGATCGACTTCTTGACCGAGATTGCCCCCGACGACCGCCTGGTGGTCAGCTTCCGCCGCAAGGTGTCGCTGGCCGGTAACGGCGACTTGCTGTTCGCCTGGGGCAACACCTTGAACTTCAGCGAGGCCCTGGAGCTGAAGCTGGCCACCGGAGTGCGCTGGAACTTCCTGCCCGGCTCCTATACCGACGAGGCCTACTCCCGCACCGGGAGCGTGCTGCTGTCCGCCGGCGCTGAGGGGCAGGCCGGCCCGCTCGCCTACAGCGCTACGCTGGGCGGCGCCTATACCAACCCGGATACCACCGGCATCATGCGCCTGCTGAGCATGGAGTCCACCGGGGTGGCGGTGCCCCTGTCCGAAGATACAGCCTACCCGGCCTCGCCGCCGAACGGGGACGACAATGATGTCCCTCTGGATACCCTGACCAAGGCCAATCGCGGCAGGCTCATATACAAGGACTACCGCTCCTACGGGGCGCTGGGGACCTCGACCCTGCAGGACTACGAGTGGCCGGTCCCGGACGACCAGGTCTACGAGTACGAGACCGGGTCCAAGCCGGGACCTTACCTGGTGGCGGGCAGCTCCGAGGGGCTGGACGAGGGGCAGAGCCTGGCTCTAGACTTCGAGCTGGATGACGGCGACTGGGCGGGAACGCAGATACCGGTGACATTCGGCGGCGGGGTGTCCGACCTGTCGACGGCCCAGGGGATCTCGATTTCTTATCGCACCACCCTCGACGGCCCCACCGGGGATTTCACCGTGTATCTGCAGCTCGGCGATGTCGGTGAAGACCTCGACGAGGACGGAATCCTGGACCAGGAGCTGTCGGCGAGCGCCAAGGGATTCGTGTTCAACGATGCGGCCAACGGGGCCGCCCTGCGGGTGGGAAGCGGGCCGAAAAACGAAGGCAACAACCGGCTGGACAGCGAGGACGTGGACGGAAACGGATTTCTCGACCCCGATGGTTCGGCAACTGGCCCGGCGGGACCTCACATCGTGACCATCCCTGTGGGTGTGGGCAGCATATCCGGGGCGGCGGAAACAGGCTGGACAGCCTTCAGCCATTCGTTTACCCCGGATGAGAAACGGAGGCTCAGCCGAGCCCGCAGCCTGCGGGTGCTGGTGGAAGCCTCGGGCGGCGATTCCACGGCGCGGCTTCTCATCGACAAGATCACCCTGGTCGGGAGCCGCTTCTTCGGAGGCTGGCTAACCGGGGGGGAGATCACCCGCAGCGACGAAGTGACGGTGCGGGAGATCGAGGAATGGGAGGTTTCGCCTGCGCCTCCCGAGAAGCTCGAGGACGCCTATGGCTCGGTCGACGAGATCTTCCACCCCTTCGGCGAGAAGCAGAAGGTGCTCGAGGTGTCGTGGAAAAACGGAGCTGGCAGAACCTGGAAGGCGCGGGGCTTCACCGAGGCCCAGACCGAGGGAATCGCCTACCGGAACATCGTCTACTACTACCGCTGTCCCGCGATGAACGGCACGATGCTGACCTTCGCACTCGAGGACGCCGACGGCAGGGGAGTCCGCTGGAGCTTCGCGCCGCCTTTCGCGAGCAACGCCTGGAGGGAGATCCGGGTGTCCGTCGAAGAGCGCAAGGTGTATCGCGACGGCGTCGAGATCCCCGGCGGCGTCACCGTGGATTCCTCCGACGATTCCCTGGCCGATTTCTCCGTGGCTGCCTTCACCGTACAGTTAGAGGGCATCAGCAATAACGACGCCCGTGTCCTGTACCTGGACGAGCTGCACCTGACCGATCCCAGGGGCGCCCTGGGGGCCGCCGCCACCCTGGACCTGGAACTGGAGCTGCCGGGCGAGCTGGTCACCTGGGGCGCGCATCCGGTCGTTCACGACCTGAGCTTCAGACAGCACACCGCCTACAGCAGCCGCGGCTTTTCCACGCTGTACGGAACACCGAGCCCGGCCCGCAGCTTCAGCTCGGCCAGCGAGCTGGATTTCGGGCTCTCCCTGGCCGACCTGGGTTTGGACTTCACCGCGGTCGCCAGCGGCGATTCGGTCACCCTGGGGGGCGGGCACGACATCACCGTGCCCAACATTGCTTTTCCCGTGGTGTTTTCCGATTCCTTCAGCCTCAGGGAGCGGGATACGGGGCAGGAGGTGCGGCGTAGAAACACATTGAGACTGCTGGCAGCGCCGCTCCTTCAGCTCGACCTGGAGTCCGAGGCCGGCTCGCTGGAGGATACGCTGACCCAGAGCTGGAGCGCCGACCTGCTGGTGACGCCGGCGCCGTTCACTCTCGCCAACGGGCTGACGGTATACGGCGCGGCCGAGGATTTCTCTCCGCCCGGCTCGGGGTACTTTTCCAACTGGATATACGGCTACGCCCTGCTGGCCCCCTGGCAGGAGGGAAGCGCTCTGGAGCGCAAGGCTTCGCTGGAGCTGGACTGGAGCCTCGACACGCTGCCGGTAGGGGCGGAAGCCTTCTGGCGTTACAGCTTCCACAGCTACGACCTCGACGCTCCCACCCGCACGCTCAGGAGCGGGCTGGATACAGTGTTTTCCCTGCCCCTGGTATTCCAGGACGGCCAGGTTACGGTTTTTTCGGTGAAACCGGGGTACCGCCGCACCCTGGAGACTGTAGGACAGGAGCCGGGCTCCGGTGGATATGCAGCGGATTTCGCCGAGGCCTTCCAGACCGTATACGGCCAGGAGTACGTGTACAACCAGTGGCCCTACGCCGAGCTGTTTTGCGTCGGTACGGAGCGCAGCTTTCTCGAAGCAACGGTCGGGCTGGAGGAAGCGTACTACTCGGCCGAGAGCTTCGTGCAGCTCTCCCGCCGCTTCTCCTCGCGCCTTCGCGACTTGTTCGTTCCCTCCTCTGTAGAGCTGGCCGTGGCCAAGCAATTCCAGAAAGACGGAGACCTTACCGACTTCGTAAACAGCTACCGTCTCACGACCCGCAGCACAGCCCTTAACCTGTTCGGACGCCTGGGCGCCTACCCGCTGTTCGATTTCTACCGCACCGACGAGTTCACCACTTCCCTGGACCTGGCCTTCAAAGCCGACCGGGAAACCCTGAGGAGCAGCGAGATGGTCCTGGGCAGCTATTTCTCCTTCGAAGGGGAAGGCGAGAACGCCATGACCGTCGAGAACCGTTTCGCTCTGGCCTACGAGAGGACCGTGGAGTGGGACGACACGGTGAAGCTCCTGTACGCCTGGTACCGGTACCCGGAAGGTGGAGTAAGACTTCCCCTGGTCTCGGCGAAGATAGAACAGCAGGGCTACTGGTCGCACCTGGAAAGTCTCGAGGTGACGCTGTCGGGACCTCAAGAGGAGCTCAGCTATCATCCTCTGAACATAATCGCCAGCCATGAAAGCTCGGTCATCCTGCCGGACCACGGCCAGATTACCGGGGAGCTGTCGCTCGGATTCGATGTCGAAAAGACCGAGGCCGGGGAGCGGTACTGGCGGGCGGGGCTGCGCGGTGGAATCGAAATGACCATCGAGTTCTGAGGCGCCCGGCCGCCGTTGTAAATACCGTTGTATTATTTTATTTTCGTACTATATTTAGAGTCGAGGCGTAAGGAGGCAGCAATGTTCAGGAGTTACAAAGTCCTTACCGTCGCAGTTCTTGCTCTCTGCACCGCCTTTTTGGCCTTCGGCCAGGAGGAAGAAGGGGAGGGAGGACTCGACTTCGGTCTGGTCATCGGCATCGGCGCCGAAACCTTCGAAGAGGACGACGATTCGGTCACCTACCAGATGCTGAGAGTCTCGCCGGACATAGCCATCGGCAAGTTCGGTATCGGCTTGGAGCTCACCGTGCATTATTCGTTCGCCCCGGATTTCCAGGTGCGCAGGGAGGACTGGGTGCCCACCGGAGACGACACGGTGCTCGATGTGTATCTGCCCAAGTTCAAGTACGTGCGCTACGGATTCAAGGGCGATCCTCTTTTCGTGAAGCTCGGCTCCATCGAGGACGCCCTGCTCGGCAACGGGTTTATCATGGGCGGTTATGACAACACCCTTTTCCTGCCGGAAAAGCGCATCTTCGGACTCAGCTTCGACCTGGACGGGACCCTGTTCAATTTCCCCTACGTGGGCATCGAGACCTTCGTGGGCAACCTGGCTCAGTTCGACGTGATGGGCTTCCGGCCCTTCGTTCGGCCGCTGGCCTCCACAGACCTCCCCGTGATCAAGGGGCTCCAGGTGGGCGCTACCGTGGCCTTCGACAGGAAACCCGGTCTGTACGTGGACGACGACGATGCCGAGCCGGTCATCCTGTACGGGGCCGACCTGACACTGCCGGTGCTGGTCAAGCCTATGTTCACCCTGACCACCTTCGGCGATATCGCCGTTTTGCATAATCGAAACTCCCTGGGTGGAATGGTAGGAGTCGGAGGACGCCTGGTTCGGTTTATCAACTACGGGGCCCAGATCCGCATCCTCGGCGAGAACTTCGTGCCCACCTATTTCGATTCAGCCTACGACCTGTTCCGCTACGAAAAGTACCAGATCGTACAGGCCGGGGGGATCGACTCCTACGTCGGCTGGCTGGCCAGCCTGGGCTTCACCTTCTTGGACGACTCTCTGCGCTTCAACGCCAGCGTGGACGGCCCGTTCAACCAGCCCGGGGGAGGGGATCCGAACAACTACCTGGACTGGCCCCACCTGTACGCCGAGTTTATTCTGGGCGAGGGCATCATCCCCAATCTCTCCTTGCAGGCGAGCTGGGACAAGCGGTTGATCACTGAGTTCCGGGACCTGTTCAATCCGGAGGATGCCGTGATCGGCGCCCGCCTGAACTACAAGATCGGCGTGGCGGTGCTGTCCTTCATCTATCAGATCCGCTACGAACCCGGTCCGCCGGCTACCTGGGAGACCCGTTCAGGAATAGAGAGCGCCATCCAGCTTTTCTAGCTAACGGAGGTATGGAGAATGAATAGCAAGATATTACCGATACTGACGATTTTACTCCTGGCCGCAGGGTACCTTTTTGCGCAGGAGCCGGCAGTGGTCGTGGAGTACTACGAGAACAACAGCGGCGAGATGTACGTCCGCACCCCTGACGGCGCAGAGTACAACGTGGACCAGTTCGGTTTCGGCGAAGTGCTGCCAATTGGAACCACCCTGATTACCCTTGAGGATGACTATGCAGAGCTGAGGATGGACCCGACCGGAACCATTATCCGGGTGGCGGAAAATACGAACTTCAGGGTCGATGGCTTGCAGGGCCGGGAAGGGGCGCGGCAGAATACCTTCAACGTCGCGGTCGGCAAGTTCAGGGCGGTCGTGGCCAAGCAGGATGGCAGCCGCTACCTGTTCCAGGGGGCTACGGCGGTTTGCGGGGTGAGGGGTACCCAGTTCATCTGGTCCATCCTCCCGGGCGTGGAAGAGATCGCCTACGTCGTCGACGGAGTCGTCGACTATACCAATGCCGCCGGCGAGACCCTGACTCTGGCAGGCGGCCAGGCCGCCGACGCGCTGGCAGCCGAATTTTCGGCTTTCACTCCTCCCCCCGATCTGGTGAGCGACCTGGAGAGGGGAATGGAGTTCATTAGATTGAGGGCTGACGAGGTTCCCGGCTATGTAGAGAAGGCGGCCGAACCGGTAGAAGAGGCCGGGACTCCGGGGGGCGGGGCGGAGGGAGAAGCCAGGGCCGGAACGCCCCAATGGCTGGAAAAACTGATGAAATTCCTCGGGGTCGAGCTGGGAACGGCCACGATCTATGACGAGGACGAGGACGAAGTCGAGACCTGGGCCAAGGTAATCATCCAGCCCAGGTTCACCCTGGGCAAGCTCAAGCTGGGTCTCTACCTGCCCATCATCTATAAAGAGAACATGCTCGATCCCTCCACCTGGTACCATCCGGAGGGCAATGACGAATGGTCCTTCGGCCGGGATCAGGACGGCTGGGACAGGATTGCCCTCGATATCTTGGAAGACCTATCCCTCAAGATCAGGTACATACAGTGGGCCGAAAGCCGGGATCCCTTCTTTTTCAAGTTCGGCAACCTCGACAACTTCACCATCGGGCACGGGTCGATCATGCGCAACTACGCCAACGACCTCAACTTCCCCGTGGAGAGGAAGCTGGGCCTGAACCTCGGTTTGAACGGAGAGAAAGGCGGGCTGGAGCTGATGGTTAACGATGCGGCCAAACCGGAGATTTTCGGCGGCCGGGTGCATATCCGGCCGTTCACTCCCAACCTGAAGCTGGGCTTTGGATTCACCGCCCTGGCGGACATGGATCCGGAGCGACTGGACTACGGGGAGTCCAGCCTGCTCGGCCATCCCATGTTCTTCAACTTGGGCCTGGACTTAGACCAGCCGATCATCGAGAGGGACACCCTGCAGATGATCCTGTTCGCGGACCTGGCTTCCATGCTGCCTTACTTCCGGGAAGATCCCGTGGCCATTCCCGTTCCGGATCTCGATGCGCCGGGCCTGGCGACGGACGCCGTATGGTATGATGGCAGGCCGAGAAACTGGGGCCTGGATACGGGAATACTCGGCAAGATGCTGGTTGTAGATTATCGCCTGGAGTTCCTCTACTCCCGCGGGACGTTTAAGCCGGCCTTCTACGATGCGCTGTACGATCTGCAGAGCCCGGCTTACGTGGCGGACCTGGTCAGCTATCTCAGCGATCCCTCCGATCCTCTGTACGACACTCAGACCATGGGCGTCCGTGGCGAGCTGGGCTACACCATGGACAAGGTCTTCTACATCTCGGGCGGCTACGAGTGGAACTGGCCGATCGATCGAGCATCGGGAGAGCCATGGCCGGCAGACAGGTTCTCGATAGAATTCGGTCTGTTTGAAGACCTCCTGCCCGTGTACGGTTCAATCTCGTTGACCCGCGAAGGCTTGGCAACTGTCTTCATCAACGACTCTTCCATGACCTTGGGTAGGTTCTTCTCCAAGGAGGACGATCCGGCTGAAGTGAGGTTCTTTGACGAGAACCTGATTCTCGCCGGAGAGTTGGTATATCCGATTTCCCCGATCATGGAGATCGCCGTGGAAGTGAAGTCCAACGTGATCGGCGGTGAGTGGTACCCGTCGTGGAGTATCCTGACCCGGCTGAACGGTTGACAGGAGCTGCGAAGACCAAGATAGTGTACCATGTGAACCCTGAACGTGTTGAATACACCTCCCGGAGGATCGAAATCCTCCGGGAGGACGTGTCCAGAAAGATAGCGGCCGGCGAGGTGATCGACCGGCCGTTTTCTGTTGTACGGGAGCTGCTGGATAACGCCATCGACGCCGGGGCCGGAAAGATAGACCTCTACATTGAAGGCGGGGGGATCTCCAGGATACGTGTCGTGGATGACGGAGAGGGGATGTCCAGGGAAGATCTGGGCCTCTGCACCCAGCGGCATGCCACCTCCAAGATCCGGGAGGAGGGCGACCTGTATCGCATCGATACGCTCGGCTTTCGGGGCGAAGCCCTGGCCAGCATGGCCGTCTGTTCGCACCTGGAGATCGTCAGCCGGCAGGCGGCCGGGGGGCCGCAGGCAGCCAGTGGGCCGCAGGCAGCCGCTCCTCCGGCCCACCGGCTGCGGATCCAGACGGGAAGGCAGGCGGAGATCGAGCCGTGCCAGGGCAATCCCGGGACCGTGGTAACCGTATCGGATCTATTCTACAACCTTCCGGTACGAAGGAAGTTCCTGAAGAGCACCTCCGCAGAGACCGGTTTGTGCCGCCAGGCGTTCCTCGAAAAAGCCGTGCCCCATCCCGACCTGTCATTTCGCTTGTTCGTAGACGGGAGGCTGCGCAGCTTCCTGCCCCCGCAGCCGCTGGAACAGCGAGCGGCCGGGGCGTTCGCCCTGGCCTCCGAGCATTTCCGCCTGGTGCAAGCCGAGCAGGAAAGGTTCCGCCTGCGCATCGTGGCGGCGCGTCCCGAGCTGAATCGCCGGGACAAGCGCCTGATCCAGATTTACGTAAACCGGCGAAGGATCTACGAGTACGGATTGATCCACGCCGTAGAGTACGCCTACTCGGGCTATCTTCCCGGCGGGCGGTTTCCGGCAGCCTTTGTTTTCCTCGAACTCGACCCGGAGCTGGTGGATTTCAACATCCATCCAGCAAAACGCGAGGCCAGGTTCCGGGATCTGTCCCCACTGCATCAGGCTATTGTCGCGGTTCTCAAGGCGTTCCTCAGGGATTACGACCTGCGGGTAGCTGCCGCTCCGGAGGCCGGGAGCGGTGGGACGTTGCCCCACGTACGGGAAGCGGCGCTTCCGTTTGCCGGGCAGCAGGGGCCGGAGCTTCCTGCGGAGGCGATACCGAGATTCTCCGGCGTTCCTATCGGGGAGTCGAAGCCCTCCGTCACGGGTGAGGATCGACCCGCCGGCGCTGCCGCGCCGGTTTACCTGGGGCAGCTTTTCCGGCTCTTCTTACTGGTCGAGTACGGAGCGAGCCTGTACATCATTGACCAGCACGCCGCCCACGAGCGCATCCTGTTCGAGGAGATGTCCTCCAGGAGGCTCGCTTCCCAGGAGCTGCTTATGCCGCTGAGGATCGAGCTGGGAGAGGAGGCCCGAGGGTTGATCGCGGCCCGGGAGGAACTCCTGCGGGAGCTCGGCGTGCGAATCGAGCAGAACCAGGACGGTGCATACGAGATCGCCGCCCTGCCTGAGGAGCTGTTGGGAATCGAAGAAGAG
>CAYMEK010000056.1:0-30655 GCA_964389305.1 uncultured Spirochaetaceae bacterium
AGCCTGTACAAGTCTCGCCAGAGATGAAAAGCCTCGGAGAACAAGGCATATATCGGGGGGGGTAAAAAGCCTCATCAAGCCGGGAGCTGTCGGAAGGGTCCGAACGGGGTCGCGAGAATTTCGCCCAAATGAAGTTCGCCTATAGACAGAGGTTTAGGTAAGCGTCTGATTCCCTTTCGGCTGCTCCCATTCGAATCACTGAGCCAGCATGGCGGGCGGATTCTCCAGGAGTTCCCTCACAGTCTTCAAAAAAAGCGCTCCGGGCACTCCATCGATGAGTCGATGATCGACGGTCAGACTCAATCCCATCACCTTGCGCCGCTCAACCCCTTCACCGCCAAAAACAAGCACAGGCTCAGCGGCACAAACTCCCAGGATCGCGCTCTGCGGCTGGATGATGATCGGATTGAACGAGGTAATCCCATACATACCGAGGTTACTCACTGTGAACGTGCCGCCGCTCAACTCATCGGGTGTAATTCCACCCTCCCGAGCCCTGCTGGACAGTTCGCTGATCGTCATAGAGAGCTCCGAGAGCGAAAGACTCTCTGCGTTGCGTACCACCGGAACTAGAAGCCCGTCTTGCAGGGCGACTGCCACGCCGATATGAACCTCTCTGTGGAACAGAATCTCCTCACCGTCTTCGGAGAGCCGTACATTCACGTTGGGGTGTAGTTTGAGAGCGATGGCGCAGGCCTTGACTACGAAAGCCGTGAAGGAGATTTTGCCCTCCCGCTGCGCATTCATGGTCTTGCGCAGAGACTCCAGCTCCGTTACGTCGGCCTTTGCATCAAGGGTAATCATTGGAATACTCTGGTAGCTGGCGAACATGCGCTCGGCAATGATCTTTCGCCTCCTGGATATGGGTCTTGAAGTCGGGGGTTCACTTTGCCCGGCCATCCTGGAGGGCTCGTGCCCGCGGGTCTGGGACCTGTGCTTCTCCAGCAAGACATCGGAGCGGAGGATCCGCCCACCAGGACCGCTGCCCTGCACCGAAGCCAGATCTACGCTTTCGATGGCCGCGACCCGGGCTGCCAGAGAGGTTGCGCTGACGGGAGTTTCTGAAGCGCATGAAGGAACGGCAGCCTCCGGGGAGATGGTCGCTGACTCGACATCACGGGACAAGATCTCGCCCCGCCGGCCGGTCGCGGAGATGAAGCGTAGATCCAAGCCCGCTTGAGTTGCCAGTCGTCGGGCCTTCGGAGTGGCCGCGGGCTCAACCCGCATCGATGTCGTTCCTCCCGCCCGGGAGCCGGCGAGCTCCTGTTCCTGTGGGGAATCCTGAGGTCCCTTGGCGACACCTTGGGAAGAAATCGAGGGCGGCCCGGTATCTTGCTCTACGATTGCTTCTCCCTTCTCTCCGATGTAACCGATTGTCTCAGTGACGGGCACCACCTCGCCCTCTCCCTTAAGGATCTTGAGGAGAACCCCGGACTCCTGAGCCTCTACTTCCATGCTCACCTTGTCCGTCTCGATTTCCAGCAAAGGCTCCCCCTTGTCGACCGGATCCCCCTCCTGTTTAAACCAGCGGAGAATCCTCCCCTCTTCCATGGCCATCCCGGCCTTCGGCATAAATACACGGTACGCCATACCGAACTCCTACTGCACGAGTTCGCGAACCGCACGACTCACGGTCTCGACGGTCGGAACGATATTGCGCTCCAGCTCCGGGCAATACGGCACCGGAACGTCCAGTCCTCCCAGACGCATGATTGGGGCGTCGAGATGGAAGAAGGCTTCGCTGGCGGCTATGACCGCCACGATTTCTCCGCCAAATCCGCCGGTTTGAACAGCTTCGTGGACGACCAGTGCTCTGCCGGTTTTTTTCACCGACTCAATAATCGAGCGCTTGTCCAGGGGCAGGAGCGTCCGCGGGTCCACCACCTCGATCTGGAGGCCATCCGCAGCCATCCGTTCGGCAACCTCGAGACATACGGGAACCATTCGTCCGTAGGTGACGATAGTTAGATCCCGACCCTCCCGTTTAATGTCGGCCAACCCTAGATCGATCGTATACTCCTCCTCGGGAACCGGGCCTTTTGCTCTGTATAGGAGCTTCTGCTCCAGAAAGACGACCGGGTTGTCGTCACGGATTGCGGACTTCAGAAGACCTTTGCTGTCGTAGGGCGTCGAGGGAATCACAACCTTCAGACCCGGTACGTGGCACAGCCAGGCTTCGACGCTCTGGGAGTGCTGGGCCGCGGCGCCCGTACCCGAGCCCCCCGGAGCCCTCAGCACCATCGGCACCTTGGCCTGCCCGCCGAGCATGTAGTGCATCTTGGCGGCCTGGTTGACGAGCTGGTCCATCCCGATAGTGATGAAATCACTAAACATGATCTCCGCGATCGGCCGCATTCCGGAGACAGCCGCGCCGGCGGCGGCTCCAACGATCACGGCTTCCGATATGGGTGTGTCGCGTACCCGCTCTTCTCCGAACTCCTCGATCATTCCGACAGAAACCCCGAAGGCGCCGCCGTACACGCCGACGTCCTCCCCCATGAGGAAGACCTTCTCGTCCCGGCGCATCTCTTCGCTCATCGCCTCTTTGATGGCCTGGGCGTATGTGATCTCTCGCATAATGTGCTCCTATGCGTATACATCGTCGAGGATCGTATCGATCTTAGGGTAGGGGGCGCTTTCGGCGTACTTGACGGCTTCGTCGAGGTCTATCCTGGCCTGCTGCTCGAACTCGTCGAGCTCGGCATCGGTGAACACCTTGTTCTCAAGCAGATAACGTCGCATGCGTCTGATAGGACACTTCTGTTTCCACTCCTCGATCTCCTCTTTGCTTCGATAGCGGTTCGCATCGCTCTTGGAATGACCCAGGATCCGGTATGTCTCGCATACCAACAGATACGGCCCTTCTCTAAGGACATAGTCTCTTACATCGGATACCGCCTCGAGAACCGCTATCACATCATTTCCATCGACGGTCCGGCTCGGCATCCCGTAACTCGTCGCCCGAACCGCAATGTTGTCGACATTCATAGCCCTTTTCCAGCTCATGGACATCCCGTACTGGTTATTTTCGCAGACAAACAGCACCGGCAGTTTCCAGATCGAGGCCAGATTCAGAGACTCGTGAAACACCCCCTGGTTCGTTGCCCCGTCCCCGAAGAAACAGACAACGATCCGCTTCAGTCTTTCCATCCTGGTCGTGATTCCTGCGCCCACAGCGATCGGAATTCCGCCACCCACCACGCCGTTGGCACCAAGGTTGCCGCGAGAGAGGTCCGCGATATGCATGGAGCCGCCTTTACCCTTGCAGTATCCGGCCTCCTTTCCCAAGAACTCAGCCATCATGCGCTTCAGGTCGATTCCTTTCCCAATGCAGTGGCCATGGCCGCGGTGCGTGCTCGTTATCAAGTCCTCAGCCTCGAGGGCCGCACAGGCGCCGACGCCCGTGGCTTCCTCGCCCACGT
The DNA here is from genome assembly GCA_964389305.1 of uncultured Spirochaetaceae bacterium. Classification (GTDB taxonomy): domain Bacteria; phylum Spirochaetota; class Spirochaetia; order SZUA-6; family DRHE01; genus CAYMEK01. Next base: position 3,423 of record CAYMEK010000056.1, read on the forward strand.
AAAGATGGGTGGTACCGTGTACCATTCCCATGGAGAAGAAGTAGGCAACCTTATCTTCAAAGCTCCGTACATGAAGCATCTTGATGTATATATCCTTGAGCTTCTCTCTTGTCAGTTTCACGCTCATCTCCTCGAACTCCTAACCCATAGGCACGCGTCTCAAGAGAATTCACATATGTGATGTTAATGAACATATGTTAATCTGATAGTAGCAACTTGTCGCGCTATTGGCAAGGGATTCTTCGAAAAAAAGCGTGCTGGTGCGAATCCTGCGGGGATGCCGGACGAGGAAGATGCTACGGAATCTCAGCTTCCCGCCCGTGAAAGGATCCAACGGGCTGCGTTCTCGTCGGTGACGAGACGATTCACGTACCCGCCTCGCAGCGCGGCTAGGATCGCCTCGGCCTTGCCCACACCCCCGGCGATGCCTATGACGGCCGGGATGCGTTTGAGCTTGTTCAGAGTGATTCCGACGGTTCGCCTGTTGATGTCGATTTCCAGAACCTGTCCCGCACGATCGAAATGCTGCCCGCAGATGTCCCCGACGGCACCTTGGGAGCGAGCCGAAGCAGCTTCCTGCTTGGTGATATAGCCTTCCTGCAGGATGCTGTACAGCGACGCAGTGGTTGATCCGATCCCCACAAGAGCGATGTCGGCCCGTTGCGCCCGGGCCAATGTCTCCTTGATGTTTCGATCCGCGAGCAAGGCCCGAAGGACCTCCGGTGATTCTACGACAAGCGGTGCGTGCAGATGTCGGTATGTACCGGCAAGGCGCTGGGCCAGCCGTTGCGCCAAGGCCGGCCCGTCAGTGCCAACGCCTTGACCGAAACCGGTGGCCCCGATCATCTGTACCACTTCGACATCCGGCATGCGCCGGGGGTGCACCGCTGCGACAACCTGCTGCAGGGCACTGCCCCAGGATATCCCAATCACCGAGTCCCGCTTGAGCAGCGCTGCCAATTCTTCGGCTCCCAGGGTCCCCAGACCTTGCAGAACATCTTCGTAGGACTTGTCCTTGGCTACCAGTACCCGTGCGTTCTTGAGGGCAAAACGTTCCCTGAGCGGTTCTTCCAGTTCCGATAGAGTGGCCCAAGGGTGATGGATAATGATCTCCACGATCCCGAGATGTCTCGCCTCGCTCAGGAAGCGGGACACTGCCGAGCGGGAGCAGTTGAATCGTTCGGCGATCTCCTGTTGGTTCACCCCCCGGGCATAGTAAAGCGACGCCACTTCGGAGAGGAAGCTGTTTCTGTCTTCTTTCCTGTTCATTGGGTGGGTACAACAAATGTAGTCGCAGCCTCGGCTAATGTCAACTCAACCGCCGTTCCGCCGCCGGCGTTGTTCTTATCGATACAAGAAAAACCGGCCGGTTACGGTTCGATGGGGTCCAGGCGGCCTAGCTTCCGAAGGTTCGCCCACCGTCTACGAGTAGAATTTCCCCTGAGATGAAGCCTGATAGATCGCTGGCGAGAAAAGCGACTACATTGGCGACATCTTGCGCTGTCCCCATTCTGCCTACCGGTATGGCCCGTGCCGCCTGGCGAAGATGTTCCGGCGAGTAGACCTTGGTTAGAAGCTCACTCTCGATTGAGCGAGGCGCCACACCGTTCACCCGAATTCCCTTCGGCGCAAGCTCCCGGGAAAGGGCGCGAACGAGGCTGTTCAGCCCGCCTTTGGAAGCGGCGTAGGCGGCCGCACCGCCTGAGCCGGTGATGGCGGAGCCTGAAGACACCATGATGATCACCGCTTGCCCCCTGGCCGACAGATAGGGAAGGGCGGCTTTGGAGCAGATGAAGGCGCCGGTGAGGTTTACATCGAGGAACCGTTTCCAGAGGTCCAGAGTCAGCTCCTCGAAGGAGACAAATGCTGCAATCCCGGCGTTGTTGACCAGAATGTCGATTGCCCGGAAATGAGTATTGATATCCTCCATGCACCTGCGGATATCAGCCTCGCAGGTAACGTCTCCTCGGCTGAAGTATGCCTCTCCTCCCTGGTCCACGATGCGGCGGACCGTCTCGTTGCCCTTCTCTTCGCTGATGTCGATCACGCCGACCCGTGCGCCCAGCCTTCCCATCAACTCGCAGATCACGCGGCCGATTCCTGCCGCTCCACCGGTTACTACCACCACCTTTTGGGAGATCCCGGGCATTTCACCTCTGGCAGAGTTCTCCATAGGTCATCTACCTCAACGATCAGCTTTCGTGGGGATAATCGAGATCCACCTGTTGTTTACTCCTGCTTACCCCGTTCGGTACGATGCAAATGAACCCGAGGGGTTCGTCTCCTACCTGGCCGAACTGATGAACCTCATTTGGCTGGATCAGGACGGCATCGCCCGGGCGCAGAGTATATTCACGGCTATCGACGAGGAGCTTCCCCCTGCCTCGGACGATGAAGACTTCATGTTCATAGGGGTGTTGATCGAGAGTGGTCAGAGTCCCCGAATCGAGTTCGAAGTAGCGCATCTCGAAGTTGGGAGCGCCGAACTCCTGCAGCAGCAGATACCTGATCGCTATCTGGTCGCGGTATCTTCTGTTGATGCCTTTTTCGGGAATGCTGTCGATGTTGATCTTGTACATGCGCATCTGCCTCCTTCGGTTACCAATGCCGTAAAGCCGCCAGAGTCTGCCGATTACACGGCTCGTACGCTCCACGGATCCGACCGTTCAATTAAAGGTGATCACGATCTTCAGTGATTCCTGAGCCTGTCGGGCCATGTCGATAGCTTGGCCGATCTGATCCAGGGGCCACCGGTGGGTGATCAGCTCCTTCACCTGGAGTGCCCCGGTCTCGATCATCGAAAGTGCTGTCCGCGTGTCGATATGGCTGGACGAATAGGTGGCCACCAGCAGCACCTCTTCGAAGAAAAACCGATGAAGATCTACGGGCACCATTTGGCCTGGTTGATAAGGCGCGAACAAGTACACGGTGGACCCCTTGCCTGCGATATCCAGCCCCTGCTTCAGCGCTTCCAGGGAATCGGTAGCCAGGACGACGATGTCGGCACCCCTTCCCTCATTGCGCGCCTCGATGCCGGCTCGTACATTTTCCCTCGTATAATCGATCGCGAAATCCGCCCCTAGCTCGAGTGCCCTATTCAACCGGTAGGCGACTCTGTCGATGATGAACACCTTTCCGGCTCCGAATAGACGGGCCAGCAGTATATGGGCGATTCCGGCGAACCCGGCTCCCAGCACGGCCACGGTATCCCCCGGGTGCATATCCAACCTTTTCATACCCTTTATGCCGCAGGCCAGAGGCTCGATCAGGGTGGCTTCCTCATCGCTCACGTTCTCTGGCAGCTTCAGTGTGTCCCGCTGGAGGTTCAGGGCCGGCACCCGGATGTACTCCGCGAATCCCCCGGGATGGATCCCGGTCTTCTTGTAGGTGTCGCACATGGTATAGTGGCCCCGGATGCAATGGTGGCAGACGAAGCAAGGAACGTGGTGATGGACGAATACCCGGTCACCCACCTCGAAACCGATCGTCCCTCTTCCCTTCTCCACCACCTCACCGGCAGGTTCGTGCCCAAAGAAGGTAGGCGCGCGCGGCTGCATGTACCAATCCGCTAGGTCGCTGCCGCAGACTCCCGCCTTCCTTACTCTGACCAGGATTTCGCCATCGCCGATCTGCGGAACCGGCACCTCCTCGATTCGTATATCGGTGCTGCTGTAGTACCTGGCCGCCCTCATCCTCGCCATTCTGTCACCCCTACATCCGCGTCAGGCGCCAAGGGACACGGCAAGGAGCCTGCTGGGCTTTGGGCGCGGGCGCCACGGTCCGAGAGGCTCCTCTAAGCGACAATCTGATCCGTTTCTCTATCGTAGATGCGGATTCTGTCCGGAGGTATCTCCACCCACAAATCATCCCCTGGCTGAATGCCCAGGAATTTGCCCACCGCCTTGAGCTCATTCCTGCCTTCCCTCGATTTCAGGTACAGCACGCGCACTCCCTCCCCCTTTTCCTCTATATCCTGGCAGTGAAACAGCAGACGGCCTGCTCCTTGATCCTTGCTGATCCCGAGCACCTCCGGCCTCAAACCCAACTTGAACTTCTGCTTCTGTTCGATGTATTGCCTGTATTCCGGAGGGATGGGCAGATCGAAATCCTGGAAGCTCATCCTTCCATCTTTCTTCTCCCCGTCTAGGACGTTCATGCCCGGCGATCCCATGAAGTAACCCACAAAGGTATGGGCGGGTCGATCGTAGATGTGCTCTTTGGTGTCGAACTGAAGCACCTCGCCGTCCTTCATCACCGCAATTCTATCCGATAAGGTGAGAGCTTCGGACTGGTCATGGGTGACGTAGACGAAAATCTTCTTTTGTTCTTCCTGGATCCGTCTGATCTTGGTTCTCAACTCCACCCGCTTTTCGGATTCGATGCTGGTCAGTGGCTCATCCAGCAGGATGATGCGGGCATTCTTGATCAGAGAGCGGCCCAGAGCCACTGTCTGCCGGTCCGCCGGGCCGAGTTTATGCGCCGGCGCGTCGAGCACCCCGTTCAGCTCCAGCAGCTCCGCGATGTCCCGAACCTTCCTATCTCTTTGCTTGGCACTCATGCTCTCCCGGCGTATCGGGAAGATGAGGTTATCATAGACCGTCATGGGATAGACCACCGGTGACTGGAAAACCATGGCAATGTCCCGACGCTCGATAGGCACGTCCCGCATGTCCCGCCCGTTGAAATACACCTCGCCCTCGTAGTCTACCAGAACACCTGCAAGTATTTTGAGAAGCGTGGTTTTGCCGCAACCCGAAGGTCCGAGCAGCGAGTATCTACCCTCCTTCTCCATCGATATATTCACGTTCTTCAAGGCATATACTTTCTTGTCGTAGGAATAGCTGAGATTCTGCATCTCTACGCTTGCCATTTTCATTCCCCCCGGTATTGCATAACGAGCCTGCCATTTCCCTTTTCAAATATATAGAAATCTTCGGGTGACACGAAAAGACGGATATCGCCTCTCTTGAACTCCTTCGGGAAGGGAAAGCATCCGCTGATCCTCTGACCGTTGTACTCCATGTGCAGCACGGTTCCCGCCGGTGTCACGTCAGACAGGGTAAGGCGGAAGGTGATCGGCAGGGTGTGTTCCTCCTCTTCCAGCTTGAACGCGTGGGTCTTGAGCCCCAGGAAGTAGCTGCGCTGTCCGAGTCGGCTCTTGAGATGGTCCACAGGGAGCTTTATCTGCTCTGATGTGTACAGATAGAGCTTTCCTCCCAGCTCCTTGAGCGAGCTTTCGAAGAGGTTCATAGAAGGCGAGTAGAAGTACCTGGCAAACTCCACATTAGGAGGGGTGTAGTACGCCTCGACGCTGTCGCCATGCCAGAGTACCCTCGCATCATGCATCAGGATCGTCTCCTGGCTCATGGCCAGCACTTCCTGGTAATTCGGCGTGGCATAGAGCAGGTTGATCCTGTGCAGGTGCCCGTAGCTCAGAATTTCCTTGAGCTCATGAGTCATCCCTTCGCGCAGCTTGTAGTCCAGTCCGCTAAGCGGCTCGTCGAGCAGGTAGATGTCCGCATCCCGCACCAGGGCCCGTCCCAGGGCTGTACGCTGGGCCTCCCCCCCACTCAGCTCGTAGGGGTGCTTTTCCAGCAGATGGTCGATCTTCAGGATTTCCGCCTGCTTGCCCACCCTCCTTCGCACCTCATCGTCAGGCTTACGCTCCGCGCGCAGAGGCGAGGCGATGTTCTCGAACACCGTCAGATTCGGATACAGGTTGTATCCCTGCGATATCATCGCGACCCGCCGGTTCCTGGGAGGCACCATGGTGAGATCCTTGTCCCCGAGGTATAACTTGCCTTTGTCCGGTCTCAAGGTTCCCGCAATGATTTTCATAAGCGTCGTTTTTCCCGACCCGGCCCTTCCCAGGATGGCGGTGAACACATCCTCTTTCACTTCCAGGCTGACGCCGTCCAGAGCTTTCTTTCCGGCAAAGGACTTCTCCACCCCCTCGATTCGCAAAGTTGCCATACAGCTATCCCCACACCATGATCACGACCAGTAGGATGAGGGCCCCGATAGATGGTATGATGATCGGAAGCTCTGGTACCACCAGCAGCCAGCCTAGAATAACATAAATGAAGGCCAGCGCCCCGATAAAAAAGCGCACTCCCGGAGTGGAGTCGATCGGAAGGAAACCCCTTCGGGGCAGCGGCTTCCGCAGGACATCATAGATGGCGATCGCCGGAATGACAGAAACAAAAATGCCGAGCCCGACGAAAACCTGCCACTGCGCATGGATCCAGGTCCACATACCCATTCTCTCCTCGATTTCTTACAGCCTTCGCAACGGTACGAACCCGCGCGTCAGATAGTTCTTAGTCAACAGAACCAGCACGATGCCCGGGATGATGGAGATGGTCCCTCCGGCGGCGGCCATGCCCCAGTCCACTCCGTAGCCCAAACGCATGATCGTTACGGTAAGTTGGGCCGGAAGGGTTTTGGCCCCGACCGCAGTCAGATTAACGGCAAACATCATCTCCGTCCAGGAGAACATCCAGATGAACGTGGCTACCGTGATCAGACCCGGCTTCAACACGGGTATGAATACCCTGGCAAAGTAGCGCCAGACTGTGAATCCGTCTAAAAAGGCGGCGTCGTCGATCTCTTTGGGCACAGCTTCCATGAAGCTCATCCATATCCAGATGGCCAGCGGTAAATTGAACAGGGTGTAGGAAAGGAGCAGGCCGAGCCGGGTGTCGAACAGGCCGAGGTTATTGTAGATGGCAAAGAACGGCAGAATGAAGGCGGCCGGAGGGGCCATCCTGTTGGTGATCAGCCAGAAATACAGGTGTATATCTCCGAGAAAAGGCCTGCGGGAAAAAGCGTAGGCCGCGAAAAAAGAGACGGGCAGACACAGGGCGACACTGCCTATACAAACAATCAACGAATTGACGATTGCCCGCGCCCATGGCCCTTTGGTCATCTCCATGAAGTTTTTCAGTTGAATCTCGCGGGGGTAGAAAGTGGTCTGGGTCTCGATCTCGGACCTCGTCTTGAGAGCGGTAATGGCCATGAAATAGATGGGAAACAGAAATACAAAGATGATCAGCAGGTAGAATATTGTTTTTCCGATTCGTCCGACCAGCCCTTTCTTGGAGGTTGCTGTCCGCCTGGGTAAAGCAGGCCTGGATATGGCACCCATGGAATCGAATGGCGGAGAATCGGCGTTCCCCGTGTCCGTTGGCTTCATCTCGGGATTCATGTTTCCATCACTCCTCTGTCAGAATAGTATAGTGTGCCTGCATCTATCGCTCCAATAATCCCTTCCCCTTGGTCATGAACGTGATCAAGAGGTAACAGAGCAGCAATACAATTACCAGGTAAATTATCGAAGCCGCGGCGGCGAATCCTCCCAGCCACTCTCTGATTCCCTTCTTGATGATAAAGAAGCTGAGAAGCTCTGTAGACCTCCCCGGACCTCCGCCGGTAAGGATGAAGTTCTCATCGAACAGCTTGAACGAGTCGATAATCCGCAGCAGCAGCACGGTGATCAGCGACAACCTTATGCCGGGGAAGGTGATATAGCGGAAGGTCTGCCACCTGGTCGAGCCGTCGATCCGCGCCGCTATATAATACACATCGGGAATCGTGACCAGACTGGCGGAGAGAAGCAGGAAGACCAGAGAGATCCAGTGCCAGGCGTCCATCACGATCAGGGTCCAGAATGCGGAGCTTGGTTCCATCAGAATGTAATCCACACCCAGCATTCTCATGAAAAGTGGGATCGGTCCGCCGGTCATCGTCATCAGCCGCCACAGGACACCGATCGACACAAAAGGGATCAGACTCGGAAGGATGACTACCGTGGAAACCGCGGCCACCAGTTTGCCGCGGCCGCGAACGATCAAGGCCAGAAGCAAGCCGATCGGAACCTCGATGATGAGAATCGCCCCGGTAAAGAGGGCGTTTCGCTTGAAGGCATCCCACCACTCTGAAGAGTGAAGCACGTTGATATAGTTGGAAAGCCCAACAAAGGTCGGGTTCCGAGAAAACGGCTCGGTAAATGAATAGTTCAGAACGACAACCAGTGGAAAGATCGAGTTGAGCAATAGAAGGATGAGAGCCGGGAAGATCAGCAGATATCTCTTGTCCGTCATGCAATTCGCTCCATCTCTTTTTTTATCGCCTCACTTCGCTCGAAATATCGTGAAGCGGCAGAAAACCTCTCGAGCACCCTGAACGAGCCTCATGAGGCCGGTGGACAAAAAGGGCAGGCGAACACCCACGATAATGGGAAACGCCTGCCCGTCATGGCTTTCTTTACTTCTCGATCCAGCCCTTCTCCAACAGGAACTTGTCCAGCCGCTCGGCGACCAGATTGGCCATCTCCGTGGGAGACATGCCCTTGCCCAGAGCCTCGGCAACTGCCGTGGCAACCGGCTCGTTGGTGTCGGGGAACCCGGGCCATAACTCATCGGTTCCCGCGCAGTAGTCTACGAAGTCCAGATTCTGAAGTAGCGTCATAAACCCGCCCCACTCCTTATCGTGAGCCATCATCTGTTTCGATTGGAGAGTGGAGTAGCGGATGGGCATGATACCCTCCAGGTTCTTGTACACGTCAACGGACTTCGAGGTCATGAACTGAGCGAACAGCCAGGTGGCCTCCTTGTGCTTGCTGCCTTCGGTGATTGCCCAGCCTTCGGCGTCCCAGTATCCGCGTACCATTCCGTACTGGAAGTACTTCTCGCTTACCGGCATGGGGGCGCATTCGTACACCCCTTTGACCTTGGAGTCAGCCCCGTTGTAGGTGGGGAAAAAGCACATGTGCTGCAGGTTGAAGGCGTAGTTCCCCTCGATCCCGAAGGCGACGTACGCTTCAACTGTGTCTTTCTCCCGTATCTTCTGGGTGGGGGCATACTTGGGCAGATCGTAATGCAGGTACTTGAAGGCAGTGATGCCCTTTTCACTGTTCAACTGGCCGCCGCGGCTCACCGAGGCGCCCAGCAGGGTCTTGCCGTCCTCTGCGTATTTCACGCCGTACACCTGGCTGTAGGGCCGGCAGTGGGGGGGAAGAGTCTTGAGAGGGGGACCGGTCGCCTTGGAGCCCAGACCCGCCACTTGATCGAGACAGTCATTGAAGAACCAGGCGAAATGCCACCCCGGTTTCATACCAACGATGGTTCCATACATGTTCTCCTGCGGCCGGGTGAAGAACTCCGCCACATCCAGACTCTTCTCGAAGGTCCAGTCGTCTTTCACGTTTTTTGTCTGCATGGCCCTCTCGAACCACTGTAAGGGGGTCATCAGCTCGTAACCATACTTCTGTTTGAACGCAGCCTTATTCTGAGGATCGGTGAACCAGTCCTTCCGGTACACGGTGCCGACCGGCTTCTGGTAATCGCAGAGGATATACAGGTGTCCGTTCAGCGCGCTTCTGCAGATCTTGTCGGATGTGAAGTCGTCCAGATCGAGGTACGGGCTGTTGAGCTCCGGATGCTCGTCCATGAGCTCGGTTAGGTCCGCCGCGCCGCCGACGAAGGTGAAAAATCCGACCATGTCCTGATCGATGTTGATCGTATCGTAGGACCCCTGCTTGGTCTCGGCCTCCATCCTCATTTTCCGCATGGTTTCGTCACCGGAAATCCCCTCGATGTCCGCCTTGATCCCGGTCAGCTTCTCAAACAACGGTCCGAGATTCTCAGCTTCCCACATCGTGAGAGGCACCGACTCGTAGCAGGCTCGAATCCGCTGGCCGCGGTAGGGAGCGGCGGCCTTCGCAAACCACTGAAGCTCCTCGAGTAGCTGCTCCCGGGTGAGTACGGTGTTCGTCCCTATGATATCCGCGATTTCACTCGCTGCCTGGAGGTACTGATCCTCCTTAGCCCCCTCCTGAGCGCCTGTTGCCATCGCCAACCCCGCAGCGGACAACCACAGGACGGCTACGCAGGCGATTATGATCCATGTCTTTTTTCTCATAGTTACCTCCTCTGTTTTATGAATGACCCCTCAGAAAGAAACTCTGTGGCTTAACGTTCCCGCGCATCACCTCCTTCATGTTTTTTCTAACCACGCTTGCAGCCTGAGGACTGCACAGTTACCCAGGCCTCCGAGTTCCTCGTCCTCGTACGGACGGGCGGTATCGCATGCCATTCCTAAGTCTGCAACCCATCTTGCTGAGCTCCTTAGCAATACAGGCACGTGTTAAAAATTCACGTATGTGAATTAGATGAACGTATGTCAATTTTATTGTAGCATGTCGCTGCGCCGTTGACAAGAGATTTCCTAGAAAAAAATGTCGAAGACTTCAACGAAGCCGTGCGCAACAACTTGATGACCACCTGGACGCATTGGAGTAGCCGTCGCTTCCTGCTCTTGATTTCTGCATCGAGTGGTGTAAGATGTTCCTGTTCAACGAACATGGTAATCATCAGGATATCGCTAATAAGACTCAACAGGTGAGGACCGAGGTGATCGAATGTCGAACAACGATCTTATTATGAGCATCGACAGTGGAACCCAATCGTGCCGGGCTTTTGTGTGGGACGCAAAGGGGCAGATCCTGGCAGACAGCAGGGCAGAGCATGACCTTCAGGGTCCCAGGCTCGGCTGGTTCGAGCAGGATGCCGGTGCATGGTGGACCGCCGCCTGCTCCTCCATCAAACAGGTTGTGGAGAGGATCGATGTCCAGAGAATCGGAGTTCTCTGCATCAGTCATCAGAGGGAAACTTTTGTACCGGTGGATCGAGACTGCAATCCGTTGCATCCGGCTATGCTTCACATGGACATGCGTTCCGAGCAACAGGTCCGCAGGGTTATAGAGAAACTGGGTGGAGAGAGGGTACAAAGTATTACCGGTAAGTATCCGAGTTATGTAAGCACCCTCTACAAGATACTCTGGTTCATTGAAAACGAACCCCTGGCGGCTGAAAAAGTGTACAAATACATGGATGTGCAGGGCTTTCTGCTCAAACACCTCATCGGTGAGTACGTGACCTCGGATGTGAGTGCGGATCCCATGGCTCTCATCGATCTGCGGACCCGTACTTGGTCGGCAGAGTTGATGGATGCCCTGGGTTTGAAGCGCACGCAGTTTCTGGACCTCTGTGAGGCGGGGAAAGTGATTGGCCGTATTACCAAGTCCGCTTCCAGGGCGACGGGTCTGCCTGAGGGACTGCCCGTGGTGGCGGGTGCCGGGGATGGTATCTGCGCCGCCCTGGGGACCGGCACCACGAGAGCCGATCGGATCTTCTTCTACATCGGAACGTGGACTGTCCTGGGAGGATTCAGTACACACTACGTCGTAGACAAATCCTTCAGGACACTACTCGGGGTGATTCCGGGTTCCTATCATCTGGAGGCGAACGTTGCCGGCGGCTACGTTGTAAGTTGGTTTCTGGACAACTACGGCAAGGATCCACAAAGCCGGTCGGAGGAATATTGGGAACAGACGGTCCTCGATATCCCGCCAGGTTCAGGAGGTCTGTTGACGGTTCCTTACTGGTTCGGCGCTCTGGCCCCGTACTGGGATAACGCTTCCCGTGGGGTTACCCTGGGCTGGACCGGCAACCATACCCGCGGGCACATGTACCGCTCCATTCTGGAGGGAGTAGCGTTCGAACACCGGATGCTTCTGGAGGCAATGGCTGCTGCGCTCAGGACAGAATACAGAGAAGTGACCTTCGTGGGCGGAGGCGCCAAGAGCCGGCTGTGGGGGCAGATCACATCGGACGTTTTCGGCCTTCCAATCTGCACTACCAGCACCGTAGAATCCTCCGCTTTGGGTGCGGCCGTTATCGGGGCGGCCTGTATGGGTATACACTCCTCTATTCAGGAGGCATCAGAAAAGATGACCAATCTGGAGGTGAATTACAGGCCGAACGAGAAGAACTACCCTATTTATAGCCGGTTCTTCGAGGTCTACAAGGATATTTTCCCGACACTGCAGGGAAAGATTCAGAAACTGAGCGAAATCAGCCAGGAAACAGGAGCTGATACGATCACCGGGTAAGCCTGGGCAGCCAGGTAATAAGTTTCTCAACCACCGGTGAGCCAATTATGCTGCTAATCATATACATTCCTGAAAGACGAATAACGGCCGGCGGGCCGATGCTTCGAGAACTGTCAGGAGAAGAAAGGATAAGGATTACAGAACATGAGAGCCGTGATGTACTTGGGACCTGGGAAACTGGAGATGCAGGAAATCCCCGTGCCGGAGCCGACTGAGGATGAAATTACGGTAAAGATTCGTTGTGCTACAACCTGCGGAACAGATCTAAAAACGTACAAGCGCGGCTATCATCTGCTCAATCCACCCTGCAGATTTGGCCATGAATTCGCGGGCGACGTAGTCAAAGTTGGAGCAGCAGTGAAAAAATTCAGGCCAGGAATGAGGGTGACTGCCCACAACTCGGCGCCCTGCAACCGGTGTTTTTACTGCAAGCAGGGACAGCATAATCTGTGTGAGAATCTGATTTTCAACCTTGGCGCGTTTGCTGAATACATAACCATTCCTGGACCCATAGTGGACCTGAATACCTTCCCTATTCCCGACCATGTGCCCTACGCGCAGGCCGCGATGGTCGAGCCCCTGGCATGCGTTGTTCACGGGCATCGAGTGCTTCAGATACAGCACGGCGAGCGGGTGGCGGTTTCCGGTGTGGGTCCTATCGGCCTCATGCACGTGCAGCTGAGCCGCCTCTCGGGCTCGGTGCAGATCATCGCGGTCGATGTAAGTGACGCTCGGCTGGACATTGCAAAAACTTTGGGCGCCACCGATACCGTCAATCCTCGCAGGGATGACCCCGTCGAGGCGATCCGACGGTTAACCGGCGGCCGGGGAGTCGATGTAGCCATCGAGGCGGCTGGAGAGGTTGAGGCATGGCACACCGCGGTCCAGTCGGTGCGCAAGGGAGGGCGGGTGATGTTTTTCGGTGGTCTGGAAGGGCACACCTCCTTCGAGCTGGACAGCCATTGGATGCACTACGGAGAGCTTACGCTTTATGCTTCTTTTCATGGCACGCCCTTGGATGCACAACATGCCTGCGAACTCATAGTGTCGGGGGCGTTGGATGCACAATCGCTTATTTCCGACGAGCTCCCGCTGGAACATGTTGAACAGGCCCTCCTACGTATGGCGACAGGGAGCGTAATCAAAATCGCTATCAATCCAGAATTGAGGCCCGATTGACGGGACACAGAACGAAGGCTGCCGACACAATGACATCACCTCGTTCCAGGAACAGCATCAACTACGGCAAGGCGGCTTGTTCTCGGCTTCCGCTCCTTTGGGCACGACGCAAACGAAACCCAAATCATCTTCCGAAGTGTTGAGCCATTGGTGCTCTTCATTACCGGGAATGAATACGGCGATACCCGGGATAAGTGTCTTTTCGTACGGCAATCCATCGGCATCCTTGCCGACTACTTTGCCTTTTCCACGAACCACAAATACTTCATGTTCATGAGGATGAGAGCCTGCGCTGCTCTTCCCACCGGAAGGAATCTCTATATAACGTAGCTCGAAGTTCGGAGCACCATTCTCTGTGGTAATCATCCAGTAGATCTTATTTCCTGATCCCGTACGACACATGATGTTCTTGTTTATGTCCACAGAATACATTCGTTGCCTCCATAAGTTATTTATACCATCTGTTATTTATTACTTCTGAGATGCTAATTCATTGGCGGAGATAAGTCAAGTATGAGGTTCCCGGCATTAAGGGTTGCTTATAATGCGCGTAAATAGATCCAAAAAACTATCTGCACCCTATACCTACTTCAACTGCCTGCACCTCTACCCGGTGGTTAAATTTTACAAATCTAAAAAAACATTTGACAATCTGTACAGTAACATATATAATAAAATCTTAGTTGATCAAAATACCAAATAATATTTTTCTCTTATGATATATTAATATAATTAGACATAATCGTCAACAAATACGATTAGTTTAAAAATGAGCGGTAAATACGTGTAGCAACAAGTCAATTTGGGAAAAAGTAATGATACACGACGGAAATGAAAATAAAAGGGTAGTTGTCGTAACAGGAGCAGCGCAGGGAATTGGCAAGGCAATTTCTCTGAAACTTCTAAAACAGGGTAATATCGTAGTACTCACGGATATCAATGAAGAACAACTCCACAAAACCAAAGAAAAAATGAAGGAATTTGGAAGAGAATGCTCTTCCTTCACACTCGATGTATCGAACCCATCTGAAGTAAAAAGAGCTGTAAATGAAATACTAAGGGAAAGAGGAAGAATCGATATCCTAGTAAACAATGCGGGCATAGCAGCTTTCTGCAAACTTGAAGACGTTACCGACGAATTACTGGATAAAATGCTTGCCGTCAATTTCAAGGGAGCTTTTTATTTTTGCAGGGAAGTTACGCCCATAATGAAAAAGCAGCACTACGGAAAAATCGTCAATGTTTCCTCGATCACCGCAAAGAGAGGTGATAATACAACTGCTCCATGTTATGGAGCTTCCAAGGGCGCTTTGATAGTGCTTACTAAATCATTGGCCAAGCAGTTGGGTCCGTTCGGAATCAATGTGAATGCGGTAGCACCTCATGCCATCGACACTCCTATCATGCAGCTTTGGGATGAAAATAAAAAAAGGGAAGCCGGCAAATCCCTACCGGTGCAACGGATTGGAACACCTGAGGATGTAGCCTCGGCGGTTTCGTTCTTGGCATCCGATGAAGCAAGTTTTATTACAGGACATGTAATTAATGTGGATGGTGGACATTTTATGGATTCATAAGTCGGTGAAACCCAAAAAAAAAAATTTAGGAGGTGGAAAATGAGAAAAGCCAAAATCTTGGTTTTGGGTGTGTTGGGTTTCTGTATGCTGGCAGGCTCGTATTCTTTCGCCGGTGGAGCAACAGAGGCCGAGGAGAAGGCTGTCGGAGAACCTGTTACACTTACGATCGCGACGGTGAACAATCCGGACATGAAGATTATGCAGGCGCTTTCTACACAATTCACCGAAGAGACAGGGATCGAGCTTAATTGGTCAATTCTTCCCGAAAATGAGCTTCGTCAGAAGGTTACCGAAGATGTGGCCCTGGGTGCCGGTAAGTTTGATATTGTCACAATCGGTATTCTCGAGGTCAAGAACTGGGTAAACTACGAATGGATTGTGCCTCTCGATCCTTTCTTCAAACAGATGAACGCGGCAGAACGCGAGGGCTATGACCTGAATGATGTGCTGCAATCTGTTCGCGAGGGCTTAAGCGTGGATGGTAACCTGTATGCTTTACCGTTTTACGGAGAAACCAGCATTGTATATTACCGCAAGGACCTATTTGAAAAAGCAGGTTTGACGATGCCTGAAGAGCCCACATGGGATCAGATGTACGAGTTTGCCAGTAAGCTTCATGATCCGGGAAACGGAGTTTATGGTCTGGTTCTACGCGGTCTACCCGGATGGGGCGAGAATATGGCAGTGTTCGGCACAATGATCAACGCCTTCGGAGCACGCTGGTACGATATGAATTGGAACGCTCAATTCAATACACCGGAGATGCGAAATGCTTTCGAAACCTACTACAAGCTTATAAAATCGGTCTGCGAGCCGGGGGCGACCGGTGTTGGTTTTACGGAAGGATTAACCCTGATGGCCCAGGGGAAGGGCGCTATATGGTACGATGCTTCGGTTGGTGCAGGTTCTCTAAATGACACAAATCAATCAACGGTAGCAGGCAAGCTGGGCTATGCACGTGCTCCATGGGCAAAAAAGCACAATAACGGCTGGCTATGGGCTTGGTCTTTGGCTATGGAGTCTGCAAGCAAGCACAAGAATGAGGCATTCGATTTTCTTACCTGGGCCACAAGCAGGAAATATATACAATTGGTTGGACAGACAAAAGGCTGGGTAACCGTACCGCCCGGATCGAGGGAAAGCACCTATGAGAATCCCAAATATAAAGCGGTAGCTGACTTTGCCCCTATTGTCTTGAATGCGATGAAGGCGGTGGATTACAATCGACCTGCCTCGGAAAAAACTCCTTATATTGGCACTCCATTTGTTGTCTTTCCTGAGTGGCCCCATCTCGGCACAGAAGTGGCTCAGATCCTTGCTGCCTATATTTCTGACAAAATCTCTCTAGATGAGGCGTTAGGACAATGTCAGAAGATTGCTAATGAAGTCGCGGTAGAAGGCGGATATCAGAAGTAGCAGCCGGCTGTTAGAAAAGCATGCATGGGAACATGCTTCCAGCATGTTCCCATGCGGTTATTTATTACCAATGCTCGCCGTTTTGAAATCTATTCCTCTTGAGTTTATATTCAACAAATGAAGCTTATCATTCTCGGTGCCGGGAAAATCGGTCGCGGTTTTCTGGCACAGCTATTCTGCGGCGCAAAGTGGACCCTTGTCTTTGTAGACCATTCTTCAGAGGTAATCGAGATGTTGCACCGAAGACCCTCCTATCCCGTTTATCTTGCCGGGAGCAAAGGCAACATGGAACGCTTTACGGTAAAGGGATATAGGGCGCTGCACACCTCTCAAGCCGATAAAATCCAGAACGAACTGAGGAGTTCAGACGCGGCGGCCATGGCTGTTCCAGCAGCAGATTTCGAACAGGCGTTCAAGGTTTTATGCCCGGGTCTGCTTAAGCGCCTTGAAAGTCCCAGTCCTTTCAATCTGGTGGTTTGTGCCAATAAGGCCGGAGCTGCAGAGAAGATTCGGGCTATCTTCTTTAAAACGGCCAAGGATCTCGGCTTGGAACCGCAAAAACTCCATGAGCTAAACGGGCGTTTCGGAATCGTTGATACAATTGTTATTCGCATGGCTCCTAAAACGCCACCCGAGTTATTGGAAGAGAATCCCCTGGCCGTTTTAACTAATGACTACCCCGAGCTCTTTGTGAATCGAGATGCTTATATCGGTACCCTTCCAGATGTGCCCGGCTTAACGGCCGTCGAGCACTTTCATAGTCAAGAAGTGCGGAAGCTGTACACCTATAATACCGTGCATGCCGTCTTTGGCTTTTTGGGCCTCTTTAAAGGACACAGCACGGTAATGGACTGCCTTAACGACCCCTGGATCCGAGCCGCGGCCGAGGAAGCCCTTAGCGAGTCTTCAGCCGGCCTAATCGGGGAATATGGCTTTACTGAAAAACAGATGTTCCACTGGAATAAGCGTCTCATAGAGGATATGGAGAATCCCTATCTTGGCGATCAGCTTGAGAGGCTAGTTATGAATACAGAGGAAAAGCTTTCCAGGAACGAACGTTTAGTCGGTCCTGCGCTGCTCGCGATCAAGTACCGACGGAAACCTAAATCCCTAAGCCTGGCGATAGCTTCCGCTCTCTGCGCTCTAAAGATTGGAGTAGAAAAAGTATATGAGCTTTGTGGGCTGACGGCGCAAGACCGGGACTTAGTTAAGGAGATCACGCAAGCGTACACGTGTCTAGAAAAAGAGCATTCAGCATTTTAGCCGAGTTTTTAATTCTAAAAGACGAGATATCCGTTTTATGACCAGTATGACTTCCACCACCGCCGGGTGTACAAAAGAAATAGCCAAAAAAGTTTTAGTTGACAAAGGCTTTAATTGTTCCTATACTCCTTCGGGTTCAGTTACAAATAAACTTTGTGAAAAATATAGACAGATAATCTTCTTTGTTGATAATAAAACTGCGTATTGAGATGAAAGAATTAGAATTGTCAATAATCTCTTTTTTACATTTTGAGCAAGGTTTATCCCAGCAGGATATAGCAGCCAGATTGGGATTGTCCAAAATGACAGTTTCAAGGATGTTGCAAAAAGCTAGAGAATTGGAAATCATCCAGATCGATATAAAACTACCGTTTCAGCTTGATGAAAACCTTGCTGAACATATAGAGGCACTTTACGGAATAAAAAAAGCTATTGTTGTCAAAAAAGCCAGTATTGAAAAACAGAGTATTCCTGAACTTATTGGCCGTGTATGTGCTTTTTATATCGGCCTCTCTCTTTCAGATGATTACATCCTTGGGCTTGGCCTTGGTAACACAATAGGTCATGTGGTACGTAATCTTGTACCAATGGAAATGAAGAACGTTTATATAGTTCAATTGATGGGTGGGCTTGCAAATGTTACGTACAAAAATCCTTTTACGATAGTTCAGGAAACCTGTCGCAGATTAAAGGCGGAGGGAACACTTCTTACATCTTTTGCGACGGTTGAAAATGAAAAGATGAGGAACTCAATCATCTATAACACATCTATGGGAGGCCAAATAAGAGAAATGTGGGGTAAATGTAATGAGGCCGTTTTTGGCATCGGAACAATCGAAAAAGGAACATTACTTTCACCAAAGCTGGTAGCAATCGAGGAGCTTGAAAAGCTTAAGCAGTCGGGTGCTATCGGAGACATTTTGGGACATTGCTTTGATCAGAATGGTACGTTCATCAACAGTGATCTTGAAAGAAGATTGGTAAGTATACCCATAGATACGCTTAAAAAAATACCAAAAAGAGTATCAGTAGTTGGTGGAGAGGAAAAGGCCCGGGCTATTCGAGGTGCTCTACGGTCAGGAATAATCACAACACTGATTACAGACGACGAAACAGCGGCTTTATTGATTGATAAAGAGGACCACCAGTAGCTGCTGGTTATTTCCAAGTCCAACGAGTGCTTAATAGGTTTGGGTATTTTCCCGTATCTTGCTAAAAGAGACTTACTTTGATACAAAGCCATTCCACAATTGGACAAAATACAGTTAAGGTAAATTCTGTAAAAAGAATTCTTACTTTACCGGCAATTATTATGGTTGCCCTGGTAACCCAGATCCCAATACTACTAACTCTCTACTACAGTGTATTTCGATGGATTATTGTCAGACCTGATCTCCCACGAAAGTTTGTAGGTTTCAGTTACTACAAGGAGTTATTCATCAGCAGTGAGTTCTGGCTTGTATTCCAAAATACGTTGACCCTAACCTTTTTTTCACTAATAGCCTGTTTTTTAATAGGAATCACCTTTGCCTTTCTACTCTACCGACCCTTTCCCGGAGTGGGGATAGTACGCACCCTTCTCGTATCTCCTTTTTTTATTATGGACTCAGTAATAGGTGTTTTTTGGCGGAACGTGATGCTAGAACCATCTTTCGGCTTAATTCATTACGTTAGCGGCATTCTAGGTTTTCAGTCACCGGCACTACTAGCTGACCATCCGCTCTTTGTTATCATTGTTCTAATAGTTTGGAAATGGACACCTTTTTTTATGCTGGTACTCATGGCGGGTTTGCAGTCTATTCCAGAGGAGATTATAGAAGCGGCGGTAATCGATGGGACTAATATATGGGGTAGAGTTTTCAGAGTAATCTTACCTATGCAAACCAAGTATATCACAATTAGTTTAATGCTTGGGCTTATCTTTATACTAAAAACTTTTGGACTAATCTTTACTACCACGCATGGCGGTCCTGGATTTACTTCTACCAACTTTCCTTATTATGTTTACAGAATAACATTTCTTGGTTGGAATATCGGTAAAGGGTCTTCAATTGCAGTCATTATTGTTATTATCTCTCTCGCCATTGTAATGATCCTATTTAGATTCTTAAGAAAGGCAATAACAGAGTCAGAGTTATGAAAAAAGCGGTATCACCATTCGTACAAGTACTTGTTTTTGTAATTGCTGTTATTTATTTTTTCCCCATTCTTTGGCTTATTCTAACGGGTTTTAAACATGAAGTTGACGTAGTAAATCCCACTCTTTTTTTTAACCCTACGATTTCTCATTATAGAATAATATTCAGTGGAAAAATTTTTTATTTTTTTTCAAACTCAATAATCATTACTGCTACCTCGACATTCGTGGCAATGGTATTGGGGGTACCTGCATCGTATGCACTGGTAATGGCAAAGTTCAAAAAAAGGGGTGATAATTTGTTCTTCTGGTTCATATCTACGATACTTCTACCTCCGGTATGCGTTGTGATTCCTGTATTCATTATCTGTGAGGCTTTAAATATCTTGGATAGTTACTTGAGTTTGATCTTTATCTATTCAGCGGTGAATATACCTATCGTTGTATGGATGATGCGGTCGTTTTTTAAAGATATTCCTATCGAATTGTTGGAAGCTTCAAGAATTGACGGCGCTTCTGAGCTGGTTTCTTTTTTAAAAATTGTTTTCCCGCTGTCTCGACACGGACTCTCGGCCACAATTCTATTACTCATCATCTTTATATGGAATGAGTTTTTCTTCGCACTTCACCTCACTTATACCAGGGCTGCAACACTTCCAATCCATATAGCTACGTATATGACTCAAGAAGGGCTTTTCTGGGCAAAGATGAGCGCTATTTCAACGTTGGCGATACTGCCTCCTATGCTCCTAGGCTGGGTCAACCAGAAACAGTTAGTTCGCGGTTTGACCATGGGTGCTATAAAAGGATAATCGCATGAAACGATTTGTTATGGGTATCGATATTGGGACGTCAAACTCAAAAGGTATCATCAGTGATTTTGAGGGCACAATTATCAGTTCCTCTTCAATTTCACACACGACTAGCATGCCTCAAAAATGCCGGGCTGAACATGATGCAATCAATATATGGTGGAATGACTTTAAAAGAATCTCAACCGAACTGCTAAAAAGCGCGAATATTAAGGGCAATGAAATTGCTGCTATCGGGTGCAGCAGTCTCGGTCCTTCAATGGTTCCCGTTGATAGAAAAGGAAAGCCATTAAGAGCGGCTATTCTCTACGGAATCGATACACGTTCAAAGAATGAAATACAAGACCTTAACAAGCTGCTGGGAATCAGAAATATTTTTAAAACCACCGGGCAAATATTGTCAAGTCAATCGGTTGGACCGAAAATTTTGTGGTACAAGAGGAACGAACCTGAGAAATACAGAGAAACCTATAAAATACTAGCTGCCAATGGTTTTTTGGTTTATAAGCTAACAGGCATATACTCGATCGACCTGTGTACTGCGATTTTTTTTGGTCCGCTATTCAATATAGAAAAAGCAAGCTGGGATACCCCAATGAGCGAAAAAAGCGGTATCCCTATTTCTCTCCTTCCTGAAATATATCATCCTTCTGATATTGTTGGTGAAGTAACACTTGAAGCATCCCAAGAAACAGGACTGGCTGAGGGTACTCCTGTCATTGCCGGCGCTGTCGATACTTTCGCCGAAGCAACAGGTGCAGGAGCGATTGAAGCAGGGGATGTTTTCTTAGCCTATGGAACAACGATGACTATCATCGTCAATTCTCTATCGTTAAAAACGAACATTGATCTTTGGGCGAATGTTCATTATGTTCCTGACATATATACATTAATAGGTGGAATGGCTACCTCAGGAGCACTTACTCATTGGTTCAAAAATAACTTCGTATCCATAGATCAGCAAATATCTAAAATAAAAGAGGAAAGGGAGGAAGTATACGCGGTTCTTAGCGATATGGCAGCAGAAGTCTGTGCCGGCTCTGAAGGGCTTATTGTGTTGCCTTATTTCAGTGGTGAAAGGACCCCGATAAATGATGAACTTGCCAGGGGCATAATCGCAGGACTTACGCTGTCACACACAAAAAAACATGTGTACCGTGCTCTTTTAGAGGGTACAGCATATAGCGTCGCTCATCATTTGGATATCATTGGTACGATGAGTATAAACCCCAAAAAAATCATCGCTGCCGGCGGCGGAGTCGAAAATAGTACATGGACACAAATCGTAAGTGACGTTACTGGATTGAAACAGGTATGTATGGGCAAAAATGGATTCAGTGCACCTTTGGGGGATGCTTATATGGGAGGATTTAGTACCGGTGTATTTAAGGATTTCTCGGTACTTAAAGATAAATGGGTAAAAATAGCAAGAGTAATAGAACCGGACGAAGAAATCCATCGTAAATATTCAGAGTATCTAAAAATTTACAAAAAGCTTTATGAGAGTACAAAAGAGGATATACATAGTTTGGCTGAGATATCTACTAGATGACAGAGACTGCTACCAGGACTATCTCACCCATGCATTGCCTTCACAATAAAGTAGTAGAAAGGAGCTGTTAGAAGCCAGGAATCCACCGAGTCGAGTATGCCTCCCCGGCCGGGAATCAGCTCGCCGGAGTCTTTCACCTCGGCTGCTCGCTTCAGAGCCGACTCAACCAGATCACCCGCAATAGTCAAAACACCCAGGGCGGCCCCGAACAAACCTGCGGCTGGATAGCTAACGGGAAGCAGAACTGGAAACAACGCCCTGAAGGCGAGGGCCAGGCCGACTGCAGCCAGGACCCCGGCCGCAAAGCCGATCGCCGACTTGTTCGGACTTACCGCGTATCCCAACCGGGTAGAGCGGCCGAGGAGCATGCCAAACAGGTAAGCCGCGATGTCGTTCGCGAAGATGATGCTAAAAAAAAACAACAGGACCAGAGTAGGATTCTTTAACCCGGTGAGCCGTACCAGGAACGAGAGAAACACAGCCGGGTAGAGAAGCACCAGCAGGGATGAAGATACCTGCTGAAGGAGCTCGGAAAGATCCTGCGGGCTGCGTACCCAAAGGGTGCGCAGGAGTATCAGGACCACAAAACCGGTCAGGGCTGCCAGATTCCACTGCAGGGTGAGGATCCCCATTACCTCGAGCCAAGTAAGGGCAGGAATCACTGCAGCGAACAGGTAAACGAAAGGAAACCGTGGAATTCCCTTTCTTTTCAACAAGATGTCGACTTCCCTGGAGCCGAGCGCAGCGGCTAGGACCGCGCCGATACTGAGCGCCAGATGGTTGTAGTGAGGAAGAACGAAGATAAGTACGAAGAACAGGGGCAGGGCAATAATGACAGTCGCCGCCCTCAGCCAGAACGAGCCGCCGATCACGGAGCTCCCCGCTCAAGTTGGGCTCGCATCGCAGACTCCTGCGCCCCATAGCGCCGATCCCGGCAACCGTAAGCGCGCAGCGCCTCCAGGAAATCCTCCTCGTCCCATTCGGGCCACATCTTGGAGCTGAAGTATAGCTCCGAGTAAGCCATCTGCCACAGGAGAAAGTTGCTGATCCTGCATTCCTCTCCCGTACGCACAACCAAGTCGGGATCCGGAATCTGCGGCTGATCGAGATTCGCCCGGATATCCTCTGCGGTGATCCGCCCCGTCTTTCCTCCCTCCACCAGGCGGTTCACGGCCCGAATGATCTCGTTCCGTCCGCCGTAGTCAATGGCCAGATTCAAGACCATCCTGTCGTAATGGGCCGTATTCCGGGCCACCCGCTCGATCTCCCGTCTTACGTCTGCAGGCAAGCGCTCCAAATTCCCTGAGTGGATCACCCGGATCTCGTTCTCCTGGTAGAACCTGTACTCCCGGCGCAAATGGTTCTTGATAAGAAACATCAGGTAGGAAACTTCCTTGCTGGTCCGCTTCCAGTTCTCCGTAGAGAAGGTGAACAGCGTCAGGTAACGGATACCTGCTTTCAAAGCCGCCCGCACTACCCGCTTGGCGGCTTTCACCCCTTCCAGATGTCCCCGGGTGCGGGCCTTACCCCGTCGTTGCGCCCACCTTCCGTTCCCGTCCATGATAATGCCGACGTGCTCCGGAAAGCGGGCTGGCAAGTCGGTAGCCATTAGATTTCCATTATTTCCTTCTCTTTGCTCTCTACGATGGAGTTGATCTCGCCGATATACCGGTCGGTAAGTTTCTGGATCTCGTCCTGACCGCGCTTGGATTGGTCCTCACCGATCTCTGAAGATTTCTGCATGTTTTTGAGCTCGTCGTTGGCATCCCGGCGGATGTTACGAACAGATACGCGGTTTTTCTCGGCTATGTTTCGCACCACCTTGACCAGCTCTTTGCGGCGCTCTTCGGTCAGGGGGGGGATATTGATACGGATAACCTTCCCGTCATTGTTGGGATTGACCGAAAGCTCGGATTTCTGTACAGCCTTCTCGATCTCCGAGAGCACGGAGCGATCCCAGGGTTGAATGACGACCAGCCGGGCCTCGGGAACGGAGATCGTGGCCACCTGATTCAGGGGCACCTTCTGATCATAGTAATCCACTCTGATGTTCTCGAACAGGGCGGCAGAGGCCCTGCCCGTACGAATGGTTTTGAACTCATCCTCGAGGGCTTTAACGGCCTTCTTCATTTTCTCTTCGGCATCTCTGCTAACCTTGTCCATCTGCCCTACTCCTTCCAGATCGCTATCTGCGATCGCGGCTCTAGCTTTCCTCCCCTACCTTGTAGTAGAGGTACTCGCTGATCTGGATCTTTCCATCCACTTCCCTGCTCAGGCTGTCAAGAACCTTGGCGACTTTGACATTCTGGTCCTTGACAAAAGGCTGATCCAGAAAGCAGATCTCCGCCAAATGCTTGTTCAGCTTCCCCTGAATGATTCCTCTGAGCACGTTTTCCGGCTTGCCCAGGCTCTCAGCCTGTTTGGTAAAGATCTCCTCCTGTTCCTTTAGATAGCCGGCTGGTACCTGGTCGCGTTTCAAAAAAAGCGGTGCAAAGGCGGCGGTATGCAAGGTCAGGTCGAAGGCGACTTCCCTCACTCGAGCATCCTCCTTCAGAGCAGGGTCAGAAAGGGAAAACTTGACCAGTACGCCTATTTTACCTTCCCCATGAATGTAGTCCATGAGCAACTCTGCGGCTCCTGCTTCCATCATCTTCAGGCGCCGCAGGGTGATGTTCTCCTTGATTCTGCCCACTGCATCCTGGACCAAGGGGGTTAGCGACTCGGGCTTGATCGAGGCCCCTGTGTCTATCGCCACGTCTGCGAGCTTTTCGCCCAGAGCGATGAACTCCTTGTTTTTGGCCACGAAGTCGGTCTCGCAGGTGAGCTCGAGAAGCACTGCCCGGCTGTCCGTGATCCGCGAAAAGATCCGGCCTTCGCCGGTAGCTCTGCCCGCCCGTTTCCGCGCGGCGGCCAGGCCGAGCTCTTTCAGGATCTTTTCCGCTTTGATAAAATCCCCCTGCGCCTCGATCAACGCCTTCTTGCAGTCCATCATTCCCGCGCCTGTTTTCTCGCGTAGCTGTTTGACGTCGGTTGCTTTGATTTCCACCGCTTAACTCCTACTCCTCGTATAGCTTATCTTCATCTACATTGTGCTCGTCAGCCAGGTCGACCTGCTGCGCCGGGCCCGGCGTTTCAACGACCTTTTTCGCCTCTTCTTCCTCCGGGTTGTAGTCCGAATAATCCTTATCCGTAAAACTGGGCGCCTCCTCCTCTTCGCTGACATCCCCTATGGCCGCGCCAACGGCCACGGTCTCCACGGCGGCTTCCTCTTCCTCGTCCCGGTACTTCTCGTATTCGGAAATTTCGTCCTTGTCTACGTAGGAGGTAAAATCCTCATCAGTGGTCTCATCCTGTAGTGTTTCGATGATCTCCAGACCCACTTCGTTCTCAGCCTCTATCACAGAGTTGGCTATGATCTGGGTGAACAGGTTGATCGCCCGGATAGCATCGTCGTTGCCCGGGATGGGATACGTAATGTTTTCCGGATTACAATTGGTGTCCACGATCGCAACAATGGGAATACCGAGTCTGTTGGCTTCGGCTACGGCAATCGCCTCTTTGCGGGTGTCGATGACGAACACGATCCCCGGCAGCTCTTTCATTTCCTTGATTCCACCCAGCGTTCTCTCCAGTCGAGCCCGCTCTTTGACCAACCGAGATATCTCTTTCTTGGTCAGCTTCTCGAATGTACCGTCTACTTCCATCTTTTCGATCTTCTTCAGGCGTAGAAGAGATCTTTTAATGGTGGAGAAATTGGTAAGCATACCTCCGAGCCAGCGGTTGTTGACGTAGAACATGCCGCAGCGCTGTGCCTCCCGCTCCATCGCTTGCTGGGCTTGCTTCTTGGTGCCCACGAAGAGCACGGCTTTGCCGTCTAGAACCGTTTTACGCACCGCTTCGAAGGCTTCTCTAATGGATACGATCGTCTTTTGTAGGTCGATGATGTGGATCCCGTTGCGTTCGGCGAAGATATACTTCTTCATCCGAGGATCCCAGCGCTTGGTCTGATGTCCGAAATGAACACCCGACTCAAGCAGGTTTTTCATGGTTACGACTGCCAAATGCGTCCTCCTTGTTTCGCGACCGGAGGATCCCATCGTTAGAATAAACCGATGGGTCCACGGATCACGTTCCTTCTCTTTTTCTCGGCCGGCTTCAGCATCCTCCTCGAAGCGTATTTCTAACCCTTTCCTCGGGAGCGTCCCGCCTGCGGTTCGGGGCTGGAGGATCCAAAGCGACCGGATGATAGCTACCCTGCCTGATCGCGCACGGCAGATTCAACGCAGGGAGCAGTTATTGTTCTTTAAAATGACATAAAATGTCTCAAGAGGCAAGCCTACTACATTGCTGTAGGATCCCTTGATCCACTCAATGAAGAAAGCTCCTCTCTCCTGGATGCGGTAGGCCCCCGTGACTCCGGACCACTCGCCACTTTCCAGATATAAATCTATGTCCTCTTTGCTCAGCCTGGCGAACTTTACCTCCGTGCATACGCTTCTCAGATCCATCTTTT
Organism: uncultured Spirochaetaceae bacterium; assembly: GCA_964389305.1. Lineage (GTDB taxonomy): Bacteria > Spirochaetota > Spirochaetia > SZUA-6 > DRHE01 > CAYMEK01. Next base: position 29,825 of record CAYMEK010000056.1, read on the forward strand.
CTCCCCGGGCTGGCAGGAACCCTATTCCCGTGTAGACCCTATGCACCTTTCCCGAAAGCATCTTCAGTATTTGCTCAGCCTCCTCGATCCCGGATGGCTTGTGCACAGCCTTACCGTCTATCTCCACCAGCGTATCCAAACCCAATACCCAGCGGGGATTCTCCTGCTTGAATCCCTCCACCACCGCTTCGATCTTCCTTAAGACGATCCTTTTAACCCGCTCCTCCACGCTCTGTACGTGGGAAAAACTTTCGTCGATGCTGGGGGGGAATGCCTTGAAGGGTATCCGCACCCGGTTCAGTAGCTCTTGCCTTCGGGGCGAACCGGAGGCCAGGATAATTGTCTCCATTACTTTTTTTATTCCTTACTTTAGCAAGCGTGCCAGAACGCTCTCCAACCAACCGGATTCACATAAGGTGAAATAGCACGATCCCCCCGAGGATTCCGATGAATGTACCCGGATTGATCTTTATAAAAACCCTGAGGACGGATAGGTCAAAGCCGACCGGTCCGATCCCCAAAGCCAGATTGATTCCAAGCTGCAATAGAATACGTTCCAATACCTCCCAGGCCAAGCTCCCGATAACGACCCCAAGCCCCAAAATGATCAGAAAGGTGGAGCGGTTCTTGCTGCTCAGCTTCATGCAACGGAGAAGAATATCGCAGAGTGCCAAAGTTATGTCAAGGTAAAAGGACCATGGATTGACAACCGTAATGGTTTCTCTGTACCTTGTCATAAGCAACAACCCGGGCAATTAGCTCAGTTGGATAGAGCGCTGGCCTCCGGAGCCAGAGGCCGTGGGTTCGAATCCCGCATTGCCCGGATTTTAT
>CAYMEK010000057.1:0-30625 GCA_964389305.1 uncultured Spirochaetaceae bacterium
CCGTACTCCTCCTCACCGACCTCGAAGCTGATGAGCTGGTTCAGGTCGCCCTCCATTTCATGTAGATGACTCTTCTGGTTGTAGCTTTCCAAAACTCTCACCTCCTCCTTGCCTGTATTTGAGATTTGCCCGCATCGACGATGCGCTTTGCGGTCGTACTTTTTCCTTTTTTCCCTTCACCTGCCAGGCGTCTTCCTGGATCTCGAGAAACTTTTCAACTATCTCGGGATCAAAGTGCTTTCCCGACTGCGCTTTCAGCTCCGCCACGAAGGCCGAGAAGGGAAGCGCCTTTCGGTACGGCCGGTCGTACATCATGGCGTCCAGTGCATCGGTGACGGCGAAGATTCTGGCCGCCAGGGGGATGTTTTTGCCCTTCAGCCCATAGGGGTAGCCGCTGCCGTCGAATTTTTCGTGGTGAAAGAGCACCACGTCTGTCGCCTGTCCCAAGAACTCGATATTGCTGATCATCTTGAAGCCGAGGACAGGGTGCACCTTGACCAGCTCCATCTCCTCCGTGGTGAGACCCGAGGATTTGGTGAGCACGTGCTCCGGAATGCCGATCTTGCCGATATCGTGCAGGTAAGCACTCCACTTCAGGTTGCGCAGCTCCACCGCAGACAATCCCATCGCCTTGCCGAGAAGCAGGCTGTTCTCCGCCACCCTCCGGCAGTGCTCTTCGGTCTCCGGATCCCTCAAGTCGAGGGCGGCCCCGAGTGCGGCCACCGTCATATCGTAGATGCGCTCTATCTGCTCGGTGGTTTTGAGGAGCTTTTCCATCATGGCGTTGACCAAACCTTCCAGATGTGTCTGGTAGTAATGGTAACGCACCCGGGAGTGCCACTCTTCCACCACCTTGGCCAGCCTTTCTTTGAACAGAGCCAGCGTGAAGGGCTTGGAGATAAAATCGTAGGCCCCTTTCCGGATGACCTGCACCGCGGTGTTCAGCTCATGCTCGCCGGTGATGATCACCACAATCGTATGGCTGTTGAAGTTCGGGCGCTCCTCCAGCAGGCTGACGCCGGAGCCGTCGGGAAGCCTGAGATCCAGGTACACGATGTCGTAGTGATTTCTTTTGGCCAGAGCTCTAGCCGATTCGACGCTCTTCGCCTTGTCGCAGATAAATCCGCAGCGGGCGAGGATCATCGATACCAGCTTGAGAATCGCCTCGTCGTCATCCACAACCAGGATTCTGGGCGACAGAGGCGGCATCGCCAGCTCCATGCCGATTATCTCCGTGTTTTCCGTCGGGCTCTCCGACCGCCACTCCATGCCTTCCCCTCCACTTACCGTTGTGTCAACCGTGATGCGGATGAGCTCGGAGCTGCTTCAGCCCGGCCCGTACAGCCAGATCGATCTCTACCTGGATCTTTTTCTGAAGCCCTTCGTCTGGATGAAGGTCCCCGAGCATCGAGGTCCTGTAGCGCGGGGTTACCCGGTTCAGGATGAACGCCACCAGGTCGAGCACGCAGGTCTCACACCTGCAGATGTCCTCCCGCTCCTCCAGCAGCCTCTCGACCCGCTCATAAACCAGCTCTCTGGTCCCGTTGCGGATTTGTTCGACGTCGTACAACTCCTCTAGTCTCATTGCAGTCTCCATCTCGTTATTCAGGCGGAGGCCCGATCGCAGACGGTTTGCAGCAGCCGTCCCGGGATTTGCTGCAGTGCCAGAACCTCGTCGGCGTCGCCGTTGGCAATTACTTCCCGGTTCATTCCGAAGATGACCGACGAGTCCTTGTTCTGGGCCAGGATGTAGCCGCCCCGTCTGCGCAGCTCCCCTATTCCGTCTGCTCCGTCCCTGCCCATACCGGTCATGATCACCCCGATAGCACGGGGCCCGTACTCCCGGGCCACCGAGTGCATGAGGACGTCGACGGAGGGCCGGTGGCCGGAAACCGGAGCACGCTGATTCAATAGCACCTTGGGCTCCGCGGCGTAGCGCAGGACTGCCAGGTGGTGGTTGCCGGGTGCGATAAGAACGCGTCCGGGCAGAATTGCGTCGCCGCTCTCCGCTTCCTTGACCCGCAGGGGACAAGTGGCGTCGAGCCGTTCGGCGAAGGCTTTGGTGAACACCGGCGGCATGTGCTGCACCACCACGATAGCCAGCGGAAAGTCACCAGGCAGACCAGACAGCACGGTTTTCAAGGCCACCGGACCGCCCGTGGAGGTTCCGATAGCGACCAGCTCGTATCTGCCCGCTGCCGGGCGACCGGCCGGCGGTCTGACCAGACCGAGCGGTTTGCGGGCTCCATCAGCGGGCCGCGGGACGGCGGGCGCTTCACCGGTGGGGGGAGCCTCAACCGATTTCAAGTCAACACCACAGGCGCTCTTCACCTTCTCGATCAGCTCCCGGGCCACTGCGTCCAATCCCCCGGACAGCGACGCGGTCGGCTTGAGCATGAAATCCACAGCCCCCGCTTCCAGGGCCTGCAGAGTCAGCTCCGCGCCGCGTTTGGCATGCGCGCTGAGCACGATAACCGGCGTGGGCCTGCGTCGCATGATCTCTCGGATAGCCTCCAGGCCGCCCATACCGGGCATCTCCATGTCCATGGTGATCACATGCGGCTGTTCTCGTTCGAGCTTGTTCAGGGCGAATTCGGCTTTCGCCGCCGTGGCCGTTACGATAATCCCGGGGTCCTGGTTGAGGATATCGGTGGCGATCTTGCGTACCAGGGGTGAATCGTCTACGACCATGACTCGAATCATCTCGATCGCTCCCCAATCAACTGATAAACAGGCGCCTTGAGGCCTCTCATGTACTGGAATCGCTGGCTGGTACCCGTAAGCGACTCCGAGTGGCCGATGCAAAGATATCCGTGCGGATCGAGCACTGCGCCGAAGTACTCGTCCACCAGCCGTCTCTGAGTCGGCTTGTCGAAGTAGATCATAACGTTGCGGCAGAAGATCAGGTCGAAGCTTTGCTGCGGGGGATCCTCTTTTAAAAGGTTGTGGACCTGGAACTGTACGCTTTCCCGGATCTCCCGCTTCACCTGATAGTTGCCGTCCCCGAGCACCAGAAAATAGCGCTGCAGGATATCTTGCGGCATGAAACGTATCGATCGCTCCCGGTACATACCCTCGCGGGCCTTTTCGATCACCTCGGTGTTGATATCGGTGGCGAAGATCTCTGCCTCTCCCCGCCAGAGGATGCCCCTGCCTTCCTCGACCAGTATCCGCAGGGTGTAGGGCTCCTCGCCCGTGGAGCAGCCGGCGCTCCAGACCCGGAGCCGCCGCTTGTGCTTGAACAGCCCGGGCAGAATCGTGTTTTGCAGCGCCGTGAAGTGGTTCGTTTCCCTGAAGAAGTAGGTCTCGTTGGTGCTTACCGCATCGATAAAGCGTACCAGCTCTTGCTCCCGACCCTCCCCTTCGGTGAGAAAACGATAATACTCATCGTAGCCGCTCAGCCCGAGGGTGACGATTCTTTTACGCAGCCGGTTGGAGACCAGGATGAGCTTGCTCTCCCGCATGTTGATGTTCGTCTTCTCGTAGATAAGCTCACGAAACAGGTTGAAGGTTTTTTCGCTGAGCGGCTCGATGTAGGTGGCAAAATCGATCACTTCGCGGCTCCCGCTAACGCCACCGCCGCCAGAGTCTTCACCTGGATTTCCCCGTTTTGGTTGTCGAACAGCACGGTTCTTCCCCTCTCACCGCCTGTTTCCTCAAATACGATCGGCAGCTCGAGTTCCTCGAGAATCTGGCGGACCGCCTCGATGTTTTTTTCGCCCACGGTGGCGATCTTCTTGTCCTCGCTGTACCTGAACATATTGGCTCCACCGGTGATATAGGCGCGGAGATTTTCCCTCTTTCCTCCCCGTTTGAGCAGGCGGGATAGCAGAGCCGGTATGGCTGTGTCGGCGTATTTGCCTACACTCATGTCCTGCCGCAGGCGCCGCGGCAGCATGATATGAGCCAGTCCGCTGAGATTCTTCTTACCGTCGTGAAGGATTACTCCCACGCAGGAGCCCAGGGTGGTTTTGAGAAGCTTCGAGTTCTCCACCACTCCCATCTCCGCCATCTTGACCAGAAAAACATCGTTTGCCATGTCCTTTTCCTACGCTTGGGCGTTATGGTCCACAGCCCGCGTCACGGCGGAAACAAGCTTCCGCAGCGACTCGGTTTCCAGGAACATCAGCAGGTGGCAGACAACCTCTTCGTTTTCTTCGCTATAGATCAGGGCTTTGGTGAGCAGGATGCGGTCGCCGGGAGGGTTGAAACGAGCCAGGACCGAGTCGATGACCGGCTGGCACATATCCACACTGATCTCCGGGACTTCGGACTTCACGTTCAACTGCGCCCCGTCGGAAATAGCGTTGATGAACGAGGACGCCAGGATGTTTCCCAGTTCGGAAACTGCCGACAGATCCACCTCTTCCAGGGAAGTGCAGGCGCCGGGAGCCAGCCGGAGAATCCGCTCGTGAAACCTGAGCATGCTTGGAACCGGAATCACCATCAGGATCGCTCCGTCCAGGCTCCCTTCGATTCCCACGTACAATCCGCCCACCGGTGTTTCCTCTCCTCCGCAAAAGCCGGCGACCTCGCCGAGCTGCACGATCTGGGACTCTGGAAAGCTGACCCGGACCTCGCTGCCGGTCAGGCGGCTGAGAGCTATAGAAGCCTGGATGGCCCCGGTATTGTGTATCTCCTCGATGAGAGGACCCTTGCTCTCTTTGAGCCCCTCGTCCAGCTCCTGGTCCGGGTTCACCTGCTGGTCATCCTCGTCGGCGGCCTCTGATGGCTCCGGCTCCTCCAGCACCAGCACCTCTACATCTTCGGCCTGCCCCGCCTCGACCTGCTGTTCGTCCTCTCCGGCGGCCGGCGGCTCCTGCTCTTCCACATCCTCGACTTCCAATTCCGTGACTTCCACATCCTCGACTTCCACATCCTCGGCCTGCGCCGTCTCGGCCTGCTGTCCGTCCTCTGCGGCGGCCTCCGGTGGCTCCGGCTCTTCCACATCCCCGATCGCTGTTCGATCCTCCGTCTCTTGTCCGCCGGCATCCACACCCGCCTGCGACTGCCGCTCCGGTTCGATTCCGGGAGCTTGCGTCTGCTGCTGCTCCGCGGCCTCCTCCCCGACTGCTGAGCCCCCCTCTTCGGCAGCGGCCTCGGTGGGCCGCCGGCCGACGGGGGATTTTGCCGAAGCACTGTGACCGGCGTTAAGCTCCTGAAAGCTGAAAATGCCGCTGTCGGTAATGGCATTCTCCGCCGTTCCGCCGTAGTAGTACTGCCGTACCAGGGCCTCCACATCCACGATCAGAGCGATCTTGCCATTGCCCAGGATCGAGGCGCCGATCAGCCCCTCGATCTCCCGGTAGTGTCGGCTCAACGACTTGATCACAATCTCCCCGGTGCCGATCACCCGGTCCACCCCCAGGCCGATTTTCTTCTCCTCGTAGTCTACGATCACTACAGGCATTCTCCGGTCTTCGCCCTCTGCGCTCGAGCCGTTACCGCCAGAGCGCATCTCCAGGGCTTCCCGCAGATGCACCACCGCCAGCACCTCGTCCCTCAGGCGGATCGCCGGACGGGTACCTACGGACTTCAGTTCCCCTTCCCCCACCTTGAGCACTTCTTTCACTGCGGACAGCGGAATGGCCAGGGTGGAGCCGGAGACTTCCGCCAGGACCGCCGGGATGATGGCCATGGTCAGCGGGAGGGAGATGATGACTGTGGTCCCGCGGCCGGCCAGGGAGCGGATGCGAAGGCTTCCCCCCATGCCCTCGATGGCCCTCTTCACCACGTCCATGCCCACACCCCTGCCCGAGACCTCCGAAACCTGGCTGGCAGTGGTAAAGCCGGGCAGGAAAATCAGGCTTAAGACCTGCTCGTTGGAAAGCCTGCCCACCTCCTCCGGCCGCACCAGGCCTTTCTCCACCGCCTTGTTCAACACAGCCTGCTTGTCCAGACCCCGGCCGTCATCGGATACTTCGATGCAGATGTGATCGCCGTCCTGATAGGCCCCCAGCCGTATCTGTCCGACCGGCGCCTTGCCGGCAGCCAGCCGTTGCTCTCTGGACTCGATACCGTGGTCCACGGCGTTGCGAACCAAGTGCACCAGGGGATCGCCGATTCTGTCCATCACCTTCTTGTCGATCTCGGTCTCCTCCCCGTACACATCGAGGGCGATCTCCTTCTTTCTGTCCTTGGCCAGGTCCCGGACTACCCGGTAGAAACGGCCGAATACATTGCTAACCGGAAGCATTCGGACCTTCATGATACCGTCCTGAAGGTCTCTGGTGATCTTGGCCAGGGACTCTGTCTTGGTCTCCAGGTCGACGATCTGCTCGTTCTTCCCGTACCGTACTTTCAGCTCCTGGGCCAGGGAAAGGAAGCCGGAGTTTTGAATCACCAGCTCCCCCACCAGGTTCAGCAGCGTGTCCAGTCTTTCTACCGAAACCCGGACCACTTCCTCCGCCTTGGTCGCCCGGCTGGCAGTCGGAGTTGGCTCGGCGGACGCCTCGCTGGCTTCCCCGCCGCCGGAACCCTCTAGCCCGCCGGGCTCAGCCCCACCTGTCAGCTCTTCGAAGGAGGTTATCTCCAGCAGATCGACGTTGAAGGCTTCCCGCAGCTTCTCCTCGCTGGCCTCCGTATCCAGGGTCATCCTGTACACGAACCTGCCCCCGGTGTCCTTCAGGATCTCCGGGGCCGGATCCTCGGCCAGAATCGTGGCCACCCCGGCCAGCCGGTTTCGAATTAGAAAGGCCCTCAAGAATCCTTCCCGGCCGGTCGCCTTGATAAACAGCTCCAGCCGGTAGCGCCGCCATCCGGGACCGGCTGCCCCGGAGGCGGTGGATTCCGTGGGGGAAACATCCTCCGGCGATCCAACAGAGGTTTGAGAGTCGGGATTCTCTGTCTCTTGCTCGCCGGCCCGATCCGGCCGCTCCGCACCGCCGCCGCTCTGAGCCCAGAGCCGGCCGATAAAATCCCCCAGGTCCTCGTCAAACTCCCGCCCCTCTGTGAAGCTCTCCACCATCCGAGTGGAGAAGTCCAGGCCCTGGAACAACAGGTCGATCATCTCGGTGCTGAGGCTGGCGGTCCCATCCCGCAGGTCCTGGAGAGCGGATTCCAGCTCATGCGTCAGCTTCTGCAGCTTGTCGAAGCCGATGAATCCCGCCGAGCCTTTCAAGGTGTGAATGGCCCGGAACATCTGGTGGATCAGCTCCTGGTTTTCCGGATTCTTCTCCAGGCTCAACAACGCCGCTTCCCATTCCTCCAGGTGCTCTCTGGACTCCTCGGCGAATATCGTCCTGTATTCCGCTGTTACTTCCATGGTATTTCCTCCGCCCTTTGCGGGCTGCTATGGATTTTACGGCACCGATCGGTAATCTAGATTTCGGTCAGCACGCTGTCCAGCGCGTCGATCTCGTTCAACGTTTCCTGCTCTTCCACGGCGATCGAGATCTCGATCGGCCCGTACTGGGTGTACAGCCCGAGCACCAGGGCCGGTTTGGGTATCAGGTTGATGCTCAAGTTTTCTCCGGTAGCGATCGCGGGAGTAGTGATCTTCAGGGCGTAGTCTTTCCTCTGATTGAGAAGGGCTGTGGCGTTGCCGGTAATCATGTTGGCCAGCTCGCCCAGGGTGTCCACGAACATGATCTTTTTCTCCTGTGGTGAGCGGCCGGACAGGAGCCTGTCCACCAGCCTCTCGGCCAGCGAGCTTTCCATGCTGTACACCACCTGCCCGACCAGAAAACCGTAGATGCCGATGATAATCGACACTCCGTGAGAGGGCTCGACTTTGGCCTTGTAGCTGAGATGCCCCCGGCGCACTTCGATACCGGTAATCTGGGTTACCACCTTCATGGCCGCTTCAATGAACGGATTGACATATTTCGCATTGACCTTCATGTATGTATTTCTCCTTCCTTCGCCGCTGTTTAAGCCAGGGCTTTCTCCACCGCCGAAACGATCCGTTCCGACTCAAAGGGTTTTACTACGAAGTCCTTGACCCCCAGGGCCAGGCTGTCCATCAGCATCTTTTCCTGCCCGAGGGCGGTGACCATTACGATGCGGGCATTGGGGTCACCAGCCAGAATGTCCCGCGCCGCCTCCAGGCCGTCTTTCTCCTTCATGGTGATATCCATGGTGACCAGGTCCGGTTTCAGCTCCTGGTAGAGCTTAACTGCCTCGTTTCCGTTGGCCGCTTCACCGCAGATCTCGAATCCATACGGAGTGAGGGTGTCTTTGACGATCATGCGCATGAAATTGGCGTCGTCGACGATCAACACTCGCTTTGACATAGCTCTCCTTCCTCTCTGAGCCTTAGAGTCCGGATTCTGACTCTCCCGCTCGCAGGCCCGGTATTGCTTTTCTACGCTGTTTCACACCGAACAGACATCTTTATAGTAAGCAAGTGATATGCCATAACTTCGAATAGAGTCTATTTATTTATTTTATAAAGAATTAAATAGAAGCTGCCCCGGCTCGAGAAAACAGGAATTTTCAAGCTACCTTGATCAGGGACTTAGACTTGTATACTATTTCTTTTCGAGACCGGAAATTATAATAATATAAACAAAAATTTAAATAGAAGAAAAATTTAGCCGCCGTCGGTGCGGCATACGAAGAGGAATGGACATGAATGAGCCGAACAAGGAAGCGGACTCGCTGCTGCAAGAGGATAGATACCACCTCCTTGAAATAATCCTTCCGGGAATTGCACACGAGATCAACAACAACAGTCAGACTATCCTCCTCAGCGGCCAGGTTCTGCTGGAAATCTGGGAAAGCCTGAAACCGGTAGCAGACCGCTACCTGAAGGAGCACGGCGATTACTCGGTCGGCGGCCTGGACTATTCGGCCGTACGGGACGAGCTGGCCGGCTACTACGCCAATCTGCTGCACGGCGCCGAAGAGATAGAGAAGACGGTCACCACGCTGCGGGATTTCCTGCACTACGATGCCGCCTCCAAAGATGCGCCGGTAGAGCTGAACCGGCTGATAGAGCGGACGCTGACCCTCCTGGCGAACTCGATCCGCAAATCCACGGACAATCTGCGTTTCGACCCGGCGCCCGACATTCCCGTGTTTCCCGGCTGCCCTCGCAGCATTGCCCAGGTGCTTTTACATCTCATTCACAACGCCTGCCTGTCCCTCACCAGTAAGAAACAGGCAATCGAGATAGCCACCCGCTACGACCGGGTCGAAAGAACCGCACGTTGCACGATCCGCAGCGGGGGCGAAGGGCTGGTTCCCGAGTTACTCGCCCGGATACAACGCTTCCTGGCCGGCGGCGAGCCGCTGCCGCTCGAATCATATCCCGGTCTGGCTGTGCTGCGCCGTATCATGACCAATCATGACGGGCAGGCGGATTTTCAATCCGGCGCCGGGCGGGGAACGACCGTGATCCTGGGCTTTCCGGTGCGACGGCGAGGAGAAAAGCATGGCCAGACGTAAACATCCTGAAAATCCCGTCCTCCTGGTCGATGACGAATCCCCTGTGCTGCTGTCTCTGACCGCCGCCCTGGCTTCCGGCGGCTATACCAACCTCATACCCTGCCAGGATGCCAGAAAGGTCGAAGGCATCCTGGCCGGCAAGGAAATCAGCGTGCTGCTCCTCGACCTGAACATGCCTCACCTTTCGGGCGAGGCTCTGCTTCCGATGATACGGGAAGAACATCCCGACCTGCCGGTAATCATCATCTCGGGAATAACCGAGGTTGCCCTGGCCGTGAAGTGCATGAAGCAGGGAGTGTTCGACTACCTGGTGAAACCTATAGAGAAGAGCAAGCTGCAGGCCACAGTCAGCCGGGCGCTGGAGATAAAAGAGCTGCGGAGGGAAAACGTATCGCTGAAGAGCCATCTGATCGAGCGCCAGCTCAACCATCCCGAGGCCTTCAAGGAGATTGTCTTCCGGGACGAGAAGATGCGCGCCTCACTGCTTTACATTGAATCCATAGCCGACAGCGGACAGACCGTGCTGATTACCGGAGAAACGGGGACCGGCAAAGAGCTGGTGGCTAAGGCGATCCATCGGCTGAGCGGCCTCCGGGGCCAGTTGGTTACCGTGAATGTAGCCGGATACGACGAGAACATGTTCTCGGACGCTCTTTTTGGACACCTTAAGGGCGCCTACACCGGAGCCGATCGAGACCGCCCCGGCCTGATCGAACGGGCGGAGAACGGAACCCTGTTCCTCGACGAGATCGGAGACTTGAAGCTGGAATCCCAGGTCAAGCTCCTGCGCTTGCTGGAGGGAAGGGAATACTACCCTCTGGGCTCGGACGCACCGCGTCGCACCGACGCCCGTATCCTGGTGGCTACCAACCACGACCTGGACGCTGCAGTAAACATGGGCGAGCTGCGTAAAGACCTGTACTTCCGGCTCAGGACCCACCACGTACACCTGCCGCCTCTGCGCGAGCGGATCAAGGACCTTCCGCCCCTGGTCGACTACTTCCTGCAGCAGGCAGCCAAAGAGCTGGGCAAGGATCCTCCCACGGTTCCTCCGGAGCTCTACAATCTACTGAAATCATACTCCTTTCCCGGCAATGTACGGGAGCTTCGCTCCCTGATCTTCGATGCGGTCAGCCGGCACGGCGGTGGAACTCTGTCTTTGAAGATGTTCAAGGAAGCCATCGGCAGGAAGGGGACGAGCAAATCGAAAACCACCAGAGAAGACTACTTTTCCACCTGCCTGGAGCTCCCCACTATACGGGAGGCTACCGAGATGCTGGTAGCCGAGGCGATGCAGCGGGCCGGGGATAACCAGTCCATCGCCGCCCACATCCTGGGCATCACCCCCCAGGCTCTGAGTCAGCGGCTGAAGCGGGCCGGGGACTCGGGGCGGAAAGGTTAGTTGTCGGATAAAGATATATTTAAATCACACAATTTCTTTCTTTATATAGATTTATTGATAACAGCGTCCCGGGGCTTAAAGTTTGCTTTCACAGCTCCTCTCGCCAGCGAAGCGATGGGTCTAATATAATTATAATCCAGGAAAAGAATTAAAAACAGTTACCTATATTGGCACAGGACTTGCTTTTATCTTTCTGCGGCATCTCGCCGCCTGGGTCAGACGGGTAACGGAAGATCATGAAGGAGTTCAAAGAGCACCTCTACGAAGCAACGCTTTTCGCTTTCGGCAAGATCCTGGCCAAGTACAACGCCTTCGAACGGGCTGTTTTGCTCAAGGAGACGGGCAAGGAGATCCTGGAGTACCTGAACAGGCGGGGATACGCTATACCTCAGGGAGGAGGGACGGGAGATCTGAACTGGGTCATAGATCTTTTCGTTGGCCATGGCTTCGCCGCTTCCGTGGACATCGAACCGGCCGGCGACGGCCAAAGGATTACCTGGCACGACCTGTACGGCTATGGGGCTTATGAGGAGCTGCAGGATTACTCCAGCGACCCGTTTCTGTCTTGTCCCCTCACCGCCGTGCTCGGACACCTGGCCGCCGGCGAGGGAAAGATCCTGAAGCTCCGGGAAAAGAGCTTCAACGACCTGGACCGCACCGCGGTCAGCGTCCGGGAGTTCGTCGAGGCGAGCGAGGCGGATCGTGCGGAAAGTAGCCGCTTCGAGCCCTCTTCCCTGGCCAACGCTCAGCTTGTCGAGCTGGCGGAGGAAAGAGCGAGAAAGCTGGAGCAGACGCTGAAAGAATTGAAAACGTTGCAGGGTCTTCTTCCGATCTGCGTGGGCTGTAAAAAAATACGCGACGACCGGGGCTACTGGAAGAGGCTGGAGCAATATCTGGAGGAGCACTCCGAAGCGAAATTCAGCCATGGGCTTTGCCCGGACTGCTTCGCCAAGCTGTATCCCGAGCTGGCCGCGAACGACGAGGAAATCCTATAGTTTGAAGACGGCAAGCGCTGAAGCGCCGTCGCGCTCCCGGCCGTCCTGCCTGTCATCGCTCGGCTTTTCGCCGCCCGGCTCCCGGCCGGGCATCTCGGCCCACTACCTGCCGTCAAGGATCTCGCGCACCAGGTGCACCAGAGCTTGGGGAGTAAACGGTTTGGATAGAAAGGCGGGCGCCTCGGCAACGCCATCCAGGCGGGTGGCGATCTCCTCCGAATAACCGGATATACACAGCACTTTCAACCCGTTGTTGTGCTGGATGAGCTGCTCCGCCAGCTCCACACCGCTCTTTCCGGGCATGACCATGTCCGTGATCAGGAGGTCGATCGACTCACACTCCCGGGCGACGGCCAGAGCTTCCTCCGCATCCGCCGCTTCCTGTACCCCGTAGCCGTAACTTCTGAGTACGGCGACGACCATCCTCCGCACCGATTCCTCGTCTTCGACCACCAGGATCGACTCGCTGCCCTGCATCTCCCCTTTGCTCTCGGCTTCCCTGGGCCGGTCGGGCTCCGGACCCGCCGCCGGCAAGTAGATGGAGAACCTGGTTCCCAGGCCGACCCGGCTGGACACCGTAATCCGTCCGCCGCTCTGCTCCACGATTCCAAGCACCGAGGAAAGACCCAGGCCCGTGCCCTTGCCTATCTCCTTGGTGGTAAAAAACGGATCGAATATCTTCTTCAGGGTCGCTTCGTCCATCCCGGCTCCCGTATCGCAGATTCTCAACAGCACGTGACCGTGGGCGGCGGGCTCCACCGCGACCGCCGAACCCTCGATTCCGTCCGCCGGTTCGACGGCCTCCGGCAAGCCGTCGACGCCTCCGGGCAGATTCCTGGTCGTTATGGTGATCGTACCGCCACGCGGCATGGCGTCGCGGGCATTGATCGCCAGGTTGAGGATGACCTGCTGAAGCTGGCCGGGATCGGCCTTCAATTTCCTCAGCTCAGGGTCCGGGTGCACCACCAGCTCGATATCTTCCCCGATCAACCTCCGCAGCATCCCCTGCATGTCCTGGATCAGGCTGTTGAGATCCAGCACTCTGGGCTGGAGAAGCTGCTTGCGGCTGTAGGCCAGGAGCTGCCGCGTAAGGGAGGCGGCCCGTTCGGCGGCTTTGCGAATCTCCGCGACCTGCTCGAGCGGCGCTCCGTCGGCGCCGAAGCGAAGCTGCAGTAGCTGGGCGTATCCGATGATGGCGGTAAGCAGATTGTTGAAGTCGTGAGCTATCCCCCCGGCTAAACGGCCCACCGCTTCCATCTTCTGAGCTTGGATCAGTCGCTCCTCGAGCTGTCTTCGCTCGCTTATATCACGGACGTTTATCACGATTCCACCTATGGCCGGGTGATCCAAAAGATTCCTGCCCGTCACCTCCAGCAGGCGCCAGCCGCCCTCCTTATGCCGGCAGCGGAACTCGATGCGTTCCTCTGGTATCCGCCCTTCCTTTATCAGGACTTGGAAAAGCTCTTTTATTCCGGTTCGGTCCTCCGGATGTATGAGCTCGAGCGGAGCGGTTTCCACCAGCTCGTCGGGCCGGTAACCCAGCATATTCGTCACCGAAGGACTCACGAATCCGAGCTTGCTTTCCCCGTCCAGAATAGCCACGATATCCAGGGAGCTCTCGATGAGAGCGCGAAAGTGCTCCTCTCGCTGGCTGAGCTCCTCATAAAGCCGTTTGAGCTTCACGGTCATCCGGTTGAACGAGCTGGCCAGTACCCCTATTTCGTCCTGAGTTGGAGCTGGAACGTGAATATCCAGGTTGCCGGAGGATATCTGAAGCGCCGCCTGCTGCACGGCCAGAATCGGATCGGCGATACGCCGGGAAAGCAGGTACACCCCGGCGGCCAGCAGCAGAACCAGGCCCAATCCGGAACCGGCCAGCACGGCGGTCTGACGGCGGGCGGAGGCGTAGGCCTCTACTTCGTGAACCTCCACCAACAACGCCAGCTCCCTGTCCTCCAGCCAGCGGTATACGCCCAGTACGGGGATTCCCCTGTAGTTCGGGTAGACTCCGGTGCTGTCTTTGCCGCTCACCGCGGCATCGATTCCTTTCGAATGAACGCCCCGGGGATAATCTTCCCGGCCGAAGCGCGCGGCGGAGACGAAAACATTGTAGCGGTCCACCAGATAGGCCTCGCCCGTTTTCCCGAGCCCGACCGACTCCTGAACGATGCGGTCCATGTTCTCCAGGGCCAGGTGCACCGCCAGCACGCCCAGCAGCTCCCCGCCGACGCCGTAAAGGGGCGTAGAGATGGTCAAGGTGGGCTGAAGGTCTACGGGAGATGGATAGGTGTTTTGGATGTAGGTTTCCTTGAGACCTTCCACGAAATAGGTGTCCAGGACGCGGTACTGCCCCTCGTTCGACCGGTTCGTGGAAACCGCGACCCTGCCTCCTTCCTTGCTGAGCAGAAAGACCTCTTGAAACTCGGGGGTATGTTCCAGTACCCGCTGTAAGAAGGAGCACAAGCTCGCCAGCACTTCGCCGTACTGGGAAGCCCGACTGCCGGCCCCGAGCAGCAGCTCCGACCAGCGTCTCAGCTCGGGCAGTGAGGAGAGGAGAGCCGCCTTTCTGGCCTGCTCTTCGACCCAGCGATCGATGGCTTCGGCTTTGATGGCGGCTTGAGCGCTGATCTTCTCAAGCACCGCCTGTTTGGTGTCTTTGATGATGAACAGGTAACTGGCCGTACCGAGCAGGACCACGATACTCAGGGAGAGAAGAAAGAAATAGATAACGATCCGAGCCAGCAGGCTCTTCTTCGCAATGATCAAGGCGACTCCTTTTCAGGGATCGATCCTGGTGAAGTAGCGAAAAGCTCCGTCCTGTACGTGAATGATGACAACACTCTTACGAGGATCGGGGGAGCCGAGGAACTCCATGACCCCTGTCACGCCGACGTATTGTTGCAGGTTCTCAAGGCCTGCGAGTATCTTCTCGGCGGCCGTGCTTCCCTGCGTCCGGGCAACGCTGAAGAACAGCTGCAGAGCGTCGTAGGTGAGCGCACCGGCGGCCGTGGGCTCCCGCTGGTAATTGCTCCGGTAAGCGGCGCTGAACCCCCGCACCAGCTGATCCGGTATTTCTGCGGAAAAATGGGTGCTGAAGTACGCTCCCTCGATCCTGGCTATATCCTCGGCATTGCGGAAGCTCATGGTGTCCGAGCCGATAACCTGGACCTCGATACCCAGTTCGTGAAGCTGGTCCATCTGCAGGCGCACCTCGTTGACGTAGTTGGGTAGAAACAGGACGTCCGGGCGGCTGGCAGCGATGCGTCTTAACTGCCTCCGGAAGTCCTTCTGCCCCGTCGTGTAACTCTCGTAGGCGACAACCTCACCGCCGGCCTCGGCGAAGTGGTGCACAAAGATCTCGGTGATCCCCCGGTTGTAGGGGCTGGCGATATCGAACAGCACCGCCGCCTTTCCGGCCCCGAGGTTTTCCCTGGTAAAACGGGCCATGACCTCACCCTGGAAGGTGTCCGTGAAGCAGGTGCGAAATACGCACTCCTTGTCCCTGGTTACCTCCGGATGGGTGGAAATCTGGGTTATCATCGGCACTCCGGCCTGGCAGGCCAGGCGGGCCACGGGAATGGCCAGGTTGCTGACCGGCGGGCCTATGATCACCGCCACGTTGTTGTGGTTGATCAACTCCTGGGCTGCCCGTACGGCCAGCTCGGGTTTGTTCTGACTGTCTTTCAGCACCAGGTTGATCCTGTGCCGCCTGCCCTCGAATACCGATCCGCCGTTGTCCTCGATCTCCTGCAAGGCCAGTCCGGCGCCCTCCAGACACGAGGCGCCGAGATCCCGCAGCTCCCCAGTCAACGGGGCAATGAAACCGATATCGATCTCAGGCTCCCGCCGCCCGGCGGAGGAACAGGTACCCAGGAAAAACATCGAGGCGCTCGCGAGCAGCAGGATGATGGCAGCTCTTTTCATGGCTTTCCCACCTCTGGCGAACATCCGGCCTGCGCCGTCGGGTATAGAACGGTATTCCGGCCGCCGAACAGGCTTCACGGCTCGATCAAGGTATAGAAGGACGCCCGTCCGTCTGCAATCCGGGCTATCACCGCAGCCTTGATCGGATCGCCGCAGTCCGCATAGCGGATGGTACCGGTCACCCCGGCGAACGATCCCAGGCTGTAAAGCTGGTCGCGGATATCGGCCGCAGCCACACTGCCCCCCTCCTGAATTGCGACCAGCAGAAGCGAGACGGCGTCGTAGGTCGTGGCCGCCACATCCTCCGGAACCCGGTCGAAGGCCCGCTGGAAGGAAGCGATGAACGTCTGCGCTCCCTCATCGGCGATATCCGGATGCCAGTGGCGGGTCGCGAAAGATCCCTCGAAAGCAGCTTCTCCGGCAAAGCTCTCCTGGTCCCAGCCGTCCCCGCCGAGCAGGACCGCGGTAATCCCGGCCTCCCGCGCCTGCCGGGCTTGAAGCAGCGCATCGGAAGCGTAGTTCGGCAGCAGGAGCACGTCCGGATCGCAGGCGGCGATACGCCCCAGCTGCTCGCTGAAATCTCCGGTGTGGTCGGTGGTATACTGCTCGAACGCTGTCACCTTGCCTCCTGCTGCTTCGAAGCGTTCCTTGAAGACCTCGGCCAGCGTGCGGTTGTACACCCCGGCTACGTCGTAGAGTACGGCGGCGGTGGCAGCCTGCAGCCTTTCTCTGGCAAAGCGGGAGAGAACCGCGCCCTGGAAGGTGTCGAGATAGGGAATCCGGAAAACGTAGGATTTACCGGCCGTGGTCTCCGGATGGGTTGACATGGGACAGACCATCACGACTCCTTCGGCTTCCGCCAGACGAGCCACGGGAATTGCCTGGCTGCTGAACTGCGGCCCCACCAAAGCGGCCACCTCCTCCTGATAGATCAATTTACGGGCGGCATCCAGGGCGCCCTCCGGGCTGCCGGGATCATTCTCGATGATCAGTCTGACCTGTACCGTTTTCTCACCGATGCGCGGCAGACCGCTGTTGTTCATCTCTTCCACCGCCAAGCGGGCCGCGTCGGCCATGTTCTGACCGTTGGCGGCGTTTTCCCCGCTGAGCATAGCGATAACCCCGATACTGATACCGCAGGCCGCTTGATCGGCTTTCTCACATCCGCTGGAAATACCCGTCGCCATGAGAACCGATGCGACAAAGACATACCAACTAAGCCTTTTAATCGTGTCCACAACGCTCCATTATAGAAAATCAAAAACGGCTTGGGTAGGGCCAAGGACGGCTCAGGCGGCACCGCGTTGACGGGAGCGGACCAGTCCGGCTAGGCGCCGGATTCCTTCGCGAATATCCTCCTCGCTGGAGTAGGAGAAGTTCAGGCGCATGGTGTTAGAGCCTCCGCCGCCGGGGTGGAACGCCGAACCGACCACGTAAGCCACCTTTCGCTCGATCGCCTCCTCCAGCATCTCGTCGGCATCCATGTAGTCGGGAAGCACGATCCACAGAAACATTCCGCCCTCGGAAGCCACCCAGCTCAAGGAAGGGATGCGCGGCATGTGCTCTTCGAGGGCTGCCAGCATGCATTCGAGCTTCGGCCTGTACAGCTCTATGTTGGCCTTGATCCTCTGTTCGAGCAGCCCGCGGCGTATAAACTCCTCGGCGATTCTCTGGCTGAAGGCGGAAGTACACAGATCGGTTGCCTGCTTGGCCTGGACCATCTTGTCGATAATGGAATCTTCGGCGCAGATCCAGCCCAGACGCATGCCGGGAGACAGGATCTTGGAGAAGGTAAACATGCTGATCACCCGCCGTTTGCCCGCGGTCCCTTGTCCCCGTTTGCCATCTCCGTGTCTCGATCCGCCGCCTCTGCGGGCCTCCAGGGCGCCGATCATTGGCAGATCCTCTCCCCGGTAGCGCAGCCACCTGTAGGGAACGTCCTCCACGATGAGCAGGTCGAACTCGTCGGCGATATTCAATAGTTCCAGTCTGCGCTGCTCGCTCATCGTGATTCCGCTGGGATTCTGGAAATCGGGAATCGTGTAGATAAACTTGGGCATATTCTGATAGTACTCCAGACCGCTGCCGGCGCTCTTCTTCAGCTCTCGCAGCTGCCTGTGCAGCAGCTCCGTACGCATTCCCCTGCTGTCCATGTCAATGGGAAGAAAGCGTGCGCCGTAGCTTCTGAAGGCGCTGAGCGCTCCGAGATAGCTGGGATTCTCCACCGCCACGACGTCGTTTCGATCGATGAAAATTTTTCCCAACAGGTCCAGGGACTGCTGGCTGGCGGTGGTTACGATTAGCTGCTCCCGGCGGACGCGAAGACCTTGCGCCGAAAGCAGCTCGACCAGCAGATCCCGAAAGGAGGTCAGGCCTTCGGTGGCGCTGTACTGCAGTGTGACCTGGGGCCGCTCTTCCAGGATACGGCTGCAGATTCCTTTGAGCTCTCCGGCGGGAAAGGCGCCCGGATTCGGCAGCCCCCCAGCGAAGGAGATGATGTCCGGCCTGGCCGTCAACTTGAGCAGCTCCCGAATGACCGACCGGCTCATCCGTCGTGCCGCGATGGAGAATCTCTGTTTCAGCTCCATATGCATTGCTCCTATCTCAACCATTCGCTGATGAGGCCACGCTCCCTGACCAGCCTGTAACGGATGAAGGCGTTGAGACAGGCCATTGCCCGTTCGGCGGTCAGGTAGGTGGGAACTCCCCCGGAGTCCATCACCTGCCCGAAGCGATTATACACGGCGTCGGCGCCGGAGACTACGTTCACGGAAACAACGGTGGGCTTGCGATGCCTGTATACGGTCTCCACGATGCGGGCGGCGATGTTCTTCTCGTAATGCTCTATTTCCTGGTCGGTGGTATGCAAGAGCTGGGCCTGGGGTACGATGGAGATACAGAGGGCGTCCACCCGCGCTGAGCTGAGCATGATATCGATACAACGCTCGAACTGCTCGTCGGAGACCATGGCGGTAAGGTCGAGCAGCGGTTCTGCGTTCACGTACGGCGGAATTACCTCTTCGAGCCCCGCTATGGTTTCGGGGTCCAGATCGGCCAGTACCAGGTCCCCCAGGTTATCGGCCGCGTAGGTCTTCTCGTATCCGGCATTGGCAATTACCGCCACCCGGTTTCCTCCGACCTTGAAATCGTGCAGCAATGCAAAGGTCTTGATGAAGTCGCCGTGATCTATCATGGAAGCGGCCACCACCAGGCCGGCCTGTTTCATCGCCGCCTTGGCCACCTCGTACTCCCCGGCGATGCTGGCCGTATGAGAACGGGTGGCCATCTGGCCGGCTTCCGTGCGTCCGGCCTTGTAGACGATGATCGGTTTTCCGCTGTGGGAGGTAATATTGAAGAACTTGCGTCCCGCTCCCGGATTGAAGCCCTCGATGTACAGGCCGATCACGTCCACCATGGGATCGTCTTCGAAGTACTGCACCAGATCGGAAGGATCCACGTCGAGCTGATTGCCGTAACTGACGATTACCTTGGGGCTGATCGCGTTGCGCAGATTGTATATTTCCATGATGCCCATAGCACCGCTTTGGCTCAGGATGGCTACGTTCTTCTCCTGCTCCAGGTTGACCTTGAACTTCTCCTCCGGGATGAAAAAGGTGTTGAGACCGGGAAGGCCCTTTTCTGCGGCATAGACCACCCCCAGGCAGTTCGGTCCCACGATACGCAATCCTTGATCCCGGGCTGTTTTTTTTATCCTCTCCTCCAGCTCCCGATTTTTGGTGGTTTCGCTGAACCCTCCGGGAATAAGTAGAATGACCTTTACTTTTTTCGCGGCGCAGTTTTCCACCACGGATAGGGTCGCCTCGGCGGGGACGGTGATAATAGCCAAATCGATATTGGCGGGAATATCGGACACGGTTTTATAGAGGTCGAGACGCCGTCCCGAGATCTCGACCTCGCCTCCCTTGAGGTTGACTCCATGGACATCCGTACGCTCCAGATCGAGCAGATTCTTCATGACGATGTTGCCCGCCTTGGAATGGTCGGAAGTGCTTATCCCCACCACGGCTATCCCGCTGGGCTCGAACAGGGGACGCAGGGTCTCTTTGGGCTGGAAGTTCAGGTCCACCGGCTCAGGATCCTTCTCCCGGAAGGTCGCATATCCGTCGATAGCGATCAGGTTGCCCTGGGAATCGAACACCAGGGGGTTGATTTCGAACTCGGTCAGCACAAAACGGCTCGGGGAGGTGAAAAAGTTGGAAAAAGCGGTGGCCAGATCGCTGAGCTTGACCTCGGCGGCTACAATCTTCGAGACGTAGTCGGTGTGGCCCTCGGCCAGGTATTTCTGGTTGATGTGCGTGGAAGCCAGCAGCGCGCCCGCCCACTCCCTGTCGATCGGCGGCAGGATCAAGTTCGGAGGGGAAAAATGGGCGGCGAAATGTTCGGCGTCCGTCCCTCCCTTGCTGAAGGAGATCACCGGTCCGAAGGCGGCGCTCTCCCGCAGACCCAGCAGGATCTCATTGCCCAGGTCCTTCGAGTACTCGATATACTCGACCAGGAGCACACCTTCCACCCGCCGATTCTGTTCCTCGAAGCGGCGTTTCATCTCCCGCACCGAATACCTGATGAAATCAAGGTCTTTGTAAACGACCTTCACACCTCCCGCCTTCTGCTTGTGCGCTACATCCGCCGAGATGACTTTGACCACGATGCGCTGGCTGGAGAAAACCGAGAGGGTGCTGTGGGTGATATCTGTCGCGTCCCTGGCAATGATATAGGTTGGAGTCAGTACCTGCAACTCGGCGAGGATCTCGTAGACTTCATATTCGAAAAGCTGTCTCCGGTTCCCGGCCGCTGCGTTTTCCAGGATAGCTTCAACAGTGCGAACCCAGTAACCGCTTTCCGTGACCGCTTTTTCGCTCATCCTTCCCCCAGAGCCGCTCCGATCGGTGCTAATCCTTACACAACAATACTCTAATGGATTATCCGGTATCAGTCAAGGTAAAACAAATTATCCTCGTTTTTTTGGAAATTATCCGTATCTTTATTGAGCAATGGCTGGTTTATTCCATTTTTTTATGGAAAAATGCATCTTCAGCCGGACAATCGGAATTGACGCTATTCCTGAGCCCCACTACACTATAGGGTAGCAAGGCAGCTCGAGACCATCGGTTTCACGTGTTCCGAGTCTGCCTTATAGCGATCCGCTACCACAGGAGGTTGAGATGGCTAAGAAAGGGAGGCTGGATTTCGCCAAAATGAAAAGCCGGGGAGAGAAGCTGACCTGGATCACCGCCTACGATTATCCCATAGCCCACTTCGCCGAGCAGGTGGGCATGGACATGATCCTGGTCGGGGATTCTCTCGGCATGGTGGTCTACGGGTACGACGGTACCATCCCGGTGACCATGGAGGAATGCTTGATTCACTGCCGGGCGGTCCGCCGGGGGGCGCCGAATACCTTCGTGATCGGCGACATGCCCTTTCTCTCCTACCAGGTCTCTGTTCCGGAGGCTGTGCTCAACGCCGGGCGCTTTCTCAAGGAGGCGGGCATGGATGCCGTGAAACTGGAGGGGGGCCGCCGGGTTATAGAGCAGATCCGGGGAATCACCGACGCCGGGATCCTGGTGATCGGTCATATCGGACTCACTCCCCAATCGAGCGGACAATTGGGGGGCTTCAAAGCCCAAGGCCGGACTGCGGCCAGCGCCGAAGAGCTGATCAAGGACGCCCTGGCCATCGAGCAGGCGGGAGCCTTCGCCCTGCTTCTGGAGGCGGTGCCCCCGGAGCTGGGCAAGGCGATCACCGAGATGCTCGCCATCCCCGTATACGGAATCGGCGCCGGAGCGTACACAGACGGCCAGCTTCTGATCAACGGAGACATGCTCGGTTATTTCGAAGCCTTCACTCCGAAGTTCGTGAAGAAATACGCCAACCTGGCCCAGGTCATCACCGGCGCCCTGCAGGCCTACGTGGAGGACGTCCGCCAGGGCCGCTTCCCCGGGCCGGAGCACTCCTACAGCGTGCTCAAGGAGGAGCTGGAGGAGTTCAACCGGGTCGTGGAACGCTACGCAGGCTCCCGGAAGAAACGCTCATGAACGCCGCATTTCAAATCGGAGTCGAACAGCTTGACTCTGTCAATGCTTTTCTCACCGGCCGGCCCAACGCCGTGCTCGATCCCCTCCTGGAGCTGATAGACCGCTACGGCGGTGCGGAGCGGATCAACGCAGAGGCGCGTCGAAACGGCGCCCTTCCCGCCCTGCTCGAAGCGCTGCGGGAGCGCTGGCCGGAGAAGGCCGAGCAGCTTGACTGGCTTCAGGAGCAGCGGGACGGCGGGCGCTTCATCCCCGTGGAGCAGTACGCCGAACGTGTGCGGGGTTCCGGCCGGGCGAAGCGGATGCTGTCCGCGGATTTCCAGGTCACCCTGGAAATCTCGGCCCTCCAGTACTTCTCCTGGCTCCTTACCGAAGCGAGGCGGGCCCTCGAGCGAGAGGAGCTGATGCCGGGACGCTTCATCCGCGTGCGGGCGATGAAGGAGCAGGAGCGCGACGGCGACCTCCTGGCGGTGGCCGCGGCCATGAAGATCCTGGGCGCCTCCTGGGTGGAGAGCCTGGACACCAAGGGAACCGACGGTTCCAACGTGCATCTGGGCGGGCCGCAAACCATCACCGGCTACTTCGGAGGAGTCGGGCAGCCCAACCAGTATCCCTACCGCTGGGTCGATGAGTACCTGTACTACTACACGCACTACGGGATAAAGCAGGTGCTGAACATCAACGGCGGGACGGTGCTGGCCGGATACCTTCTATATAAACTCGGTGTCGATATCGAGTTCAAGATCTCCGTGTTCCTGGGAAACGACAATCCCCTCAATGTGTTGTGGACCCTGCTGACCGCCAAGCTGTTCGCCCGCGACGACGGCAGCTCCCCATTGACCGGCTTCAACCTCTCCAACTCGGTTGACAACCGCACGATCGAGCTCACCGCGAATATCCGGCGAGAGCTGGGCTTCGAGCACAACGTGCGCATCGAACACCACGTACTGGAAAGCTACAGGAACATCGTGCGCCAGCCTTACGACCGGTTGCAGGAGCTGGTGGAGGCGGCGGCCAGGGTCACGAACATCTCCGCCAAGCACGAGGGGGCAGCGCCTGAAGTCGAACAGACCCGCGACCACCCTTCGGACATCCTCGAGTACTTCCTGTCCAGGAAGGAGGTGGAGGAAAAGGGCTTGATGCAGGCCCTCGAGCAAAACTACCTGGACAAGCACGAGGCCATCCAGCGCACCGCGGCCGAGCTGCTGCGAAACGGGGTGCCGGTGCTCGCCGCCCCGGAGCTGCACCATACCCCACGCCGCTAGCGCTGCGCCCCCGCGGCTCCGGAAAGTTTGCCTTTTTAAGGACGGATGGTTCTGCGCGCGGCCGGATGTCCCCCTCTCCGGCGGCGGGTGGAGACAAACTCGGGTGATGGATTGACCGCGCTTCGGATCGGTCTATAATTAGAGCATCAACAGAACGTTACGAGTAACAATCCTGGTTCTTCTCATTCTAATCTCCGTGGGGGCGGCGCTGTTTTTCCGTCTGCTACTGCACACAGACATCGTCTACACCCACTTCATGTACATCCCCATCGCCCTGGCCTGCATGTGGTGGGGCCGTCACGGCATGGTGGTCGCCCTGCTGCTGGCGGTCCTGGTGTTTTCTTTCCACCTCTTCGGTATCGACGTAGGCGGTATCTGGAACGATGCGGCCAGGATCGTCTTCTTCGGCTTGGTAGCTTTCTTCATCGGCTCGCTCAAAGACCGGGAGCAGGCCGGCAGGCGGGCCCATAGCGAAACGGAGGCCCGGCGCCGGGAGCTGGCCGAGCTGGCCAAAAAACAGGAAGAGCAGCTAGAGCACTCCACCCGGCTGGCCGAGCTGGGAGAGATGGCGGCGGCCATCTCTCACGAGTTGAACCAGCCCCTTACCGGAATACGCAACTACGCCCGCAACGCCTTCTACATGCTCGAACAGGGGGTTGGCAGCGAGGAGGAGGTAAAGGGGAACCTCCGGCTGATCTCCGAGCAGGTGGACAGGGCCGCCAAGATCATCAACGAGATGAGGGAGCTGACCCGCAAGGAAGAACGCTACTTCGCCAGCCTGAACATCAACAGCGTAATTCGAGAGACCGTGGAGTTCCTCATCCCTCAGATGAAGCTCTCCGGGGTGGAGGTTCAGCTCCAACTGGCGGAGGGTCTTCCCGACGTGCGGGGCGACCGTACACGGCTCGTCCAGGTCTTTCTCAACGTGCTCACCAACGCCCGCCAGGCCATGGCGGACTCACCGATCCGGCGATTGACGATCCACTCCTACCTGGAACCGGGAGACCAGCGGTTCGTGAACATAGCTATAAGCGACACGGGCAAAGGATTCTCCGAGGAGGAGGCGAAGAAACTGTTCGTACCGTTCTTCACCACCAAGAAGAGCGGCCATGGCACGGGTCTCGGCCTTTCCATCTCCAATGCGATCATCAGAGATCACGGCGGGAGCATCTCGGCCAGAGGAGAGAGTGAAAAAGGAGCAACCTTCATGATCCGTCTGCCTGTTATAGAGCCGGAACAGGAAGAGGAGGAAGATCGGGAAAACAATGGCTGACCGCAATCCACAAGAGGCTTTCGGAGTTGTTGTGATCGACGATGACGAAGCCGCCCGGCTTTCCATCGCCCAGATGCTGAGGCTGCGGAAGTTTAAGGTACAGGTGTTCAGCTCGGCGGAAACAGCCCTGAGCTGGCCGGGGCTGCAGGATGCAATGTGCATCATCACCGATATCAAGATGCCCGGAATGGACGGAGAGCAGCTCCTGGCAGAAGTGGCCCGCCGCCGGCTCCTGACACCGGTTCTGATGATCACCGGACACGGCGACATCCCTATGGCGGTCCGCTGTCTCAAAGCAGGAGCGTTCGATTTCCTGGAAAAGCCTTTCGACGACGACGTGCTTCTGGCCTACATCGACAAAGCCGTCGAGCAGATGAAACTTCGCCTGGAAGGCCGGGAGCTGCGGCGGCGGCTCACCCTACTTTCCCTGGAGGAGGACGGCCGCTTCGGCATGGTGGGCCGCAGCCGGGAGATGCAGGACGTGTACGAGCTCATTGAAGTGGCGGCCAGGAGCGACGCCCCGGTCCTCATCATGGGGGAGACGGGTGCGGGAAAGGAGCTGGTCGCCCGGGCGATTCATGCTCAAAGCGCCCGCTGCCAGGGACCCTTCGTTCCCGTAAACACCGGAGCGCTGCCGGAAAGTCTGCTGGAAAGCGAGCTGTTCGGTCATGCCCGGGGATCCTTTACCGGAGCCCTGGCCGAGAGAGAGGGAAAGCTGGTTACGGCTTCGGGAGGGACCCTGCTGCTGGATGAAATCGAAACGATTTCGGAGCGCGCCCAGATACAGCTACTCCGCGTTCTGGACGACGGAATCGTCGAGCCTGTGGGAAGCGACAAGCCGAGAAAAGTAGATATACGGCTGATTTCCGCCTCCAACGTGGATCTCCAGGAGGAGGTCAGGCGGGGCACCATTCGGGCGGATTTCTTTCATCGCATCATGGTGCTCTCCATCGTGGTGCCTCCGCTGCGGGACCGCCGGGAGGACATTCCGCTGCTCGTCTCCCACTTCATCCGCCTGGAGGCCAACAAGCTCGGCGTCCCCATCCCTCAAGTACCGGAGAAAACCCTCAAGAGACTCATAACCCATCCCTGGCCCGGAAACATTCGGGAGATGAAGAATGCCGTACAGCGCATGCTGATAACCTCCCAGGCGGGCGTGGCCGGTGACTTTGTCCCGAACCTCGATTACGACTCGGGCCGTCTGCTGTCCCTTCCCCCGACCTCCGGACGTCTACGGGAAGAAATGGAACGCACCGAAAAGGCCGTGATCGAGGCCGCCCTCAGAGAGCACCAGGGACAGATCAATCCCACCTATCAGGCCTTGGGCATCTCCCGCCGGGCCCTCTACGAGCGCATCAAGAAATACGGGTTGAGCCGGCAGGAGTACCGATAAGCACCGGACGGCCTTGTGCACAGTTCTCCCATGGGAGATCCGCACCCGCCGGTAAGCGGCTGCCCCGAGGCTGTATGGGCGGCGAAATCGAACCTCCGCGGCCTTCCCATCATTGAACCTGCAGGCTGTACGGCCTATCCGGGAAGGTTTGGCTCCGTATTTCATTTTTCAATAAAGAAATAACAAGCTCCTCTTCCCCATGCGGCGTGCTACGATCGCAGGCTCGGCCGCTTGCCTCCCGCGCGGCTGCGGTCGGGTCGTCCTCCGCTTTCGGCACGATACTTGCTTCATAATCGGAAGAAGTGACGATTCCATGACGATAGGGGAGCTGATCCAGGTTCTCGACGCCCGGGTGCTGCAGCCCGGCGGGGATGAAAAGACCGAGATCGATCACGTATTTGCCGGCGACAAGATGAGCGCCCTGCTGGAGCATGCCGGTCCGGCAACGCTGCTGGTAACCAGCCTGGCCAACGCCCAGCTCGCCTGCGTGGCCGAGCTCATGGACTGCCCGGCGCTCTGCCTGGTTGACGGCGCCGTTGCGGAGCCCGGACTGCTGGAGGCGGCCGCCAGGGGTGCAACCGCGCTTCTGGTCTCGCGGTTCGATATGTTCGAGACCTGCGGCCGGCTGCACCGCCGGCTCTATGGAGGAAAGCTCCAGCGGCCATGATCACCGGCTCCTACCCGATCGCGGGCGGCGATTTTCTCGCCGCCGGATCCGCTTCCCGAACACTGAAGGAGCAGTTGAAGCGCCTGGGAGTCGACGGGCAGATCATGCGGCGAATTATGATCGCCGCCTATGAAGCGGAGATGAATGTGGTGCTGCACGCGGTGAAGGGAAATCTCTGGTTCAGGTTCGACCACGAGCGCTTCAACATGGAAGTGATCGACGAAGGTCCAGGCATCGCCGATCTCCCCCTGGCCATGAGACCGGGCTATTCCACCGCTTCCGCCAGGGCGAGGGAGCTGGGATTCGGCGCCGGCATGGGCCTTCCCAATATCAGGAAAGCCAGTGACCTATTCGAGGTCGACTCTCAGGTGGGGAAGGGAACCCGGGTACGCTCGACGATCTATCTCAAATCCCAGCCGGCGGTAGAGCAGGCAGGCGTCTGCCTGACTGTCGATCCGGCGCTCTGCAACGGCTGTCTCGACTGTCTGAAAGCCTGCCCCACGCGAGCTCTCAGGGTATGGAACCTGGAACCGAACATCTTGCCCGCACTGTGCATAGAATGCACGGCCTGTATCGCGGCCTGCAAGCGGGGGGTTTTCAGTATCCGGGAAGCGGAGCCGGAAAAACCGCCCGGGGAGCCGGCCGCTGCGACGGCCCGGCACACCTTGATCATTCCGCGGGCTTTCCTTACCCAGTTCGGAACCAAGTTTCCGCCCCGCCTGGTACTGGCGGCCTTGAGGAGCCTGGGATTCAAGGATATCCGTTTCACCGAAGAGTGGGAAGAGCAGCTGCGCCGTACCGTAAGGCTTTACGCCGCCGAGCAGGAAATCCGTCCGCTGATCTCTCCCATCTGCCCGGCGGTCGTGCGTCTGGTCGAGAGCCAGTTTCCCTCCTTGATCGCCCAAATCGCTCCGTTTATGACGCCGATCGAATCGGCTGTCGAAGCCTATGGCCTGCAGCCTGCAACCTTCGTTGCCGCCTGCCCCAGCCAGTACACCCTGCTCGAGCAGGCCGGCCTCTCCGGCCGCCTGCAGGTCATGAGCCCCGCAGAGCTGTCGGCTCGGATTCTGCCTCTATTGGCGGCCGGGACCCGGACCGCCGAGAGCAGGCAGAAACCGAGCTCCCGGCTGCCTCGAACCGGCGGCCAGGACCTGGCTGTCCTGGAGGCGTGGGGGCTGAAGGACGTGATAGATGTCCTGGAGAAGACGGAAAAAGGACTGGCCGGGGATTTCCAGGTTCTCGAGCTGAGCTGCTGCGTATACGGCTGCTATGGCACGCCTCTGTTCGAGGAGAATCCCTTCATGGCCGGCAAGCGCTGGTCGGCTTCAAGGCTTGGACGCCGGAGGCAGGTCAGCGTCGCACCGGCAAAAAGAGCCTATCTGGCCCGCAGCGGGACGCGGCTCGATCGGGATATGGGCAAAGCGATCGAAAAATTGACGCGCATCGACCGGATCGCCTCCAGCCTGCCGGGGCGAGACTGCGGCGCCTGCGGTGCCCCGACCTGCTCGTCCCTGGCCGAGGACATTGTTT
This sequence comes from uncultured Spirochaetaceae bacterium, assembly GCA_964389305.1. GTDB lineage: Bacteria > Spirochaetota > Spirochaetia > SZUA-6 > DRHE01 > CAYMEK01. The sequence continues at coordinate 27,893 of CAYMEK010000057.1, forward strand.
TGGAACGCAGTTCCGGCCTGGAATGTCCCGTGCTGCTAGCAAGGGGAGAATCATGAAGTTGAATCAAGCGGCCGCCGCGCTCCACCTGCACCCTCTGACCCCCGAGTTGACCGATCGGGAACAGGTCGAGATCAGCCGGGCTCATGCTTCGGATCTCTTGAGCGATGTTCTGGCCAACGCTCCGGCGGGGGGAATGCTGCTGACCATACAGGTACACCTGAACGTCATCGCCGTAGCCCTGCACGCCATGCAGGCGGCGGTGATTTTCACCTCCGGCATGGTTCCCGAGGAGGCGGTGATAGCCAGGGCGATCGAGGAAAACATGCCCCTGTTCGCCACCGAAGAGAGCACCTTCGATGCGGCGGGCAAGCTGTACGCGTTGGGGGTCAGGGGGCGGCATGAATGACAGCGTTTCTGGCGGATCTTCATATCCATACCGCCCTGTCTCCGTGCGCCTCGAGACAGATGCTGCCGCGGAGCATCGTACGGACCTCCCGGCAGAAAGGGTTGAGGATGATCGCCATCTGTGATCACAACAGCGCGGCGAACGTGGCGGCGGTCACCGAAGCGGCGGAAAGACAGGCCGGCGAGGAGTTGAAAGTGATTCCGGGGATCGAACTTACCACCCGCGAGGAGGTTCACGTCCTGGGCCTGTTTCCTACCGTCCAAGGGGCGCTGGCCGTCGGCGAGTCCGTGCTGGAGAGCCTGCCCCAGCCGAAGCCCGCGCGGCAGCCTGTTCCTTGCGGAAACAATCCCGGCTGCCAGCAGTGGATTCTCGACGCCGAGGACAGGCTAACCGGTACGGAGCAGCGGCTTCTCACCGCAGCCAGCGCCTATTCCCTCGGCGAAGCGGTGCCCCTGATCCGCCGGCAGGGCGGCATCGCCGTGGCCGCGCATATAGACCGGCGGGCCTTCAGCGTGCTGGGGCAGCTCGGGTTCTTCCCCGAAACACCCCTGTTCTTCGCCGCAGAAATATCGGCGGCCGGTGCGGCCCGGGGCAGGAAGGATGCTCTTTGGCTGGAGGAGTTCCGGCGCTACGGAGTTCCCCTGATCAGTTCTTCTGACAGCCACTTCCTGGAGGACATCGCCTGCTCCTGTACGGCTTTCAGCGCGGTCGAGCCCTGTTTCGCCGAGCTGGTACTGGCGATTCAGGGGGTCGGCTCGAGGAGGTGCCAGATTGCGTGAGCTATCTCTGCACATCCTCGACCTGATCGAAAACGCGGTTACCGCAGGCGCCTCGATAGTGGCCGTGGAGATCGGCGTAGAACCCGGATGGGACCTGATGCGCATCACCGTGGAGGACAACGGTCCGGGCTTGAGCGTACCCGAGGAACAGGCCATGGACCCCTTCTACACGACCAAGGAAGGGAAAAAGACAGGCCTGGGTCTGAGCTTGTTTCGCTTTCGGATCGAGCAGGCGGGAGGGGAGCTGGCCCTCGAACGCTCCCCCCTAGGTGGGCTGGCCGTACGGGCGACCCTGCGCCTGACTCACGTAGATCGTAATCCTCTGGGTGACCTGGCCTCCACCCTTTCTTCGGTGGTGGCCTGCAACCCGGACATCGAAGTGCGCTGCCGCCTCAGGGCGGAGGAACGGGAACAGACGATCGTGAGCGATGAAGTCTCCCGCGAGCTGGTTCTCCAGGCAAAGGGAGGAGCTTGCGGAGCGTCGATCAACCGTCTGGCCGTAGCCAGAAAATTTCGTGAGCAAATAAAAGAGGGCATTGAAGCCCTTGAAATCAAGGAGTGAGGCATGAATGACCGAGCTGAAGTCTCAGCAAGCTCCGTAACGATCGATACGTGTTGCGGGGAAACCGTTTCCGACGAGCAGTTGTTCTCCAGGCTGGAGGAGGTCCTGGAGGAGTACCGGGGAAAGCCCGGGGCGTTGATACCCGTGCTGCAGATCGCCCAGGGGATCTTCGGGTATCTGCCAGAGGAGGCGCTGAAGCGTATCGCCCTGCGATTGGGAAAATCGTACAGCGAGGTGGCCGGGGTGGTGGGCTTCTATTCGTTCTTCTCCACCGTTCCTCGGGGCAAGCACCTGATCCGGGTCTGCCTGGGCACAGCCTGCTACGTCCGCGGAGGCAAGCGGGTGCTGGACAACCTCAAGCAGGAGCTGAAGATCGACGTGGGAGGCACCACAGAGGACCGGCTGTTCAGCCTGGAGGTGGCCCGCTGCTTCGGGGCCTGCGGCCTCGCTCCTACGATCATGATCGATGAGGAGGTGCACCAGAGGGTAAAGCCGCAGCGAATTCGCGCCATCCTCGACGAGTATCGTAACCGTGAAAACACTACCAAGGAGGCTGCAGTATGAGCGCCAAGATCAAGAATCCGGAGGACCTGAAAAAGCTCAGGGACCAGGCCAGGGGCGAAGTGGACGTGCGCAGCGGTCCCAAAGAGATACGCATCACCGTACACATGGGCACCTGCGGTATCGCTGCAGGGGCGCGAAACATCATGGCCGAGCTAACAGAGCAGCTCGCCGGTGCGGGCGTGGAGAACGTCACCCTGCACCAATCCGGCTGCCTGGGGCTGTGCGACCAGGAGCCCATGCTTACCTTCAGCGATAAGACCGGATCGGATTACCTGTACGTCCGCCTGTCCCGGGAAAAGGTCCGGGAGATCGTCGCCAGCCACGTCCTGAAGGGCAAACCCGTTCAGGAATACATCTTGGAGGGATGAGACAATGAATCGTTCCCGAAGTAACGTATTGATATGTACCGGTGCCGGCTGTGT
>CAYMEK010000058.1:0-7374 GCA_964389305.1 uncultured Spirochaetaceae bacterium
GCCTATTGTCGAGTGCCCCGCCTTGCCGGAGCTGATCGAGGAAGGGCAGAGGATAACCGTGGATCTGGACGGTGGCAAGATCCTGTTTGCGGCTCGAGACGGCGGCGGACAGCAAAGCCTGGACATCGATTCCTTTCCGCCTTTCATGCAGGCGATCATCGAAAAAGGCGGCTGGCTTTCCTACCTGCAGGCGGGTTCGACATGAAGCCGGTCGTCTTCTACGATACGACCTTGAGGGATGGCATGCAGGGTACGGGCATCAATTATACGTTGGAAGACAAAATCCAGATCGCCGTTCAGCTCGACGCCTTCAAGATCGACTACATCGAGGGCGGATTTCCCCTGGCCAGCAAGAAAGAAGCGCAGTTTTTCCGCCAGATAAAGGCGGAGAACCTGGGGCATGCCAAGGTTGCCGCCTTCGGCTCCACCAGGCGGCCCAATCTCCGGGCCGACAAGGATCCCAACATCCGGGCGCTCCTTGAAGCAGAAACCGAAGCCGTCACCGTGGTGGGCAAGGCTTGGAACGAACACGTCAGGTGGGTGCTCAAGACCGATCTCGATGAAAACCTGCGCATGATCCACGATTCGATCAGCACCTTGAAAAAGGAGGGGCGAATCGTGCTGTTCGATCTCGAGCATTTCTTCCAGGGCTACCTGGACAACCCGGAGTACGCCCTGAGGGTGCTGAAGGCCGGAAGCGAGGCCGGGGCCGACACCCTGGTTCTCTGCGACACCAACGGCGGTATGCTGCCTGTCGACGTGTCCCGGGTCATGGCGGCCATTCCCCGAGAAAGGCTGGCCACCCTAGGTCTGCACTTCCACGACGATACGGGAACCGCAGTGGCCAACACCCTGGCCGGGATCGAGGCGGGCGCCCTGCACGCCCAGGGTACGGTCAACGGCTGGGGCGAGCGCTGCGGCAATGCCAACCTCTGCGTGGTCGTTCCCAACCTCTGCTTGAAGATGAGCAGGCAGGCCGCCTGCTGCCGGAACCTGGAGCACCTCACCTCCCTGTCCCGCTTCGTGGCGGAGAAGGCCAATATCATCCCGGAGAAGCGGCAGCCCTATGTGGGAGAGGCGGCCTTCAGCCACAAGGCCGGACTGCATGCCGACGTGGTATCCAAAGCCCCCCACCTGATGGAGCACATCTCCGGCGATCTGGTGGGCAATGAACGCAAGCTCATCCTCTCGGAGCTGGCCGGCAAATCCACGTTGGTGAAGAAGATGGCCAAGTACGGCAGCTTCGACAAGAGTTCCGAGATCGTCCAGATGTTGACCGAGCAGTTGAAGTCGCTGGAGGAGGAGGGCTACGAGTACGAAGCTGCCGAGGCTTCTTTCGACCTCGTCATACGCCGGGCTCTGGGCCGCTACCAGCCGCTTTTCGAGCTGCGTAATTACCACCTGGAGTCTTTCAAGGCCGCAGATTCTCCGGCCAAAACCGTGGGCCGGATATTCCTGCAGTCCGACGGCGGTAAGGAGCTGATGGGCGCGGGCGTCGGCCTGGGCCCGGTGGAGACCCTGGACTGCTGCCTGCGGGACGCCTTGGCGCCCCGCCATCCCTTCCTGTCGCGGGTGAAGCTGATCGACTTCGCCGTGCGCGTTCTCAACCCCGAAAAGGCGACCGCCGCCCGAGTGCGGGTGTTCATCACCTCCTCCGACGGAACCAAGAACTGGAGCACCGTGGGTGTCTCGGAGAACATCATCGAAGCCTCCTGGCAGGCCCTGGTGGACAGCATGGAGTATTACTTCAATAACTACGTGCTGAAAGGCAACAGGGAGGATTGAAGCAGGCGGCGCGGTCCGCCAGGCTCCGTCAGCCCGGCGGCTGCAGCAGGACGGAGCCGGTATCCGGCGCTCCTCTCGGCCGGCGCTATCTACAGCCCGGTCTTCAAGGTATCCTGCTCAGAGCATAGATCGAGGCGGCCGGGGCCAGGCGCAGCCCGGCGGCCTCCTGCCTGAGGCTGTCGGCCGCCTGCCGGGCCGTTTCTCCGTCCCCAAAGAGCAGGTAGAACGCCCCTCCTCCGCCGGCTCCGCTCAGCTTGCCACCCAACGCCCCGAGCCTGCGTCCTTGCTCCAGCACCCGTTCCAGCTCGTCGGTGCTCAGTCCCAGCCTGCGGAGAAGACCCTGCGCCTCTGCAGCCAGGTAGCCCAATGCGGGCAGCCTCCCGCAGGAGTTCGAAGACTCCGACGCTGCGGCTTCCGGATTACGCTTATCTCCCAGGAGCTCTGCGGCCGCCTGGGCCAGCTCTCCCAGACGCTGCAGCAGACCGCGGGTTTCCCTGTCCCCGGCCGCTACCCGTTCTCGAATCCCGGCGACCAGGGCCCCCGTATTGCCTTGCCGGGGAACCGCACCTACGACGAGATGAAGCGGCAGGCCCGACAGAGGACGCACTCGAGGCAGCCGCGGGGGTCGGGGAAGAAAACTGTGCAGTCCGCCCAGCAGGGCCAGACCGGTATCAATTCCCGAAGGGGTGCCGTGGAACAGCTCTTCAGCCCGGTGCGCCGACTCCCAGATCACCCTCCGGTCCGCGCCGCCGGACAGAGTGGCGAGCGCTTCGGCCAGGGCGACGCACAGAGCGGCCGAAGAGCCGAATCCCAAGCACCGGGGGATCGAAGAACGGATGCTCAGCAGCTTGACGCCCTTGCGCTGCTCCCGCAATCCGTCTCGAGGCCCCCCCGCCTGCAGCACAGCGATAACCTCGAGGATCTTGTCCCTGTCCCCGGCGCTGCCCCCCTCGATCCGCCAGATGTCCTCATCACTGCCCTTCGCCTTCAGCTCTACGGTCACTGTCAGAGACTGGTCCAAAGCCAGGCCCACCGCTGGAAACCCGTACACGGCGGCGTGCTCGCCGAACAGCAGCAGCTTGGCCCTGCCCCGGCCTAGATGGACCATTCGATTCCCCTGGCGGCGATCACCGCCGGCTCGAGTGTTCCCTCCTGCACGGCTGCCGCCACACCGTTGGACCCCGGTCCGGCCAGGTACACCCCCAGCTCGTTGCCGGCCCCCACGGCCTTGCACCACTCCGCCTCCAAAGGCGCGGGAGGGACTATGGCGGCGGATATCCCGATCCGGTCGCCCAGCCAGATTCCCAGCTCCTTGAGATCCTGGAAAGGTGACAGCCCCGCCTCCAGGGAGGACGCTCGAATGAACTCGCGCAGACCCCGGTTCGACCGTTCGAGGAAACTGCGAGCCTGTCCGCGGTAGATGCTCTTCCATCGCTCGTACGAGTGCAGGGCCGACAGGGTCGATACGCTGCCGTTTCCCTCGAACAGGTACAGCTCGGGAAGCCAGGGTAGAGATACGGCCTGCCAGGCGGGATCGGGGCCGCCGATCAGGCAGCCCATCCCGCCGAAAAGCGAGGCAAAGACATCGTATCCGCTTCCCCGGCCGCCTTGGGCTTGCCGATGGGCTTGCAGCGCTACCCGGGCTGTGTAGCGTCGAAGCTCCCCTTCCTCCATACCCGACTGGCAGAGCAGAGCCCAGGTCAAGGCCACGGCCACCGCAGCGCTGGAGCCCAGGCCGGCCTTCCGCACTCCCTCCCGGAAGAAGGCGGAGGAGTCTATCCGCAGGCGCCCCGACAGGGGCGGATGCCGGCGTGGCGTCTGGCTTCCACAGCCGCCGGCCAGGCAGCGCCGGCAACCTGCCACTACCGCCGATATCAGCGGGCTGCCCCCTCCGTCTTCCTCTCTCCAGAGCACCGTATCCCCGCCCCAGCTCCCTTCGATGCTCAAACCTTGAGCCGGTTCCGACTCCAGGATCACCCTTCTGTCCACGGCCAGGGCCAGCCCCAGACCGCCCGGCTCGGTAACCGCGTACTCGCCGAGCAGCAGCAGGTTGCCCGGCACCGTAAGCCTCATCATCACCCCCTCACCCGGCAGTTGGCCCCTTCGCCGGGTGAAGCCACCAGTATCTTCAGTTCAGGATCCAGGGCGGTGATACGCTCGCGAATGCGCGGGAGATCCGGCTCCAGGCAGAGGATCTTCACCTGGGGACCGGCATCGAGGGTCTCCCAGGCGCCTATCCCCTGCTCCCGCAGAAGCCCGCACTCCCTGATCACCGCAACGGTGGCCGGCAGCCAGTAGAGCAGCGGCGGATCGGAGGCGAGCAGCGCTGCGTGCATCCGGGCGTAGCTTAAGCGGGCCAGGCTTCCAAGAACGTTCAAGTCGCGAAGCCGCAACGCCTCCACCGCCGGTTCCAGCAGCCCGGAGGCGCTGCGCAGCCAGGCCCGGTAGTAGGGGGAAGTGGTGCGGGTCGCCTCCATAGCCCGGCGCGAAGATATCGGTTTAACCTCCCGGCTGACCAGCACGATTGCGATCCGCAGTTCGGGCCAGTGATTGCTGCCGTATAGCTGCCTAGCCTCCCGGGCCCCGGCCTGCAGAAGCGTGAAGCCTCCGAACAGGGAACGGGCCGCCGAGGCGCTGCCCAACCGGGCCAGCCCGGACAGCTCCCGGGAATCGAGCTCGAGCCCCGCGGCGCGGGTGCAGCCTACCGCCAGGGCGGCGAATCCCGAAGAAGAGCTGGCCAAGCCGGCCGAAGTGGGGAAATCGTTCTTGCTCTCCACCCGGAAATGCAGCGATCTGCCCGCCTTCTGCCGCAGCCGGTCGAAAAACTGTTTGAAACGCGCGGGATCCTGGACCACGCCGTCCAGGGTCACCGAATCCTGTCTGTCCAGAATCACCCGGGTCCGGGTGTACAGCCCGCCCAGAGTCACGGCCAGACTGGCGGTGGCCGGAAGGTTCCGCCGGCCGCTTTTTTTTCCCCAATACTTGATCAAGGCCAGACTGGGAGAGGCGCAGCAAAGCGCCTCGATGCTCATCGTTTCCTCCCTTTCCTCAGCCCGGCCAGCGCCGCTTCGATCTCTTCACGGTCGTAGCGGCGCCTCCGGGCCAACAGTTCGGCAACCCGCCTTACCTCCTCCCCCCGGGCGCCGGCCTTGTAGGCCAGGCGGGCGGCGTGGTGCCTCATATGCCCGCGCTGGATCCCCCCGGTCACCAGGGCCAGCAGGGCCGCAAAGTTCTGGGTCAGCCCCACAGCGGCGGCGATGCGGGCCAGTCGCCGGCCATCGGGAAAGCCCAAAATGCGCAGGGCCAGGCGGCTGGCCGGGTGGAAAGAAACCGCCCCGCCGACACTGCCCAGTGCCAGGGGCAGCTCTATAACCCCCTCGAGCATCGGGCCCCGCTCGGTGTCCCGTATAGTGTACACGCTGAGTCCTTGGTATCGTCCCTGCCGGCACGCCCAGGCGTGGGCCGCAGCTTCGACGGACCGGGTGTCGTTCATCGTGGCCAGGGCCAGCGAGCTGATGCCGTTCATGATCCCCTTATTGTGGGTGACGGCCCTCTGCTCGTCCTCCTGGGCCACGCGCGAGGCCAGAGCGATCCGGCGGGCGACCTCCGGCGCGCCCAGGCCCTCGGCTCCCAGCGGCGAGAGCTTGTCCACGGGAAGGGAGAAACGGGCGCCCGCCCGCCGCTGCCGGGCGGCGTTGCTTACAATACACATCAAGGCTTTCCCGCCGCTAAGACGCTCCACATCGGCCTTCAAGGCTTCGGCAGCCGTGTTCAGAATGTTGGCGCCCATGGCGTCCCGTACGTCGATCCGCAGCTCAACGACCAGCATCCCGCTGACGGGCAGCCGGTTGAGCTCCAGCTCCCGGAATCCCCCACCCCTGGCCTTCATCGCCGGCTGGCAGCGGTCCACCAGCTCGCCCAGGCGGACCTCTTCTCGTCGGAGAGCCCGCTCGGCGGCCTGCCCGGCTTCTTCTACGAAGATCTGGGCGCTCATCAGCGGCTCCTCGGCCCAGGTGCTCAAGCCGCCACCGCGCCTAAGGATCCGGGCGGCAAACGAGGCGGCGGCGATAACCGAAGGCTCTTCCACCGCCATGGGGATGGTGAGCTGCTCCCCGTCGATGAGAAATCCCGAAGCCAGCCCGAGAGGCACCGGAAGGCAGCCGATCGCCGCTTCCACCATGATGTCCGACAGCTCGTTGAGGCGCGGATTCGAGGACACGGAGTCCCATTCCTCCCCTTCAGGTTTGAAACTCGATCGAATCAGCTCCTGTCGTTGGGGAAGCCGAAGCTTGCGGAAGAATTCCTGTTCTGCACTCATCCTTCCTATAGTAGGGAATTCAGCGAGTCCTTGCCAGAGAATAATCCAAGAGGTCGAGCGTCACCGCCCGCTCTTCCCGGTCGTAGCCGGGCAGCAGGGCCACCTTCGAAGAATACCGGCTCTGGACCCAGGGTCCCTACGAAGGGGATGAGTACCTATCCATGATCGAGAATGTTGCGGTTGCTCCCGAAACGTTTTATCTTTCGGGTATACGGGAGGATGGATATCGTGAATACGCCTTCTCAACAGAACCCCGAGATTGGATTTCGGAAAGAGAAGCACCTGTCGATCTGCGCAGACCCGTCCCGGTTCTCCGTTGAGGGCAACCGGACAGGGTTCGAAAGAGTCCATTTTATCCATGATGCGCTGCCGGAGATGTCGGCGGACGAAGTCGAGCCGGGAGTAGAGTTCCTGGGCTACCGGGTGGCCGCCCCGATTTTCATCTCCTGCATGACGGGTGGATCGGAAAAGGGCCTGTCCGCCAACCGCGAGCTGGCCAAGGCGGCTCAAGCCAAAAAGCTGGCTGTGGGCATGGGCTCTATCCGCATCCTGTTCGATCACCCGGAACTCTTCGAGCACTTCCATCTCAAAGCTCTGGCACTGGAGGTGCCGCTGCTGGCCAACATCGGGGCTGTCCAGGTGCGCGACGGCGACCGCGGAAAGCTGTTCGAGCTGCTGAAACGGCTGGAAACGGACGGCCTGGTGGTACACCTCAACCCGGGCCAGGAGCTGTTTCAGCCGGAAGGCGACCGCGATTTCCGAGGCATCAAAGAAGCGATCGGCAGGCTCTGCGATTCCAGCCCGGTCCCGGTTATCGTCAAGGAGACCGGCTTCGGAATCCGTCCAGCCGCCGTCGGAGAGCTGCTCGACCGGGGCGTGGCCTACGTGGATCTGGCCGGAGCCGGGGGCACGAATTGGATCACTGTAGAAGCCTACCGGGTCCCCGAGGACGAGCGGGAAGTGCCGGGCGAGTTTGCCGATTGGGGCATTCCCACGGCGATTCTGCTGGCCAGTGTGACGCAGTACGCCGGACGCATCCTGGCTTCCGGGGGCTTGCGGAGCGGGATGGATATGGCCAAGGCCTTGGCCCTCGGAGCCACCATGGCCGGCACGGCTCTGCCCCTGATCCGGGAAGTGGTCAAGGGGGGCGCCGAGGCGGCGATCCGCTACCTCGAGCGCCTGGAAGGAACGCTGCGCTCGGTAATGCTTCTCACCGGCTCCCGCACTCCGGAGGATCTCCGACGGGGCAAGATCTGGCTCGACCCAGGCCT
>CAYMEK010000058.1:7474-29615 GCA_964389305.1 uncultured Spirochaetaceae bacterium
AACCGTGTATGATTCAGTCATTAGGGGCTTCGGGTGCGGCCAAGGAGAAATAACGTGGAAAAGGCAAGAATTATTGTAGACCGTGACTACGTGAAGGCAGCGGTAAATCCTCGTATTTTCGGTTCCTTTATCGAACACCTGGGCCGGGCGGTTTACTCCGGCATTTACGAGCCGGGCCATCCCGAAGCGGACGAGCAGGGGTTTCGACAGGACGTGATTCGGGCCGTAAGGGAGCTGGACATTCCGATTGTCCGCTATCCGGGAGGAAATTTCCTGTCAGGGTACGACTGGACCGACGGGATAGGAGATAAAGAGAAAAGGCCTGCGCGCCTGGAGCTGGCCTGGAGATCCGTCGAACCCAATCAGATCGGCATCGATGAGTTCGTGGACTGGGCGAAGAAGGCCGGCACGGAGGTGATGGCGGGGGTTAACCTGGGAACCGGCACCCCCCGGGAGGCGGGCGAACTGGTGGAGTACTGCAATCATCCGGGCGGGACCTACTGGAGCGATTTGAGAAGCAAGCACGGTCACCGTGAGGCCCATGACATCAAGGTCTGGTGTCTCGGTAACGAGATGGACGGGGAGTGGCAGATCGGCCATCTCTCGGCGCAGGACTACGGGAAAAAGGGCCTGGAGGCCGCCAAGATCATGAGGTGGGTGGATCCAAACATCGAGCTGGTTGCCTGCGGAAGCTCCGGCCCGCTCATGCCTACGTTTCCCGACTGGGATAGAACAGTCCTCGAGTTTCTCTACGACGCCGTGGATTACGTATCTCTTCACCGCTACTACGAGCCGGAAGAAGACACGAACAGCTTCCTGGCCTCGTTCGTCGACATGGACTGCTACATCAAGACAGTGGCCGCCGCGGCGGACTACGTGAAGGCAAAGAAGAGGAGTAGGAAAACCTTGTACCTGTCCTTCGACGAGTGGAACATCTGGTACATGAAGCGGGGAATCACTCCAGCCGATCCCTGGCAGATCGGTCCCGAATTGATCGAGGACCGCTACAGCCTGCTCGACGCCCTGACTCTCGGCGGTCTTCTCTGCTCCCTGCTGCAGAACGCCGATCGGGTAAAAATGGCCTGTCTGGCGCAACTGGTCAATGTGATCGCACCCATACTGACCGAGAAAGGAGGCGGAATCGTCAGGCAGACGATATTCCACCCGTTTCAGCAGGTATCGCGGCATGGGCGGGGATCCGTATTGGAGCACAAGGTCCAATGCCCGCCGATGCCCACGAAGAAATACGGTGAAGTCCCTGCCTTGCAGTCGGTACCTGTGCACGACGCCGGCAAGCGCTCGCTCGTCCTGTTCATTCTCAACTGCAGCCGGGAGCCGCTAGCCACGGAGCTCGTGCTCAGAGGATTCGAGGGCTGTTCGCCTGTCGAGCACACGGTTCTGGCCGGCAAAGACCTGGCGGCGATAAACAGCCTGGAAAACCCGGACCGGGTGCGGATAACGGGAGCCGGTGATCTACCCGAGGGCAGCGACGGCTTGTTTAAAACCGTGCTGCAGCCCCTCTCCTGGAACATGATCCGATTCACCGCAAACGAGCACGGCCGGAAATAGCTCCCCTAGGCCCTGTCCGCCAGGTCGGCAAGGGAAACCTCACCCTCCAGCTCCCGGTTGCCGAGCCAGTTCTGGAGCTGGCGCAAACAGAAATCGCCCATGCGGCTGACCTCCAAGCCGATCGATCCGGCTAGGTGAGGTGTAAGAATGCAGTTGGTCAGCGTGTAGAAAGGATGTCCCTGCTCCGGCGGCTCGGGATAGGTTACGTCCAGGAACGCCGTTATCCCGCCTTCCCTGAGCCTGTCTACCAGGTCCTCCTCCTTGATGAGCCTCCCTCTGGACGTGTTCACCAGCGCAGCTCCCGGCCTCATCAGCTTGAGGTTTTCCCGGTTGATGAGGTTGACGTTTCGGGGGATATCGGCGGCGTGGAGGGAAACAACCTGGCAGTTCGCCATTACCCATTCCAGCGAAGCTCTCCTGGCTCGATATTCTATTTCGTGCTCTTGGGTGAAACGGGAAGATACGACGTACACGTCTATGTCGAAATCACGAAGAAGCACCATCAGATGTCTGGAGATTTCTCCGAAGCCGACGAGCCCGATTCTGGTCTTGTAGTAACCGCCCTGGAAATCGGCAAACTCCCTTTTCCAGGCCTCTCGACCATGCTCGAGGAAATCGTGATGGAAGCCGAAGACCCGTCTCAAGGCCATCAGAATCACACCAAGCGTGAACTGGGCGACCGGTACGGCATTTACCCGCACCGCCGAGCAGATCCTGACGTTTCGCTTCACCAGCGCTTCGGTTACCAAGCCCTTCACACTGCCCCCCGCATAGACTATGAGCTTCAAGTCAGGGCAGCCCTCCAGCACTTCTTCCGTAAATGGAACAGCGTTCCAGGCGCCGAGAACGACCTCGGCGCCGCGGACGCTCTTCTTCACCACCGCCGCATCCGGTTTCTCAGCGATCAGCTTTTCATCGAAATCGAGCAGCTTCGCCAGATCTCGGCGGACTTCCCGGCTGAAGGCATACAGCCAGTTTTCCCTGGTGGTGTTGACACCTGCCCTTATTCTTACCATCATTCCGTTTTCCACCTCAATCTACGATCGAGTACTCGCACTGCCCGAACAGCAGCAGGCTGCTGAGCGAGCCATCCGGAGCCGTGACGGTACCCTGGAAATAGCCGGTCATGCGGAAGATCACCGGACGCTTGAAAAAGAGAGAAGCGATCGGTCGGAAGATCCTGGGTATTTTTTCGAAGATGTCCGTCAGGTGATACAGGTGTGAGGCGAGGAACTGCCCCTGAAGCGAGTAGCCGTTTCCTTCGGCCTCGACTTCGAAGCGGTGCGGGAAGGGCATACGGTGTCTACCTGAATCCCTGAAATCGCGGGGTGTCAATAAGAGCTCCCTGGTGGTAAATACCCAATCGCCGCCTCGAGCCAGGATCATGATCGGAACCTGCCGCGCGCCGTAGCTCCTGTCGGTGGTGTAGTGCAGCACGCTGATGAACCAGCGCTCCTCCAGAGGAGTGGAGCCCCGGCTGAAGGCTCGGAAGGCCAGGGTCGGAGAGTTCATTCTGTTGATGGGAAGAGAATGACGGCTCCTGTCTCCGTAGCACTGCCCGCTGGCGGATATCCGCCGGCCCCGAACGACCAGATATCCGCTGGTCAGGGCCCAGGGGGAAGGCACCCCGAGCCGCATGAATGCATCCCGTTCTTCGGTGAGAAACACGTAGCCGTCGCCCGGTTGCCACAGGGGCAGCAGGTTGCTCACGAATATGTCGCAGGAAAAATCTTGCCGGTTGATCCTGATACGATACAGCCCATCGGCACCCTCGATCGTAGAGTCTGCGAATTGAATGAAGAAGCGGTTTTCGGCAAAGGTGATCTCCTTTTCCGGTATCTTCTCTTCGCAGACATAAACGCTGCCATCCGGCTCGATCACCACCACCGACATCCCCCACCCGCCCCAATAGCCGTAGGCCCAGTTGAATATGCTGATTACGAACTGGGTGCCCTCATCCAGAAGACCGAGAAAATAAAAAGCCCGGCTGTCGAAACTCCCGGTGAAAGGCTCGGTGAACAGCAAGTCCTGCTCGGTGAGGCCGAGCCGGTTCGGATGGGACCAGTTGTAGGAATCCTCGAAGATGCGCACCTCTTGCGCCGTTCCCGCCCGAGACGGCAGGAGCGCAACCAGTAACAGCAGCGCCGCTCCCTTTCCCCTCATCCGCGGCCCTTTCACTCCAGAGTTATCATCTCCACCTGCAGGCTGTCTAAATCCACGACCGACACGGTGGCCCGATCGCTCAGATATCCGGCGCAGCTTCCGGGATTGAGCAGTACCCGCTCCCCTTCCTGCAAATGGGGCTCGTGCGAATGCCCGTAAACCACCAGGTCGAAGTCCCCGCTTCTATACAAACTCGCGGCCACATCCGGATAATGCATCACCGCGATGTGCCGCCCCTGGAGCTCCAGGCTCAGCGCGCTGTCCCTGAAGGTGCAAAATCCCGAGCCTTTGTCCACCAGCAACACGCGGTCTCCGTCGTTGTTCCCGAATACGGCGTACATTCTGGGGCAGGTGGGCTTCAGCTTTTCAAGCTCCCGAAACACGAAGGGAGAGCAGAAGTCCCCTGCATGAATCAGGACGCCTATCTTTCTGTCCAGGAACGCCTGTACGGCTTTCCCGATATTGCCAAGATGGTCGTGGGAATCGGACATAACACCGAGTATCATCTCCGGCTGCTCCTTTCTCGTTCCAACAAGTTTTCCCATCTACTGTAGCCCGAATAGCTGCGCCTCTGCAAACCCCGGTGAAAAATAGAGGTAGCAGGTTGTTGTCCCGAGCCGCTTGCCGGTATTACGTTTGTCCGATGGAGGTACCTATGGCAAGAACTATTCCGGTGTTGACGATCGCCGGTTTTTGCCTGCTCGCGGCCTGCACCCACGGCCAACCGGTGGTCGGCCAGGTCCCGCAGCAGATACAGGACAGCTACATTCCCGATCCGGTAGATTTGCAGGTCGAAACCTGGATCGACGGACTGGAGATTCCCTGGGAGCTGGCGTTTCTGTCGGCCGGCAGGGCCCTGGTTACAGAGCGGCCGGGCCGGGTCAGGCTAATCGAGAACGGCAGGCTCGTACAGACTCCGTATCTGGAAGTCGATGCGGCCAGCGTGGGGGAAGGCGGCTTGCTGGGCATAGCCGTGCACCCCGACTACCCGAAGGCGCCCTACATCTACCTGATGTACACTTACCGTTCCGGAGGAAGCCTTTATAACAAGGTGGAGCGATATCGAGATCAGGGGCAGTCAGCCGCATTCGACAGGCTGATCATCGAAAGGATCCCCGGTGCCCGCTATCACGATGGAGGCCGGATCGCTTTCGGTCCCGACGGCCTGCTGTATATCACCACCGGAGACAGCACCCGCGCCGATCTGGCCCAGGATCTGGACAGCCTGGCCGGCAAGATCCTCAGGCTCACTCCGGAAGGCGGGATCCCGCAGGACAACCCCTTTCCCGGCTCGCCCGTGTTCTCCTACGGCCATCGCAACCCGCAGGGGCTGGCCTGGCATCCGGAGACCGGGACGCTGTTCTCTTCGGAGCACGGGCCATCCGGCGAGTTCGGCCTCCGCGGTCACGACATCGTCAATATTATCGAGAAGGGGGACAACTACGGATGGCCCCGGGTGGTGGGGGAAGCCAATGATCCTCGCTACCACGACCCCTTGATCATGTGGGTCGACGCCACTCCGCCGGCCGGGATGACCTTCTGGCGGGGCCGATTGTACCTGGCCAGCCTCCGGGCGCAGACCCTTATCCGCATCGAGGTGGAACGATCCGGCGAGACGTTCTTGGTGCGCTCTATCGAACGTCTGTTCGTCGACAGAGGCGGCGAGAGCGCCTACGGCCGGCTGCGGGCGGTGGTCGCCGGGCCCGACGGGGCGCTGTACGTCACCACCAGCAACCGCGACGGACGCGGGCGCGTGCGCTCAGGCGACGATCGCATTCTAAAGATCGTGCCCGTGAAGTAAGCCGCCGGGCCGGTAGGCGGCTTTTATCTTTGCCCTGCGGAGCAGGTTCGCATTGGTCACCACGTTTACCGAGCTGAACGCCATGGCCGCCTCGGCGATGACCGGGTGGAGCAAACCGAGGACGGCCACCGGAATGGCCACCAGGTTGTAGAAATAGGCCCAGAAGAGGTTCTGGCGGATCTTGCGGAACGTCGCTCGTGAAAGCTTCACCGCGGTGACCACGCCGGACAGATTGCCCTGCACCAGAGTCACATCCGAAGCCTCAATGGCTATGTCTGTGCCCGTGCCGATGGCGATTCCCACGTTCGCCTGGCTCAGAGCCGGGGCGTCATTGATCCCGTCTCCAACCATCGCCACTATGCCGGAAGACTGCTGAAGCTTCTTGACTTCCTCGACCTTGCCGTCGGGCAGGACTTCGGCCAGCACGCGCGAAATACCGACCTTCCTGGCAATGGCCCGTACCGTTCTCAGATTGTCCCCGGAGATAACCGCCGTCTCGATGCCCAGACTTTCCAGCTCGCGGATCGCCGGCAGCGAATCCTCCTTCAGGGTATCGGCCACGGCCGCAGTCCCTATCAGGATTCCCCTGTAAGCCACCAGCATGGCTGTCTTGGCTTCCTCCTCCAGGCGACCCACCTCTGCCTCCA
Source organism: uncultured Spirochaetaceae bacterium (assembly GCA_964389305.1). Lineage (GTDB taxonomy): Bacteria > Spirochaetota > Spirochaetia > SZUA-6 > DRHE01 > CAYMEK01. The sequence goes on from CAYMEK010000058.1 coordinate 13,655, forward strand.
GAGGCCCGGGATCGATTCCGGCCTCCAGCATCAGCCTGCGGCTGCCCACCAGGACTTCGCCACCGGCCACCTCGGCCCGTACTCCTTTACCCCGCAGCGATTGGAAGCCGGTTATACGCTCCAAGGCGACACCCCTCTCTCCAGCCAGACGCACAAAGGCCTTACCCAGGGGATGCTCGGAGCCGGATTCGGCGCTGGCCACCAGCCGCAAGAAGCTCTCCTCGTCGAAATCCCCTCCGGGGAGCAGGTCCGTTACCTCCGGCTTGCCTTTGGTGATCGTTCCGGTCTTGTCAAAAACGATGGTGCGCACGTCCTTGAGGGTCTGAATCGCCTCGCCCCGACGAATCAGCACGCCGTTCTGCGCGCCCATGCCGCTGCCCACCATCAGCGCGGTCGGCGTCGCCAGCCCGAGCGCGCAGGGGCAGGCAATCACCAGAACGGCTACCGCGGCAAATATGGCCAGGGTTACGCTGCCGAGGGCGGGATTCACCCAGGGCAGGAAGCCGGCGGCCCAGTCGGTTACCGGCTGCAGCAGGCCCGGAAACAGCAGCCAGAGCAGGAAGGTCGCGGCGGCAACGGCCAGCACGGCGGGCACGAAGATGGCGGTCAGGCGATCGGCAAACTTCTGGATCGGCACCTTGGAGCCCTGGCACTCCTCCACCATCTTGATGACCTGGGACAGAAAGGTGTCCCTTCCCACCTTGGTAGCCCGGACCTTCAACAGACCTTCCTGATTGACGGTAGCTCCGATCACCCCCTCGCCGGCCTGCTTGTTCACCGGCATTGATTCGCCGGTGGCCATAGACTCGTCCAGCGAGCTTTCACCTTCGACGATCACGCCGTCGGTCGGGACCTTCTCGCCCGGACGTACGACCATCAGGTCGCCAACGCTAACCTCTTCGATCGCCACCTCTTTCTCCTGCCCGTCCACCAGCACATGGGCGGTCCTGGCGCCCAGCTCTAAAAGACGCTTGATCGCTTGGGAAGCCCTGCCCTTGGCCGTCGTTTCCACGTAGCGCCCGGTCAGGTGAAAGGACATGATCATGGCCCCGACGCCGGCGTAGTTGGCCACCGGCAGAAACAGAGCCGCCGGACCGGTGAGGAAGGAGATGGAGGTGCCCATGGCGATCAGCACATCCATGTTCGCGCTGCCGTGAATCACGGCTTTGAAGGCCGAGCGCAGCGTCGGCGCTCCGATCCACAACAGTACGGGCAGGGACAGGGCGATCATGCCCAGGTCGAACACGGTCCTGCTGGGCCAGGCGATCCCGCCGATCATCTCCACCAGCATCCAGAGGACGATCGGAACGGTAAATCCCCAGGCGGTAAGCATGCGGCGCCGAGCCGCAGCCATGCGCTTTTCATCCTCGTCCGCCTCTTCGACGGCTTCGGACCGCCTCTCCAGAACGCGGTAGCCGGTATTCTCCACCGCGGTTTTCAACTCACTGAACCCGGTTAGGGCGGGATCGAAGGTCACGGTGCCCTTCTCCGTGGCTATATTTACTGCCGAATACCTGACTCCCGGGACCTTGCGAAGCGCGTTCTCGATGGTCCTGGCGCAGGAGGCGCAGCTCATGCCCCCCAGTCTCAAAGTCACGGTTTCCTGCCCTGCCTCCGGGTCGTAGCCCGCTTCCCTCACCGTGGATTCCGCAGCCGGCTCCGGGACAGGCTGTGCATCCGGTTCCCCGGCCACCGGTTTGGTTTCGGAGATCTTTGCAGGTCCGCGAACCCCGTATCCCGCTTCCTGCACAGCCTTTTCGAGGGCCGCCGATTCCATATCCCCGTCGTCACAGGTGATCCAGGCCGAGCCCTTCTCCAGGCTCACCGTCACCTCTTTCACGCCCTGCACGCCGAGCAGCGCGTCGCGAACATGGCCTGCACAGTGGCTGCAGGTCATTCCTTCTATATCAAGGGTCAATGCCCGCATGAGCTCCTCCTTGCACGTATTTGTTGAGGTCGGGGGAAGGTGGAAATCTATTTACCCCACCCCCCAGGGGTATAAGATAGCAAATAATCCGTACACCGGCAAGCCCTGCCCGCCGGTAATTTCAGCCGCTGCGCAGAATTCGAACTACCCGCATGAGCTGCCGCCCCGTGCGGTTCCGTCGTCTCTGCCACCGATGGATAACGAAGTAGGTCAAGGCAACAAGGGCGATGCCGGAAATCACGCCGGCGACCTCCGAGTTTATCCCGATGCTGCGGCCAACGGCGTCTCCCGCTACGAAGCCGGCTATGAACGACAACAGCGGCAGAATATAGAGGATAAAACCGCTTCTCGCCGCGCCTTCCCCGGCTAGCTCGATCTTCACCCGGTCCCCTACCTGGGCGCCCAGAGCGTTCTCCGCTTCCGCGACCATGGAGCGGCTGTTCTCGTCGAACAGGCACAATCCATGGCAGCCGCTGCAGGCTTCTTGCCTCTGCAGTCTTATCCTGGCCTTGCCGCCGCGCAGTCCGATCACGATTCCATTTTCCTCAGCCACGGATCAGCCTCCTGCAATCCTCCCAAACACAGCCACCGCAAAATTTGTTCTGTTATTTACCCCTCCCCCCTGGGGTATAAAGTACCACGGCTGCGACCAGATTGTCAACCCCGCTCCTGGACCAACGCCTCCGGACTCACCGGCCCTGTCCCCCCCGCCTGTAAGCCTTCCCCACGAACCGGGCACCGGTGCAGTCAGCCGGAAAAGGGAGTGACCCCGCCTGAGCAGCCTGGCAATACTTGTCAATTCCGCCGGAAATAGTTATACTGTCTATGTACCTTTTTAGACCCCTGGGGGGTAGGGTAACAAGAAAATTGCGGCTGATATGGATTCCGAACCCGGGATCGAGAAAAAACGCCGTGAATCACCAGGAGGACCTGTCATGGGAATGTTGCTGCTGCTGGTACTGATCGTCGCAGTCGGGGCGTTGGCCTATTCCTACTACCGCCGGCGGGGTGTAAGAGGAATATTTTCGTCGAATGCAGACGATGCGCTGGAAATCGCCAAGCGTCGATATGCGCGCGGAGAGATATCACGTCAGGAGTTCGAGCAGATCAAGCGAGATCTCGAAGAAGAAGGGGAAATATCATGAACCACGACCATAGTGAGCATCACCGCATGATGATCCGGGACTTCCGCCGCCGCTTCTACATATCTACGGCCTTGACCGTTCCCATACTGGCGCTCTCACCGCTGATCCAGGAGCTCCTGGGGTTCTCCCTGTCGATACCGGGTGCCCGGTACATCCTGTTCGGCCTGGCGAGCCTGGTTTTCTTCTACGGGGGCTGGCCCTTTCTCAAGGGGATCGTGCAGGAGTTGGGGAAGAAGCAGCCCGGCATGATGACGCTCATCGCCGTCGCCATCTCGGTGGCCTATCTGTACAGCGCGGCGGTGACCTTAGGCCTGCATGGCAATCCCTTCTTCTGGGAGCTGGCCACGCTGGTGGACATCATGCTTGCCGGCCACTGGATCGAGATGCGCTCGATCCTGGCCGCCTCCGGCGCGCTGGAATCACTGGCCCGGCTCATGCCCGACACGGCGCATCGCAAGCAGGGCGACGGCATCCAGGATATTCCTCTGTCGGAAGTGCGAAAGGGCGACGTGCTGGTGATCAAACCCGGAGAAAAAATCCCTTCCGACGGGCGCATCAGCGGGGGGCGCAGCTACGTGGACGAGTCGATGCTGACCGGGGAGTCCCGACCGGTGGAGAAAAACGAGGGTGACCGGTTGATCGGAGGATCGATCAACGGAGACGGTTCGCTGGAGATCGAGGTGGAAAGCTCAGGTCAGGACAGCTACCTGTCCAAGGTGATCAACATGGTGCGGGAATCGCAGGCGGCCAAGTCCCGGACCCAAGGGTTGGCCGACCGCGCCGCTTTCTGGCTGACCATTATCGCCGTCACGGTAGGCGTCGTCACCCTGGTGGCCTGGCTGGTGGTGGCGGGCAGAGACCTGCAGTTCTCTATCGCCCGCATGGCTACGGTCATGGTCATCACCTGCCCTCACGCCCTGGGATTGGCCATCCCTCTGGTAGTGGCCGTCTCTACTTCCAAGTCGGCTCAGAACGGACTGCTCATACGCAACCGCACCGCCTTCGAGAACGCTCGCAAAATTACCACGGTGCTGTTCGACAAGACCGGCACCCTGACCAAGGGCAGCTTCGAGGTGTCGGAGGTGCGGATCCATGACAGGAGCTACGATGAAAAACAGCTTCTAGAGCTGTCCGCCGCTCTGGAGCAGAACTCCGAGCACCCCATCGCCAGGGGCATTCTGAAGCGGGCGGAGCAGCATAACGTGAAGCCCTTAAAAGCTTCCGGCTTCCGGGCCATCAAGGGACAAGGCGTGGAAGGCAGGGTCAACGGCAGGAAGGTAGCCGTAGTAAGTCCGGGCTACCTGAGCGAGCAGGGAATCGGCGTGCCGGACAGCGGTCAGGCTGAAGCCGGGGTAACCCGGGTGTTCGTACAGACCGACGGCCGGGTGATAGGCTCCATCGGGCTGTCCGACGCCATCCGGCCTGAGTCCTACGAGGCGATACGCCGCCTGCAGAAGCGGGGAATCAAGTGCTGGATGATAACCGGAGACAACCGGGAGACCGCCGAAGCCGTGGCCGGTGAGCTGGGTATGGACGGTTTCTTCGCCGAGGTGCTTCCGGACCAGAAGCAGGACAAGGTGGCCGAGCTGCAGGAACGGGGCGAATACGTGGCCATGACCGGTGACGGGGTGAACGACGCTCCCGCCCTGGCCAAGGCGCAGATCGGTATCGCCATCGGCTCGGGAACCGACGTAGCCGCTGAAACAGCGGACATTATTCTGGTGAACTCCAATCCCCAGGACGTAACCTCTCTGATCCTTTTCGGCCAGGCAACCTACCGCAAGATGGTGCAGAACCTGGTCTGGGCTACCGGCTACAACGTGGTGGCCATTCCCCTGGCTGCCGGGGTGCTGTACGGCGTGGGTGTTCTACTGTCTCCGGCCGTAGGGGCCCTGCTCATGTCCCTGAGCACGGTAGTCGTGGCCATTAACGCCCGGCTGCTGCGGGTGAAGAAAGGCGAAAGGCAATCCTGAGCATAGCTGCGCAGACAGTACATATCAAGAAGTAAGCACAAGGAGCTAATGTAATGAATAAAGCGATAGTAACCTTGGGACTTCTGACCGTAATAGTTGTGGCCGTTCCGGCGGACGATGCAACTTCATCGGTGCAGGCCATCCTGTCGCGGATCGAGAGCCAGCAAAAAGTGGACAGCGTCGAGCAAATCGATCCCGATCGGGTAGGCGACGCCCAGCTGGCACAGTTGGGGGAAGCCCTCATGGATTTCATGGTACCCAACGAGCGGCAGCACGAGCTCATGGACCAGATGATGGGCGGAGAAGGCTCGCAGAGCCTGGAGGCGATGCATCGCTCCATGGGTTATTCATACCTGGCCGGCGGTGGTGATGCGTTCTGGCAGCCGGGTTGGGGATCGGGAATGATGGGTCCGTGGATGATGGGCGGTTGGCCGGGCTGGGGCTTTCACATGATGTCGGCCAGTCCCCTGGTCTGGGTATTGGTAGCCGCTCTGGCCGTTGTTGTCGTAGTCCTGGTCGTGCTGTTGACCGTGCGCAGACGCGGCAGCATCGAGAGTGGACGCCCAAGCGGCGATCCCCGCGAAATACTGGATCGACGATACGCCCGGGGAGAGATACCGCGGGACGAATACCTGCGTATGAGAAATGATCTAGGGTAGAAAAGGGCTAAGGATTTCGTCTTTCGACCGCTGTTGCCCTTCTCGCCGCTTGCGGCTGTCGCCGGTTATGATCACCAGGCATAAGCCGCCGGAGCCTCACCTCCAGGCCCGGGCCAGATCTCGTCCAACCGCTTGAGCGTCTCCTGATCCAGTTTGATCTCGGTGGCCCGTGCCATGCTCTCCAGCTGCTCCATGGTTCGCGGTCCGATGATGGGCGCCGTTACGGCCGGATTAGCCAGAAGCCAGGCGACAGCCACCACGGCCGGGGACGCGCCAAGGTCCCGGCAGAACTTTTCGTAGGCCTCGAGCTGCCCTCTATGCCGATCGACTTGCTTACCCAGCTCTTCGTCGCTTCTCCGCCCTTCGGAGTGTTTCTCCAGCGATCCGGCCAACAGGCCTCTGGCCAGCGGACTCCAGGGGATAAGCCCCAGCCCGTAATGCCGGCAGGCCGGGATCACTTCCAGCTCGACGGTACGATTGCTGATATTGTAGACACTCTGCTCGCTCACCAGACCGGTCAAGCCTCTGCGGGCCGCTTCCTGACAGGCGGTGGCGATGTCCCAGCCGGCAAAGTTGCTCGATCCCACATAGACAAGCTTGCCCTCCTGCTTCAGAGCTCCAAAAGCTTCCCAGATCTCGTCCCAGGGACAGTCACGGTCCACGTGATGCATCTGGTAAAGATCAATCACCTCCGTCTGCAGGCGTTTCAGGCTGCCCTCGCAGTGCCGCATGATCTTCAAGGCCGAAAGATTCCGATTGTCGCGGTTGGGCTCGGCCGGGAAATCCTTGCGAGTGACCGGATTGTATACCTTGGTGGCCAGCACCACGCTTTCCCGCCTTCCGCCGCCCTGAGCAAGCCAGCGCCCTATGATTTTCTCGGTGCGACCGTGCTCGACCGACCAGCCATAGACATCTGCGGTATCGAAAAAATTGATACCTAACTCCAGGGCCCTGTCCATGATGGCGTGGCTGTCTTTCTCGCTGGTGTGCCAGCCAAAATTCATTGTCCCCAGGCAGAGGTTGCTGACCAGTACCCCGTGCCTTCCCAGCCTGCGGTATTCTATTGCCATGCCCATAGTCCTCCTGTGCGTATTAATGATACGCAAGAATTTTGTACTCACAAATAACCTTTTACGGTTATGGCCGCCGCAACGGACGGACCGAGCGGCCAGGTCCGCAATGGGCAGGTCGGTGGAACGAAGAAACCGGCGTTGTTTTTCGACCAGGTAGTTTACTATATTTGTCATAAGGAGATCGTCGATGAGCGAAACAGTGCTCTTCAACGGCAACGTCGTTACCCTGGACGAAGACCTGCCGATCGCTGAATCGGTGGTGATCAAAAACGGCAGAATTGCTTTCGTAGGCGGTGAGCTGGAAGCCAGGAGGATCGTCTCCACGACGGCCGAGTGGATGGACCTCGACGGCAGGACCGTAGTCCCCGGCTTCAATGACAACCATATCCACGCGGTCCTTCTGGGCCACCAGCTGTCCATGCTCAATCTGCAGGGCCTGAATGGCGAACAGATCGTCGAGGTCCTGCGAGAACGCTTCTCCGGGGTAGCTCCCGGCCGGCCGATTTTTGCCCGCTCCTGGGACTATCCGGCCTGCCCGCACCCCCACCGCGACCTGCTGGACCGGCATTTTCCTGACAACCCGGTGGTTCTCTTCCAGTTCTCCGGTCATGCACTGTGGGCCAACTCTTTGGCGCTGCAGCGCATGGGCGTCGGTCCAGACGGCCGGAATCCGCACAAGGGCATCGTGGAGAGGGACGAAAACGGGCAGCCCACCGGCATTGTAAAAGAAGCGAGCGCCAACCGCTTCATCCGCCAGCATTTCTGGAAGCCGATATTCACCGAGCGGGAGACTACGCGTGAGCTCCTGGAAACAAGCCTGGCCGAGCTGGCCCGGGTCGGCGTTACTTCGGTCCAGGACAATACCTGGTTCGGTATGCCCTTCAAAGTGATTCAAAACCTGTACAGGGCGGGCAAGCTCACCTGCCGGTTTTCCTGCTGGAGATACGGTGAGGAGCCCCGCCTGTCTATGGGGATGAGGGCCGTCGGTTTCGATGAGCAGTGGTTCCGGCCCGGTCCCTGGAAGTTCTTCCTGGACGGGGCCTTCTCGAGCCATACGGCCTGGCTGACCGAGCCCTATGCCGACCAGCCCGACACCGAGGGGAGCGGAAAACCGGCTGAAGAGGTGTTCAAACAACTGGCGCCTTACGTCAGACGCAAACGGCAGGCCGCCTGTCACGCCATAGGGGACCGCGCGATCAAGGAGCTGGGCGACGCGGTACAGATGCTGCAGCGACGCTATCCCTGGACGGCCGATCTCAGGCTGAGAATCGAGCACGGCCAGCTCATTCGCCGGGAAGACATGCCGAGGTTGAGGGAGCTGGGCATCCTGGTCTGCGCCCAGCCTTCGGCCCTGGTGGATCCCGCCAAGGACGAGAGACTTCTCGGCCCTGAGAGAGCCGCCCGGGCTTACCCGTATCGCTCGCTGCTGCAGGAAGGTGTGGCCCTGTCCTTCGGCTCCGACTTTCCAGGGGAATCGCTGTTCAATCCCCTGCGCATCATCCACCTGGCCGTAAACCGCGGCGGCCCGGAAGGCATCACCACCAGGCAGGCGCTGAAATGCTATACCCTGAACAGCGCCTTCGCCGAAGGCAGCGAGAGGGAGAAAGGAAGCATCAGCGTGGGCAAATACGCCGACCTGGCCGTTCTTTCCGCCGATCCCCTGAGCGTGGCTCCCGAGGAAATCGGCGATATCAAGGTGGAGATGACGCTGGTGAACGGAAAGACGGTCTTCAGGCGCTCCTCCAGGGCCGTTGAGCTCGAAGGAAGGCTCAGATAGATCCGCCGATCTGCCATCAGGTCCCGTACCGGCAATACTCCTGGATCGCCGCCATGATGAGCCTGAGACTCGCAAGCCTGGAACCCGTATTCACGCTCCCTGCGGTATCAAATATCAGCCCGCGTTTCTCCCGTGACTGCTCGAAATCGCGGATGGCCTCCGCCACGATGTTCAGCTCTTCGTTCCGCGACAGGGTGAGGGGGGCGAGCTGGCCGTGGATTACGGCATCGGGAAGGTGCTCGCGGATCTCACGCACCGACAGGGAGGGACCGAAGTTGACGCGTGTGAGTCGCAGCTCTCCCAGAATGGGAAGCAGGTGGCCCATGGCGGAGTCGGAGTGCTGGTACCTGCTGTCGCCGGGATTCGGAGCATAGCGGGAGAATACCGATTCCAGTATCGGATAGCCGAAGAACCGGTACATGTCCGGGGAAAGAAGCGCACAGTTGTCATCGGCCCACGACCATCCTCTCGGCGCCTGCCCTGGGGCGTAGCCGGCTTCCTCGTCGATGATGCGCGCCCGCTCGAGGATCGCCTTAATGATCAGGTCGCGGAACCTTCCGGCCAGCTTCTGGTTGTCGATGATGAGATAGATAAGGTTCTCCTCGCCGAAAACGGACATGGCAAAGGTCACCGGGCCGCGCTGGTGGCGGTAGAGCGGCAGCTTCTTACCTGTTTTGAGAAAACGCTCTTTAGCTTGCGCCCAATCCGGCGGAAGGAGGAACTCGCGAAGGCGCTCCAACCGCCTGTCAACCCGATCCAGGAGCGCCGAAAGCTCGTCCACGGTCTGGGCCGAGCGATGCAGCCAGTAGGACCATGAATCCTCCAGCCATTCACTGCGGGCTTCGAAGATGTCCGAGAGTGCCTTTACCGGCGGATTCTCGGGGTCCCGATCTCCGCTCAGCCGTTCATCCAGGAGCCGCCGGCCGACGATCTGTGCGGCCAGGTCGTTGTAGCGGCGGCACAGCTCTATGTGAAAAGGCTCATCGTGGAAAAGGCGGTGCCAATCCACCGGCACCGAAAGCTCCTCGAACACGCACTCGTCGGACATACGGATCCCCAACGGCAGGCAGGGACAGTCGGGAGAAAACGGATCGACGATGCTTCGATCGTTTACGGCCCAGAAGGACTCGCAGTCGACGGGTGCAAGGCCCCCGGCCGCGTGCGTACGTTTAACCAGCTCGGCGGCTAAGGCAAGGTGGCGGCCGTTGACGTAGACGCTCATCGTTCGGTTCCTCGGCTCGGCAGCATATGATATCGATTCTATTGACCGGGTAGCTGCACCGCAATAGACTAGTTGTACATGACTAGACGACCGGTCATTTCCTTCCTGTTTTTTTTCTTATCGGCTACTCCTGTCTTTTTGCCTGCGGACAACAACCAGAAGATCTACCCCGAAAGCTCGCTGCTCTACGACGCCCTTAAGTGCCTTTACCTTGAAGCCGGGATGTCCATACCCTCTACCTCACTACCATTCTCGGCCGAGGAAATACTTCTGAACCTCGGCAAGATCGACCCGGACAGGCTTTCTGCAGCAGGCAGACACAGCTATGACTACCTGGCTGAGAACCTGAAGACCCCCGCTGTCTATTCCGAGCCTGACGGGCTGCGCTTCAACGCGTCGGTGAGAGCCAATGTGGAGGGATACATCGACTCCAATCCCGACTACCCGCAGTGGGAATACGGGTACAAGGAAAGGAAACCGCTCATCGATATTCCTCTGGAGATCTGGATCCTGAGCCCTCTGTACGCCCTGATGGAGCCGTGCATCAAGAAGGACCCTTTCGTGGTAGACGAAGATCCCCACAACTATACGAACGTAATCACCGACTTATCCAGTATTGACGCTCAATTCCCGTTTCGCGCCCTGCTCTCCCTCGGAGGCAGTCATTGGAACGTGCAATTCGGCCGGGACCTCCTATCCTGGGGCAATGGACGAACCGGCAACCTGATGCTTTCCGACAACGCCGATTTCCACGACTACCTTTCGTTTTCCACCTACTGGAAATCTTTCAAATTCAGCACCTGCTATATCAGCCTGGAAAACTGGGATGAAAAGGAAATAAGCCAGACGAAAGAGGAATCGAAGTCATTCCTGGGACACAGAATCGAGGTCCGGTTATGGGATCGGGTGAATCTGGCTGTGAGCGAAAGCCTCATGCTCAGCGGCAAGTACCTGGAGCTTCGCTATCTGAATCCTTTCATGATCTATCACGGCTGGATGATCAACGACGAGCTGGGAAACGTCAATCTGGCCGTAGAGCTCGAGGTCAATCCGTACAGGTGGATCAACATCTACGGCCAATGGTGCGCGGATCAGCTTCAAGCCGGATACGAGAGAAGAAAGTACTCGATCGAGGACCTGCCGAGCGCCTACGGTTACCTCCTGGGCGCCGATTTCATCTATCCCCTGGGTAAAGGGTACCTGAGTACGAACTTCGAGTGGGTGCTCACCGATCCCTGGTTCTATCTCATGGAAGACCAGCCGGACTATATCATTACCCGGAGAGTTGTCTCGAATTTCGCGGGCAGACAGCTCCGTTCCAAACCCATAGGCTACGCTCTGGGGCCGGACTGCATAGTCGAGTCCCTCATGGCCCGGTATCAGGTGTACGGCCGGTATTCGCTGCAAACCGATGTAACATTCGTACAGAAAGGTGAGAATACCATCGACTCCACTTTTGAAACCGGGCCGGAGGCGGCCAAGCTGAGAACGCCGACGGGTACTGTCGAATACAAAACGGTCTGGCACCTCGGCGCAGAGGTGTCTCCATGGAAATGGCTCAGCGCTGGAATGCATTTCTACTGGATTCACGTCCTGAATTACAAGAATCAATGGGGCTCGGTCGCCGACGACATCCAATGGGTGCCGTACGTCTCGGTGGTCTTGCAGCTATAGATTATTCGTCGGCCTCAGCGGGCGGCTCGCAGAATCGCATATCCGAAGGGCCCGAGCGCCAGGTGTGCCCCGTCGGAGCTCCCGGCCAGAAACGTCGCCCCTCGCAGTGATTGGGGCAGAGTCAACACCTGCTCCTCCTCCTTGAAGTTCATGACCAGGGTATAGGCGCCGCTGTCGCCGACGCGCCTGGTCGCGCTGACCCCCTCGGGCAGGCCCGCCGGCCACACACTGTCTGCGTTCGCTTCGTCGATCACGGCGCCGTAGAAGGCGTCGAGGAAGGGCTCCTCGTTTCGGGATGCGATATAGTACGCATACCCCTTGCCTACGGCGTTCCTGGTCAGCGCGGGCGCGCCTGAAAAAAGGTCGCCATCGAAGGTGGCCAGGGATTGGGCGCCCTCCAGGTGGAGGCGTTCCCAGAAGTGCCGGAGGGTATAGGTGCCGGACAGGCCGAGCGGATTGCCCTCTGTCATGGTCAGGGAGCGCCTCTCGGCGGGATACAGGGCGTCGATCTCCTCGGCCCAGACTCCCATCAGCTTTCTCAAGGGGCCCGGAAAGCCACCTAGATGGCAAAGGTCGGTCTCGTTTACTATTCCCGACCAGTAGGTGCAGACAAAGGTACCGCCGCCTCGGACGAACTCCTCGATCCGCCCGGCCGTCTGCTTACGCACCATGTAGAACATCGGCGCAACGAGAAGCTTGTAGCGCCCGAAATCCACGCGGTGGTCGACCACGTCGGTGGGCACCGCCCTCCTCCAAAGCTGGTAGTAGTGGGACAGGCAGTCCTCGCGGTAGTTCTTGAGGCCGTCGTTCCGCGGGCCCGCCGCGTCGTTCAAGGCCCAGAGGTTCTCCCAGTCGTACAGCACTGCCGCTTCCGGTTCGATCGTGGTCCCAGCGAGCGCAGCGAGACCGGCAAGCTGCTCCCCGAGCGCCTGGACCTCCTGAAAGACGCGGGTGTGCTCGTGCCCGACGTGGTCGACCACGGCGCCGTGGAACTTCTCGAAACTGCCCCGGCTCTTGCGCCACTGGAAGTACTGGACGCTGTCCGATCCGTGCGCGAGCGCCTGAATGGAAGACAGCGCGTGCATACCCGGTCTCTTGAGCTTGCAGACGGCCTGCCAGTTCGTGGTGCTGGGCGTGCTTTCCATCAACAGAAACGGCCTTGCTTTCAGAGAGCGAGTGAGATCGTGAACGAAGGCAACGCCGGCCGCCAGCCGCCAGTCGCGACCCTCGGGGTCCCAATCGCCCTTGCCGGCTGTCCGCGGACCCGTGCCGTGCCAGCCGGGGTAACTGTCCCAACTGATTACGTCCAGCTCCGGAGCCAGCTCCCAGGGATTCAAGCCTTCGTAGAGCCCCACGAGGTTGGTGGTCACCGGGACCTCCGGCGAGGACTCGCGTACTGCGGCGATCTCGAATTTCATGAAATCCACGGTTCTGGACGTTACGAACCGTTTCCAATCCAGGTTGAGGCCGTGGACCGTGGTTTCCCCAAGCGGCGAGGGCGGCTCCACCTCGGCCCAATCCGAATAGCTGTGGCTCCAGAAGCTGTTCCACCAGGCGCGGTTCAGATTCTCGAGGCTGCCGTAGCGCTCTTGCAGCCAGCGGCGAAAGGCTTGTGCGCACAGGGGACAGTAGCACTGCCCGCCGTACTCGTTGGATATATGCCAGAGGATGACCGCGGGATGCCTGCCGAAACGGGCAGACAGCTCCCGGTTGATGATCCCGACCTTTTCACGGTAGGCGGGTGAAGTATAGCAGTGGTTGTGCCGCGCGCCAAACAGGCGCCGGCGCCCGTCGGCTGTTACCCGCAACACCTCCGGGTATTTCCGCGCCAGCCAGGCCGGCCGCGCCCCGCTCGGTGTTGCCAGGATGGTATGGATGCCGTTGGCATAGAGCCGCTCGATCACCGTTTCCAGCCAGTCGAAGGCGAACTCGCCCTCCCTCGGCTCCAGCGTCGACCAGGCGAAAATACCGACGCTCATGGCGTTGCAGCGGGCCAGCTTCATTAGCCTAAGGTCCTCTTCGAGCACGTCGGGCCGGTCCAGCCACTGGTCGGGGTTGTAGTCTCCCCCATGGATGAGGGCGTTGAGGCGAATCGGAGCGTCGCTCATATCATCTCCTTGGGCTTGCGTGTTTACTTCACCGAACCGAGCAGTCCCTCCACGAATTGACGCTGCATCACGAGGAACAGGATGAGCACGGGAAAGGTGGAAATGCAGACCGCGATCATGACCGCGCCGTACTCGATGGTATAGGCCCGCATCATGGAGAAAATGGCCAGCGGCAAGGTTTTCTTGACTTCCGTAAGAATGGTCATCAGCGGCCACAGGTAGCTGTTCCACTGCAAGAGAAAGATGTAGATACTCGCCGAGGCGAAGGTGGCCTTCATGGACGGGACCACGATGCTGAAAAAAATCCTCAGCTCGTGCGCTCCGTCAGCGCGGGCCGCCTCCAGGATCTCGGTGGGAAACATCTTGAAATTCTGGCGCAGGAAAAAAATGATGAACACCGACATCACCGAGGGCATGATGATCGCCGCGTGGGTGTTCAGCAGCTTGAGGAAGGCCATCTGCCTGAACATGGGAATGACGATCGCCATTTGGGGTACAATGAGGGTAAGCAGCATAACCCCGAAGACCCACTCCCTGGCCTTCGACCTGTACTTCTCGAAGCTGAAGGCGGCCAGGCCGTTTACAAACAGGCCGAATACGACGGTGAGCAGCGCGATCTTCATGGAGTTTAAAAACATCGTCAAGATGTCGTAGGTCTTGGTCACCTTTTCCCAGTTGAGCGGGAACTCATTGCCGGGTTTAAGAACGCCGAGAACCACGTCGTTCGGATTGAGGGTGGTGCCGACCAGCATCCAGAAAAACGGGAACACGCTGAGAAAGGCCCCGATTACCAGTAAAACCCACATGAGCAACTGCGCGGGTGTGAACCTTTGTACCGAAGCCATCAGCTCTTCCCTCCCAGCACCCTGATCTGGATGAAAGCCAGGGCGCCGGCTATCAGGACCATGACGTAGGACAGCGCCGAGGCGTAGCCGAAATCGGAGTTGGTCACGAAAGCCTGGCGGTAGATGTACAGCGCCACGGTCATGGTCGCGTTGGAGGGTCCGCCCTCCCAGGTCAGGATATTCGGCTCGTCGAAAAGCTGCATGGTCCCGATCGTCGAAGTGACGGCGGAAAACAGGATGACCGGAACCAGAAGCGGAAGCGTGATGCGGAAGAACTGGGTGATCCTGTTCGCACCGTCCACCTCGGCGGCCTCGAAGATCGTACCCTCGATATTCTGCAGGCCCACCAGGAAGAAGACCGTGTTGTACCCCGTCCATCGCCAGGTGAGCGCGATGATGATGGTCACCTTGGCCCAGAAAGGATCGTTCAGCCAGCCGATCGGCTTATTGAGGATTTCCAGCCCGAGCATCAGGTTGTTCAACAGGCCGTTGGTTTGCAGCAGGATCCTGAAGAGCACCGCGTAGGCGACCAGGGAGGTCACGCAGGGCAGAAAATAGAACACGCGGAAAGCACCCCTGAAACGTTGAATGCCCTTGTTGAGGATCACCGCGATAATCATCGCCAGGAAAACCATGATCGGGACCTGGACAAAAATGAATAGGAAGTTGTGCCCCAGGGCCTCCCAGAATATTTTGTCCTGAGCGAGACGGGCGAAGTTGGCCAGACCGACGAACTCGTGGTGGAACCCGCGCCACTTCTGCGTAACCAGGTACAGCGACGAGCCGATCGGGTACAGCATGAAAAGGCAGTACAGCAGGACCGCCGGGGCGACGTAGTACCAACCTACCCTATTCAAGTAGCGGTAGTAGGCTCCCCTCGATTTCACGCCACTCTCCTTGTCGATATTTTTGTGTTCGCTAAAAGAACTAACAAAAAGGACTCCCGCCGCAGCGGCGGGAGTCCTTTTCAAGATAGCATTACTGCCCCGTAACCTGCTTATACTCCTGCTCGGCGTGGGCGATGGTCTGATCGATGGTGGAGAGTTCACCACCGAACAGGAGGTTCATGGCGTTGCGCAGCGAATCGCGCATAGCCAGATAGTTCGCCGTGTATATGAGCGTCGGCACATTCTCCATCCAGGCCGCGAAGTCCTTGAACACCGGCTGGCTCTTGTAGAAGAACTCGTCGTTGGCCGTGTAGTTAGAGCCGCTGCGGCTGGGCAGGAAGGTTCCCATGGCGCCTGCGCCCTTGAGAATGACGTTGTAGAACTCGAGGGCATCCGGAGCCTCGCTGGCCCAGGTGGATTTCAGGAAATCCACCGCCTCGGCCTTCTCCTTGCTGCTCGCGAATACGTACCAGCTCGAACCCCCGTTGTTGCTGGCATTCCGGGCGCCCGGAACACCCGCCACCAGCGGGGTGGGCGCTACCATCCACTTGCCGGCGTTTTCGGGCTTGGACTTGAGCGTCCCGATGATCCAGAGGGCATTCAGAAGACCGACCGACTGCCCGTTGTTGAAGGCCGAAACCCAGTTGTTCCAGCCTTCAGCGGTGTAGAAC
>CAYMEK010000059.1:0-13182 GCA_964389305.1 uncultured Spirochaetaceae bacterium
GTCCTGGTCATTCTGCAGAACCTGGTGGCCCAGCTCCTGGAACCCAAGCTGGTGGGCTCGGGGCTCAGGATCACGATCCCGGTTGTCTTCTTCTCTCTGTTTTTCTGGGGCTGGCTGTGGGGTGCCCCGGGGGTGCTGCTGGCCATCCCCATGACCACTTCGGTGAAAATCGTCATGGAGGACATACCGGGCTTGCGGCCTTTCGCCCTCCTGCTCGAGAAAATCCCCAGGCGGCGTAAATCACGAAATCGTAACTCCAATCAACAATGATTTGACACGCCTTTGATATCAGAATAATATAAAGACCCCGGGGGGGGCATATGAAGATAGTTCAGCCGTGCGGAGTCCTGCTTGCCCTGCTGTTGATGCTGTCGGCAGACCCGCTGTCAGGCCAGGAGCAGGAGTTCTTTAGCTGGTCGAGCGAGCATTATCAGGTGCTGACCACTACCAACGTCACTGGATCGAGGGAAATCGCTCGCAAGCTGGAAGCGGCCCTTGTTCTGTTCAATGAGTTCCTTCACTACGATCTGAGTTCCTTGAAGACCAGGCTGCGGGTACGTATCTTCGCGGAAAAAGAGGCCTACGACGCACACCTAGAACGGTTGATCGCCGAGACCCGTTCCGACTTCGTGTTCATATCCTACAACGATCCGAATCGCAGCGAGCTGGTCGGTTTTCAACGGGAGAAGCCGGAGTTCGACGCCTCCCTGCTGCACTACGGATTTATCCAGTTCCTCAGCGCCTTCGTGCCGACAGCTCCGCTGTGGATCGAGGAGGGACTGGCAACGTACCTGGAATACTCCCAATACGATCCGGTAACGGACAATTATCGCTGGCAGGCTGACTTTGCCTGGCTCGATTCCTTGAAAAAAATACTCAAGAGCACCCGAGCTGAGGATCGCATGTCTCTCCCGGAGCTGCTGCTCATCAGCAAGAAAGGGGCTCAAGAACGAATCGAGATCTTCTACCCCACCGCCTGGGGTCTGGTGCACTTCCTCCTGCAGAGCCCGGAAAAACGCTACAACCGGATTTTTTGGGAGGCCCTGGACGCTCTCGAGGCCCAGTCCACCCTCCAGGAAAACTCCAGGCGAGTGATGGACAGAGCGTTCGGCTGGGTGGACCCGACAGAGCTGGAGAGTGATTTTTCTTCGTTCATTCTATCCCTGATGACCTTCAATGACCTGGTCCGTCAGGGAGTGGAGCAGTATGGTAAGGACCAGCTCTCAGAGGCCCTTGCCAACTTTCAGCGAGCGCTGGAACGGCGTTCCGATAACTATATTCCCTACTACTACCTCGGTCTCCTCGCTTACAGGCAGAAGGAGTATGAAACGGCGCAATCGTATTACCGACAAGCCGCGGAGTTGGGTATCGATTCCGGCTTGATCAATTATGCGCTGGGGGTGAATGCCTTCGCCGATCAGCGTTATGAGCTGGCGGCCAAGTACCTGGAGAAGGCCAAAGAGATGGACCTGGACGCCTATACCGAGAAGGTCGACGCGCTGATGCAGCGCATCCAGGTGATGCGCTGACCTAGCTTGGCGGAGGGGCTCCCCCGGTCAGTGGTCGCAGAGATTCTCCCCGTTCTGTAATGTCCCGTTGAGATAAGCATCGAGCAGGACTTCCAGAGCCTGAGCCGGGGCTCCCACCACCACCTCTATCCCGTTCTGTTGAAAGAGATTCTGGGCTCGCCTGCCCATGCCCCCGGCGATGATCAGCTTCGCTCCCCGCTCAGCCAGCCAGCGGGGCAGCAGGCCCGGCTGGTGCTCCGGAGCTTCCAACTCCTGCTTTCCCAGTACGGTTTTGGCCTCCGGGTCCACGTCGATTAGTGCAAAATACTGGCAGTGGCCGAAATGCTGGGCAAGCTTCCCACCGGCCAGAGGAATGGCAATACGCATATTGCTCTCCTTTCTCGTTGACTGGAAATCGTGTCCGTGCGCCGAGGTCGAGCCAAGGCTACCGGAACAGCTCGTACAATCATTGCTGTGATTAAGGCCGAAGATCAAGACCCGCCGCCTTCAAGCCGATTGGAATCGCTTCCACACTCTGTGGACGGCTTCGGCCGCAGGGCCGCCCATCTCCACAACCGCGCGGGCTTGTAGCTGCGCCTCGGTCACAGTCCGGTCATAGGGGATTCTGTCGGCCAGCGCGGCGCCCTGTTTCTCGGCCAGCTTTTCGATCTGCTCCGTCATGGTTTCGTTCAGATCCCACTTGTTGACGCATACCACCGCAGGCAGGCCGAAGTGGCGGCAGAGCGCCAGCACCCGGGCCAGATCATGCTCACCGGCCGGGGTGGGCTCGGTTACCACCAGAACGGAACTGGCGCCGGCAAGCGAGGCGATCACGGGACAGCCGATTCCCGGAGGGCCGTCTACCAGAATCAGCTCCAGGCCGCGCGCCTCGGCTTCGCTGCGGGCCTGGCTCCGTACCGTGGAAACCAGCTTGCCGGAGTTCTCGGCGGCGACGCCCAGGCGAGCGTGGACCATGGGACCGCAGCGGGTGTCGGAAACGAACCAGTCACCGCACACCTGCTGCGGGAAATCTATTGCATTGTGCGGACAGAAGCGGACACAGACCCCGCAGCCTTCGCAGGCCAGCGGATCGACCCGGTACAACACCCTGTCATGCTCTCGGGTCCGCCCGCTAGCGGGCTCTTGCGAACTGATCGCCTGGAAGCGACACAGATCGAGGCACTTGCCGCAACCCTGGCATAGCTCCGGGCGGATTACGGCCTCGTGTCCGCTGCGGAATACCTCGCGCCTGCCCACCCGCGGACTGAGCACCAGGTGCAGATCCGCCGCATCCACGTCGCAGTCCGCCAGCACCGCTTCTCCGGCCAGGACCGCGAAAGAAGCCAGCAGACTGGTCTTGCCGGTGCCTCCCTTGCCGCTTATAACCACCAGCTCGCGCATAGCCTTACCCTCACCGCCGGGAACGGAAGCTTCCTTCTCCCACAGCACCGCCCGGATGCCGCGCTCCTTCGGCCAGGATACTCTCGTAGAGCCTCAGGAAGCTCCGGCGCAGCTCTGGAAGCGCTTCGACGGCCGGCTCGCCCCGGGAATAGGCCTCCGCCAGGCGGCGGTTTTCCGGCAGCTCCATCAGCACTGTTATTCCTTGCTCTTCGCAGTACTCGAACACCGCCCGGTCCCCGCTGTCCGAACGGTTGACCATCACTGCGAACGGCAGCTTCAGAGCTCGAACCATCTCCACGGCCAAGACCAGGTCGTTCAATCCGAATGGGGTAGGCTCGGTCACCAACAACACGAAATCGCTGCCCCGAACGCTGGTTACCGCCGGGCAGGAAGTCCCGGGAGGCGCATCGATGATTGTCAACATACCCGGCTCGCAGTCACGCTTGAGAGCACGAATCACCGGAACCGCCATGGCTTCCCCAACGTTCAGTCGGCCCTGGCTGAAGCGGATATGCCCGCGCAGCCCCCGCTCGATCACGCCAACTTCCCGCGGGATCTCGTGGATCGCTCCGGCCGGGCAGACCAGGGTACAGCCGCCGCAGCCGTGGCACAGCTCCGGGAAGATCAGCGGCTCGGTTTTGAGCGATACGATGGCGTTATACTGGCAGAAGCTTCCACACTCGCCGCAGGAGGTGCAGAGTTGCCCGTCCACCTCCGGAATCGGGACGTACACTTCCTCAGTTCCGTGGATCTGCGGCCGCAGAAAGAGGTGGGCGTTGGGCTCCTCGACGTCGCAGTCCAGGAGCCGCACGGGTTCCGTGAGCACCAGGGCCAGATTAACAGCCACGGTGGTCTTCCCCGTGCCCCCTTTTCCGGAAGCTACGGCCAGGATCATACCCAGTGGCCTTCCACGTCGGCTTCATTGGCGGCGACCAGCCGGCCTTGCTCGAAGGCGGCGAGCGCTTCGGCCACCGTTCCTTCTGCTCCGGTGAATACCCGGATGCCGGCCGATACAAGGGCGCGGAACGCCTTCGGACCGCAGTGACCGGTCAGCAGGCACTCGGCCCCCAGACGCAAAACCGTCTGCGCCGCCTGGATCCCGGCTCCCTGTGGAGCATCGAAGCTCTGGGTGTTGTCCACGCTGCGGATCTCTTTTGTCTGCGTATCGTAGACCACGAAGCGCGCAGCCCGCCCGAAGCGGGGATCTACCGCTGCCTCCAGCCCATCACCCTTGGAGGTTATCACCACCTTCATGGGTGTCCCTACTCTTCAGTCCTTTTCTGCTCCAGCTCCTGGATCCTCTCCTGCGCCTGCTTGATGCTTTCCTCCATATACTGCACCTGACTGCGCAGGGCTGCCAGTTCCTGCTCTTTTGTCGGTTCATACGACCCATAAGGCGGCATCGACGCATCGACGCCGTAGGGTCCGGGCCAACCCATCGCCGCCCGCTGCCAGCCTGTCAATCCGGTGGCCCTGTACCAGTTGCGGTGCCCGCGGCCGCCCCCGCGCCCGCCCCCACGGCCGAACCACCCCGCGGCCGCATAAGGCCAGGCTCCGCTTCCCGACGGCGGATTCATATAGCCCGGCGCTCCGTACCCGGCGCAGTAGCCGGCGCCTCTTCCACTCATCGGTCCCTGTCCGAAAGGACCCGTTCTATCGCCGAAAGGCATATCCTACCTCCTCCGAAATGAAAGATAATTTCATTAAAACAATAATGAGAATATGCTCATTTGTCAATCTTGGTTCAGGCATGCGGAAAGGCGCAGGCGGGCGCGCCCTCAGGTCCTTGGATCCCTTCCCTGCCAGCCGCGGCGCCGCCCCCCGCGGCCGGGTGCACAGCCAGGCACGGGACCGGGGAGGGCGCCGCGCAGACCCACCTCCCTGCCCAGGTCCATGACTCTGTCGCTCTCGCAGTGCGGGCAGGTAACCGGCTGCCGGGTGTCGATATCTCCTCTAAGAGGAATCTCCCAGAACGCATTGCAGTCCCGGCAGCGATAACGGTTTCGAGCCAAAACGAAGCTCCCCCCCTCGATGCGGATCGCCTTGCCTCCGGTAAGGGCCTCTGCGATCTTACGATGGGCGCTTTCCAGGATGCGGGCGCAGGTAGCGCGGGAGACTTTCATACGCTCCGCCGCCTGTTTCTGCTGCAGGCCCTCGTAATCCACCAGGCGGACGGCTTCGTACTCGTCCACACCGAGAATCACCTGTTCGAGTCGGAACAGGGGAACACCCTGGGGCTTGTAATACACGACCGCGGGAGGCTGGTATACGAATCGATCTTTCTTCGGCTTAGACATCCCTGTGTTCGCTCGGCGGCACAGCAAGCGTACCAGGGATTTACCTTTCAATCAATCGGCCGGCGCCCACGGCCGTTTTAGCTTACTTTTTTCTTTCTTTGGTTCTTAAACATGAATCGTGCCATCAGAAAACCGGCGAGAAGACTGTACAGAACCATCTCCGCCTGGCCTCTCCAGAAGGCAGCCTGCACAAACTCGGGCCGCATGTAAATGAATCCTTCGATATTGGCAGGAGAGGGAGCGGCCGCAGCGAGATGGGTGAATATGAAAAGCAAACCGAAGAAAAAAAGATATCGAATCCCCACAGTCATCTCCTTGAGCCTGACCGCTACCGGCAGCAAGACGAGCGCCATGAGCAGGGCTCTTATAATCTGGCCCGGGATTTGCCAGATCTCCGCATGGCGCCACAACTCCGGTTCGACCATCGTGCGCAGGAACGGCTGGTAAAGGGGAGCGGGACCGTCCCAGAAACCGGTGTAGAAAAAATTTATAGCAACAGCTCCGGCAACCAGATAAGCTATCAGGTGGGCGACCAGAAAAACGACGAACAGTCTAATAATTTCCTTGATACTCACGATATTTCCTCCTTCCTCATGATCTTTACCTCATA
Organism: uncultured Spirochaetaceae bacterium; assembly: GCA_964389305.1. Classification (GTDB taxonomy): domain Bacteria; phylum Spirochaetota; class Spirochaetia; order SZUA-6; family DRHE01; genus CAYMEK01. The sequence continues at coordinate 5,817 of CAYMEK010000059.1, forward strand.
GGGCATCTCGATCATAACGAAAAGGTGATCCTTACCGGTTGTTCCTCGCCTTCCAGCGCAGCATCAGCCGGGCGGCGCGTTCACTCTCTCTGCGGGATGGAAGCAGCGGCCTGGCAGCCTCCCGAATTCTGCCGGCGGCGCTCTCCACCGGCTCCTCCTGATTTCCCGCAAGCTCCGACTGTTCACAGCAACCTTTGAGAAGATACGCCAACATTACGCCTCTGCTTACAGCCGGTTCGGAATTACTACGCATGCGTTTGTCCAGCGTGCCGAGGCTGCCATGAATAGTCTGGATGAGCCGGCGCCGGCCCAGGGAGCGCCAGTAATCGTGCAGGGCGGGCAGGAAGACGGCCAGAAGCCGTAGCTGGTAAGCTCGCAGGAATATCCCGGCCGCATAGCCGCTGCCCAGTATCTTATAAACCTCCTCGGTAAGTCGGGCCGGCGAGCAGGCGGCCAGCTTGTCCCGATGACGCTTGATCGCAGCCGTCAAGGCGGGTGGAAGAGGAAATCCGGTGAGCTCGGCATACTTGATTCCTCTGATCATACGTACCGGATCTTCACTGAATGATGCGTCGGTAGGCGCCAGGGTGCGGAGCTTCTTCTCCTGGATGTCCCTGTAACCGCCGACAAAATCGATGATAACCTGCCGGTCCGGGCAGTAGTACAGAGCGTTCAGGCTGAAATCCCTGCGCCAGGCGTCCTCCTCCATCGAGCCGTAGATATTGTTGCCGTTGTTCCGCCTGCCTCGCTTCGTGCCGTCTCCTTCGCTCTGGCGCGAGCGAAATGTGCTGACCTCGAAGATCTTGCGCTTGTTGTCGTGATGGGAGTACACATGGACGATGCGGAACCTGCGGCCGATGATTCGCGAATGCCGGAAGATCCTGCGGATTTTCCGCGGAAAGGCCTCGGTGGCGATATCGAAATCCTTGGGCCGGAGGCCCGTAATCAGGTCGCGTACGGCTCCCCCCACAATATAGGCTTTGAAGCCGGAGCGGCGCAGCCTGTGGACGATCCGCCTGGCGTCCGGGTCTATAAGGGCGGGATCGATCCGATGATCTTCGGCGGTGTAAAGCTCCGCCTTTTTTACAGGTTTTCCTTCCGCGGAGGTGCCGTAGCGAACTAGCAAGGCATTTCAGTCCAGATATTCGGTTATAACATATGCAACCTGGCTCCTATTGTAACTATCCGGTGATTTGCGTCAAGTGAGCCGCAAGCAGGCTCACCTTAATGGCCGCCCGGCAGGGGAAGCTTCCGGTTCAGGCATGCCCGCGCCTGCAGCTTTCCGCCGCCGGGGTTCCTGTTGACACAAGAAACTGCGAAGGGATACTTTGAAGGAGCGTTATGTCAGAAATCATTCAGCCCAAAACACTGCGAGGCTTCCGTGATTCCCTCCCGGAGACCGAGCTTTTCAAGATAGATATCCAGGACAGGCTCGCCCGGATCTTCCGCTCCTACGGTTTCGTCCCCATCGATACTCCGGCCCTGGAGTATGCCGAAATTCTTCTCGGCAAGGGCGGGGGCGAGACGGACAAACAGGTGTACCGCTTTCTCGACCACGGGCAGCGGGATGTGGCCTTGCGCTTCGATCTGACGGTTCCTTTTGCCCGTTTCATGGCTGCACACGTACACGACCTGTATCTGCCCTTCAAGCGCTACCACATGGGCAAGGTATGGAGGGGCGAGAATACTCAGCGGGGGCGCTATCGGGAGTTTATCCAGATCGATTTCGACATCGTGGGCGTCGATTCCTCATCGGCAGACTTCGAGATCCTGCTGGTGATGGCGGACAGCATGCGGGCGCTGGGGATCCGGGAGTTTCGCATTCACTTCTCGCACCGGCAGCTTTTCAACCAGTTCCTTACCCGGCTCGGCCTGGCCGGGCAGTACCTGGCCGTGCTCAGGACCATCGACAAGCTTGCCAAGGCCGGTGAAGGCGAGGTGGAAGACCAGCTAGCCGAGGTGGGCGGCGGAGAAAGCGCCCGGCAGATCCTGGAATTCATCACCCCGGAGAGCGGTAACCGTGAGACCCTGAACAAGCTGGCTGCGGCCGTACCTTCCGAGAGCCCGGCTGTCCAGCGTCTGGACAGCATCCTCGAGTGCATCGCGGAGTGCGGGTTGGAGAGCTTTTTCCTGCTCGACCCTTCGATCACCCGCGGCCTGGACTACTACACGGGGATCGTCTGTGAGACGTTTCTGACCAACCTGCCCGCAATCGGATCGGTCTGCTCCGGAGGGCGCTACAACGACCTGGCCTCCCTGTATACAAAAGAGCGGCTTCCGGGTGTCGGCTCTTCGATAGGGCTCGACCGGCTGGTTTCCGCCTTGGAAGACCTCGGATTATCGGCAAAAGACAAAACCGCCCCGCAGATCCTGATTCTTTTTCTCGACGAGCCCCTGCTGGCAGCCTACCACAAGCTGGCGGCGAGACTGCGTGAACAGGGATTTACCGCCGAGATCTACCCCACCGGGAAAAAACTGGCAGGCCAGCTCAAGTATGCCGACAAAAGGGGAATCCCTCTGGCGGTCTTCTACGGGCAGCACGAGCAGGCCAGCAACCGATACAATCTGCGGGATCTGATAACCGGGCAGGGCTACGAAAACTTGCGCTTCACGGACCTTGTACGTACCGCTTCAGGACTTTTGAAATCATAGCCAACGAGACTCCCGACATCGCCTCGGGAAGATCCGCCTGGGTGTGCCAGGGCGGATAGTCCAGGTCGATGAGAAGGCAGGAAGCAATCCCGGCCTGGATAAAGGGCAGGTGATCACAGACTATGTACTTGAGCTTCCCCCGCTCCGACACTGTTCCCGTCACCTCGGTGCCGCGAAACGGCGGAAAGCCGAGGGCGCAGCCGAGCCGGAAAATCCGTCCCGTCAGCTCCCTGCTGGCAGGGTGCTCGAGAGAATACATATCGATGTCGAGCACCAGCTCCCTGCCTCCCACCATATCGAGGATCACCGCCTCCTCGGGTAGCTCTACGGGCGGCTGGCGAACGAAAAACCGTGCTCCGCAGGAAAAGGGAAGGCCGCCGATCTCCCCCACATCCTCGGCATCGAAGAACACCGTCAGCACATCCCGGGGCAATTCGGTCTCACCTAAAAAGGAAAGCAGGCCGAGCAGCACCGCCGTGCCCGAGCCCCCGTCGTTGGCGCCCGGGATCGGTCTTCGCCTCCCGGCCGGATCCTCTTCGCGGTCGGCCTGCAGCCTGGTGTCGAAGTGGGCGCCGAGCAAAAGCGCTCCGCGGCTTCCGCCGTGCCGCCCGCCTGCGCTCCCGGCCCGGTTACAGGCATCGCCGCGAGCAGCGTTGTGAAAAAGGCCGATCTGGTTCGCGCAGCGGGCCGAGCCGTCTGGCAGCCTGATCATGAAGCTCTGCTCGAACACCTCGTCCGCCGACTCTTCGAGCCTGGCGTGTAGAGCCTGCTTGAGCGCTTCGTGGCCGGGCAAACCCGGAGCACGGGGGCCCAGGGATAGCTGCCAGCGCACGGATGCCAGAAGCTCCCGGCCTTCCTCCTCAGGAAATCTCAAAGGCCACCTCCCCGCGTTTCAGATAGATGAGCACCCGGCTGACGTCCCGGCGGGAGTAGCTTTCGAAGGCGGCATCCTCGAGATACTGGATGAAGGCCGAGTCGATCCCCCTGGCTCCTGTTTCCATCTTGAGGCTGCGCTTGACGATCGAATCCAGTACCTGCTCGTCCACTTCTAGGGTTATCCCGTCGAGGCGGAACTCGTTCTGGTAGGCTTTGAGCACCTTGTCCGTCAGGATCGACTTGAGCTGCTCCCAGCTCAAGGCTTGGAAAGGGACGATACGCTGGAAACGTCCGATGAGCTCGGGAAGGAAGCCGTAGTTCTGGAAATTGCGCGCCAGGTCCATTTCATCCCTCGTGTAAGACACCGCGATCCGGTCCTGCTCTCCCGACAGCGGCTGGCGGCCGAAGCCGATATGCTCCGCTCCGGTGCGCTCGATCTGACCCTTGAGCCCGCTGAACGCCCCCGAGCCGATGAACACGATGTCCCGGCTGGAAATCATGGTCCTTGGGGCGTACTCGGAATGAGTCAGCTCGGCAGGCACCGGAATCTCCGCGGCTTCCAGCATCTTCAACAGCTCTCTCTGTACACCCAAACCGGAAACATCCTTGGTCGTTCCGGCCCCAGCGAACACAGCGTTATTCTGCCCCGAGGCGATCTTGTCGAACTCGTCCAGGCAGACCACGCCGATCGAGGCGAGGGCCGGGTTGAACTGGGATGCGTAGAGCAGCCGGGTCAGGACCGTTGATACGTCCTGGCCTACGTAGCCGGTTTCCGAGTACCCGGTAATATCGACGATCACGGTGGGCAGGTGCAGCACGTCCCGAAATAGAAGCTCGATCAGGTAAGTCTTGCCGCAACCGGTCGGGCCTACGAAAAGCATATTCGTCTTGGCCGGAAGGCTGTCCCTCGTTACTCCCTGCAGGTAGATCTTCTTCAGTCGGGACACGTGGCGGTAAGCCCACAGCGATACAGCCCTGACCGCTCCCTCCTGTCCTATGTAGCCCCTCCGGCGAAGGCGGCCCAGGATCTCCTGAGGCGAGTGCCGGGGAATGGCGGCGATGAAGGTCTTCAGCTCCCCCTCGCTGCCCTCCTGCCTGTGAAACAGGGAATGATACGGATTGGCCATATCTCTCATAGTACAGCCAAAACCGTAGCAGTGAAAATACGCCGGCACCGGGGGTGAATCGATTCTCAAGCCGGCGCCCGGTGCGGCCACCGAGCCACCGCCGCGTTGCCCCTGAGGCCGGTTTTCCCGTACAATAAGCCGTGCAACCTCTACAGCTCCCCGTATACCAGCAGAAACAGCGGATCCTCACCGCCCTGAAGGATCATCAGGTCATCGTGGTGCAAAGCCCTACCGGATCGGGTAAGACCACCCAGATCCCGCAGATCCTGCTCGAAGCCGGCTACGCAGAGCGGCGGATGATAGGCGTCACCCAGCCACGCCGGATCGCCGCCGTATCCGTGGCCGAGTTCATCGCCCGCCAGCGGGGCAAGTCTATCCCGGACACAGTGGGCTACAAGATGCGCTTCGAGGACCGCACGGACCTGGATACCCGCATCAAGATCATGACCGACGGAATCCTGCTGCAGGAGATCAAAGCGGATTACTCCCTGTCCCAGTACGGCGTGATCATGGTCGACGAAGCCCATGAACGCAGCCTGAACATCGATTTCATTCTTGGTCTTCTGAAGCGAATCCTTGAGGAGCGCCCCGGCTTCAAGGTGGTTGTTTCCTCTGCCACGATCAACGCCGAGGTATTCAGCGAGTACTTCGACGAGTGCCCGATCGTCAATATCGAAACACCCATGTATCCGGTCAGGATCAACTACGAGCCCGTTAAACCGGCAGGCGGCCAGGATGCCCTGCTGGAGAAGATCGTTCGGATCGTCGCCGCCTTGTTGTCCGGGCGCCAGGGAGAAACGGATGAAATCAAGGGAGGCAGGAAACGGGAAAAGTCCCGTACAAAGGGCTCCGCCGTGGAGCAGGGCGACATCCTGATCTTCCTACCCGGCGAAGGGTCGATCAAGAACTGCATGGTCCAGCTGCAATCCCTTCCCGTCAGCAGGAGCCTGGAGGTCCTGCCGTTGTACTCCAGGCTCTCCTCCGAGGAGCAGGAACGAGTGTTTCTGGACTACCCGGGAAAAAAGAAGGTCATCGTGGCCACCAACATCGCCGAGACCAGCGTGACCATAGACGGGATCACCACAGTAATCGACAGCGGGCTGGCCAAGATGAACTTCTACAACCAACGTAATTTCACCTCCTCCCTGATCGAGGTCCCTGTCTCGCGGGCTTCGGCCAACCAGCGTAAAGGCCGGGCGGGCAGGACCCGGCCGGGGCTCTGCTACCGGCTGTATTCCCGCCAGGACTACGAGACCCGCTCCCTGTTCACTACCGAGGAGATACTCCGCACGGATCTCTCCGAAGTGGTGCTGCGAATGGCCGAGCTGGGAATACGCAACTTCGAGCAGTTCGACTTCATCGCGCCGCCGAACAGGGAGGGAATCCTGAGCGCCATCGAGACCCTAAAGCTTCTCGACGCCCTGGACCAGCACCGCGAGGTCACCTCCGTAGGGCGTCAGATGCTGGAGTTTCCTATACTGCCCAGGCTCTCCCGGGCGATCGTGGAAGCGATTCGCTCGTGTCCGAACGTTCTCGAGGAGGTGCTGATTGGAGTCGCCTTCCTCTCTACCCGGACCCCCTTCTTTCTTCCCCCCGGCCAGGAGCTGGAGGCACGCAAGGCCCACCATAGCTTCCGGGACCCGATGGGAGACTTCATCTCCTACCTGAAGATTTTCCGCGCCTTCCGGAAGAGCCGCAACCAGGAGCAGTTCTGCCGGCGCTTTTACCTCGACCAGAGAACTCTTAACGAGATTGTCAATATCAAGCTCCAGCTCGAGGAGATTCTGGCGGACATGGGCATACCCGTTCAATCCGGGGGAGAGGTCGCGGACTACTTGTGCGCGATAGCCCGGGGGTTGATTCAGTTCGTGTGCGTACGCTCCGGCAGAGGTATCTACAAGACCATGACGGCCGGGCGCATCCAGATCCACCCGGGCTCGGTAATGTTCAGGGAGAACCCCCAGTATATCGTCGCCGGCGAGATCGTACGCACTTCCCGTACCTGGGCGCACTCGGTTTCCCCGCTGAAGCGCGCCTGGCTCCGGCGTATCTCTCCGGCCCTGGACGAGGAGCTGGCCGGCGGCGCCCGGGCTGCGGCGGCGGCCGGCAAGGGCCGCGGCCGGAAACGGGACTTCACCAACTTCGTAAAGATCGGCCGCCAGCTTTTCGACGTGCGGGTGGAGAAGGGTAAGAAAAAGACCGTGCTCCTGCCCTGGGAGAAAATACGGGCCGTGGCTGCCGAAGAAGATCTGAGCGTTCTTCCCCATTACCAGAAGCTGAGAGGGAAAGTGCTTTATGACGGCTACGAGCTGTTCAGCGGCATGCGGCTCGCCACAATCTTGAAGCTCCTTCCCCGGGTCGACCCGCAGGCCGGGATCCTCGACTCGGTCCCGGAGGGCAACTATACGCTGCCGGAGAGCTATGAAGAACTGCTCGGTTTGCTGCCGGAACTGCTCAAACCCTGCCGTTTGAAAAAGAAAAAAAAGCGCCTCGGGTTTCTGGCCCTGAATAGCGACGGCCAGGGTACCTTCTGGTTCCGGGCCACGCGGAACTACCTCACCGCCCTGAATGAAAGCCTGTACAGCCTGGAAAGCCTGGCGGACGCCCCGGATCAGGCCGTACCGCCTGCCCGGCAAGCCCGCTCCGAGATCAACCGTCTGTACCGGGAGCTGTCCAGGGAGCTGGAGGAACTTTAAGGTTCATTGTGGGTG
>CAYMEK010000059.1:13282-22485 GCA_964389305.1 uncultured Spirochaetaceae bacterium
CACCGGGGCGCAGGCACCCCTCGGCCACAGGCATCCACCGGAGTGCAGGCACCCCCCTCAGTATATCTGGCGATTCAGATTGACGATGATCTCTTCCTTGCCCAAAGCAGATGGGGCCACGACTCTACGCTTGAGCAGATCCTGGACCGTTTGGGTGATCTCCTTCTCGCTGATGCCCAGGCGATTACGCGCCCACTCGAGAAACTCACTAAGCTTGACCCGGTGTCCCTTGAACGTCGATATGCCCTTCTCCTGCGCATACTCCTTCAGGCCATTGTAAATCTGGTTTTGGCGGTTGGTGCTGGCTATATTCTCGATGATGGCGTTGGCTTTACGGATGCGCTCCGAAAGAATACGGATCATTTTCTTGGCGAAATCCGGATTGCTTTCCAACATCTTGTCCAACAGAGCTTCGTTCATCACCAGCATACGGCAGGGTTTCAGAGCTATGGCGGTGGCCGAGCGGGATTTGTTCTCGATGAGGGCCATCTCCCCGAAGATGTCCCCCTCGTGGAACTTGATCAGTGTCTTGAAGGCCTTGGCCGAGGTTCGTTTGCGGATTTCCACTTCTCCCTGGATGATGATAAACATCTCCTCCCCCGTCTCCCCTTCCTTGAAAATCACCTGTCCAGGCTCGAACGTTTTTGCGTATTTCTGGTAGATGTTCTTGGTAATCTTCATCCCGGCATCCTCGCGGAGCTGCGCAGAGTTTGCAGAATCAGGGCCTCGTCAACCTCTCTGACAACAGTATCACCGATTCGTCTCTGCAGCACAAGCCGAAGTTTCCCCTTTCTCCTCTTCTTATCGACCAGCATGGCTCTAAAAACCGTCTCCGATTTCACCCTCCTGCCCGCCTGGAGGCGAAATCCATAGGCGTCGAGAATTTCTCTCATTCTGTGCACGTACTCCGGCCGGGCCAGCCCCAACGACGCGGACAGCTCTGCGGCCCGGAGCATTCCCCAGGCCACCGCCTCTCCGTGGCTCCATGTTTTGAAACCGGTTACCGCTTCGAGTGCATGGGCGAAGGTGTGTCCTAAGTTGAGTAAAGCCCTCGGCCCGGATTCCCGCAGGTCCGGCTCCACGATCCGGCCTTTGACTGCCAAGCACCGATGCACCAGCTCTTCCATGACCCCAGGCTCGCGGGCGAGTATTCTTCCCCTCTCGTTCGTCAGGATCTCCAGCAGACCTTCGTCTCCCAAAAACGCCGTCTTTATCACCTCGGCCAGTCCGGACCTGAGCTCACGGTCGGAAAGGCTCGTCAGCACGCCGGCGCAGATCCAAATCTGCTCAGCTGGGTAGAAGGTCCCGACCATATTTTTATGACCGCCCAGATTTATCGCCGTTTTACCGCCGAACGCCGCGTCAACCATGGCCAGCAGAGTGGTGGGAACCAGGAGCAACCGGCAGCCTCTCATGAACAGGGAGGCGCTGAAAGCGGCCAGATCGCATATCACTCCGCCTCCCACCCCCACGATTACCCCGTCCCTGCCGAGTCCCTGCTCCAAGGCCCGGCGGATCACTTTTTCGGCGCTGCCCCAGCACTTGCTTCTCTCGCCCCGCGGCAGCACGACCTCGGCTCCGGAGCGGTTCCCTGAGATATGGCTGGCGAACAGGCGGCTGGTCTTCGTGTCGAACAGGAAAACGGCATCGGGAGAGCTTCGGAGCTCGAGCTGCTCGAGGCTCCCGGTAAAGTGTACGTTGGATTCGCAGCCTGCGAACCGGAAGCGCAGAACGTCCCGCCCCGTCATTCCACTTCCCCTCCCAGCGATCGAAACATCTCGATGAAGCCCGGAAAAGAGACCTCCGCCGCCTCGAATCCGTCGACGGTGTTCCCTTCGGGGATTCCGGCCGCAAGCACCGCCCCGGCCATGGCTATACGATGGTCCCCCCGGCAGTCGATCCTGCCGGGGTGCAACCTCTGCGGGCCCTCTAGAGCAAAGCCGTCCTCCTGCAGCTCCAGGGATCCGCCCACGGAAGACATAAGGCGGGCCACCGCCTCGAGCCGATTACTCTCTTTGTGACGCAGCTCCTGCGCGCCCCGCACGCGGGTCACACCGTGCGCGAAGGCGGCCAGTACCGCCAGCAGGGGCAGCTCATCTATGAGAAAGGGGATCTCTTCCCGATCGACCTCCACTCCCCGCAACGCCGCCGGCGACACCTGGATCGCGCCCCGGGGTTCCGCGCCGGATTCCTGTTGCTGCTCGAACCGGAAAGCGGCGCCCATACGCTTCAGAACCTCCAGGAATCCCAAACGGCTGGGATTCAACCCGCAATCCTCGACCCGCAGCTCCCGGCCCCCGAGAAGAGCGGCAGTGATGAAGAAAGCGGCGGAGGATATATCTCCTGGGACGGTAAGCTCGAAGGCCGGCACCACGGCGTCCGAACCGACCGACAACCAACCTCCCTCCTGCGTGAGAGGGATGCTGAGAAAACGGAACAGACGCTCGGTGTGATCCCGGGAGCCCACGGCCCCGCCGATGCGGGTGGTTCCACGGGCTCGCAGCGCCGCCAGAAGCAACGCGCTCTTGACCTGAGCGCTGGCAACCGGCAGGCGGTACTCCAGCGGGCGCAGTGAACCCGCACCGGCCAGGAAGGTGAGCGGGGGGAAGCGTCCGTCCTCCCGGCCCCGTATGTCGGCGCCCATCGCCCGTAGGGGCTCCACAATACGCAGCATAGGGCGAGAGCACAGCGATATATCCCCACCCATCACCGCGTACAGGTTCTGTCCGGCCAGGAGCCCGGACAGCAGCCGCATGGTGGTTCCGGAGTTGCCCGCGTCGAGCACTTCTCGGGGTTCCCGAAAGCCATACAGACCTCGACCCTCGATTCGCAGACTCAAGCGGTACGGCGCTACCCTCTCTTCCCGGACCGGTACGCCTAGAGCCTCGAGGCATCTACGGGTAGAAACGCAGTCGCCGGTGTGGAGGGCATTGCGCACCAGGCTTTTACCGCTGGCTACCGCGGCAAGCATCAAGGCGCGATGGGTGATAGACTTATCCGGAGGAGGGACCAGCCGACCCCGCAGTCCCGCGGCAGCACGAAAGGTAACGGTCATTCCGACTGCCAGGTGTCTTTCAACTCGAGAATAGATCGATAGCTTTTCAGCTTGGATATCGCCTTTTCCTGGATTTGCCGCACCCTCTCCCGGGTGATACCGAGCAACCTCCCGGTCTCCTCGAGAGAATGAGGACCGCCGCCGTCCAATCCGAAGCGCAGCTTAATGATCCTCATCTCTCTCCTGCTGAGCCTGTGCAGAACCTTCCTCAGCGTCTCCTGCAGGGTCAATATGAACACCGTCTCGAACGGCTCGTCCGCGGCCCGATCGCCGATCAGATCGGCAAGTTTCGTGATCTGCTCGTTGTCCACCGGCATGTCCAGGGAAGCCGTTTCCTGGGTGAGCTTGCGGATCAGGTCGATCTTTTCCACATCCGTGTGCATGTACCGGGCCAGCTCCTCGGATGAAGGATCGCGGCCCAGCTCCTGGGTTAGATGCTTGGCCACTATATAGCACTTTTTAATCGTATTGAGCATGTGGATCGGGATGCGAATCATCCTTCCCTTGTCCGCCAGGGCTTTGATGATGGCTTGGCGGATCCACCAGGTTCCGTAGGTGGTAAAACGACAGCCTCGTTTGTAGTCGAAGCGCTCCACGGCTTCGATGAGTCCGATATTGCCCTCGTCGACCAGATCGAGCAATGACAGTCCCCTGTACTGGAATTTCTTGGCAATAGCCACCACCAGGCGCAGATTGGCATTGATCATCCGGTATTTCAACTCGACCAGCCTGCGCTCCAGTAGACTGCGTCTGTTCTGATACTCCTGCCTGCTTGTGAACTCCCGAGTCGAACGCTCCTTCAGCCGGTCCAGGGCCCTACGAGTTTCAGCGATCAGCTCACCCAGCCTCCGCTCCTCCTGCGGACTGAGCAGAGGATAGAGCGCGATCTGCTTCAGATACAGGGCCAGCGGATCGAGTTCCGAGTCCTGAGTCGATTGACTGGGAATACGGCTTACCTCTGCGGGAGAATCCTCTCCCCTGTACGTCTCGCTACTGCTGTCTTCGAGAATAGGCTCATCCTCCACCCTCAGCTTCTCGGAGCCAGTGAGGGGTCCACAGGCTGTCCGTTGCGGTAGACGAGGAAGTAAAGCTGAGGTATTCCCTGATGGACGTTCACCCCCAAACGACCGATCTCGGCCCCCGGCCTTACCGTGTCCCCCACGGCTACCAGGGTCTCCTCGTTGCCTGCATAGACGTAAGTATAACCGTTTTCGCCTTCGATGAGTATCACCCGGCTGAATCCCCTGTACGGACCGGCCCAGATCACCCGCCCGGAGGAAACAGATACCACGGTTTCGCCGCTCTTCCCATGGATAACCGTTCCGCTGATCCGGCCGCCTAATTTCTCTCTCCTGCCGGGAAGCGGCCACAGCACGGCGGCGGCAGCAGCTTCGTGGGATATACCGGTACTATCACTCGCAGAAGCACTCGGTGGGGAGGAAAGGCTTTCCTCATACTGATCCGGGATATACAGGACGGCACCCACGCTCAGACTGGTGGAATCGGTAATTCCGTTCAGACGCATCAGAGCCTCGAGATCCACCTGATAAGCCCTGGATATGCTGTATAGGGTGTCGCCCTTTTTCACCCGATATTGGTCAGGAATGCGTATTCGCGTACCCTCTGGCAGGGTTTGCGGATTTTCGATGGCGTTGTACTCTTGAAGAACCCGTACGGGAATATCGACCTTTTTTGAGACTCTATACAGGGTCTCTCCTCGCTTCAGCTCGTAGCTCTCGTTGGCCCATGAGATGAGGATCGGCGCAAATAAAAGCAGAAAAAACACAGCGGCGCCTCGCCGCAGTCCCTGCCGTCCGTCCACCGATACCGGATGCTTGAGAAAAGGAGATGTCGAAGAGGCCAGATGTCGAGCTATCATAGATCAGAGGCAACCCAAAGAAATCTTCGGCTTTCGGCTTCAAAAACTAAACCAGGGAAAACCACGAAGCGATGCCAGAACCGCCCGATCTCTGTTACCGGAGGTCCGGCGGTGGATATTGACAAGCGGCCTAGGTTCGGGTAATGTGTTAGCTGTTGTCGTCTCGTTCGCTTGCGTGTAGCTTCCATTTGTCGATAATTACTAAAAGTACCTAGGTTAACGGAAGAATATGGGTTGGGTTTACCAGTTACCGAAACTCATTACTCTCGCTGCGGTGCTGACCTACCTTCTGGCCTTTGGCGCACGTCTGAGAATACCGTCGCGTCCTTTCCTGATTCTGTTCCTTGTCTACCTCCTGCGGGACATCGTCTACGCCTTCGTTCCCCTTGATTCGATTTGTCTGGCAGCCGATATCTTGAGCATCTTCAGCTATTTGTACTGGCTGCGCGGAATAACGGGAAAACGAAAAAGCGACAACGTCATGATCCTGGTCGGCATCGTCGCCTCCCTGGGAGCCGCCGAGCAGGATTTTTTTGGCCTTCTTCCCGGTTTACTCTTCTTCCGAAGTGTATGGATCGTGCCCCTTTTTGTTTACTTGTGGATCCAATTGGCCCAGGTGACTCCGTTCAACACCAGAAGACCGGAAACGGTCCTGCAGAACAAAGCCGGAATCCGGTTCATCTTCTTTGCTCTCATCGTCTTCACCATGGCCTTGGGGTATCATTCCTTATATCTGCACACGCTCGTTTACCCGGCCATATATATATTTCACGCCATTATTCTCTACCGGCTGACGCTGGCACGCGTAGCCCAGAAAGACCTGACGGCTACATCCCTGATCGCCAGCCGGGACAGCCTTTTCTCATTCATGCAGGAGCTGTCCAGTGCCGTGAGCGAGAAGATGGAGATCAATAAGATCCTGTCCCTCGTTGTTCGTTCGGCTATTCGAAACACGGGAGCCGACGGAGGCGCCATCCTTATGGTCGACGAGATGGGCAACGAACTGAGGTACCGGGCGATTGTCGGCACCTATTCTCCACCTTTCAAAGTGCCGGAAGTGGTGAAGACGCGGGCCGCCCGCCTGGAAGACTACCTGTACTCTACGGGTATCAAGTTCGGGGAAACCATTTTGGGCGAATCCTTTCAGCGCGCCGAACCGCTGTTCGTGCAGAATACTCGGCAGGACGAAAGGCTTGCCGAGGATGTAGAAAGTAACCAGCTGGACATCTCTTCTCTGATCGTTGTGCCCCTTATCGTCTCCAAGAGGATCCTCGGGATTATCTCCGTAGGCAAGCAGTCATGGGGACAATTTTTCACGGATGAGGATTTCGAGCATCTCAAAGCCTTCGCTGACTATGCCTCCTTGTCGATAGACATGCACCTGAACTACCTGGAAGTCCTCGAAAAAAGACAACTCGATCACGAGCTGGGCATCGCGGCGGAGATACAGAAGAAGCTGGTTCCCCGTGATCTTCCGTTACTCAAAGCTGCCGAGATAGCCGTCCATTCGGTCCCGGCGCGCGGCGTGAGCGGCGACTACTATGATATCTTTCACCTCGACAGCCAAAAACTGATCATCACCGTGGGCGATGTGGCGGGCAAAGGCGTACCGGCGGCTCTAGTCATGGTGATGATCCACTCGATTTTCCATCTCATCGCTTCGCCGAAAAGAGACATCGCAACCACGCTCACCTGGATCAACAGAGGCTTGTTCGGGCAGATTGAGATAGATCACTTTGCCACGCTTAGTATCCTGAGTTATGACGAAACTACACACAGCATCCAGTACTCCAATGCCGCTCACCATCCCCTGCTCATCTATCGGGTCGCCGTGGACGAGATCGAGTCCGTGGACACGGAGGGACTTCCCATCGGGATCGACAGGGCTTCCTTATATAAATTGAAAAACCTGTCGCTACAATCTGGAGATATCGCCCTCATCTATACAGACGGTATCGTAGAAGCAATGAATCCGGAAGGCGAGCAGTATTCCCTGGATCGACTTTCGTCGGTCCTGCGGTCGAACAAGAACAAGGGAGCCGAAGAATTGAAGAAAGCGATCGAGGAAGATCTGGGTGAGTTCACAGGGACGGCAAAGCAGCACGACGATCAAACGCTTGTAATTCTGAAAGCGAACTGAAAAGGTAGTTCATGGAACTGAGACACTCGCAGAGAAGCCAATGCTCGATTATCGATATCCATGGAGACCTCGATCTCTACAACGCCTTCAAGCTCAAAGATCTTACCTCGAGACTGGCGGCGGAACATGTGCTGGGCATGGTCATCAACCTCGATGACGTCAAGTACATCGACTCTACCGGAGTGGGCGCCGTTATTTACAGCTACGTTCAATGCAAGAATGCGAAAATCTCCTTCTTTCTGACCAACGTTCACGGCTCGGTTCGCAGGGTGATCGAGCTTACGAAACTTATCGGTTTTCTTCCGATCGTCGAAACCGTGGATGAAGCACTACAAAAAATCGGAGTAGGCACGTAGAAAGGGTAAAGTACACATGGAAGAGATCAAAGACATTAAGATCGACGATCAGAGCCCCCTTTTTAACAGGAAGGGGATGTTCTACAAGGAGTTTCCCAGCGATTTCCGCCAGATTCGCTACTTTACCCTTCTCATCGTACAAAAAGCCCCGGCGGAGATTCGAGAGATCAATCTTCTCGAACAGCAGGTCAGCGAGATACTGAAAAACGCCATCAAGCACGGCAATCACAGCGATATTAACAAGAAAGTGAAGATCTGGTACGCTTTTGATCCATCCTCCGCACATCTGGTTGTCGAAGACGAGGGCAAGGGGTTTCAGGAACTGGAAAAGTGGAACGAATTCCACAAGACACGCACCCTCTGTTTCCTGAAACAAGACTTTGAAGAGATGGAGAAGTATATCTCCTTTCGAACCGAACGGAGCGACGACCAGGACGGGGGGAACGCACTGTTCGCCGCAGTGGAATACTGGGACGGTGGGGTGGTGTTCAACCAGAAAAGAAACCGCATCGCGCTGCTGAAGAATTTTCCTCGCAAACACCGTGGCATCTCAATCACCTCCGAGAACCGCCACTAAGGTGCCGATCCGATGATTGGCAGCAGCGAGCATGGGAATCCCTCTTATCCCGAACAGGCCGAGAAAACCCTGCGGCTGCCTTTGAAACTAGCCCTTACGGAAGTAGCGGTTCAGTATTTCCTGCTTCGCAACAAGAGGCTGGGAAAGATACGCCTGGCTGAAAACACTGAAGAACACGGGTTGGAAGTCAAAGCCATCTCCATTCGCAATCTCCAGACGATGCTGAAGCTCGGCTATATCTCGCTGATCGAGACGGCACATTCGGACCTGCTCTCCTATCGTTCCGAGGTTTTTGATCTAACCAAGCTCCTGGTCCAGGCGCTTCTTTTCCTGCGTTTCGATAGAGAGATAATGGATTACGCGCTCAAAAAAGAGTCTTTCGTCCACTTGAGGAGAGCGAATCCCAGCTTGCGGTCCGACAGCCCCGCCGCCATCAAGAAGCTGCTGACAACTCTGGAATCGAAGAAACAGGAACAAGACCATCAGATGATCAGGAATTTCCTGGTTACAACAATCTTCAAACAGATCAGCCTGTCCCGCGACATCAGCAAAGAGGACAAGGAGGAACGGAAGCAACTTTGCCTCAGCTATCTTGACAACCTCGGCTATCCTGCCTGGACCCTCATCGCGCTTGCTTATACGGAGAAAAAGGACAGAATAGTGTTGCTGGATTTCGCAGGGATGCTGCGGAACTTTATTCGCAAATCTTCGGTGGCCGAATACCTGTCCCTCATGCTGATCGAGTTAATCAGCTACATCGAAAATCTGAATATGCTCCAGTTCATCAACACTCACTACGACAAGAGACTTACCTTCGAACAACTGCTGAGAAGTCCTGATTTGCGACAAAGACTGGTCGCCGAGATGGAGAAGGCTGAAGAACGGACCTACCTGACCTGGGATATCAGCTACAATCCCCAATCCACCGTATCCAGGCACAAGCTGACCGTTTCCATCTTCAACCGGGAATTTGGCTACGGCCGGGTCTTCGACGAGATCAACCGGAAGGCCAACGTAAACGTAGTAGAGCAGAGCCTTCATGATTTCATCCGGGGCTCTGCCAGCCCCTTGGTAGATGCGGAGCTGGGATTGAACTATCTGTCGTACCTGAAAGATGCCTGTACGGATCTAGGCATCTATTTCGTCTCTTCCGTTCACCGGCTCCCGAAGAGCGATCTCGCCATGGTCAACTGCCA
>CAYMEK010000059.1:22585-28622 GCA_964389305.1 uncultured Spirochaetaceae bacterium
ATATCCCCATCCGATCCAATGGCCTGCATTACCAGCAGCGCGCCAGGCAGCTCTGGACTTCCAACGGCGTACAAACCCATCGATAGCCAAGCTGTCCTGGATCTCTCGAGCCCGAAATGCGAAGCTCTAATCGACGATTTTCGTCAAGCGATGCAGACACAAAAGGTTTATTGGTAGGTTCAACTGAAGAGACCATGAACGGGCGTCCCAACATCGAGTCCGGCAAGATTTTGGTAGAGAACCGGATCCAGGAGTTCGCGCAATAACTAGTCCGGCCGGTGGACTGCCTGAAATGGCCGCGGCCAGGGGATCCCACGATTGCCAGGTCATTCAAGGCTGGTACGATCCCCATTCGAATCTGGCGTGGGGAGGAGTTCCAGATAGTCGAGTTCCTGGAGACTGAATTAGAGGATGTGGAGGCGACGCCGGAGATTCAGCGGCAGTTGGAGGAGAGGATACGAGAGGGGCTGGGAAGGGGGTAGGCGACTGTAGAAAACGCGATGTTTTCAATGGATTCAGAATTATGTGTTCGGAGGGAGGAGAATCATGACATTCGATTGGGCGGCAATTATTACTGCGGCATCTGCCTTTGTCGCGTGTGCCTCGCTGTGGTCTGGTTTCTATTTGTATCGGATTTCTCAACGAGATAACGTAGTTCGTAGAACCCGCAGCGCTCTAGTGGCCTCTCGAACCCTCGCAAAACAATTGGATCGGTTTCTGACTTATGAACTCGGCTACGAGATCATTAATTCGGTAGCCTCTTCCTCGCAAACCAAGATTCCACTTCATCGAATTCATTCGCTCTTTTTTTCCGATCACAACAACCGCAAGTCGAAGAAAGAACTAGAGAAATACTTAAAGACCGGCATGCCCTACATCATAGCCTCTGTTCAGTCTCCCATGGCAGATTCATTCGAGTTGAAGTTCGCCCAGTTGGAACAAGAGCGAGCGATCCTTCAATTTAACCATCCTGGGGTTGCGAGAATAGTAACAGCTGTATCACAAGTGATGTTCAACACATTCATAGGTCAGAAGGAGCTGGCCCATGACGAGGACACCTGGCGGAGAGCTATTATACATCTTTATGACAAAAAGATATTAGATGTAGTCCTCGAGGATTATGATGCATTCCAAGCTAATTTGGTTGAGACATTATTAGTGGCCTGGATCCATATGATGAATGAAGTGAACCAGGCGAATATCAATGACACAATAGCTGCTCTGAATTTGGTTGCCGAACGTTACTTAACAAAAAGACCAGCAGAAATGGTTCGAATAGCTAAATATGAAACAAGCAAGACCATGAAACCAACGGATCAGGTGGAGAACGTAGTTCACCAACTCCGCGAGGCAGAGAAATGCCTGGACAAGGCGCTATCGCAAGAAGATATGATGCTTCTTCGCCAATATTCATCGCAGATGAAGACCCGAAGTCAAGGCTCAAAATCAACCTCTAGTTAATTTGCACTACCTCAGTGAAACACAAAATCGAATTGGGTAGCAGGATACGACAGGGGCTGTGTAGGAAGCAAGCGAATCAAAAAGAGGATACCGTTTCCAGCATCCTCTACCCCCCTTCGGGGTTGCCTGCGAAGGACAATCCCAAAGGGGATTATAACATAGATGAGGGCGAGAATACAAATTCTATTTTCCAGGGAGTGCTATAGTCGACATGGAGACGACGCCGGAGGTTCAGGTGCGTCTGAGTGACAGAATACGAGATAACTTACTTGAGAATCCCGAGCCCTAAGCAGGCTCTAAAGATCCTATACTTCAGGAGGAGAAAGATGGGGGAATTGAGAATAGGCGATGTTGTTCAATTGAAAAGCGGTGGGCCTGAGATGACAATCAGGGAAATCGACAACTACTCCGGTGGTGGACCAAAGGACGAAGCACTTTGCGAATGGTTTGCTGAAACCACAAACAAGCGGGCAACCTTCAAACTCACTTCGCTGCTTAAGCTTAGATAGTAATATTTCGTCCGCTAGTCTCATGGAGGCGAAGATCGATGTAGGCGTTCTTGTCGCTCCATTATCTGTACTGAGTGCAGCAGTGCTGATCAGCCGGTCACAGGGGGATCAAAATGGCTCAGCTTTTCGAAGAGGAAAAGAAATACCCTGATAATAAAGCGAGAAAAAACTTCGTGTTTCTCGGCTATCCACATGAACCGCCTTTGCCGAGAGACGACTACCGAAGAGTAATCAAAGAACTTGAGGAGGAACTTCCACTCCGCTTGTGGTACTTCCTGGACGAAATCACTACAACGGAAATGATGAGGAAAATATGGCGAGCCATCTTGAGATCTGATCTTGCGATTTTTGACATTTCCAGGGGAAATCCAAATGTTGCCTTTGAACTTGGCCTCGCAGTTGCTCAGAATAAGACATGTATAACGATCTTGAAAACTGGGGAACCGAATCCTTTGGGAAAATCAGATCTTGCATATGCGGAGAGGGCAGAATACTCATCTGCCGCCACACTTAAGACAAAAATTAGAGAGCTTCTCATTTCCAAATCAGGTGCAATTAAGCTTCTATACCAGCTTTCCTACGAGATGCACAATGACAATCTGAACCTAAGTCAACAACGTATAAACGATGGTTTGATAGAACTGCTAATCAAAATTTACCGCAACAAAAAAATATCGAAATCATCCGCCATCAAAGTCATAGGAAACGAGAAGCTGACCAATACTGCCATGAACAGACTGCGCGAGCTTGAAGTCTTGCAGGTTGAGGGGCAGAAACGTGGTGCTAAATGGATCTTCACTGACCTTTGGGTAACTAGCGATCATGAAGTTGCTGGAGAATAGGGACCTTTTTTCAACGTGGATGAGACTGGCAAGGAAGTAAGCAAATCGATTAACAAAAAAGAGGATCCCGTTTCCAGCATCCTCCCCCCAAATAGGGGAACTGCCTGTTTGTGACAGTCCCAACAGAGATTATAGCATAGATGGTGGGGGGAGGCAAACGGATTTTCGTTCGGTTGATCGGGCTTGTCGTGACCGAACTCTAAGCCGATGAGGTTATAGATATCAGGGGGTAATGGAGTGAGAAAGTTGCCACAGGGAGAAGAGCTAGTAAGCCTCTGCAAAAAGATAGGTATATCTGTCGCGCCTATTTCTTTTGTTGATCTTTTTTCCGGTACCAAAAGACTTAAGATAATCGCTCCAGAGAACGAAGGCGAACTGCAGCGACGGTTTCTGGAATTCAAACGGGCTCGCAGGGAGGCACAACTTTGGATTATAGCGCTAGTGTCAGCGATAGCATCAGTACTGAGCGCGGTAACTGCTATCATAGCGGTTAGTTTCAGAGTAAGCTAATATGGTTGTACGCGCACTCCCGTGAATTCCGAACGGTGTTGTTACCAAAATGAGGGAACCGCGGGACGTGGACGGGAGCCGGAGGCCAGCGGCGGGCGAGGAGGATAGGATAAAATTTCGCTAAGAGCAGGATTAATGGGCGTGGCAGTTCAGAGAAAACGAAAAGAGAGTAATCATGGAAAAATCACGAGCTATCAGCCTTATTCAAGAACAACTGAATGAGACGGATAACATAAAATATAGGTCATCTAAATTCGATAACTGGTTTAGAGATACCCGCATTGTCCTCGTAAAAGTATTTGGAGAAAA
Source organism: uncultured Spirochaetaceae bacterium (assembly GCA_964389305.1). Lineage (GTDB taxonomy): Bacteria > Spirochaetota > Spirochaetia > SZUA-6 > DRHE01 > CAYMEK01. Next base: position 26,217 of record CAYMEK010000059.1, read on the forward strand.
GTGCAATCAAGCACTAAATCTGGTTAATATAAGATTCACTGGATACCAGCTTTGGACCGGAGAGGGACAAACGGATCAAGAGGCATTTTTCCAGGGAATGCAAAAAGCTCAAACACTTCTCGAATCATGCATTACGGAAATCGACAGGTTTTGGCCAGAAGAGAGCGGAGAAGCTGCACAAGCCCATGAGAGTGGATGGCAAGTTCAATGTGAACGTATCATTAATAGATTTCATATTATCGCCCGCCAATTAACTCACCGATATAGTGGTCGAGAAACCATAGAGATCAAGGATGAATACGATGTTCAAGATCTGGTTCACAGTCTTCTACGGCTATATTTCGATGACATTCGGCCGGAGGAGTGGACACCAAAATACGCGGGGGCAAATGCTCGAATGGATTTCCTTCTAAAAAAAGAAAAAGTAGTTATTGAGACCAAAATGACCCGTTCCGGATTATCAGATAGGCAAATTGGTGAAGAACTTATAATAGATATAGAGAAGTATAAAAATCATCCTGATTGCGAAACTTTGCTCTGCTTTATCTACGATCCCGGTGGCTTCATTACGAATCCGAAAGGGCTTGAAACAGATCTGCGCAGAATGACTCCGATCAGAGTTCAAGTATATGTGCGGCCAAATTGACAAGTCGAGTGAGGAAAAGTTGAAATGTGGTACTCTCTTAGAAAAACAAGTATTCACATTCATGTCTCATATGGTCTGACTTTCAGCAATAATTTATCTGCAAATAACTTCATGTATCGAACCTCGCCGGAATTTGAATTTAAGTTCGATTTGAACTTGAATCTCAGAACACGGAACAAACAAACAAATACTTATCTTGATGCGCGTGAACTCGCTGATGGTGCTATTCGCGATCTCAAACTTGTACAAATTGATTTATCTGCCTTTCTAAAACAGCATAGATTCATCCAGTATCTGGAGAAAGATACCTTTAGAATCACGGTACTACTCGAAGGAGAACATCATTTTTTAACAAAACCTGAAATAAATGTTGTTGGTTCTTCAGCATCGCTATTTCTTAGAATTCGTGAAAGAATATCGGATTAGATACGCTCCAACTGCTTCCTCACCGGCTGCAGTTGTTTCGCCCGCTCGAGCAGGTAGGGCACGTCGTAGCGCTCAGGCATGGCCTCGTCCACATGGCCAGTCAGAGCCATCAATGCCGCCCGATCGAGAAGCGGCTTCACCAACGTAACGAAGGTGTACCGGCCACTATAGGGGATGTAGCGCTTTCCATCCGTGGAGATTCCAGCGTTCCCGATCGCCTTCCGTAAACGGTCGACCGGGAGGTCCCGATTGAGCTGCCGGCCGCCAAAGGTGAAAACGAAATCGGTTGGCGCCGTGGCCTCGAGCCACCATTCGATGATTGTCACAGCCCGGTCCGGCAGGATAGCCACTCTGTAGCGAGGATCCCGATCGTTGCCCATCTTCAGGTAGCTCTGGACCTGGTTCTGTCGATCCATGCTTCGTGTCACCAGGATCGCGCCGAGTTCCAAGTGGAGCTGCTCGACGTGCACAGCTCGGGCCTCCTGAGGCCGTAAGCCCCCGTAGAACATGGTTGAGAAAAACGCAGCGAACATGAGCCAGGCATCCGCTGGCTCTGTCGTGCTGTCCCGATTTCTCCAGACCTCCCGGAGATCTCCCCTTTCTTTGGGGAACACTTTGTTCAACATCCCTGCCGTCAAGATATCCGGCTTCCGACTCGCTTTTGAGGGCAGCTCGAGCCGCGGAGCCACCGATAGGATCCTCTTCCGCTCGGCGACCTTGAAGATCATGTTCCAGGTGCCGGCGATCGTTCGGCGGTACCGGTTGGAAACGTCCAGATCGTAGAGCCAGTCCTCGAGCTCCGGGGCCCGGAGATCCACCAGGTGGTCGTTACCCCACTCAGGCAGGATGTAGCGTTGTACGATCGTGTTGTGTTCGTAGAGGGTGTGAGGAGAGAGCTCTTGATCATCCCGCTGCCGAGCTCGCCGGCGGGCCCACTCGGAGGTGGGAAGAAACATAAACTCGGCGAGCTCCCGGACTGTGGTACCGTAGCCGGCCGGCTCGCCATTCTGGAGTTGCTGAATCCACAGCTCCACTTCTCTTTTAGATCCGAATGGCTGACGAGTACGAGGGTGGATAATACGGACTCTGCGCTTTCCTTTTTCCCGCCAGGAATACCCCCAGCGCTTTTTTCCATCGACAACACGATGGGTGGGACGAAACACCATAATGCGATTCTATGTTAGGCAAGCGCAAAAATCCAGGGAAAGTGTAAAGAAACTGTCAAAATTTCTATGGGCTTAAGTATGCAAAAAGCTATATAATTTTAATTCTTTAAATAATAAAGGAATAAATCGGGCTGGGCGGATTTGAACCGCCGGCCTCTCGGTCCCGAA
>CAYMEK010000060.1:0-1212 GCA_964389305.1 uncultured Spirochaetaceae bacterium
TCCGGCCAGAGCGACGACAGCCGCCTCTTCCTTATGGCGAATGGCGTTCAACACCTTGTACTCCACGCCGGTTTTCTCGAGCAGTGAGGCCAGATGCTCGCTGGCCTCGACACTGCGGGTACCTACCAGCACTGGACGCCCCTGCCGGTGGACTCGGAGAATTTCCTCGACAATGGCCTGCCACTTTGAGACCTGATCCGCAAAGGCGCGGGTGGGGTAGATCCTGCGGCGGCAAGGCTTGTTCTCTGGAATCCAAACCACCGGCAGTTGGTAGATGTCCCACAGCTCCTGCATAGCCTCTCGGGCTGTTCCGGTCATGCCTGCCAGTTTGTGGAAAAAGCGGTAAAAGCGCTGAAAGCTCAAGCGGGCCAGCGTTTCTGTGGGTGTGGTCATAGAAAGGCTCTCTCTGGCCTCGATGAACTGATGGAGCCCCGCCTGCCAGGTTCGCTGCGGCATCTGCCTGCCTGTGAACTCATCCACTATAACGACCCGTCCGTCCTGGATAACGTACTGATTGTCTCGATGGAAGAACTCCCGGGCGGTCAGGGCCTGACGGATCAACTCCATGTAACCGCTCGTTCCGCGAAACTGAGCCCGGGAAGCCCGGATCTGCTCAATCAGGCTTTCCTTGAGCCTGGAATTGATCTCTATTTCCTTGTACTTCTTGTTTACCTCATAATCGATCCCGGGCTTTAGTTGAGATGCTATCCCGTAAGCAACCTGGCAGGCTTCGATAAACACCTCGTTGGGCAGAGCCCGGGATATGATGAGGGGGGTAACCGCCTCGTCTATCAGGATACTGTCCGCCTCATCCACGATGCCGGTGTGGATGCCCCTCATGATCAGCCCGTGCTCGATACTGGCTTTATGTCCCAGGAGGGTAGCGATCTGCCTCCTCCCGACCTGTTGGAAGTTGCCCAGCCAGAGACGATCTCGGAGGAAATCGGCGACGATTTCCTTGTTGGTCGTATAGGTTACTTCGTGCCGATATCCTTCCCGACGCGCCGCCGGGTCCATTTCGCCCGTTACGCAGCCTGTAGAAACCCCGCAGAATCTATACAGCGGTCCCATCCACTTCCGGTCCCGCTCGGCCAGGTAATCGTTGACCGTTATGATGTGGCACGGGAAACCGCTCCAACCGTTGAGTACGCTGGTCAGGGCTGCCGCGAGAGTCTTTCCTTCTCCGGTGGCCATCTCGGCGACATAGCCTCG
>CAYMEK010000060.1:1312-23736 GCA_964389305.1 uncultured Spirochaetaceae bacterium
TCCATGCCGGGCCCGCACGTGACAGATCCAATCAGTGCGTGCAGGCGTGCATCCAGGCCGGAGTACAGGGGTGAGGGATGTTTGATCGTCGTGCGGTAGTAATCTGCGGTCAATAGGTTCACCGGTACGTTTCCCTTAAAGGGCTATAGAGGGCTAAAGCTGGTAGCGTTCCTGCAGCAGCTGCCGGAGCTTGCGGTATCCCTGCCGCAGCAGCGGCTCCGGCGGCAGCTTGAAGCGTACCCTGCCGGACCGGCCGTGATATAGTGAGGCTTCCGTATCCATCTCCATGTCCAATTGCACCTCATAAAAGGGTTCTGCTGCCACAATGCCGCTGGAGTCAGTGACATCGACCGCTACCTCGCCTCCAGCCACGTACCCGAGTGCCACCGAAGGCAGCTCGGTCTGCTCCACGGGGATTTGCTTCATGCTCGACACCGGTAGGGTGACCTCAGCCTGGCCGGCCAGCCTGACCTCCGAAGAGCGTATCTCTTCGGAAAAAATTTCAGAGATGTCCCGTTGGGATACTACGGAGGTAAAACGGAATACTTCGTCGTTCACAATCTCACCGATCGGTGTACCCCGGTGGATCCACATTCCCACCAAATCCTCCACCCCGGGAGCCACCCAGATTCCCCCGAACTCCGCCCGGACGATCAACTCGTCCTGCTCCTTGTTGAGCCGCGCCAGACGCTTGCGGATGGTGACGATCAGGCTCTCGATTGCCTTCAGATCCGCCTGATTTCTCAACATGGCCTTTTGCCGCATAGCCTCTGCTTCTCTGAGCCTGGCCCGGATCTCCTTTATTTCATACGTCATTTCTTTGTTATGCAGGCGCACCAGGGCTTCCTGAGCCTGAATTCGGGAGCCGGAGGGAACGAGAATTTCATCGACATAGCCCTGGACATTGTTCACCACAATGGCGTGCTCGGCTGCCTCCAGTACGCCGGGTGCTTTGAAGCTGCTTGGGAAGGGAAGGAGGTAGAGCAGGCTGAGGGTGCCGACTATGGCCACGAGGCATGTCAACACGGCCCGCAGCCGTGTTCGCTCCAGATGGGGACTCGTGATTAGATAATGGATCAGGCGGATCAGGGGCGTTAAGACCCAGGCCACGGCACAAACTCCGGCCATGATGATCCCGAGCAGCAGGAAACGGTCAGCTACAAAGAGCAGAATGGTTGTGAATACCACCAGCTTGTACAGACCACTAAGAATACCGAAGAAGGTCAGCCAAAAGGCTTCATTGAGACTGGCAGCCGGGCTCTGGGATTGTTTGTACCCGAAGAGGTATCTCTCTACCAGATGCCGCAGATGCTGGGAGGACTGGGTGTGGAGGTTTGGGATATCCAAAAGGTCGGAAAGAATGTAGTAGCCGTCGAAACGCAGCAGGGGGTTGATGTTGAACACGATAGTAGAAACCGAGGCGATGAAGATCATGTTGTAAGCCAGCGAGTGGATGACGCCCGAACCGGTGTTGGCCCAGACGAAGACCGCACAGGCGGCTACAAATACTTCTGTGATCATCCCGGCCGCCCCAACCAGGACCCGTTTCCATTTGCTCCGGAACGCCCAGGCGGCCGTGGCGTCCATGTAGGGAAGGGGATTGAAGATCAGAAACATGATCCCCATAGTGTGTACTTCCCCTCCGAATCTCCGCACGGTAAAGGCATGTCCGAACTCGTGCAGGCTTTTGATCAGGATCAAAGCCAGATAGAGTAGGGGCAGGTTTGCCGGAGCCAGGATGCCCTGTGTCTGTACGCCGAACTCCGCCCAATTGTCGATGGCTACCTTGATGGCGCCGGCCACCACGCCGATCCAGAGTATCGCCCCGAAGGGGCTCATCAGTAGGCGAGCGAAGGGAAGTAGACGTTTCAGCAGCACGTCCGGGTCGAACAGGGGAATGCGGAAGAACATGATACTCATCAGGGTCGCCTGGCGTATCTTCTGCTTCCGCTCCTTGTAGCGCTCGAACAGCTTGGCGCTGTCGGCAGGCAACTGGTAGTGCAGAAGGTTGGCGTGATAGAGCTGGGCGAGCAGGTGAATCACGTCTTCCTGGCCGGGTGCCTCTTCCGGATCTTGATTCATCACTTCCTTCCAGACCTCTTCGACTGTCCGGTCCAAAGTGAGGCGGGCCACAAACCGATACGCCGCCGGGCGCAGCCGGAAGAACTGGTTGTTGAACGGATCGTGCAGTATGTACCACAGAGCGCCTCGGAACCTCTGCCGCTTGATCTTTACACTCGAACGCAGGCAGAGGCGCTGATCTGCGATTCGGTACCAGGATTCGTGAAATATTTTACTTTCTTCTATCATTTATTCACAAATTACAACCACAGCCGCAGGCGTAGGAAATCCACGGTGCGATGGGTCAGAATCCAAAGCGGACTCCGCATTCCGACGTTCAGTTTGGCAATGCCGGTCATGCCGGGACGCCACCACGGCTGAGTTCCACCGGGAAACTCGCAGTTCACTATGAAAATATTGCCCTTCTCCTTAGCGACCGCCACCGGCTCCATGCGGAACATCCGGATCGGATAGGTCTCCTGGGGCCGGCTGGCCAGGGCAATTCCGCCCTCAGCGGACCCTTCTATCTGGTGAATATCGGTTTCGCTCACTTCCAGCTCTACATAGACTCGGTCGATCCGAGCCAGCTTAAACAACATATCCCCCTGCTTTACCGGCGAACCGATTCGCTCCATCAAGTCTCCCTCAACGATCACGGCGGAAAAGGGAGCTCGCACCACGGACTGGCTAAGCTGGTAGCGCACCAGCTCGTGCCGGGCAGCGGATTGTTCGTACAGGGCTTGGCTGATCCGCATATCCGCAGGAGAGTTGGCCCCCCGAGCCTTTTCAAACTCACTCAGGTAGCGGTTCTTCTCGGCGATCAACTCGGCCTCTCGGAGACGAAGATTCGTTTGATCGAGATTCAGAAGCTCCTCCCCTTCGACAACCTCGTCCCCCACCCGAAAAAGAACTCTTTCGATATGCCCGTCAAAAGGCGCGGTTAGATACGCTACGTCGTCGGTACGCAGGATAGCCGGGGCCTTCACACGGTAGGGAAAGCGTCCGAAGACTGTCACACCGATGACAAGCGCCACAATGATGGCAATTGCCTTGAGTCCGGTGTGCTCATAGCCGATCAGGCTTCCCAGCTTTTCCCGCAAGCCTGCTGCCAGGCGAGCGCCAAACCAGCGATCGTGATGCTTCAGATCGGACAACCTCCGAGCTGCCTGATTGCAGGAAAGCCGGAGCAGCCGTAGCTCGTTTTCGGAAAAAGGCGAAGCATTGCGCTCGCAGGTGCACACGGCAATCGGTTCCTCGTCCACTCGCAGCGGAAGAGAGCAGATGTGGCTCACATCCTCGGCCCGGGCGAAAGCGCGATGATCCCGGCTGATGGTGCCGCCGCTATGCTGCTCGGGCACCACGATTTCGCTATTCTGATCCAGTGACTCTTCCATTACCGCTTCCAACAGCTGTACCGCCTCGGTCTTTCGATCGAAGTGGTCTACATGACTGATCGTCTGCAAACGTATATAGCCCTTGCTTAACCAGCCAAGGCTCACCCGCTCACAGTGGTGCCGCGCGGCCAGCTCATTGCAGAAAGTCATGGCGGCGGCCAGGAAGCGTTTCTCGGCGTTGATCAGGACCATTAGGTCCATTACATCGGCGAAATGCTCGACTCGAGTCTTGGACTCCAACGCAATCCGCTGCAGCTGATAGCTGGCCGGCACATCGGAAACCAGCTGGAGGCGTTTGAGTTTTTCGATGGATTCGGCTTCGGTCCCCGCCTTCAGTGACAAGGCTGTCAGGCAGTCCTCGGTCCCTGTATCGGTGATCAAGCGGGCAGCCAAAACCTCCTCTCCGTCCTGTTCCATCCGGGCGGCTCCATCCTTGAGGCAGCTGCCCGCCAGGCCATCCAGCCGAGCGATCAGGGATTCGGCGGAGGAGCCTGTCACCAGGCTGGGCGGGGAGGCAGCCAGAACGCGCCAGGCGGTCCCTTTGCCCTCCTCCCGCACGATAATCACACCGTTTACGGCGTCGGTTATAGTGACCAGAATATGGAGATAGGCAGACCAAAATTGGGCAGGACTGCCTGCAAAGCGGCGTAGGCGCTGCAAGTCCTCCAGTGAGCGTACATACCTGTTATCAGGACGCCCCAGCGGCTTGCCGCCGGAGCGAGCTCGTCTCATCTTACCTCCTCGGCATTCATTTTAACAGCAGCGTACCGGTTAGACCCGGGTTTATATGGCCTTCCCTGTTATCGAATAACACCTTTACCTCCCGCAATCCGCTGGATGGATCTACTAAAGGAGAGACATATTCTACCGTCCCCAGGAGGATGTTCGGATTTGCCACCCCCTCGATCTTGATTTTAACACTCATGTCCGGTCTCAATTGCCTCGAGACTGCAGCTTCCATGTGGACGACCAGGCGGCACTTGGAAGTGTCGGCGATGCGAATCAGCGGCTCCTGGGGGTTGCAGTTCTCTCCGACTTCGAGAAATACCTTGACAATCACCCCGTCAAAAGGTGCTCGAATGATTCGTTTCTGAAGCTGAGCCTGGGCGATGCGGTACTCGAGCTGTTCCCGCTCCTCGGCGACGAGCAGTCGCTCCAGCTCCGCCCGGGCCAGCTTGTGCTCCAATTCCTTCTGCTGGAGCTCCTCAAATGAAACCGACCGGGTTGATTGAAAGAGCTGACGCGTGGCTTCCAGGTCCGTTTCCAGGGTTTCTACCCGATGCCTCGCGGCATCTACTTCCACCTTGCTTTCGGCGATCAATCGTCGCCGTTCGACCTCGAGGGTCTGCTCTTCTCGCTCGAGCTCCAGGATAACTTCACCCTGTTTGACGGCTTCTCCTTCCTTGCAATTGATCACGGCAACCATTCCGGCCACCGTTGTGCTCAAGGTCGCGTCCTTGTAAGGTTCGGTGATTCCGCGGGGCGTCCAGGCTTGCGGAAAAACTCCCGCAGGGACGCCCATGAGTAGGGCCAAGATGAGTACAGGCAGCTGCACTTTCACGCTACACCTCAATCGGTCGACACTGTTTATGGATACCCGCTGTGAAAACTACTGTCTATCTTATCTGACTCACCCGAGTAATGCAAAGGCATTTTGATGTCCATATATTCCGTCAACCCAAAAAATCGTATCGCTCCCACAGTATTTCCTTTTTTTCTCGCTGACTTCTTCTATAATATGGGCAAAATAGGGACAAGACCTTGTTTGGAGGCCTTCATGAATAGTTCCCGTATAGGCTTGGCTTTCTTCTTGATCGTGTTTTTTTGTCGTACCGGTCCGCAGTCGCCCGCGTGGGCAGAAGAGCAGGAAAGAGCTGTTGCGGAGTTGACGCTGACGGCGTTTGTTCAGGAAGTAGTACGCTTCAACCCGGCAGTTCAGGAGGCCCGCTTGAGGTACCTGATCAGCCGCAAAGAGGCAAGGGCCGAATGGGGCACCTTTGAGCCCGAGCTGGTGGGTAGCTATGACCGGAACAAGCTCGAGCGAGAAAATACGACCCTTCAGCTCCTAGAGCAGTTGGGCAGCCTCGATTACTGGGAAGAAAACGAAGAGTACGGCCTGGGTTTGGAAGGAAAGTTCTTCAGCGGTGGAACGTACAGGATAGGCTACTCGTTGAAGAAGATGGATAACACGAAGATCGATGAACGAGGAATTGAGCGCGAATATGAGTCCTTCTTCGGTGTTTCCGGAGAGCAGCCGCTGTTGAGAGGCCTTACCCACGGGGCTCCGATGGCCGGAGTTCGAGCCGCCATGCAGGACCGTTTTATCGCCTTTCACAGTTATCGAAGGCAGCTGATGGAAACCATATCACAAGCTGAATCCGCCTACTGGAATCTGTCTTTCGCGCAGGAAGTATACCGCATGAGCACCGATTCGGTGGAAATAGCGAAGAAAATCGTTGAAGACAATCGGGAGCGGGTGCGGGCCGGGAAGATGACGGAGCTGGATCTGATGGAGGCCGAAGCGGAGCTCGCGATACGTATCGCCCAGCAGGCTAGTGCCCGGCAAGACCTTCTCGATGCTATGATTCAAGTGAAGCTGCTCCTGTCTGATCTTGAGCTCGGCGAGGATCAGCAGTTCATGGCTGTAGATCCTCTGGCACTTTCTTCTCTTGAAGACTGGAGCCGGGAAGAGCAACGCCAGTTCTCCGTGAAATGGGCGTTGCGAGCCCAGCCGGACTATATGATGCGTTGGGAGGAGCTTCAGCGAGAAATGATAGTGTGGGGATATCAAAAGGACCAACTGCTGCCGGATTTGAACCTCAAGGCCAGCTACGGCCTCAGAGGGCTGGAGGATTCTTTCAAGGGATCACTGGATAAGGTTGGAACTCTGGATTTTCCTTCCTGGTCCTTGGGAGTTGAAATGAGGATCCCCCTTCTTGCCGGTGTTCGCGAAAAGAACAATCTGGAAGCGTCGAGCATGAGAAAAAAGCTGGCTGAGCTGCGGCTCGCGGCCACGAAGTACGAGATCGTCAATTCCATCGAAACCTTGATACAAAGGGTAGCCACGCTAAGGCAGCGCATCCAAAACGCCCAAAAGGTCGTGGAGTTCAGGAAACGTCTGCTGGACGTCGAGCTATCCCGCCTGGAAGCGGGTAAGAGCACGCCGCGCCTGGTCTATCAGGCAGAAGACCAGCTCAGCGAAGCCCGGCGATGGGAACTGGAGAGCCTGGTCCAATTCAGAGAGGCCTTCGTGCAGCTGGCCTACTTTCGCGGGTCCGTGCTTTTGGATAAAGGCCTGGAAAGCATGGTAGGGGAACAGGTAGTTCTGGATGACCATCTGATCTACGGGTGGGATTAGCGTAAAAATCCTTTGCCGGAGGAAACGATGCTGCGCCGTCGCGCGGCCGCCTCAGGACTCGACACCAGGCAGGTTTTCAGTGAGGTTTGACCCGGGGAGGGGTTTTTGGCTACCTTTATTACGATTTCGCAGTAGATGAATCTAAGCAGGAGGAAGGCTTGGGCAAGCTGGAGGGCCGGGTAAGACAATGAGAGGCAATATCAAGAAACCGGAAGCGGCTGCCGTAGTGATCTTCGGCGCTTCGGGCGATCTGACCGGGCGGAAGCTGGTTCCCGCGCTGCACACCCTGGCCTGTGAAGGGCTTCTGCCTGCGGCGACCAGGGTGATTGGAGTTGCCCGCAGCGATTTGAGCGACGAGGAGTTTCAGGCCAGAAGCTTTGAAGGAGTCAGCAGCTACGCCCGGCTCAAGCCCCAGATATGCAACCTGTGGCCCGGATTCAAGGGGCGCATGTCCTACTTTCGCGGCGAGTACGGCAGAGCGGATACCTACAGGAAGCTGGCTGAGATGATCGATCAGGTGGACAGCGAAAACTCAACCGGCAACTGCCTGTTTTATCTGGCCACCCCCCCATCGCTATACCCGGTCATCGTCGAGCAGCTTGGCTCCTCCGGGCTGAACCGCTCCCGCCGAGGCTGGCGGCGGCTCGTAGTGGAAAAACCCTTCGGCAACGACCAGGCCAGCGCCCGCGCCCTCAATAAGAGGATCCACTCGGCGTTCCGGGAAAACCAGGTGTACAGGATCGACCACTACCTGGGCAAAGAGACGGTGCAGAATATCCTGACCCTGCGCTTCGCCAACGCCATATTCGAGCCCTTGTGGAACCGCAACTACGTGGATCACGTCCAGGTCACCGTGGCCGAGAGCATCGGCGTGGGACACCGGGCCGGCTACTACGATAAGACGGGGGTATTGCGGGACATGTTCCAGAACCACCTCCTGCAGCTATTGACCCTTACCGCCATGGAGCCTCCCTCCCTTTTCGAAGCCGATGCCCTACGGGATGAGAAAGTCAAGGTTCTGCGCTCCCTGAGGCCGGGCGCCGAGAGCGTTCGCGCTCAGTACAAAGGCTACCGCGGCGAATCGAACGTAGAGCCGGACTCCCAGACTCCGACCTACGCCGCCATCCAGGTGTTCATCGACAACTGGCGCTGGCAGGGGGTTCCGTTTTATCTGCGCTCCGGTAAGAGCCTGAAATTGAAAACAACGGAGATCGCGATCCAGTTCAAGCGCGTGCCCCACCTGTTGTTCCCCGTGGCTCCCGGGCAGAGGATTACTCCCAACATTCTGTCCCTCTGCATCCAGCCTGACGAGGGCGTGCACCTGCGCTTCGAGACCAAGCAACCGGGTGCCGGCATGAAAACCCGCTCTGTGGACATGGATTTCCACTATGCGGAGGATTTCGGAGACAACGTGCTGCCGGAAGCCTACGAGCGGCTTCTGCTCGACGCCATGCAGGGAGACGCGTCCCTGTTTTCCCGGGCCGACGAGATCGAGCTGGCCTGGGGAATAATCGACAGGATCCTCGATTCCTGGTCCGGGCCTTCCGCCGCGCCGCTGTTTTTTTACACCCCGGGTTGCTGGGGCCCCAAGGAGGCCGACGAGCTGCTGGGCAGCCATGGGCGGGTGTGGTACCAGGATTGCGGACTGCACGCCAGGGAGCGCGGCGGCCGGTAGGCTGTGCGGAGCGCCCCGGCACCGGGCGGACAGCCTGCCGGCAGGCGGATCGGGGAGCACGGCGTACAGCGGGGACCGTCCCCCAAGGTCATTTGCGCAGATAGGAAAGCTTCTCGGGCAAGGGGAGATTGTTGCCGAAGTCGTCCTCTCCATAACCGTTTTCGGCCAGCAGATTGATGTCGGCGAGCACACGTCTGTCCCCCGTGAAGGTGACCTCTATGTCCATGATCACGTCGATCTTGCCCGTGGTGAAAAGCTGGACGAGGACCCGTGTGACATATTCGGCGGCAGTCTCGTCTTTCAAGGGCTTGATATCCTCCAGCGGCAGGTTCCGGTCGTAGAGAACGAGCTTGTTCTGGGAGAACAGTGACCGTAACGAGTCATGAGCCAGGCGAGGAAGCAGCCGCTCGATCTCATCCTGATCGAAGTCCTTGTCCGGCGGCCCTGGCTGGTCGGATTGAAACAGGAACATCCGGCCTCCCCGCAGGTGCAGGCCGAGGGAGCTGATCTCTCCGGCCAGCCAGCGCTTTTTCTTGGCGTTTATCTTTTCATTGGCCCGGAAAAGGTCCAGGGCGACTCCGGCATTGTAGGTTTCCCCGTTCAGCGACATGCGCACCTCGCTGCCGTAGTGATTGACGATCTTGGCGACCAGGGTGGAAGGCCGCACGTGAAAGCCGCGGTAGCGAGGGGCGGTCACGGTAATGCTTCCCTGGACGGCGTAGCGTCTCAGCATTTCGTGACACAGGCTGCGGGTGCGGGTGATGTACGAGCTGGCAAAGCAAAGGGAGTAGTTCATGAGCACGTCGAGCAGCCGGGAAGGGTCCACCAGGCTGGATCCGCTTTTACCTGGTTTGACGGTGGAGCCGTCGATGTGGCGCTCATAGTAGTGAACGAGCGAAGTGGCCGTTTCCAGCAGGTGGTAGATCACCGTGATGTGGCCGCGCAGCACGGGCAGATGCCTATCCAGGTTTTCGACGTTCGAGTCCGAAATATGGGTATCGTAGAGTGACTGCAGGTTGTGGAACATCTCCTCCAGGTTGCGCAATCGCTCTTCGCTTATAGGCTCGGGTATCCAGTCGGCGTAGAGCTCGACCTTCCCGCTTCCTATATCGTGGATGAACTTGCTATCTTCGGCCAGATTGAGGAAAGCCGTGGCCAAGTGGACCACGGTTTCCTCCGGAGAAGCAACTTTCTGATTGGGCCTGTTCGAGGTAAGATGGCCTGTGAGCAACTCGTCGGCGAAGATCTCCTTTGACAGCGTTTCCCCCGGCACCCGGATGCCCAGCTCCCCGACCTTGCGGATCAGCGCTCCGAGGCTGGCGACCAGGATCGAGCAGATGAACTGCAGAGCCCGCTTCGTGGCCGCCGGAAAATCCCGCTCGATGGCCAGCAGACGGTACTCCGGCAGGAAGTGAAGGATATGCTGCAGCTTATAGCTCACGTTGGAGAAAAGCTTTATGGCGGCGATTACCTTTCGCAGGGGATGCCAGCGGCGGTTGTGTTTTGCGCCGTAGGCGTCCAAAAGCTCCTCGATCTTGGTGGCTTCGGAGAGTAAGTCGGCGAGCAGGGGGCGGGTGAAGCAGCTGTCCCCGGCGCTGCTGCGATTAACGTAAACGGCCAGCTCCATCAGCTTTTCCATACGGCGGTTCAGGAAAGAGCAGAAGGACTGGTCGGAAAGAGCTTGATCCGCTCCCATGTTGCTTTTGTCTAGCGAGCCTCACAGAAAGAGTAGACCAGGGCCGCCGTTTTTTCAACGCCTCGAGGATCGGTACCGGGCGGCAATGGCGGAACCGGCCTTCCCCTCGACTTCCAGCCGTCAATCGGCACCCGGTCCATTGCACCGCCGCCCCGGCAGCGTCTATAATGGTCTCGAGCAGGAGGGGCGTTATGGTTGTGAAATGGATCGCATCCATCATTGTGGCGGTCAACGCCAACAATCGAGCCGGGGAAATTGCCGCCGGGGCGTCGTTCGCTCTGCTGCTGGCCTTGATCCCTGGCGGTAATCTACTGTGGATCGTCCTGTTCGCATTGACCTTTCTGCTGAAGATCAATTTGGCCATGGAGCTGCTGCTCCTAGCCCTGCTCAAGCCTATTGCTCCGCTGGCGGACGGGCTCCTGCATCGTCTGGGAGCTTTGGTTTTGACGCAGCCATTTCTCTACGAGCCCTTCACAGTCCTCTACAATCTGCCGCTTTTGTCCTATACCCGCTTCAACAACACGTTGGTCATGGGCGGTCTGATCGCCGGCTTGGCGCTTTGGGTGCCGGTGTTTCTGTTGTTTCGAAGGCTCGTTTTTCTCTACCGCCGCAAGCTCCGCGAGAAGCTGGCCGGAAGCAGGCTGGTGCAAGCTTTCCGGCGGCTGCCCCTGGCGGCTGCGATCGGCAACGCGGTGCGCAAGCTGGGCGGCGCTTACCTGAGCGCCCGGTAGACAGGAGGCGTTGCCATGGCTCGCAAGGTGCCGAAACCGTTCGCCAGAGAGATTCCGCAGAAGCGCTTTTCCAGAAAGATTCTCAAGCGCATCCATCTCGACTCGGAGCGGGATTTTCTGCTCGGGTTGTACCAAAAAGGAGCGGACGGCCGCTACCGCCGGCCGGAAGAGCCGGGTTCGGGGGAAATCAAGCGTCTGAAAGAATTGGCTCGTTCCATCAGGAAGAACAAAGGGGTCGTTCGCACCGGCAAGCTTTCCGTCCTCCTGCTCGTCGTCGCCTGTATTCTGCTGTTCAACTTTTTGTTCAAGAACAGGCTGCTGGAAAACGCCCTGGAGGGCGGGCTGCAGCGTATCTTCGAGGCCAGAGCCGAGGTGGACGATCTCGATCTTCGTCTCCTCGACGGCCGGCTTTCGATCGCCCATCTGGCCGTCGCCGACAAGGAGGAGCCTTTCAGGAACCTCTTCGAGCTGGGCCGAACCGAAGTAGATCTGCGTACCGCCGAGCTGCTCAAGGGCAAATTCGTGATAAGCAATCTGGAGTGCCGTGACATCTGCTGGAACACGCCGCGGCGCACCAGCGGCGCCCTGGCGGAACGCGGAGACAAGAGGCAGGACGTTCCGGGGGCGCAAGGGGCCGGCGGACCACATATCGCCCTCAGCCTGCCCAGCCTGGATGCGAGGGCCCTGGTCGACGATCAGATCGACAAGCTGAGCAGCCCCTCCCTGCTTGCGGCCCTCAACGTACGGCTGCGGGAGCTGGAAGAGCGGTGGTCGCAGGCGGTCGAACGCGGCCAGCAGGACGTAAGCCGGCTGGCGGACCACATCGAAGAGGTTCGAAGCCTAGATATCCGCTCCTTGGATACCCTTCCCGAGCTCCAGCAGGCCGTGACCCGCATCAGGGATGCGGCTGCGGCAGCCGGGGAGCTCAGGCAGGATGTCCAGGAGGTCTCGGCCGGTATCGATTCCGATCTGAAGGAGATCGAAACGGCTCGCTCCGAGGTAGACAAAGCCCTCGACGCTGACCTGGCTTACTTGAAGTCCTTCACCGATCCTTCCAGCGGCGCTCTGAAAAACCTTGCCTCCTCGATAGTAGCCGGGTATCTCGAGAAGATCCTCGGCAGATACTACCGCTACTGCGCGAGGGCCCTGCAGTACGCGGACCGGCTGGTCGCCTCCCGCCGGGACAGGCAGCCGGCTGCGGTGCGTCAAGGAGTGCGCAGGAGCGGGTCCAACATTCCCTTTCCCACCAGGGTGTATCCACGCTTTCTGCTGGAGAACATGACCGTATCCGTGGGAGCCCGGGGAGAATCCAGGTTCGTACAGGGCTCCGTTCGGGATATCTCCAGCGCTCCCGATCTCATAGACCGGCCGACCACCTTCGCTCTGTCTCAAGATCTGGACGGCCGGCAGCTTCGAGTGGAGGGGATGATCGACAGACGTAGCCGCCGGGAAAGCGATTTCTCTCTCGATCTCGGGCTCGATAACTACCGCGTAAATATCGACGAAGGATTGGAGCGCCTCGGCTTGAGCTCCTTTGCAGGCCGCTGCAGCTTCGACACGGGGTTCTCCCTGAGCCGGCTCGACGGCTCTCTGACCGGCCGGGGGCTGCTGGAGCTGGACGGGCTTCAGATCGAGCCGCGCGAGAACGGCCGGGATCCCCTCGGAGGGAGCGTCTACCAGATACTGCGCTCCGCTTCCAGGGTGTTCGTGGAGTTCGACTACTCGGCCACGGGAAGTGAAAGTGTCCAGGTTCAGGCCCGCAGCGATATCGATGAACTGCTGGCCGCCGGCCTTGCGGAGTGGCTCGCCGGGTTGGGAGCGCAGTACCGAAGCGAGTTGCGGCAGGAGCTGACGAACAGGCTCGAGGCGGAGCTAAGGGAGAACCGGCTCCTCTACGCGGCTTTCAAGGATATCGATGGAGCTGCCGGGGCCAATGTATCCGCAGCCGAAGAATACGAGCGTGTGCTGGACGAGAAAAAGTCGGAGGTGGAAAGGCGGATAGCGGAGGAGCAGAAGAAAGCCACCGATGCCGCAAAATCCGAGCTGGATAAACAGCTCGAGCAGATCAAGGAGAAGCTCCCCGTGCCCAAGCTGGGTTTCTAGCCGCAAAGCGATGATCGTAAGCGCCAGCAGAAGAACGGATATACCGGCTTTTTACGGCCGCTGGTTTCTCAACCGGCTGCGGCAGGGTTTCGCCTTGGTCCGCAATCCCTTCAACCAGGCTCTCGTCTATCGCGTACCGCTTGACCCGCAGCAGGTTCGCTGCCTCGTCTTCTGGACCAAAGACCCCCGCGATCTGCTCGAGCGGCTGAACGAGCTGGATTCCTACGGCCTGCCTTATTATTTTCTCTTCACGCTCACCGCCTATGGAGCGGAGATCGAGCGAAATCTGGCGGAGAAGAGCGTTATCAGGGAACGGTTCGTTCGTCTTTCCGAGCGCCTGGGAGCGGAAAGGGTGGTGTGGCGCTACGACCCGATCTTTTTCACCTCTACCTGGGATATCGAGCGCCACCTTCGCCACTTCGAGCTGCTGGCCTCGGCCCTGCGCGGTTCCACGCGGCGCTGCGTGATCAGTGTTCTGAACATGTACAAGAAGTGCCGGAAGAACCTGAAGGATATCGAGTTCCTCTCGTTGCCGGCCGAAAGCCGGCAGAACTTTTTCCGGGAGCTGGCCGCGATCGCCGCCGGCGCCGGAATCGAGCTGCGCAGTTGTGCTTCCGCGGAGCCGGCCGCAGCCGGGATAGCTCCTTCAAAGTGCATAGACGACGATCTGATCTCTGAGATAAGGGGAACCGCCTTTGTAGGAACAAAGGACCGCTGCCAGCGGGCCGCTTGCGGCTGCGTCGAAAGCGTAGACATCGGCGCCTACGATACCTGCCTGCACCACTGCCTGTACTGCTACGCCAACAGCAACCTCCAGACCGCACGCAGGCGGTACGCACTTCACGATCCCGACTCGCCCCTTCTATGCGGCCGGCCGGCGGCTTCCGATCGCATCCTGGAAAGGGTTGCAGCCGGACAATAGACATCTATACTGGATTAGGAGGATGCGGTTATGAAAGCGCTGCCTGTCATCCTGGTATTGCTTCTGGCCTCCGGCCTTTGCGCCTCGGCCTCCCAGCTATCGGTCTGCGCCGCCTTGGATACGATGCTCGGTCTCAGGGCGGGGGTGGAGTACTCTTTTCACCCCCGTATGGGTGTCAAGGCGGACCTGGGAGCATCGATCTTCGGGTTGTTCCTGGCCGACGCTTTCTACGTTTTTTACCTGCTGCCGGACTGCAGGCGTCTGCAGATCGATGTACTGGTAGGAGTTCCCACTATTGCGATGACCATGACCTGCGCTGGCGCGATGATCTCCTTGGGGGCTTCCCTCAAGGCGGGCTTGCCTCTGGGCGGGGCTTTCAGCCTGGAAATCCGGATCGGCGGGGGATTTCCCCTGTTCTTCGAGCCGGGACAGGAGACGGTTCGCCGGGTGCGCTTTCCCTGGTTCATTCCTCGCCTGTGGCCCGATCTTGCGCTGGGAATCCGCTACGCACTGCCCGGGCACTGAAAACAATCCGGGCGCTGACGGCCCGGGCGCTGAGGCCAGCCGGGGCGTCGACCACCGGCGCGCCGAATCCGGCCTTCTACATGGACCGGGCGTTGTTGGCCGCTATGGTTCGTCCCACCAGCCGCTGCAGCGTGTATAGCAGGCCTTTGCGCAGCTTCTCCTCATCGCAGTTCTGCAGGTTGCAGTAGAACTCATCGTTATCCAGTGTGCAGAGGATACCTCGCTCATCGTAGTAGTTGGATTGCTCCGGGGCTTCGCGGTCTCGGTCGGACCTGCGCCGTCCCCAATCCAGCCAGCCGATAGGCACGTGGTAGTCGGTGCCGATGTTGTCGATACTGCGGTCGGTGAGACGAATCTTCACGTAATAAGCGGTACCGGCGTACCAGAAACTCAGCTCCCCCGCTCGCCGGTCGATCGTATCGACCTCCACCTCGATGCCGGTCTGCCGGTGCAGGGCTGTAAAGCAGCTCTTGAGCAGCTCGAGCTTTTCCAATCCCTGTTTGAATTTGTTCTGCATGCCTCGTAGTTCTTCCAGCTCCATCATCGACTATCATTATACGGATAGAGGGGTTTGGATCAATCGGGTAGTGACACTGTCCACCCGGCGTTCTCAGGTGCGAAAAAAAATGGCTTTCTTTGTTTGCGGGGCGCCAAAAACCGGCGTTTTGTACCCGAGGACTGCTTGATCGGATCGCCGATTTGCTTCATACTGCCAGACTAAGGTTTTATTTGAGAGCGTGTATGCTTTTTTCTCAACCGGGTCCAGTCGGATACGCTGTGCGTGGGCGCCGGAATAATGATTCCCTTCCCGCATTAGGCCGGGCACTGTCTGTCAAATAATACCTGTACTATACGGCAGAGGGGCTGTCATCTGCCCTGGCAGAGAGGGTCAGGCAAGCCCCTCGACGGAAGCAGGCGGTGCCGCGAATGAAAATCCTTCTGATTTCCCCATGTAAAGATCCCAATTTTAAGAAGCCCAAGTTCCTGATGATCCCCCAGCTCGCCCTACACCTGATAGCGGGGCTCACCCCTGCGGAGCACGAGGTACGCATCCTCGAAGAGGAGATAGAAGAGGTCGACCTGGAAGCCGACTGCGACCTGGTGGGAATCAGCTGCATGACCTCGAATGCGCTGCGGGCTTACAGCCTGTCCCGGGAGTTCAGGAAACGGGGCAGGACCGTGGTGCTGGGGGGCGTACACCCGACCCTGCTGCCCGACGAAGCGCTCCGGCACGCGGACGCCGTGGTGGTGGGCGAGGCCGAAGGGGTATGGGAGGGGCTGCTCTCGGACTTCCAGGCTGGCAGGCTGCAGAGACGCTACCATCAGTCCTACCCCTCCCTGGAGCGCTACGTCAGCATGGGCAACCGCAGGCAGACCAAGAAAAGGCTGTTCGACGTGGTGCCGGTGATGACGACGCGGGGTTGCCCGTATAACTGCGATTTCTGCTGTGTCCACGACATCTTCGGCCGCCGGATCCGTCATCTTCCCGTAGACAATGTTGTGCGTGACATTGTCGAATCGGGCGGGAAGATCTTCATCTTCCTCGACGACAATATCATCGGTGATCCCGTCTACGCCAAGAAGCTGTTTCGCGCCATCGCACCGCTGCATATCAGGTGGGTGGGGCAGGCATCGCTTTCCTTCGTCAAGCACACGGAAATGATCCGGCTGGCCAGTGAAAGCGGCTGCAAAGGGCTGTTTTTCGGTCTGGAGAGCGTATCCGAGAGTCAGCTCAAGCAGATGCGCAAGTCCATCAAGGAGGTGGACAAGATCAAGGCGGCCGTACAGAAAGTCAAGGATTTCGGCATTTACTTCCACGCCTCGCTCATCTTCGGCTTCGACGGCGACACCAGGGATACCTTCGCGGAAACTCTGGATTTCCTGGACAGGAACCGGATCAGCTCGGCTTCGATCAACATCCTTACCCCTTATCCGGGGACGGAGGTGTTCCGGAGATTCAAGGAGCAGGGCCGGCTGCTCACCGAAGACTGGAGGTACTACGATCATTCCACCACCGTGTTCCAGCCCCGCAACATGAGCCCCTTCGAGTTGCAGGCCGGGAGGCTGTGGGTGCTGAAGGAGTTTACCAAGATGTCCTCCATCCTTCGGCGACTTCCCGCCCATCTGGATCATCCCCTTTTGCACCTGGCCATGAACCTGGGATTCCAGGCCGGCTGCAAGAAAGAGCTGCAGGAGCTGCCGGGACTGGCCGCGGAGCTGTTTCCGGTTCAGGAAGAATTGTTGACCAGCCAGCGAGGCTTTCCCCTGCGCAGCCTGCGCTTGACGGACCTGATTCCCCGGGGCTTGCAGAAGGTCGATGGACTGGCAGCAGGGGGTTAGGCAGATGCTGGTAAAAGCGGTGCTCTATCTGGTCAATTTGATGATGAGGGGCCTGGACCGAGCGGCCCTCTGGGTGGTAGACGTCATGGATTCTCTGTACCGGTTGTATAGAAATACGGTCGTCCGGAGGTTCTTCTACGCCCTTCTCGATACGGTGGAAAGGTTGATCGCGGCTGGTCGAGGATACCTGGAGCAGGTGCGTCAAACCCTCAGGTACCGGCTGTATTTCGACTCGGTGACCGGACCAATGAAAGCCTACTACCGCCGGTTGAGGCGGAGATAGCGTTCAGGGGGAAACGAAACGGACGAGGATATTGTGTTGATGAGAACGAGAAGCCCAAAGGTTACTGTCTCTATCATTGTATTTGTACTGGCGGCAGCCGGTACGGCACAGGGCGGCGGCGCGGCGGAAGAGCAGCATTCAGCCGTGGCGTCGGTAAACGGGGTGTTTATTCCCGAATCTTATCTTGTCCGAGAGATCGCTCGCTTCGAGAAGGAGGCGCTCGGCCAGCAAGGCTCACTGGACGATGCGCAAAAGGCCCAGCTCGATCAAGAGGCCTTGAAGACCCTCATCAATATGGAGCTGCTTTTTCAGGAAAGCCAGAGGCGGGGCTTCCTGATCGAGCCGGCCCGGATAGAGGAGCAGGTGGAAGGCCTGCGCAGCCGCTTTTCCGGCGGATCGGAGTTCGCCGATGCCCTCCTGCGGATCGGCATCACGGAAGAGGAGCTCAGAATCGAGATCGAGAGACAGACAGCGATCCAGGACATGATCGACGGGGACATCTCGCCCACGGTCGCGGTCAGCCTCGAGGAGTCCAGGGACTACTACGACAGCAATCTTTCCTATTTCACCACGCCGGAGCAGGTGCGGGCCCGCCATATCCTGATTCGAATCGGACCGGATGCGGAGGAAGCTGAAGAAGCCTTGGCCAGGAATAAAATCGAGCAGATCAGGCAGCGGATTGCCGGGGGAGAGGATTTTGCGGAGCTGGCGGTTGAGCTTTCCGAAGACAGCAGCGGCGCTTCCGGAGGGGACCTGGGATTCTTCCAGAAGGAGCAGGTGGCTCAACCCTTCGCCGATGCCGCCTTCGCCCTCGAGGTAGGCGAGATCAGCCAGGCGGTGCGTACCGAATACGGCTACCATCTGATCCAGGTCACCGACAGAAAGGCTGAAGCGCTGATTCCTTTCGAGCAGATACAGGAGCGAGTGACCCAGTTCCTGGAGCATGAAAAGGTGATGCAGGCACTCGAAGAGCTGGTATCCGAGTTGCGCCGGCACGCGGATATCGTGGAATATCCCAGTGCGGCCAGGAAGAGTTGGGACGGCTCGTAACCGGGCGGGCGGCTATTCACGCCGGCCTCTGCTGAAAGGTTGAATTTCATGAATCCGGCGAAATTTCTGGCGGCTATCTATACGCTGGCCGGATACTTGATCGGAGAGTCTGTTTCGGACCGGGCCAAGATGCTGATGCGCAACTACATGAAAGACGCCGAAGAAGCCGGCTTGGCGGAGCGGGCGCTGTACGCCGTAAGGCGGTACACACAGAAGGATCTGCCCGATCTGGATACCGTGCTTCAAAAGGCGAGAAGGGCGGATTTGACCCGTCTGGAGCAGCTTATCTGGCGTGTGCATGCCGAAGCCCGCGAGTTGCTGAGCGGACCGAGGTGATCGGGCGACTGTGGACTACGATGTGTGTCTGAGTTACCCGGTAGACGTTGTCTTTTGACTTTCCTGCTCTCTGCAAGCATATTATAGGCGTGATGAAATTTACGGAGCTAAAACTCAAATCCCAGATACTGGGCGCTTTAACGGCGATGGGCTATACGGAGCTGACTCCTATTCAGGAGATGACCTTTCCCCATATTCTGGGCGGCAGGGATCTTCTGGCTACGGCGGAAACCGGGTCGGGAAAAACCGGCGCCTGCGGTATCCCCCTGATACAGAGGATCGATCCTGGTCTGAAGGCGATCCAGGCGTTGATTCTCGTCCCCACCCGGGAGCTGGCGCTGCAGTATGTGGAAGAGATCGGCCTTATCGCCCAAAACCTGAACGTTGTTCCCTTTGCCGTCTACGGCGGATTCGACATGGGCGTGCAGAAGGCCAAGCTCCAGGACCTGGTGCATATCCTGGTAGCCACGCCGGGACGCCTGATCGATTTCCTGTACAGCGGCAGGATTTCCCTGTCGGAGGTGAGCACCTTCGTGCTCGACGAGGCCGACGAGATGCTGAAAGAAGGATTTCTCGAAGACATCGAGTTCGTTTTCTCCTGCCTGGTGCACAAGCACCAGACGCTGCTCTTCTCGGCCACCATGCCCAGGGACGTGAAGAAGCTGGCGGAAAACTACCTGCACCGGCCGGTCACCGTGGAGCTGAACATCGAGCAGGTGTCGCCGCAATCTCTGGCACACCAGTTCCACTTCGTGGAACATAGAAGCCGCCTTGCGGATTTGCAGGCGAAACTGAGAGAGCTGTCGATCAAGCAGGCGATTATCTTCTGCAATTCCCGCCTCAACGCCGAGAAGCTCTTCCGGGAGCTGAAAGGCAGGCTTCCCGGAGTGGATCTGGTTCACGGCGGCATGGAGCAGCAGAAACGAAGCTCCGTGATCCGGCGCCTGCGCAACCGCCAGGTGCGCTTCATGGTCGCCACGGACCTGGCCGGCAGGGGTCTGGACTTCAGCCACGTTAGCCACGTGATCAACTACGATTTTCCCCGCAGTCCGGTTATCTATACCCACCGGACCGGACGGACCGGGCGGATGGGCAGAAAGGGAACCGCCATCACCCTGGTTACCGCCAGAGACCTGCCGGCGGCGAAACGGTTGATCGCCGCCAACCGGCTCAGTTCCGATTGGATCGGCCCGCAGCCCGATGCAAGGCGGCAGCAGAGTCCCCGCCCGAGAGGCTCCGGAAGGTCTGGAAAACCTCTGAGAAAGCGGATGCGAAGGATATAGGGCCAGGGACGGGACGGCGCCGCCGGGAGCGCCGAGCCGGCGTTGGCGTCGGTACCCCTATCCCGGTGGATGCAGGGGCAGGGTGAAGGTGAAGCAGCTTCCCTCGCCCGGGCTGCTGCGCGCCCAGATGCGGCCATGGTTCTTTTCCACGAACTCCTTGCAGAGGATGAGACCGAACCCGTTGCCGGGTTCTTCCTCGGTTCCCTTGCGGGAGTGGTGGACATCGATGCGAAACAGCTTCTCCATGTCCTCTGGCTGGATCCCCAACCCCGTGTCGCTCACACTCACCTGGACCGTTTCGGCCTCCGTGGAGACGCTTACCCGCACCTCGCCGTTTCGGGGCGTGAACTTCACGGCGTTGGACAGCAGGTTGCGCAGCACGGTGGCGATCATGGTGGGATCGGCGAATACGGTAAGCTCGGGCTCGACCGAACAATGAACCGAAATCCGCTTGTTCTCCGCGGAGGTTCGAGCCAGCTTCAGGTTGTCTTCCACGAGCTGCTGAAGGCTGAGGGCCCGGGGCTCCCAGGGGACCTTGCCGGTCTGGCAGCGGACCCACCACAGCAGGCTGTCCATGAGCTGCAGACTCTGACCCGCGCCCTCCCGGATCCTGGCGGTGTATTTCCGCCGTTCCTGCTCGTCGAGCTGCTCGTAATGCTTGTCCATCAGATCGGCGAGGATCTGCACTCCGCTGATCGGATTGCGCAGGTCGTGAGCCAGGATGGAAAAGAATCTGTCCTTCGAGGCGTTTGCCTTCCGCAGGGCTCGTTCGCTGTGCAGCAGCTTCCGCCTGGCTGTTTCCAGCTCCGCAATGGTTTCCAGCCGTTTGCGCACCTGGTGAGCGATCAGGGCCTGATAGGTTAGAAAGAAGGCGGCGATCTTCAGATAGTGGCCTAGCAGGTTGGAAAACCCGTAGCTGGAAGTATAGAGAGTAAAGAGCAGCTCGCTGGCGATGGTTACGGCGACCGAGGCGGCCAGCAGCCGCTGTACCGGGGGGTCGAGACCTCTTCTGGTGCGGAGGATCAGAGCCAGGGTCACGGCCAGTGCGGCGGAGATTGCATACTCGCTGATGCGCTTGAAGGGCGTGACGCCGACGCCTTCGACGAAACAGGTCGGAAACCAATTCAGAACCAGGATCATGGCCAGCAGCAGCCCGGCGGCGCCCCCGTAAACTGCGAAGAGGAGACGAAAAGAAATCCTCCGCCGGAGGCGGAAGGAGACTGCGAAAACCAGCAGGGTGACCGTCTGCAGATACCTGGCCGCCACCCAGAGCTTGGTGGGGTAGTCGTGGTCCCCCGGCAGCACTCCCATGCCGTGATAGGTCAGGGTGTGGAACAGGTCCAACGCGGCTACGAAAAGATAACCGATCCCAAGATATACCAGGTTCCTGGTCTCCTTGGCGTCTTTGGCGTTCCAGGAGATCATAAACACGCCGCAAGCGACCACGATGCTGAAGACTTCGGCCAGGCTGTGGAACAGAAGGTAGCTGTGCAGGCTGGTCAGATAGAGAATAGCCGCCGTACCTGCAAGCACGAGCCCGGGGAGTATCCACTTATTCGGTTTCATGGGCCTTCGTTTTTTTCTAAGGTTTCTGCGCCGGGGACATTATAAGGGTGGTATGAAGTGGAGGGCAAGCGCACGGACCGAGGGTCGGAGGCGTCTTTCAAAACCCCCGGTGCGGACGCGATGCCGTCGCAGCGCCGGCCGGAGAAGGCGATTTCACGCGGGCTGTCATTCCCGGCTTCACGGTCTCCAGAATCGAGGTGTCAACAGCACCAGCACCGTATATACCTCCAACCGACCAACCATCATGGCAAAGCTGAGAAACCACTTGATGCCGTCCGGCAGATAAGCGTAGTTGTGGGTAGGCCCGATCCTGCCGAACCCGGGACCGATATTCCCCACCGTAACCAGGGCGCTGGACAGCGAAGTAAGGATGTCATTGCCGGCTCCGGCCACCACCAAGGTGGTCAGCAGGAGCACGAGCAGGTACAGGAAGAAGAAGCCGGCGATCGAGTAGGCAGTGTCTTTTTTCAGCGCTACTCCGCCCAGCTTCAGGCTGAAAACCCCCCGCGGGTAGGCCACGTATTTCATTTCGTGAATACCTTGCTTGAACAGGGCGACGATCCTGATCACCTTGATACCCCCGCCGGTGGAGCCGGAGCAGGCGCCGACGAACATGAGGCCGAACAGCACCGCCTGGGCGGCGAACGGCCAGGCGGTGTAGTCGGTGGTGGTGAAGCCGGTAGTGGTCAGGATGGAGGCGGCCTGGAAGCTGGCGAACCGCAGGCTTTGCCCGAAGCCGCTGTAGGTGTTTCCGTGAAGCACCAGCGCAATAATCAGGGAGGCGCCGAGGAAAATAGCCAGATAAACTTTGAGCTCCAGGTTACCCAGGAGTCTCTTGATTTTCCCCGTAATCAGGCGGTAGTGGAGAGCGAAGTTGATGCCCGCCAGGACCATGAACACGGTGACCACCGCGTCGATGTACCTTGAATTGAACTGCCCCACGCTTCCGTTCTTGGGAGAGAATCCGCCCGTGGCCAGGGTTCCGAAGGTGTGGGTCAGGGCATCGAAGAGGCTCATACCGCCGGCGGCCAGCAATGCGGTTTGCGCCGCGGTCAGACCCAGGTAGATGAACCAGAGTATCTTGGCTGTTTCGGCGATCTT
>CAYMEK010000060.1:23836-28105 GCA_964389305.1 uncultured Spirochaetaceae bacterium
CCGGCGATCACGATGACATGATCGCCGCTTCGCAGCGCCAGCTCTCCATCAGGGACGATATCGCGATCGCCGCGGATGACGAACAGAACCAGGGTATCCCGGGGAAGCTTGAGGGTCTTCAGTCGCCTGTTCTCCGCCCGGCTGCTCACCGCTACGGACAGCTCGATCACCTCTACCTTACCGCCGGAAAGGCTGTGAACGCTGCGTACATTGCTGGTCCGGATGAAGCGCAGGATGCTGCTGACCATGCAGTCCACCGGGCTGATAGCTACGTCGACGCCGAGGGTAGAGGCAATCTGCACGTAGCTGCTCTTGTTCACCAGCACGATGGAGCGCTTGGCGCCCAGGTTCTTGGCGTAGATGGAGTTTATGATGTTAAGCTCCTGATTGTCGCTGGTGGCGACCACCACATCGGCATCGGCAAGCTGCTCTTCCTCGCCGAACCCTTCATCGGAGATGTTGGCGTTGATCACCATGGCCTCGGGGTACTGCTCGGCCAGGCGCTTGCAGTTCTCGTAATCGCTCTCGATGATGTTGATCCGGCGCTTTCTCACCGGTGAGAATGATTGCAGCAGCGTTCGGAACACGGCCAGGCCGGGCCTCCGAGGCTTGAGGAAGTGCTCGGCCACGTAGCGGCCGACGGTGGTCCCGCCGATGATGACGATCTTGTTGGGCGAGGCTCTGTGCTTTCCTACCTGAGAGAAGAGCCTGTCGAAGTTTTCCTCGGTGGCGATCAGGTACAGCTTGTCGTTTTCTCGTACTACGGTGTCGCCGCGGGGAATCAGATAGTAGCTTTCCCGCAGGATCACGGCTACCAGAAAGGGCTCGCTTAGCTCGGTCTTGATCTGCTCGATCGACTTGTTGCTGAACACCGAGCCGCCGGTAACGGTGATGCTGCGCATCTGCAGGTCGCTCTTCTCGAAAAACACCACGTCGCTGAGCGCTCCGCGCTCGATGGCCGTGATTATGGCCCTGGAGGCTTCGATCTCGGGGTTGACGATGTGGTTTATGCCGAGAAAGGGCTTCTGCACGACCCGGGTGTCGGAATAATCCAGATTGCGGATACGGGCGACTTTGTACGGCAGCCCCGATTCTCCCGAAACCATCCCGCAGGCGATCATGTTTACTTCGTCGGAATCGGTGACGCCCACAAAATACTCCGCCTTGTCGATTCCCGCCTTGCGCAGGGTAGCCAGCTTGTTACCCTCCTCATTGATCACCAGGCAGTCCAGAACGCCGGCCGCCTTCTTGGCCTTCTCCGCATCCTTTTCAATCAGCACCACGTCTTTGTCTTCTTTGACCAGCTGCTGCGCGAGCTGAAACCCGACGCTGCCGGCCCCTAGAATGACGTAACTCATGCCTTTAAGGATAACTACATCCGGCGGTCTGGTACAGGCCAAAGCACGAACAAAGGACGGGCCGTTCGGGGGCGGCAGGGCTCATCGCCCCGCTTTGGCGGATCAGAGGCAGACTCCGCGGCGGGCTAGGGGTCCTCCGTGACCCGGTAGCGTCCCTTCCCCTCGGACTTGGCCTTCAACAGCGCCCGATCGGCGCTCTTGAGAATAGCTTCGCCGTCCGGTTCGTAGCCGTAGCAGGCGATCCCTATCGAACATCCCAGGAGCCTGTCCTCGGGGACTGAAAGCCGCACCTTGGTGAGCTGTTCAATACGATGGGTGAGGTGGCCGCATTTCTTGATGCGGTCCAGGATTCTTCCCGCCAGGATCTCGGCCCCGCGCAACGAGGTTTCCGGCAGGAGGGCCACGAACTCGTCTCCGCCGAAGCGCGCCACCGTGTCTGTCGAGCGGATACGAGAGGTGAGCATCTCGGCGAAGGCTTTGAGAGCTGCATCGCCGACGTCGTGCCCGTAGCTGTCATTGTAGTACTTGAAATTATCGAGATCGATGAACAGCAGCGAATAGGTAGATCGGCTCCGGTCGGAGTAGCGGTCCATACGCTGCTTTTCCCGCAGCAGCTCTCTCTGGAAAGCCCTGCGGTTGTACAGCCCGGTGAGGGTGTCCCGGTTGGAGAGCTCGAGGATTTCCCGGTAGGTCTTCTCCAGCTCGAGCTTTTTCTCGCTCAGGGCCTTCACCAGCAGAGCCCCTTGGAAGACGCTGCCGATGTGGGAGGCCACATTGAAGTAGGGGCGTCCCTCCGGATTTCCCCGCTCGAAGACCAGGAAGCCGATCCTGCTTTCGGTAAAGAACACTGGCCAAACGATGAGCGAGAACGGTTTTCTACCTTGCGGCCAGTAGCCCTCGGGCAGGAGTTCCCTGGAGGGGAATACGAGCCCGGGATAGAAAAGCCCCGGGTGGCGTTTGCCCCCCGAGACCGAAAAACACAGGCTGGAAGCCTCCAGCGGGTGCTCCGGGTCCCGGTAGATGGCTATCGAACAGCCGGGGATCCCCAACTCCGGAAGCTGGCGTTCTATGGTGTTCAGGGCCTGATCCAGGTCGAAGGATTTGATGATGCTCTGGCTGATGGCGTCGAGCTTGGCCTGGTTGTACTCAGCGGCCAGGCGCTCTTTGAGCTGGAAGCGTTGAGCGATATTTCCGAGCAGCACCGTCGCCTCCTCCACGATCCGCTGCGAGTCGCCGTAGCCGTCGCCGTCCAGGGTGGCACTCTCGATCTTGATTTGCGTCAGAAGCGCTGCCGCCTCCATGATATCATACCCCTCGTCATGCATTTCATGGGAAGTTCGCTCGATTGCTTCCATGAAATCATCCGCGCTCGACGGCGAAGTACGCAGCTCCTCGAAGGCCTTCCAGACTTTCCGTACATAGCCGAGCGCCGACTCCCTCGGAACGGATTCCATGGCGGCCGCCAGCCGCAGCGCCCGCTGGGCGGCTCCGTTTCCCGCCGGTGTCTCGGGCGGCGTCCTGCGCATGAACCGGTTCGGACAGCCGCAGGAGCGCCTGATTACCAACCTGGCAGTATCCAGGATGGTTTCCTCGGGGACCTTCTGGCCGCGCAGGATTTTGGCCAAGACCCTTACGGCTTCCGCTCCCTGCTTGTAGAAGGATTGGTGAACGGTGGTGAGAGGCGACCGCGCGCAACGGGCGTCCCTGACATCGTCGAAGCCGCAGACCGCTACATCGCGGGGAACACGGTAGCCCCGCTCAGCCAGGGCCTCCATAACCGTTAGGGCTGCGTGGTCGTCACGGGCCACGATGGCCTGGAAATCCCGGCCGGGAAGGAGTCCCCTGCGCTCGATTAGTATCTCAAGTCCCATACGCGCCCAGCGCACGATATAGGTTCCGCCGTCCTGGGACAGCCGCCAGTCTTCATGCAAGTCGCTGCCCAGGATTACCAGGCGCGGGTCGTAAGCCACGCCGTATGCGGTCAGCGCATCCCGGTAGGCCTGGAAGCGTTCTTCCGCCTCGGGTTGAATCACGGTGGTGTCGGACTTCAAGAACGCTATTGCCCGGTAGCGGTGGACCTGGAGGAGGTGGGAAACGAGCTCCCGCATTCCAAGATAATTGTTAACGAGCACCGAGTGGATTCCCGGGAATCCCATGCCGACGGACACGATCGGTAAGGGATGAAAACGGGAAAGGAGGTCCTTGATGGTCTCCCCATCCGCGTCATGACCCCACTGAGCGCCCCAGACCATGATGCCGTCGACGGTCGAGGGGTCGATGAGCTGATAGCCCAGCGTGCTCCTCAGCTCAAAAGGATGGCAGGTGGGGGTAAAGCCACCGAAATAGTTGACCTGCAGGCCGCCTACTGCATAGATGAAATCCAGCTTCTCGTCGCGGGCGGCGTCTGCCGCCCCGCGCCAGAACTCGCTGCTGTAGGAGGTATCCAGCGGAGCTCCGAGAAGACAGATTCTCTTTCGATTCCTGGCGACGCTGCCCGGCATATTTTGCCAGCTTAAGCCCGGATTCACCTTCCGTCAATGGCAAAAGATAGTCGGGTTTCGCCGGAGCGAGACAGGCCTGCCGGCCGCTCATTTTCTCAGAAGCGCGAAGCTCATGGCATCGAGGAACTCCGGCAGATCGGCAGGCTCCCTGCCGGAGACTATCGCGCCGTCGACAACCGCCGACCACTCGTAGCTATAGCTGCCGCCCATGATGCTGACATGTTTCTCGCAGGCACCGGTGCCGGCCAGATGTTTGCCCTGCACCAAGCCCGCCGCGGCCAGAGGTATAGGTCCATGACAGATCGGTGCGATGATCTTCCCCTCTTTCGAGACCCGCTTCAAGAACTCCACCGGCTGCCCGGCGCTTACCATGTTCCAGGGATTGACAGCACCCGGGATCATGAGCAGGT
>CAYMEK010000061.1:0-27064 GCA_964389305.1 uncultured Spirochaetaceae bacterium
CGCCCACCGTGACGGCCACTCCCGAGACCCCGCTGAACGACGCCCTGTCCATGATGCTGAACAGCGCCATCGGGACCCTCTCGGTGCTGGACGAGAACCGGCATCTGCTCGGGGTGCTGACCTTCGACATGATTCGCGAGGTTCTGCAGGGCCAGGAAGGCGGCAAGTAGCTGTGAGACGGTACGTCATTCTCATCGTGCTGCTGGCTGCTCTTCTCGGGGTGACCGTTTGGATGACTGCCCTGGGAGACGTGGGGATCTTCAAGATGGCTCCTCCCGGCAAGGTGCTGAAGGCCACGGTACGGCACCTGCAGGTCGTGGGCGCGGCTGAGCTGCTGGCCATCGCGATCGGGATTCCGGTAGGCTTCTTTGCCACCCGCAGGGCCCTGCGCTACGTATCCCCGGTGCTCGTAGGCATCGCCAACGTCGGACAGACCATCCCGACCCTGGCCTTCATCGGCATCGCCGGGGCGTTTATAGGCATGGGCTACCAGGCCGCCGTAGTCGCCCTGTTCGTCTATGCCATGTTGCCGATCATCCGCAACACCTATGCCGGGATCCGATCGGTCGATCCGGCCGTCATCGAGGCTGCCAGGGGCATGGGCATGTCCCGCTGGCAGATCACCTGGAAGGTGGAGCTGCCCCTGGCCCGGCCGGTGATCATAGCCGGCATCCGCACCTCCACAGTAGTCAACGTGGGCACGGCGGCCGTAGCCGGCATGATCGGGGCCGGAGGTCTGGGAGAGCTGATCGTCACCGGGATCGCGGTGCGCGTGATGCAACTCACCATCCAGGGCGCGGCCCCCACTGCTGCCCTGGCCATCATGCTCGACGCCCTGCTCGGCGGCCTGGAGGAGGCGGTGACACCGAGAGGACTCAAGGTGCTCAAGCAGAAACAGTGGCAGCAGTGATACCGGGGTATCACGGGAAGCTCCTCGAGGTAGACCTCAGCGCCGGAAAGACCTCCACCCGAATACTGGAAAAACAGACCCTCGAGCAGTACCTCGGCGGCACCGGGCTGGGGGCCGCCCTTCTCTTTGACCAGCTGGAAGCAGGCGCCGACCCGCTCGGGGAGGACAACATCCTCATGTTCCTGGCAGGCCCTTTTGCCGGGACCCATGTTCCCTGCGGGGACAGGACCAGCGTTGTCTGCAAGTCTCCGCTTACCGGCATCTGGGCCGACTCTGATGTGGGCGGCAGGTTCGCCGGCACCCTGAGAAGCAGCGGCTATGACGGAATCCTGGTTCGGGGCGGGGCGGAGTCTCCCGTGTATCTGCATGTCGAGGAGAAGGGGGCAACCATACGGTCCGCCGGCCGTCTTTGGGGACAGGACAGCTACAGGACCGACGAGCTGCTCAGAGGCGAGCATGGCAGCCGCCTGTCCACCATGGCGATCGGGCCCGCCGGGGAGAATCAGGTCCTGCTCTCCTCGATCGTGTCGGACGGAAAAGACGCCCGGGTGGCCGCCCGCTGCGGAGTCGGGGCGGTGATGGGCTCGAAGCTGCTGAAAGCCGTGGCCGTGGAAAGGGGACGGCGGCAGGTTCCGATCTATGACGAGGAAGGCTTGCGGGAATCGGTGCGCAAGGCGGTACGCCTGATGACCGAGCTTTCGGAGAGCTTGAGGGAGCTGGGGACCTCCGGAAGCGTCGAGGAGTGCCACCGGCTCGGTGATTTTCCGATCAAGAACTGGCAGCTTAGTGAATGGCCTCGGGCGGCAAACCTCGATGGAGCGAAGCTGGCGGCCACGATTTTACGGGCGAGGTATCACTGCGCCCGCTGTCCCATCGGCTGCGGCCGGGTCGTGCGGGTGAGCCAGGGGGAGTTCCGCACGCCTCAGGCGGCCGGCGGTCCCGAATATGAGACCATGGGCTCTCTGGGCGGCAATCTGATGATCGACGACATCGAAGCAGTGGCTCTGGCCAACGATCTGTGCAACCGGTACGGTCTGGACACGATCTCCATCGGTCAGGCCATAGGGCTGGCCTACGAATCGTTCGACAGAGGGTACCTGGGACGGAACGATGTCGATGGATTGCAGCCGGTGTGGGGCGATCCTCGTCCTCTGATATCGCTGGTTCGCCTGATCGGCGAGCGCAGAGGTTTCGGCGCGGTCCTCGGCCAGGGGGTGCGGCGGGCCTGTCGGCAGATAGCCTCCGGAGCGCAGGAGCTGTCCCTGGAGGTGAAGGGCCTGGAGCTTCCCTCTCACGATCCCCGCGCCTTCGCCTCCATCGCTTTGGGATATGCGACCAGCCCTCGGGGAGCCTGCCACCTGCAGGCGTATTCCCACGGACTGGAGGCCTGGCTGGCCATGCCGGAGCTGGGGTTCCCGGAGATCATGGACAGGTTCTCCATAGAGAGGAAGGCGGAGATGACCGCACGGATGCAGGACCTGATGAGCGTTTTCGATTCTCTGAAGATGTGCAAGTTCGTACTATACGCTGGAATCAACATCCGGACACTGGTGGAGTGGTTGAACCTGGTAACCGGCTGGGGGTTCGATCAAGCCGAGCTGATGCGAGCCGGAGAGAAGATATTCTCCCTCAAGAGGAGCTTCAACCGGCGGGAGGGGCTTTCCCGGGAGCAAGACAGACTACCGGGCCGCTTTATGGACGGTCCAATCGGCAAGCAGCTTCCACGTATGCTTGAGGAGTATTACCGGATCCGGGAACCCGGCTGTTGAGGGATTTTCTCGGGTTAAGGTAGATCGCAGGAAAAACAGGAGGTTTTACATGGCTGTTAAAGAAGGAGATGTAGTAAGGGTGGTTTGCACCGGAAAGCTAGATGACGGCAAGGTGATCTACTCGAACAACAGGGAACAACCCCTGGAGTTCCGGGTAGGATCGAAGACCATTCTTCCCGGAATCGAGGAAGGGGTGGTCGGCATGGAGCTGGCGGAAACAAGGGAACTGGTC
Source organism: uncultured Spirochaetaceae bacterium (assembly GCA_964389305.1). Lineage (GTDB taxonomy): Bacteria > Spirochaetota > Spirochaetia > SZUA-6 > DRHE01 > CAYMEK01. The sequence goes on from CAYMEK010000061.1 coordinate 2,912, forward strand.
ATTCCTCCCGAGAAGGGATTCGGTTATCCCAGGACGGAGCTGGTCAAGATCTTTGACCGTAGCAAGTTTCCCGAGCAGGCCGTCAGCCAGGGGGAAGCGTATCAGATCAAAGACCCCAAAGCAGGGGTGGTGGCCACCGGTATCGTCACGGAAGTGGGCGAAGATACGGTCACCATCGATTTCAACAATCCTCTATGCGGACAGACCGTTATTTTCGAAGTAGAGGTGCTGGAGATCGTCGCCGCCTGAAGGAGCTTGGTATGGAAAAACGAAAAGATGAGTTTATAGACTTTAACTGCCCCCACTGCGAGGTTCGCCTCCGGGCGAAAAGATCGCAGGGAGGCAAGAAGGGGCCCTGCCCCAGGTGCCGCTACATCATCCGCATCCCAAAGGATTGAATGCCGGCGGTCGGAGTCGAACCGGCACGGGGATCGCTCCCCACCAGATTTTGAGACCGACACACGTTTCATTTCCACCGTATACGTTATCAATTGAGGAGATTTGATCCGATTTCCATCAATTCTATTATATAGTTCATATTCATCATTTCTTCTCGTTGTAATGTTTGTTGTACCTAGATATCGCATTCTGTGTACGTTTTTTGCCATCCGGCGTAACTGGGACATTTGTCCCAATTCGCATGAACACGGGCGTACAGCTCAGCATTTTGGGTTACCAATCCGGTTTTAACGAACTAGATGATTCGCTTCTCCAGCTCCTTGAGCCCCAGACCCTGCTGGTTTACCGCCCTGAAATACTCGTGAACTGCCGGCGCTCTGAGCTACCAGTGATATGACTTCCATGTGTATTCCCCTCCCTCTGAGAGAGGACGTTGTAGTTACTTGTGAGGAATAGATTTTATAATTGCCGCTGTAAATGCCTTCCCCCAAAACCGATTCTCTCGTTCACACCCGGCTCGGGGGAGAGGCTTGCAAATTATCGAGAATTTCTGTATTTTCTATTTAGTTGCACGTGCAACTAAATGTACTGTTCCGGAGTTGCTTGCGGATGAAAAGCCCTCATGAAGAGAGATCGCTTGGTAAGCAGATAAGTCATATTTCCAGGAATATTCGCTGGATGATTCAGCGGGATCTGGAAACCATAGGTGTCGGCAGCGGTCAGCACTTCTTCCTCCACTTGATACAACGGCACCCGGGAATCACTCAGAACGAGGTCAGCCGGATAACCGATATCGACAAGGCCACCGCCGCGAAAGGGCTCGCAAAACTCGAACAGCGCGGTTATCTGCGGCGTATTCCCGATCGGGATGATCGGCGGATTCGCCGGCTGTATCTAAGCGAAGAGGGGGAGGCGGTGATGCCGCGGATAGAAGCCACGCTGCGCCGCGTGACTCAGGTTTGTTCGACCGATTTGTCCTCAGAGGAGCTTGAAGAGCTGTTTCGTCTTCTCGATAAAGTGGAGGCCTCACTCCGACGCTATGTAGAGGAAAAATCATGAAAAACACCCAAACCAATCGAACCCGGCTGCTGCAGGACCCCGTCGGCGCTACGCTGATGCGCCTGGCTCTTCCGATGATTTTCGGAATTCTCAGCATGGTGGTATACAATCTTGCCGACACCTTTTTCGTCGGCCGTCTCGGACACGAGCAGCTGGCCGCGCTTTCGTTTACCTTTCCGGTAGTCCTGACGATCGGCAGCCTGGCACAGGGAATCGGAATGGGGGCTTCGGCGGCAGTATCACGGGCCATCGGTAGCGAAGATTATCGCCGTGTACGTCGACTGGCCTCCGACAGTTTGATTCTTGGTATTTTCGTGGTTGGTATCGGAGCAGCGATCGGGCTGCTGACGATCCGGCCGCTGTTCGGTCTGCTCGGAGCCGAAGGAGTCGTACTCGACTATATCGGAGAATATATGGGCGTTTGGTACTTCGGAATGATATTTGTGGTCATTCCGATGGTGGGCAACAATATCATCCGCGCGACCGGCGATTCAAAAACCCCGGGCATGGTCATGATTCTCGGTGCGATTACGAATCTCATTTTGGACCCCCTGCTGATTTTCGGCATCGGACCCTTTCCGGAGCTCGGCATTAAAGGCGCCGCACTGGCGACTCTGTTCGGTCGGGGACTCACTTTTCTGATCGCGATGTATGTGCTGGCGGTAAAAGAAAAACTGCTGGCCTACACTATTCCGAAGCCAGCAGAGGTGTGGGAGTCGTGGCGCGCGATCCTTCATGTCGGAATCCCAAACGCCGCGACCAGGATGATTATTCCCCTGGGAAACGGATTTATTACACGAGTAGTTGCCTCCTACGGTGCTGCGGCGGTGGCCGGATACGGGGTCGCCATCCGGCTCGAATTTTTCTCTTTAGCTGCTCTGAACGCGCTGTCGTCTGTGGTCGGGCCCTTTATCGGACAGAACCTCGGTGCCAGGAAGCTGGACCGTGTGAAGGCCGGGTTTACCACTAGCGGCCGCTTTTCACTGTATGTAGGCGGCTTCCTTTTTCTGGTCTACCTGATTTTAGCCAAGAAAATTGTCGCCGTTTTCAATGCCGATCCCAGAGTAATCGCCACCGCGGCGCTCTATCTGCGCATCGTTTCTTTCGGCTATGCTGCTCAGGGATTCTATCTGGTAGTCAGCGCAGGGTTGAATGTGATGAAACGCCCTCTGCAAGCGGCCGGACTCAGCGTCCTCGAGATGTTCGGTTTCTCCGTACCGCTTGCCTTGCTGGGCTCGTATCTCTTCGGTACCGCCGGCGTATTCACTGCGATCGCCTTCAGTTATACCGCCACCGGTCTGTTGGCGCTGTGGACGGTTCGGCGGGTTCTGGCAAAGTTCATGCCTTCAGTATCTAAGGGCATCGAGGCCGAGATCCCCACCACCACGGGACGATAGTCCGGCCTCTGCGGAACATCAAACGTAAGTGGGTGCTGTGAGTGAAATTGGAACTAGAGGCCGTTAATGCCGGCGGTCGGAGTCGAACCGACACGGGGATCGCTCCCCACCAGATTTTGAGTCTGGCACGTCTACCAGTTTCATCACGCCGGCCTGACCTACCTAAAGTAGTTCGCAATCCGGCACCTTGTCAAGAAACCTCTATTTCGAGAACCCGGCTTGGCCGGCTTGCGCTTCAAACACTCTCTACGCTAACTCCACTGCACGCAGCCCTCAAACCACGAGAAGAATCTGCAGGTCCGAGACGTTGGTGTTTGTCGGTCCGGTTTTGAGCAGGCCGTTCGTTTCGGAGAAAAACGAATACGAATCATTGTCGGCCAGATAACTGTGGGGATCCAGCCCTTTACGCCGGCAGGAGTGCACGAGGGCCCTGCAGGCAAAGGCGCCGGCCGCGTCGGTCGGCCCGTCGTTTCCGTCGGTTCCCGCGGACAAAAAGTAAATACCCTCGGATTCTTCATCACAGTCGTGCATTTCGCTCAAGACGGCGAGCGCCATTTCCTGATTGCGCCCCCCCGTTCCGCTGCCCCGTATGGTTACGGTCGTTTCGCCGCCTGCGATTACACACGCCGGGGGAGCGACCAAAAGGCCCTTTGTCTTGATGTCCTTCGCCAGGCAGTAGAGAAACCGACCCGCCTCTCTCGCCTCGCCGGTCAGCACGGAGGTGAGCAGGACCGTGTTGAATCCCAGTTGCCGCGCCCGCCCCGCCGCGGCCTGCAGGGCGAAGTAGTTGGAGCCCAAAACGATATTATGAACCCGATCGAACACAGGATGATTCTTCTTCAGCGTGTCCGGTATCTTCCCGTTAAGGCCGAGATCGATCACTTTCCGGACGTTCTCCGGCACCTGGGTCCACAGCCCGTATTTTTCGAGGATCCGCTTCGCGTCTGAAAAGGTAGTCGGGTCGGCGGCCGTCATACCGGAGGCGATGGCGTCCAGCCTGTCTCCGACCACGTCGGAGAGAATGAGGTTCATGGAGGTCGCGGGGTACATGCTTTCCGCCAGCCGACCCCCCTTGATTCCGGAGATGTGCTTGCGAACGGCGTTCAGCTCCTGGATCGTGGCTCCGCATTCCAGGAGCAGCCTGGTGGTAAGCTGCTTCTCGGCCAGCGACAGACGGACCGTGTCGTTCCCGAAGGGCAGGCAGAGAAGGGCGGACCCTCCCCCGGATATCAGGTTGACAAACAGGGTGTGCGGATCCCCGGCGGAGGCTATCTCGAGGGTTTTAGCCGCCGCCTCGACGGAGGTTTCGTCCGGGACGGGGTGGGAGGCCTCCAGAAGCCTGATCTTCGCCAATTTTCCCCCGTGGCCTCTTTTTACGGTAATCAGTCCTCCTTCCAACCGATCGCCCAAGATCTCTTCCAGGATCCGAGCCATCGGTGCGGCGGCCTTTCCCGCGCCCAGGGCTACTATCCGGCTGAAAGAGCCGAGGTCGATCCTTGTCTCCTTGTCTTCCGTCTGCGCGACAAGGGTCTGTCCCTCCAGCCGGACCCGTTCCTTCATCATGCGGCCGGGGTCGACCCTCGCCACACCCGCCAGGAAGATTGAACGGAGATGTCGAAGGTAAGCGGCTTGGTCTCTCATCTGTCCGCTCCGTGGCACGGTTGAATGTTACCCGAAAAGTGACAGGACTGCTATGCCCGTACAAGCGACAGGACCTCCCGGGAACGTGGCCCTAGTATGTCGACCTACTATTAAAGGCCTGCAGTTACGATTTACACTCTGTTAAGGGAATCCGTGAAGGAGATCGGTATGTACGAGTTGTACGAAGACTGCAGGCTTTGTCCCCGAGGTTGCGCCGTGGACCGGGCAGACGGGCAGCACGGATTCTGCGGGCAGGGGGCGAGGACCCGGGTCGCCTGGGCCGGCCTGCACTTCGGAGAAGAGCCGCTGCTCGGAGGGAAGGATGGTTCGGGCGCGATTTTTTTCTCCGGCTGCACCCTGAAGTGCGCCGGCTGCCAGAACCATCAGATCAGCCGGCGGGCCCTGGGGCGGGAGCTGTCGATTCCGGGGCTCAGCGAGCTGATGCTGGAGCTTCAAAAGCGGGGAGCGCAGAATATTAACCTGGTGACCGCCACCCAGTTCGCTCCTGCGGTGTGCGCGGCGGTGGGCCGCGCCCGCAGGAGGGGGTTGGACCTTCCCGTGCTCTGGAACTCCTCGGGATACGAGCAGGCAGCCACCCTGGAGCTGCTCCAGGAAACCGTGGACGTGTACCTTCCCGACTGTAAGACCCTGGACTCCGAGCTGGCTCGCCGGTTGATGTCGGCGGCCGACTACCCGCAGGTGGCGCAGGAAGCGCTGCTGCGGATGGCCGACTCCAGGCCTCTGTTGGTCAGGAACGGACGGATTTGCCGCGGGGTCATCGTACGCCACCTCGTGCTGCCTGGATTTCTGGAGCAGAGCCACCGCGTATTGGAGTGGTTCTCCCGCAAACTGAAGGACAGAGCCTTGCTGTCATTGATGCTCCAGTACACGCCGCCCCGCCGGCGATCGGCTGCTCCCGACCGCCCTGTCAGTCGCCGTGAATACCGGCGGCTGCTCGGCTGGCTGGAGGAGCTCGGTATAGAGGACGGCTACATCCAGGAGCCAGCCTGCGGCCCGGATTGGCTGCCGGATTTCACCCGCCGGAATCCCTTTCCTCCCGGGCAGGCCGTGACGGTATGGCATTTCAGCCAGGACCCGCGAACCGGGAAAAACCGCCCGTAGAGAGCGTTTTCAATCCGGGCCTATGACGGTTCCTTCGAACTCGGAGTCGCTCAGGATACATTTCAAGTTGTCGATGTTCCGGCCGCCGGCTACGATTACCTGCAGCCCGATCTCGGCGGCCTTAGCGCTAGCCACCGGATCGAACGGTACATTGCTGCCGGGGCTCCAGATTCCGCCCACCAGCTCCCGGAACTGCTTCCAGCTCAATTTGTCCAGAGGGCGGGCCCGGGGATCCGTGTTCGGGTCGGACGTGTATACCTTCTCGATGTTGGAAAGGTTGAGCAGGCGGTCGGCCTGAAAGCGCTCGGCCAGGAGCACGGCGTCGTAGTCGGTGGAAAAGCCGGGCTTCCAGCCCGCCGCTACCAGCACACGTCCCGGAAACACGCTCACCGCGGTAGGATCGCTTACCACCTGCTCGAGGCAGTGGCCGCGAAAAAGATGTTTGAGCAGCTCCGCGTTGAGCCTGGTGGCGGCGATCCCGATCCAATCCAGAACTTCCGCATCCGCCTCGGGCACTACTGCGCGGTAGGCCTTCTGGTACTCTCGGGCCGGTGCGCCTCCGCCGCAAACCAGGATCAGCCGCCGCTCGGGGTAGCGGTCCAGATCCTCCAGAAGCGCGGCCCGAAAGGCCAGCAAAAACTCGGAGTCGACCTTATCCGGGGCGACCAGCGACCCTCCCAGGGAAATCACCCGGGTTTGACTCATATCCGGTTCCTCCTGTCTCAGTGTATGTGAAAAGTTAAAGGGTTTTCAACAAGCAAAGCACCGCAGCACCGCTCGCAGGCCCGGTGCCGGTCCTCCTCGAAGCGGGATTGAAAAAGTATCGATCTACCGCTATACATAGCGGGTATGAAGGTATTGATAGCCGACAAGACGGACCCCATCTGCGCTGGTACCCTGCAAAGCTACGAGGGTATCGAGGTCGTGGAGAAAACCGGACTGGAACCGCAGGAGCTTTCGCGGGAGCTGCAGCAGTATGAGGCCATGGTGGTACGCTCCGCTACCAAAGTGACGCGGGAGATCATCGGTTCCGCGAAGCGCCTCAAGGTGATCGGCAGGGCCGGGGCGGGGGTGGACAACATCGACGTGCAGGCGGCCAGCGAGCGGGGGATCCTGGTGATGAACACTCCCGGAGGCAATGCCAATGCAGTAGCCGAGCTGGCCGTGGGCCTGATGTTCGCCCTGGCCCGCCGGCTCGCCCCGACCATCGCGGCCATGAAAGAGCAGCGCTGGGAGAAGAAAGCCTACCGGGGCAGCGAGCTGGCCGGCAAAACCCTGGGGCTGCTCGGCATCGGGCAGGTCGGTGCCAGGGTGGCCCGCAAGGCTGCGGCTCTGGATATGAAGGTGCTGGCCTGCGATCCGTTCGTTCCGGCAGGCAGAGCTGGAGAGCTGGGGGTCAGGCTCTGCACGCCGGAGGAGCTGTTCCGGGAAAGCGACTTCCTCAGCCTGCATCTGCCCAAAAACGAGCAGACCGCCGGAACCATAGACCGCCAGGCCTTCGCCCAAATGAAGCCGGGTGTGTTCCTGGTCAACTGCGCCCGGGGGGGGATCGTGGTGGAGCAGGACCTGCTCCAGGCCCTGGAGGAAGAACGGGTGGCAGGGGCGGCGATCGATGTCTATCAGAGCGAACCGCCGGCCGACTGGTCTCTGGTACGTCATCCCCGGGTCATCGCCACTCCTCATATCGGGGCCACGACCGCCGAAGCCCAGATCATGGTCGCGGAGATGATTGCCCGGCAGATCGGGCAGTTCTTATTCGACGGCACGATCACGAATGCGGTGAACGCGGAAAGCCTTTAGGGGCCCTCAGCTCCGGTAGCTTCCCGGCCGAATATGCTGTATATTTACCTATAGAAGCTGTAGCCATGACGGATTCCGGAGATATAACAGACATACTTCGGTCCTGGGAGTTCGACCCTGACAACCAGGTGCGCGTCATCCACGCCAGTGACGGCCGGGAGGTGCTGCAGATCAGGCAGCCCCTCGGTATCGAGCAGTACGAGCTGGATGGCAGGCCCGACGGGAGGCGCCCGGAGGGCAGGGAATGCTACCTCGATTTTCTGCAGGGGAGGCTTCAGGCGCATCGGGAAGCCACCGGCAGCGACGAGGGTTTCCAGATTTCTCACGATGAGTTCCGTCTCCTGCACAACGAGGGAATCATCTACTACTACCGTTATCTGGTGCTCTTTCAAATAGGCGATTTCGATCGCACCGTCCGGGATACCGAGCACAATCTGCAGATCGCCGATCTCGTGGATAAGTATGCGGAGAACGAAGAGGACAAGAAAGAAATCCTTCAGTACCGGCCTTACATCCTGCGTATGTTCGCCATAGCCAAGGCGATGATCTCTCTTCACCAGCAGCTCAAATCGGCGGCCAGGGAAATTCTGGAGTCGGCGATAGAAGAGATCGAACATATGCCGAATATCGATACTCCGGCGTTCCAGTTCGAACGGATCCGCTCCCTGAAGTACCTGCGCTCAACCCTAAAGCAGGTGCTCGAGCAGAAAATCTCTCCTCTCGATCATCTGAAAAAGGAGCTGGACGTTGCCATCGAAGAGGAAAACTACGAGCGCGCCGCCGAGCTGCGCGATAGAATCAGAGCTTTAAAGAAAGAATACGAGCTGTAACGCTCCCGATCATGGGCCCCTGAATCCTACCTCTACGAGCGGACGGGACAGAAAAGGAATGCTGTTTCGCAAAAGAAAAAAGCCGGACCCGGATAGCCTGCTGCAGGGGAATTGGCGCACCGCTTTCCGCTGGTTCGACCGGAAGCGTTTTGCCAAAGAAGAGTCGGCGGACTACGCGGCCTGGATCAGCAAAAAACGCCTTCAGTTACAGATCCGCAAAGCGAGCTGTTTCGCCTGGGTAACCAGCCCGTTCCAGTACTCCGATTTCGTTCTCGAAGCCGGTTTGAGTATAGATCGGTCCAACGGGCATTCCGCGGCGGGATTCGTGCTGCGTTATAACAACGAAGAAAACTTCTACTACTTTATGCTCTCCAACCGGGGTATGTTTCGCTTCGATGTGCTGTTCAACAAAAACCCACTGCATCTGATCGAGTGGACACCCTATCCCCAAACCTCTACGGAGATCCTGGAGCTGCGCCTTATCGCCAGGGGTGACAGCTTCTCCTTCTACCTCGACGATGAGTGGATCGCCGAGCTGTCCGATGCAACCCTCAGGCAGGGATTCATTGGCTTTGCGGCCCAGAACTACGAGGAGCGTGCCGAAGGCGATTTTTTCCTGCACCATATAGAAATAGAATCCCGGCCGATTCAGGTCGAGAAGCAATTCCTGCGCTGGACCGGCTACCTGCCGGCAAAGCCCGAGCGCCGGATAGCTCTGGCCAGGACCTTCAACGGCATGGGAAAGTATGCGGAAAGCGTGGTGCAGCTCAGAGAGGCTCTGAGCCGTATCGAGGGCGGACCGGAGGAGCACCTGCTGCTGGCGCGCTCTTACGCTCAGCTCAAGGCCTACCAGGAAAGTCTGGAGAGCTTCGACCGCTGCCTCGAGTTGGACCCCGGACAGGCACGGGCCGCCGTGGAGAAAGCTGACGTTCTTTTTCTCCAAGCTGATTTTCTCAAGAGCAGGGACTATCTGGAGTCGATTTTGCCCCGGTTTCCGGACGACGCCCAGCTACGCAACCTGCTGGGCTCCTCGGAGTATTCGTTGGGAAACTGGCAAAAAGCGGCCGCTCATTACTGTGAAGCGCTGCGGCTGGACCCCCAGAATGCCATCTACCTGGTTAACCTGGCCCGCTGCCAGGAAAGAGCGGGGGACGGCGAGGCCGCAGTCAGCAGTTATTTGGAAGCCGCCGGGAGGCTGTTTGCCCAGGAGCGCTACGACGAGCTTTCCTTCGTGCTTGCCAGGACCGCCGCCCTGGTGCGGGAAGGGTCCGAGCAGGCCTTGGCACTGAAGTCCTACGAGGCCAAGATGCTCTTTCACGAGGGAAAGAAAAGGCAGGCGGAACTGATTCTCCGTGAACTGATCGACTCCGGCTATCCCGACAGCGGGGTCCATTTCCTCTATGCCCTGCTTCTCATCGACCAGGGGAAGCGGAAGGAAGCCGACGCCCAACTGGCCAGAGCCGTGGAGATCGAGCCGGCCTTCCCGCTGTACTGGCTCAGATTGGCGGAAAACCGCTTCCTGCTCGGCGAGGATCCCACCGCGGCGCTGGAAAGAGCCTTCGAGCTCGATCCCGAAGGACCATGGATAAACAACCTGCGCGGCCAGGTATTGCTCAAAGAGCGCAGCTTCGAGCAGTCCCTGTCCTGCTTTCAGAAAGCTCTGGAAGCGGCCCCGGAGAAAGCGGACATCTACAGGAACTACGCGGAGAGCCTGATCAGGCTCGGCCGGGCCCGGGAGGCGCTCTCCCTGCTGTCCGAGGGCATTGAACGGGCTGAAGGGACCGGGCCGGAGAAGGCCCGACTGTACAACCAGAGGGGCAACTGCCTGGTGGAGCTGAAAGAGTTCGCCACGGCGCTCCGGGACTACGAGAAGGCTCTGGAGCTGGTCCCGGACGACAGGGACTATATGGAAAACTGCGCCGCTTGCTGCCTGGAGCTGGATATGATCAAGAGGGCAGAGGAGCTGCTGAACAGGCTGCTGGAAGGAGGAGAATCCCCTTCCCTGTACAATTTAATCGGCAACCTGGCGGCGGTCACCGGCGAGTATGAGCGCGCCCGTCTGGCCTATCTGGAAGGGCTGAAGCTCGAGGAGGGCAACTTAGAGCTGCGCTGCAACCTGCTTTCCCTGTACATCGATGCGGGCAGGTACGAACAGGCCAAAGAGCTGCTTGCCCAGATGTACACACAGCAGCCTGTGCCCCGGCGGCTGGCCCAGCTGGAAAGCAGACTGCGAGAAAGATTCGAAATCCGCCTGGCCTGTTCAGCCTGCGGCCGGGAGTGGTGGGTGCCGAAGCAGGTGCCCCCGCAGCCGGCCTTCACAATCCGGGGAGAACCTCCCGGGGAGGCACCGGCAGGCCGCTGCGGGGACTGCGGCGGGCTGTACTGCATCGCCTGCGCTTCTGAGCACGTGCGCGATGGCAAGCTGATGTGCCCGACCTGCGGACGGCGGCTTCGACTGAGCGAAGATCCTCTGAAGTTCCTGCTCCTGCGCTACGTGGATGCTGAGTGAAGCTTGACAAAGAGTCGAGTTTCAGTAATATGGGGAGCGAGCGCACAGGTTGAGACGTTATAGAGCCGTTTCCCATATATTCATAATACTCGTACTGCTAACCTCCGGTATTGTCCTGCCCGACGCCGTATCGGGCCAGGAAATTCTGACGGCGGAGAAATATTTCGACGAGGTTTCCGCCCGCTACGGGAAGATTCAGGACTACACGGCCCGTATTGCCATTACCCAGGACGAGACGGTCATGAAGGGGAAACTGTACTACAAGAGCCCCAATCTCCTGCGGATCGATTTTACCGACCCGGCCGAGCAGGTGCTGGTGACCAACGGAGAGCAGCTCACTATATACATACCGAAGTACGAGGTAACGCTGGTCCAAAAGCTAAAGCGACGCAGCCAGGCGGCGCTGGCCAACATGGCTTCGGAGCAGGGGCTGCACCTGCTGAAGCGCAACTACGGAGTCGCTTATCTGACAGGGCCGGAGTTTGCTCCACTGGAGGAAGGCTCGCCGGAGATGGTTCGTACGCTGAAACTGACCAGCCGTTCCACCGCCGAGGGTTTTCGTCAGATCGTGATCGCGGTCGGAAGGACCGGCCTCATCCGGCGCATCAGCGCGGTGACCATAGGGTACGAGGAGTTCGTCCTCGATCTCAAGGACGTTGTGGTAAACCAGAACATTCCGGATACCCGTTTCGAGTACGATTCTCCCCCTTATTCCAACGTGTACAATGACTTCCTTTTCGAGGCGGACGAGTAGGAATCATGGAGTCTTTAGGCCAGAAACTTAGAGAAGCGCGGGAACAACACAACTATTCTCTGGAGCAGGTCGCACGGGATACCCATATCTCGAAGCAGTATCTGGAAGCCCTCGAAAAGGAGGATTTTTCCACCATCCCGGGGGAGACCTATGTCATTGGGTTCTTGAGAAACTACTCGGAGTATCTGTCCCTGAACCCGGAAGAACTGGTCACCCTGTACAAAAACATTCAGATACAGGAGCAGCCGCTGCCCATGACCGAGTTGCTCGAGCACAGCGGTCCACGCCTTCCTTCCCGCTTGATTGTTGTGGCGGTGCTCGTCCTTGCAGTGCTGGGAGGGGGAGGCTACCTGCTGTACCGCCTTCTGGCCTCACAGCGGCAGCAGCGGGTGGAGCCCGAGGCGGCAATGAAGCCCGCAGCTTCGGCCGCTGCCCGAGAGTCCCAGGGTGAGGAGTTTATTTTCCAAGACGAGGCGGTAACCCGCTGGTTCAACCTGGAGGATACGATCGGTGTCCCACTGAACGGAGACACCTTCCCGATACAGCTTACCGCCATTGGTCGTGATCTCACCATGAATGTTCCGGGTGGCAGCCTGCAGATGACGGTCGGCCAGGACCGGCAAGTGGACCTGAACGCGGACGGCCGCAGCGATCTGCGGATACTGCTCAACGACCTGGATGTCACCGATGTGGCCAAGCGTGCCTCGTTGAGTCTCTACAAGATCACCAAACCGGCGCCTCTACAGGTAGCGCAGGCCGGGCAAGGAGAGCAGGGCGAACCGGCGCAGGCCGGCGCAGGAGGAGGGGGCGCCTCTGCGCCGGCAGGCGCCGCCGCACCAGCCGAACCCGCATCGGCTGCCGTCAACGAACAGGCTGCATCTGCCCCCGCGGCCGTACAGACGCAGGCTGCGCCTGAGACCGGGCAGGAGAGCGAGGCCGCCTCGCCGGCCCCTGTTCCGCCCGGGACCGCGCCGGCCAGGCAGACCCCGGGCGTCATCACGGTAACCAGCGCCGAGGCGCCCTCGCCCTTCCGGGTTTCGATATCCTTTCGAGGTTACTGCCTGTTTCGCTACCTGGTGGACAAGAATATACGGGAAGAGCGCTTTTTCCATAAGGGGGAAAGCTTTTCGCTGGATGCGAACCATGAGGTGCAGCTCTGGATCTCCAACGCCGGGGTCGTACGGCTGATGGTTTCGGGCAGGGAGATCGATACCGGGCGCCCGGGAGCGGTGACCACCAAGCAGATCCTCTGGACCCGGGAGGAATCAACGGGCCAATACCAGTTACAGGTACTCACGCGGGAGTAACCGACCCGCTTCACATGACCTTCTTCGTCGAGAGCCTAGGTTGCGCCAGGAACCAGGTGGATTCGGAGCAGATGATCGCCTGTCTGGAGGCAATGGGTCTGCGCTGGGTCGACGGGCCGGAGGAAGCCGGGATCATCATTGTCAATACCTGCGGTTTTATCACCAGCGCCAAGGAGCAGTCGATTCGCGCCACCTTCGCGTTGAAAAGCGGCTTTCCGGGCGCGAAGGTGATCATGGCGGGCTGTCTGGTCGAGCGGTACGGCCGGCAGCTCGAAGAAGCTATGGGCGAGATCGACGGGTTTGTAGGCGTTGGCGACCTGGAAGCGCTTCAAACCCTGGTGTTGAACCTGGAGGAAAAGGGGGCCTTGCCGGCTCCCGAGGCGGCAAGCTGCAAGCCCTCGACCTGCCCCAGGACCCGTCTTCTCTCCTTTCCAGGGAGCGCCTATGTCAAGGTGGCCGAAGGCTGCGCAAACCGCTGCAGCTACTGCGCCATTCCCCTGATCCGGGGCAGCCTGGCGAGCCGCAAGCGGGGGGATGTGCTGTCGGAAGTCGAGGAGCTGCTCCGCCGTGGCGTATATGAAATCGTCCTGGTCGCCCAGGACCTGGCTTCCTTTGGCAGAGACCGGGGGGAGGCGGAGTTGGTGGCGCTGGTCAAGGAGATCTCGCGGCTGCCCGGCGGCTTCTGGCTGCGGCTTTTGTACCTGCACCCGGATCATTTCCCCCTCGAACTGCTCGAAGTGATCGCCGGCGACAGCCGGCTTCTGCCCTACTTCGACATCCCCTTCCAGCACGCCTCCGAGGCCCTGCTGTCACGAATGGGCAGGACAGGTTCCGCCCAGGAGTATCTGGAGCTGGTGCAGCGGATCCGCAGCCGGCTGCCCAAGGCGGTCATCCGTTCCACGCTTCTGGTCGGTTTTCCCGGTGAAAGCGAAGACGATCTGGAGGTCCTGCTGGACTTCCAGCGCCGCAGTGAGCTGGATTGGCTCGGAGTCTTCGCTTACTCCCGGGAGGAGGGGACCCCGGCCTACAATTTTCCAGGCCGGGTGAAAAAGAGCGTCGCCCTGCGCCGCAAGCGGCAGATCGAGGGGGCGCAGACGGCGATCACCCGGGCCCGCCTGGACAGGGTAGTGGGACGGAGATTGGAGGTGCTGGTGGAAGAACCGATACAGGGGGAGAGCCTCTTTCTGGCCCGCTCCTACCTGCAGGCACCGGAGGTCGACGGACTGGTGGTGGTCAAAGCATCCGGGCTAAGACCCGGGCGTATCTACCCGGTTCGCATCGACCGCAGGGTGGGGATCGACCTGGAGGCTTCCCTTGCCTGAAAATCCCTGTTACGAAAACGAGCCACCCTATCTTCAGGTGTTGAACCCCCAGCAGAGAGCGGCGGTCCTGCACACCGGAAGCCCGCTTTTGATCCTGGCCGGGGCCGGCAGCGGCAAGACCCGGGTCATAACCACCAAGATCGCCTGGCTGATCGACCGGGTAGGCTACGATCCGCGCTCTATTCTGGCCGTGGCTTTTACCAACAAGGCGGCCGAGGAGATGCGCCGGCGGGTCCGGGAACTGACTCCGAGCGGGGGAGAGGTGACCATCAGGACCTTTCACTCCTTCGGGGCCTGGCTGTTGCGGCGCTACGGGACGGAGGCGGAGATACCCCGTAACTTCACGATCTACGACGAAGAGGACTCCTTCTCGCTGCTGAAAAACACGTTGCAGGACGAACCGGGGGCAGCGAAGCTGTCCCGCCTTCAGATCAAGGAGCTGGCCGTCTGGATTGCCAGGGCCAAGGACCGCTGCCTCCTTCCGGAAGATGATCTTGCCGAGGTGGGCTTCAGAGGAGGTATTACCGGCGTCGACCCCTGCAGAGCTTACGGCCTGTACCAGGAGCGGTTGTCACGCAGCGGCTGCCTGGACTTCGGGGACCTGATCCTGCGGGCGGTCAGGCTGTTGGAGGACAACCGGGAAGTCGGGGAAAAGGTCCGCGGCCGTTTCCGGGCGGTGCTGGTGGATGAATACCAGGATTCCAACTATGCCCAGTTCCGGCTGCTGAGAAGCCTGTACGACGGCTCGGGTTATCTATGCGTGGTGGGGGACGAGGACCAGTCGATCTACAGCTTTCGGGGCGCCGAGTTGAAGAACATTCTGAGCTTTGCAGACAGCTTCCCGGGAACCGAGATCATCCGCCTGGAAGAAAACTACCGCTCGACGCAAAACATCCTGGAAGTAGCCGGCCGGGTGGTGGAGAACAATCGCAACCGGCTGGGCAAGACCCTGTTCACCCGCAAGGCTGCGGGTCCCCCTGTGGTGCTTGCCTGCCTGGAAAACCCGGAAGCGGAGGCCTTGTTCTGTGCCGAGCGTCTGAGCGACAGCCGTCTCGCCCAGACCGCCGTTCTCTACCGGATGAACTTCCAGTCCCGGGTCTTCGAGACCCTGTTTTCCAGGCTGGGCATCCCTTTCCGGGTGGTGGGCACCCTTCGTTTCTACGAGCGTGAGGAGGTCAAGGACGCCCTGGCCTATCTCAGCCTGCTGGTCAATCCGAGGGACGAGCTGGCACTGCGGCGGGCGATCGGAAAGCCCAAACGAGGCCTGGGCCCCAAAAGCCTGGAAGCGATCCTGCATCACCGGGGAGCCGATCGCGACCTGCTGGCTGCCGCCGGGAGAGCTCTGGCCTCCCTGGGGGCCAGGGCTGCTGCCGGATTGAAGGCGTTTCTCTCGACGTTCGAGGCTGTCAGGGATCGCCTGCAGGCGTCGGGAGGAGAGAGCCTGGGCCGGATCGTACTCGCCCTTATTATGGACTCCGGCCTGGTCGATTATTACCGTAGGCGGGACGAGGCGGAAGGAACGGACAAGGTGCGAAACCTCGAAGAGCTGGTCAACGCGACCAGCGAGTATCCGGGCAGCGGCGAGGGCCTGAGCCTGTTTCTCGAGTCCTTGATGCTCAACAGCTCGGAGGAGGACCCGTTCCGCAGCTCGAACCAGGTTACCCTCATTACCGCCCACAACACTAAGGGTCTGGAGTTCGACAGGGTGTTTGTTACCGGGCTGGAAGACGGGATTTTTCCCCATTACTCCAGCACCGCGGGCGGTCTTCCGGTGGCCGGGAACGAGCTGGAGGAGGAGCGGCGGCTGTTCTACGTGGGTGTTACCCGGGCCCGGGACGAGCTGTACCTGAGCACCTGCAGGCAGCGGCGCGTGTTCGGCAGGCTCCAAGAGAGCGAGCCCTCCCGCTTTCTCGACGAGATTCCTCGAGAATACCTGTCGATATACGGGAGCGTTCGACCGCAGGAGGAAGGATACCCGCCGGGATGCGGCGTGTACCACGACGAGTACGGCCCGGGAATCGTAAGCCGTACCTGGGAGGTCGAGGGGGTGAGGATGGTCGCCGTGCGCTTCGATTCGGGGAAGATCGCCCGTTTTCCGCTCAAATATTCCAGACTCGAACGAATCAGCAGGGACCCGTAGCCATGCACAGGCGGCACCAGGATCTGGAAATCGACGGAAAGATCGGCAAGGCCGGGGAGGACCGGGAGGACAGCCGGCTCAGGCCGGACCGGAAGGACAGGCTGGAGAGCTCCGGCCGAGGGGACTGGGATGGCTGATCTACTTTCCCGCCTTCCGCTCATCCGCCGCGCCAGAGGCTACCGTCTCTACGATCTGCAGGGCAGGCGCTACCTCGACCTTTGGCAGAACGGCGGTAGAGCGCTTCTAGGACACCGGCCCGGTAGACTGACCACGGTTCTGAAAAACACGGTCTCCAAAGGATTGATCTTCGATCTACCCTCGGTATACCTCAGGCGGCTGGAACGGGCTTTACAGGGGCTTTTCCCCGATTACCGGGATTTTCGCCTGTTTGCGAGCGAGGAGGCTGCGCTGGAAATGATCTCGCTGCTCCTGGGCCGGAAGGTGGTCCCGGAGCAGGTGGTCGATCCGCTGTTCCCGGGCGAAGGCCGGCCGCACCAAGGCCGGCCGGAGGGCGGGGTGGTCCTCTGGAGGCCTCTGCTAGCCGGGCAGCCCCAGGAGCAAGTGCTCATCCCGCTCCTGCCCTTCGCTATGGGAGAGGCTCCGGTAGTGGTCTGCTTTCGCCGGGAGCTGCCGAAGCACGTTCCCGGCTCCCTTCCCCTGTCTCCCGTGCTTCTGGCCGGGCTGCTGCGCTGCCTCCACGATCTGCAGCGGCACGAGTTGCCCGGATGGCTTGGGGCGCAGCTGCTGCGGGACTGTCCGGGATGGCGCCGGGAAGGGATCTATCTGGTACCGGAGTTCGATCTGGATCGATACGAGACCGTATTTCTAGGATTCCTCGCAGGAGGGGCGATCCTCAATCCCCGGGCTCCGTATGTCAGCATTCTCCCGACGGATGAGCTTTCCAAGGGCGAACTGGGAAAAATGGTTGGACTATTTCATTGTTTTCCAGGAAAATGAGACTATGGAGCTTACCGGATTCATCGTGCTTCTTTCCAGGCTGGCAACCGGAGCAATCGCCACTTTTTTTGCCATTCTTCTCTGGTCGCAGACCAGGGATATTGCCTGGGTATTGGTGATCATCGCCACCCTGGCGAGCTACACGGAAATCATCTTTACCACCCTGGAGCGCTTCGGCATTCTACGCAGCGAGACGTTCAGGGTTTCCGGCTTTCCCGTATTGCAGCTCATCCTGGTCAACCTGCCGCTGATCCTTCTTACCCTGGCCTTCATTTCCCTGATAGCCGGGAAAAGGGTTCCCTGATGCTCGATGGCCTTCCTTCCCGTCTCGAGAGACGGTGAGGGCGAGGAGTTCCGGTCCGCTGCTCCGGGGATTCTGGATTTAAAGCTTCTTCTGCAGCTCTGTAATCTGGTCGCGCAGCAGGGCCGCCTCTTCGTAGTTTTCCTCATTGACGGCCTTTTCAAGCTGCTTTTCCAGGTAGGTTATCTGAGACTGGATCTCCGAGGACTTAGAAGCCTCCTTCGCTTCGGTGGAGGAAATCGGGATTCCCGCTTCGTCCACCACGCCCTCGTCTATGAAGATAGGGCACTTGGCCCGTACGGCCAGGGCCACGCAGTCGGAGGGCCGGGAGTCCATGATGAGGTCCGCCCCATCGCGATTCAAGACCAGCCGGGCGTAGAAGGTCCCCTCTTTCAACTCCGTGATCTCGATTCGGGATATTTTTACCTCCAGCTCGCGCAGGGTGGACAGAAGAAGATCGTGGGTAAGTGGTCTGGGCATCTTGTGATTCGCCAGTCCGATCAGGATGGCCTGGGCCTCCAGGGGGCCGATGAAGATCGGCACCGCTACTTCTGAACCGATCGGCTTGATCAGCACCGCGCTCCCCTGTTCCGCCTTGGCTACCGTCCAGACCTCAGCAGGTACCAACATAGATCACCTTCATAAGGATACAACTACAATAATAGAGAAAAAAAAGATATCAGGCAACCGGAAATCCGGGAGGGGAGCTCGATCGAGCCGTCAATCTCGCGCAGGCCTCTTTCGCTCCTCAGGCGTGCTTTGCTTTTGCTTTCCTTCTTTTCCCGGAGGAAAGAGCACCTGCAGGGCATCGAGGATCGTTTCGGCGAAGTGGAACTTCATGGCGGCGCGAACCTCTCGCGGCAGCTCCTCGATGTCCTTGCGGTTCATCTCCGGAATCAGTACGTGGGTCATGCGGTTCCGGTGGGCGGCCAGCAGCTTCTCCTTGATGCCCCCGATCGGAAGCAGCCTGCCGGTCAGGGTGATCTCGCCCGTCATGGCATACCCCTTGGGTACCGCCGCTGCCCGGGCCGCCGAGAGCAGGGCCGCGCTGATGGTGATGCCCGCCGAAGGCCCGTCTTTCGGGATCGAGCCTTCGGGTACGTGGATATGGATGTCCCGGCCCTTGTTGAGCTCCGGCGAAATTCCGAACTCCCGAGCGTGGGCGCGCAGGAACGAGAGGGCGGTTTGGGCGCTCTCCTTCATTACCTCGCCCAGGCTTCCGGTGAGAATCAGCTCCCCCTTGCCTTCCAGTAGGGCGACCTCGACGGGAAGCAGCCTCCCGCCCAGCTCGGTCCAGGCCAGCCCGTAGGCCAGCCCCTGTTTTTCCATCGGGTCGAGCATCTTCTCCTGGTACGGCTCGTTACCCAGATAATCGACCACCCGTTTCGGCGTAATGGTGGTGGAAAAGCCGCCTTTGCGCTGGCCGGCGGGTCCAGCCGGCGGGGAGGCGGCGTCTTGGCCTTGCTCCGGGATGCCCTTCTTCACGGCCTGGCGGGCGATTTTCCTAAGGATAGTAGCGATCTCCCGCTCCAGGCTGCGAACTCCCGATTCCATGGTATAGCTGCGGATGATTTTCAGGACGGCTGGCTCCTGGAAGCGAATTCGCGCCCAGGACAGGCCGTTCTCTTCTATCTGCTTGGGAATGAGGAAGACCTGGGCGATCTTCAGCTTCTCGTACTCGGTGTAGCCCGGAATCTGAATGATTTCCATTCGGTCGCGCAGAGGGTAGGGGATATTATGCACCGAGTTGGCCGTAGTTATAAACATCACGTGGGATAGATCGTACTGGACCTCCAGGTAGTGATCCATGAAAGTGGAGTTCTGCTCCGGATCGAGGACTTCCAGCAGGGCCGAAGCAGGATCGCCCCGGAAGTCGGAGCTCATTTTGTCCACCTCGTCGAGTAGAAACACGGGATTACGGCTACCTGCCTTGCGCAAAGACTGAAGTATTTTTCCGGGCAGGGCTCCCACGTAGGTCTTGCGGTGGCCCCGGATTTCCGCCTCATCCCGCACCCCTCCGAGGGAGATGCGTACGAAGTTGCGCCCCAGGGCTCGGGCTACCGACTTGCCGAGGGAGGTCTTGCCCGTTCCGGGAGGACCGACGAAACATAGGATGGGTCCTTTCACCCTCTCCTGGTTGAGCAGACGCACGGCTATAAAGTCCAGCACCCGCTCCTTCACCTTTTTCAGGTCGTAGTGGTCCTCGTCCAGAATCTTGCGGGCGTGCTCTATGTCCCGAATCTCCTGGGTTCTTTCCGTCCAGGGTAGATCGACGATCCACTCGAGGTAGGTCCTCAAGACCGCCGATTCCGGAGATATCGGCTGCATGCGGGCCAGGCGCCGTAGCTCTTTGTCGCATTTCTGAAAAACCTCCTCGGGCAGCCCCTTGGCCTTCAACCTGTGCTCCAGCTCTTTTACTCCGGTGGGATCCTCTTTATCCTTGCCCAGCTCTTTGTGGATCTCCTTTAGCTGCTCCTGGAGGAAATACTCTTTCTGGGTTTTTTCCAGCTTTTTTCGCACCTTGGAGGTGATCTTCTGCTCGATCTCCAGAACCTGGGTTTCCATGGCCAGGATCATGGACAGGTTCTCCAGCCGCTGACGTATGTCCACCTGGGAGAGCAGCTCGATCTTCTTCTCTATCTTGATCGGAACGTTGGAGCTGATCATGTTGACCAGCTTGTGGGGACTGTCCACCTTTTCGACCCCGGCCAGCACCTCCTTGGGAATCTTCTTGTACAGAACGCTGTAGCGGTTGAACTCGGCGACCGCGGTCCGCATCAGGGCGGTTATGTTGGCATCCATGACCTGATTCTCTTGGATGGTCCTCACCTGGACCCTGAAAAAATCCCCGGATTCGAGGTAGCGGATGATGTTGGCCCGCTCGTTTCCTTCGACCAGGAGGCGGATCGTACCGTCGGGAAGCTTGAGCATTTGCAGGATCCGGGCCACGGTGCCGACCGGATATATGTCCTGCTCCCCTGGCTCTTCATCACCGTTTTGTTTCTGGGTGGCCAGAAACAAAACCTTCCCCTTGTTCATGGCTTCCTCCACCGCCCGTATGGATTTTTTACGGCCGACAAAAAAAGGGACCACCATGTTGGGGAAAACGACCATATCCCGCAAAGGTACGAGGCAAAGCTCAGTCCTTGAGGGAAAAATTTTCATGCAGTTTTCTTTTCGTCTACCAGTGTTATTTCGGGATCTACGGATTTTTCGACAACTTCGGGGGTGACTACGACCCGTTTTTTGCCCTTTATCGAAGGGATGTCGTACATGATGCCTACCATGATCTTTTCCACGATGGCCCGCAGGCCCCGGGCGCCGGTCTTGATGTCCATGGCCTTTTTGGCGATGGCTTCGATCGTCTGCTCCTGGAAGATCAGCTCCACATCGTCCAGCTTCATGGCAGCCTGGTATTGTTTGACGATGGCGTTGCGCGGCTCGGTGATGATCCGCTTCAACACTTCGAGGCTCAACTCCTCGAGGGTAACGTTTATCGGCAGCCGGCCGACGAACTCGGGGATCAGGCCGTAGCGAATCAGATCGTCCGGGTGCAGATGGGAGTACAGCTCCACTAGGTCGCGCTCATGGCTGGCCTTCACGTCGGCACCGAAGCCCATCGGGTGCTTCGAGACCCGGGAATCCACGATGTTGTCCAACCCGACGAAAGCCCCCCCACAGATGAACAGGATGTTGGTCGTGTCGATCTTGAGCATCTCCTGGTTGGGATGTTTACGTCCGCCCTGGGGAGGAACGGCAGCCGAGGTGCCCTCGATGATTTTCAACAAGGCCTGCTGTACCCCCTCCCCGGAAACATCCCGGGTAATGGAGACGTTTTCGCTTTTCTTGGCGATCTTGTCGATCTCGTCGATATACACGATTCCTTTCTCGGCAGCGGCTATATTGTTGCCTGCGTTCTGGATGAGCTTTAACAGTATATTCTCCACGTCCTCCCCGACGTACCCCGCCTCGGTTAGCGTGGTGGCGTCTGCTATGGCGAAGGGTACTTTGAGCTTGGTGGCCAGAGTGCGGGCCAGCAGGGTCTTTCCCGTACCGGTGGGTCCGATGAGCAGGATGTTGGATTTCTCCATCTCCACGTCCGGATCGAGCTTGTGCCCCATGGCGATACGCTTGTAGTGGTTGTAGACAGCTACTGACAGTACCCGCTTGGCCTGTTCCTGGCCGATCACGTATTGGTCGAGATACTCTTTGATCTCTTTGGGAGTGGGGATATCGTCTTTGAATTCCGCCGAGAGTAGCTCGTCTTCCTCGTCGAGGATCTTCTTGCAGACTTGCACGCACTCATCGCAGATGTAGACGCCGGGCCCGGCGATCAGGCGGCGCGCGGTGTCCGCGCTCTTTCCACAGAAAGAGCATACTTTGAGGGCTTCATTTCTTGCCAGTTTGCTCATTGTTCCTCGGTCTCTCCAGGATTTTGTCCACCAGCTTGTATTCGACCGCTTCTTCGGCAGACATATAGTAATCCCTTTCCAGATCCTGAGCAACCACCTCTTCACTCTTTCCGGTGTGACGGGCGAAGTACTGGATGATCAGTTTCTTTACACGGATGATCTCCCTGGCCTGAATGCCGATATCAGCCGCCTGACCGGCAACTCCGCCCCACGGTTGGTGAATGAGGATGCGGGAGGAGGGAAGCACGAAGCGCTTGCCCGGCGTTCCGCAGGTCAAAAGCAGAGCTCCCATCGACGAGGCCTGGCCCAGGCAGATAGTCTGCACATCAGGCTTGATGTATTGAATGGTATCATAGATGGCCAGCCCGGCGGTTACGGTTCCACCCGGAGAGTTGATATACAGGTGGATGTCTTTCTCCGGATCCTGGGATTCGAGAAACAGGAGCTGGGCCACCACCAGATCAGCGTTCAGGTCCACGATTTCCCCGTCGATGAAAACGATCCGGTCTTTGAGCAACCGGGAATAGATATCGTAGGAGCGCTCGCCCCTTCCGGTCTGTTCGATTACGATGGGTACGAGGTTGCTTGCCTTCTCTGTCATATTGAGTAATTTAATAGTTTCCCCTTGCCAAGTCCAGGAATTGTACCTTTTTCCCCTTCTTGCGCACTCCACTGGCCAGAAGTATATCGTAGAGCTTCTCGTTTTTCAGATCGTAGCTGATGAAGTCGAGATAGTTGTTGCGCCTCATCGCTTCTTTGGCCTCTTGCAGGTCCATGTTCTGCGCCTCGGCCTCTTTCCGCACCCGCTCGTCGATTTCCTTCTCCTCCAGCTCGATGCCTTCCTGTTTTACCATTTCGTTCACAACGAGCTGTAGCTTGAGCTTTTTCTCCGCCCCAGAGCGCCACTCGGAGAGGATATCCTTCTTGCTGCGGTTATCCTGGGCCAGCCGCTCCAGCACCGGTTCCTCTTCCCCGCCGAGGCGGCCGATGAAACGGCGCCACTGATCCTCGAGCTCGCTGCGCACCATGGATTCAGGCAGAGGGATTTTGGCCTTTTCTGCGACCTGTTCGAGGATTTGGGAGATGCTGTGCTCCCGCACCTTCTGCCTGGCGTATTCTTCCAGCCGCCTGTTGATATCGGCTTTGAGGTCTTCCAGGGTCTCGTACTTGTCGCTTATGTCCTGGGCCAGCTCATCGTTTATCTCAGGGAGCTGTTTTTCCTTGATCGCGTTGACCTTCACCTTCAGCCTGACCCGCCTGCCAGCCAGTTCGTGCGTCTCGAAGTCCGGCGGAAACTCCTTACTGATGACCTTTTCCTGCCCTTTCTCCATACCCACCAGCTCGTTATCGATCTTGTACAGGTTGTAGCCGCTGCCCACTTCGAAGACGAAGCCCTGTCTCTGCGACCCCTCGATCTCCCGATCTTCCTCGTCCAGCTCGCAGTAGTCGATATTGACGATATCCCCGTTCAGAACAGCGGCTTCTTTCTTGTCCATGACGATCGAATTTTGCTCCTGCAGGGTTTTGAGCTCTCGCTCCAGGTCCTCGGAGGTGATCTTTACCTGCAGCTCTTCATACGACAGGCCCTTGTACTCGGGCAGCTCGACTGCCGGAAAGGTGTCGTAGGTTACCGTATAGGAATAGTCCTTGCCCAACTCCAGTCCCTTTTTCGTGTCGACCTCCGGGACCGAGACGGCGATCGGCTTTTTTTCCACTTTCTCGAGCACTTTATCGAGGCTCTGGCGGATGACCCGCTCGGTGGTTTCGCCGAGGATGGCTTCGCCGAACTTGCGGATCAGTACGTTGGGCGGCACTTTACCTTTTCGAAAACCGTCGATGTGGACCGTCTTGCAGTACTCGTTGACCAGCTCCTCGTACTGGTTCTGGACAAAGTCTTTCTTGACTGTTACGGTCAGTTTGAGACGTGCGTTTTCCAGCTCTTCTACCTTTTTGCTCTTGATCACCCTTCTGACACCTTCCTCGTTTCAGACCCGCTAAGGGCTGGCATAACGGACTACCAGTGCTTCTGGTTGTCGTGCAGGTTATCCTTCGGCGTTCGTCGGTCTAAAAGCCTTGAGACTCAAAATAATAGGCGATCCGGATTTATGCTCCAGATCGCCTCGCTTTGAGTTGAGCGGGAAACGGGACTTGAACCCGCGACATCCACCTTGGCAAGGTGGAGCTCTACCACTGAGCTATTCCC
>CAYMEK010000062.1:0-26481 GCA_964389305.1 uncultured Spirochaetaceae bacterium
CATTGAGGGCGGTACGTCCAATTAAAAGGGCACCGGCTCGTCTTGAGCGGGTGCCCTGCTCTTGAATCAAGAATCGACTCTTGGCCCGTCCTCGGGCCCCTTCATCTCTAGGCGATATAGGAGCGCAGTGAATGGCTGCGGGAGGGGTGCTGCAGGCGCTTCAGAGCTTTCTTTTCGATCTGGCGGATGCGCTCCTTGGTAAGCTTATAACGGGTGCCGATCTCCTTGAGGGACATGGGGCGCCTGCCGTTCAAGCCGAAGCGGTACTGGATGATATCTGCTTCTTTCCTGCTCAAGGTGTTGAGCACAGAGTTGATTTCCTCCCGCAGAGAGCCGTCTATTACAGATTCTTCCGGGGCCTTCTGCCCCTTGTCCTCGACAAAATCACTCAGGATCGAGGAGTCCTTCTCGTCATAAATCGGGGTATCGAGGGATACCATGTCGCGGGAGATGTTGAGCAGATCGGCTACGTGATCTTCGTCCATGTCTAGGGTCCTTGCAATATCCTGGATCTCCGGCTCTCCCCGAGAGCCGGTTTGAAGCTCCTTACGCACCTTCTCTATCTGGACCAGCTCGTTGGCCCGGTTGAGAGGCAGGCGAATCATCCGTGATTTCTCGCAAATCGCCTTGAGTATGGCCTGACGGATCCACCATACCGCATAAGAGATGAAATGATAGCCTTTAGAGACGTCGAAACGCTCGATAGCGTTCATCAGCCCGATGTTTCCTTCGCTGATCAAATCCGCCAGGGGCAGCCCCTGGTTCTGGTACTTCTTAGCCACATTGACCACGAAGCGTAGATTCGCCTTGATCAGCTTGTTCTTGGCCGCCGGATCGCCTTCGGCAGCTTTCCCGGCGTAGTGCTCTTCCTCCTCCCGGCTGAGCAGGGGTACCTGGTTGATTTCCTTGAGATAAATCGAGAGTATATTTTCATCGCTTGCGCGAGCGTCTCTCTGCGTCTGAATGGTTTTGGTAGCTGTAGACATCGATTCCTCCTGACTTTCTACTTAATAATTATGCAATATATGTGCCATTAGGTAACAAATTCAGAGTCCTAACTGTTTATGGAAGATAGAATTAGAAGACTATTAAATTTACTTTTTTAATCAGGGATAAAAAGGGTCAAAAAGTCCCATAATTACAGAATCCTCTGAAACCTGTGTCAAAACAGTCCAATTGCCAGCTCATCCTCCCCAGGAGTGCGCCCACAGCAGCAGCCGTACGACAGACCGCTGCCGCAGGGGCAGGGATCGCCCACCCGCAGTCTCCTCCCCGCGTCGAAGTTCACCCGCAGCAGGCGATCCCTCATCCGGCCCCGATAGAAAAGGGGGAACTCGATTCTCGTGCTCTCGAAGATCTTATGCTTCTCCTCCGCGTCCTTGCCGCACAAAGCCCCGGTGGCCTTGAGTTTCTCCCAGGCCTCCCCGATGACCTCGCGCAGCATTGAACGCTCGCTCGCGGTAGAAAGAGTCCTCTTGTTGAATCCTCGCAGGTAACGCATCAATTGGATCGCATAAAAAGCCTGCCAGTCGTCCAGTTCTTCACAGGCCTGTTTGGCCATCCCGTAGCTGTTGCAGAAGCGTTCCAGCAGGATACGGGTATGTTCTCTCTTTTTCATTTTTTGGGACGCTATCCAGCTACGGATGGCGGGGTTGTCATACCCGGCTCGTTTGAGGGCCATGCCCAGGTAATACAGCAGCCGGGTAAGCTCTTCCGGCCGGCTTACTGGGCACTTTCTGACCGCCCGGTTGAAACAAGGTATAGCTGCCGAGGGATCGTGCCCGGAGAGATGGCGCATCCCTCGATGAAAATCACCCAGCCATCGATCCATACCTGGTAAACCCTTCGTCGGTACTACAAAAATACCAACCGTGAGCTGCTGGCGGCAACTCCTTTTTAGGAATAAAAATATGGGTACATTTTGTTGACGATTCCAGGGCTTATTCGGTATATTCAACTCGATAGAATCACCCTTTTTATAACAACTTTAAATCGTAAAGCCATACTGAATCAGGAGGAAAAGGACGATGAAAATCAAACCTCTCGGTGACCGTGTACTTGTAAAGATGGTTGAGGGGGAGACGAAAACCGCGGGCGGCATCTTTATCCCCCAAACCGCTCAAGAAAAAACCCAGGAAGGCATCGTGCTGGCAGTAGGCGACGACGAATCGATCAATGTGAAGGTGAAAGACCGCGTCCTGTATGACAAGTACGCCGGCTCCACGATCAAGGTCGACGGTGAAGAGCAACTCATCGTGAAGATCTCCGATATCCTGGCGGTTATCCAATAGGTAGATTTCCAAGCCAACGTCCGGAAATCAGAACTCGAGAGCGAGAGCGCATCCAGATCAGATGTGCTCTTCTTTTTGACGCATGGAAACCAGGAAGTCTTCGAAGCCGTCCAACACGCCCCGGTTGGAGGAGACCAGGGTGCGCGTAGCGGGCAGGGAGGACAGGAAATAGCGGCCGTAGCGTTTGCGGACAATGCGCGGATCCAGGATCAGCACCGCGCCGCTGTCGTCCTGCCGGCGCATCAGTCTGCCGAAGCCCTGCCGCAGCCGAATGATGGCATCGGGCAGGGCAAGCTCCTGGAAAGCGTTCCCCCCCCGCTCCTCTACGGCTTCGGTTCTGGCTGCCAAGACCGGATCCGTTGGCACCCTGAAGGGGAGGCGGGTCAGAATCACTACTTCCAGGGCCCTTCCCGGCGCGTCAACGCCCTCCCAGAAGGAATCGGTGGCCAGCAGCACGCTGGCGGGGTTGTCCAGAAAGCGGGCCAGCAGCCGGTGGCGATCATCCTCTCCCTGCCTCATTACCGGAATTCCTCGTTCGCCGAGCGCAGGTCGCAGGCCGGCATAGATCTTGTCCAGCAACGAGTAAGAGGTGAACAACACCAGGGCATGCCCTTCTGAAATGAGCAGGGCTTCACGAACGAAATCCTCCACGAAGCCCGAGAACTCCTCCCTGTCGGGCTCCGGAGCCTCGCCGGGAATCCCGAGAAACACCCGCCCGAGGTAATCGAAAGGAGAGGGAAACACCGCTTCGACGCAGCCGCGGTCCCGGCTCAGGTGGAAACCGAGCCTGTTCTTCCAATAGTCAAAACGGTTGTCAACTGTCAACGTAGCGGAGGTAAAGACAACGGTCTGATATGGCTCATAGACGGCCCGATTCATCACCGGGGCCACGTCCAGGGGAGTGACCAGGAAGTTGACGTACGGCTCGCCCCGAAAGCTCTTGCGGGACTCCAGCCAGTAGATCTGCTCCCGGTCCTGTTCGAAGCGCAGGAATTTGTGGCAGATCTCGGCCACTTTCATCAAGCGGCGCAGCTCCAGCTTACTCTCGAAAACAAGATAACTCTCCTGCTCCTGTTCGCTGCAGGCGCTGAACAAGGCTTCGAAGCGGGAGTGCAGCAGATCGATCGTTGAGGCCAGAGCGCGCAGGGGCTCGAGCAGCAGGGCGGGCAGCCGGGGGTCCGGCTCCCGGGGAGCAAGTCGAAACGTCCCCTGAGCGCCCGGCAACTCGAGTGCGGCGGCATCGAGGAGTCCCGCCTGATCGGCCAGAGCGGCAATGGCCTTGCGGATCTCGCCGATCTGGTCGCTTCGGCCCATGGTTTTCTCCAATCCGAGCAGAAGCCCAGACCGGCGGCCTCTCCTTTCCCGATACAGCCGGCCTGCATATTTGACCACCTGGAAGCGGCTGAAATGGTCGGAGAAGTAGGAGGTAGCGCTCTTCTCGATGTTGTGGGCCTCGTCGAAAACGATACGCTGAAAAGGAGGCAGCACGGCGGCGGAATCGAAGCCCAGCCCGGAAAGGCGCATGGACAAATCGGAGAACAGGAGGTGATGGTTGGCTACCAGCAGGCGGGAAGCCGCTGCCTCGCGCCTGGCCTGGAGCACGAAACAGTCTTCGCGGTACGGGCAGCGCAGTCCACGGCAGGCATCCGCTTCCGAGCAAACCCGCGCCCAGAGCTCTTCGTCGGGATAGAAGGGCAGCTCGCTGCGGCTGCCGGTCGCCGTGGTCAGGGACCAGCTATAGATCGCCTGAAATCCCTGATCCTGTTCCTCGAAGAGGGTCGATTCCTCGCGGGCTTCTTCCAGGCGGTTTCGACATAGGTAGTTACCCCTGCCCTTTACCAGGGTGCAGCCGGGGTCGCGGCCCACGAGGCGGGCGACCAGGGGGATGTCCTTCTCTACGAGCTGCTGCTGAAGGTTGATTGTGGCTGTGGAGATCACAATCCGCTCGTCGTTGGCGAGTACCCAGGCGAAGGCCGGAATCAGGTAGGCCAGCGACTTGCCCACTCCCGTGCCGGCTTCGGCGATGCACAGCTCGCCGCTGTTGAAGGCCCGACAGACATACTTCAACATATCCACCTGGCTGCTGCGCCGCTCGTAGGCCGGGTATATACGGCTCAAGGTCCCTCCCGGCTCCAGGTGGGCGGCCAGCTCTTCGGGATCCAGAGGGACCAGCTCTCTCGGGCTGACCGGCTCGGCTACGGCGTACAGCTCTGTAACCGGATTGTTCACGATATAGAAACCGATTCCCTGGTCGCCCAGCCGGGAGGCAATCTGGAGGTCTGCAGCGCTGGGTTCGAGCAATCCCGAAGGGTGGTTGTGGATTACCACATCTCCCTGCTCCAGGTAGGGCTTGAGGGCCGGGACCGTCTCGGCGTTTCCCCGCGCGCCAATGATCACCGTGGCGACCCGCCGCTGCCGGTCGAGACGGCCGGCCACCAGAATCTCATTGCCGCGCGCCTCCCGTATAGCGCCCCGCAATTTCCGTACCGCTTCGGCGGTAAAACGCCCTTCGATCCGCACTTTCTGTTCTGTCAGCTGAGGGCCTTATACAGCTCCGGCGGATCCCGGTAGAAACCGACCTGCAGCACCCGGCTGAGCTTGCGGGCGAGCCGCCAGTTCCACCGGGGATCCACTCCCACGTGAGAGGCCATCCGAACCAGCTTTTCATTCAGTTGTTTCACTTCCCCTCGCTGTCCTTTGAGCAGGGACTGCAGCAGCGGCCCGTATTCACGGTCAGGGGAATGCCGAAACCTGGAAAACTCCTCTCCCTTTCGCTCGAGCCTTTGCATCAACTCCTGAGGATCCGAAACGGGAAGCTTCTTCAGCTCCGCGGCCTGCTTTTCGAGGGTTCGCCGGCCCTCTTCCAGCACCTGCAGGGCTATCTCCCGGCCTTCCGGATAGGAGAGAAAGTGTCGAAGAGTGGAGTGACACATGGCCACGGGCAAATACAGAAGCCGCAGGAGGAAACGGGAGTTGGCATAGGGCACGATATCGTCTACCTCCAAAACCTCAAATCTGCAAGCCTTCAAGAACTGCCGCAGTTCCTTCAACAGCGTGCTCTTTTGCAGCACAAACCAGGGGCGCGGCGAGGCGACTTCCACCTCTCCCGGCTCCAGCTCGAAAGTGCTGAGCAGGCTCAGGCCCAGCAGTGCGGTGGAGCCGGCAGGAGCCAAAGCGTCGCGATCCTCGGGATCACAGTCCAGCAGCAACAGGTTCGACGTCGAGGTGCCGAAGCGCTCCCGCAGGGCAGGCGGCTTGCGGACCACCTCCTTAAGACGCGGTGCAGGCAAAGCGACTATGCCCAGCTCCTCCGAGCGGGCCGGCGGGCTGCCCAGGCGAAAACCGGCGGAGCGCCTCCAGCCCGAAGACAATATGACCCGGATGTCCTTTCCCCGCAGCCGCCGGGCGCTTTCGGGATCGGTGGCCAGCGCAACCTGGTGGCCTTCGGCGGCGAGCAGTCCGGTAAGCAGGGTCGCCAGGGCGCCGCTGCCCATGATTCTGACGTTCACTGCAGCCTACATGTTGGCAATGATCGCGCCGCCGAACTCGGAGCACTTCAGGACGGTGGCGCCTTCCATCAGGCGGGCGAAGTCGTAGGTAACGGTCTTCCCGGCTATGGTCCGTTCCAGCCCCCTGATAATCAGCTCCGCAGCTTCCTTCCAGCCCAGATAGCGCAGCATCATCTCGCCCGAAAGGATCACCGAGCCCGGGTTCACCTTGTCCTGGTCGGCATATTTGGGCGCAGTTCCGTGAGTGGCTTCGAAAACGGCATGGCCGCTCTCGTAGTTGATGTTTGCGCCGGGGGCGATCCCTATACCCCCCACCTGGGCGGCCAGGGCGTCCGATACGTAGTCGCCGTTGAGATTCGTGGTGGCGATTACCTCGAACTCCTTCGGGCGGGTCAAAATCTGTTGCAGGAAGATGTCGGCTATCACATCTTTGACAAGCACTTTCCCCGCCGGAACCTCTCCCTTCACATCTTCCCAGCTCAGGCAGCGATCGGGGAACTCCTCTCGAGCCAACTCGTAACCCCATTTCATGAAGGCGCCCTCGGTAAATTTCTGGATGTTGCCCTTGTGCACCAGGGTCACGCTCTTGCGCCCGTTCTGCAGGGCATAGTGTATCGCCGCCCGGACCAGGCGCTTGGAGCGGGCGATGCTTACGGGCTTCAATCCCACTCCCGAATCGGCCCGGATCTGCCAGCCGAGCTCGCGTTCGCAGAACTCTATCAGCCTGGCTGCTTCGGCGCTGCCCTGCTCGACTTCCAAGCCGGAGTACACGTCCTCGGTGTTTTCCCTGAAGATCACCATATCGATCTGTTCCGGATGAAGCACGGGGCTTGGCACACCTTCGAACCAGCGCACCGGGCGCACGCAGGCGTACAGGTCCAGGATACGACGCAGAGCCACGTTGAGACTGCGAATCCCGCCGCCCACTGGGGTGGTAAGGGGCCCCTTGATCCCCACCAGGTGCTCCTTGAAGGCCGCCACGGTTTCCTCAGGAAGCCAGGAACCGGTCTGTCGATAGGCCTTCTCCCCGGCCAGGACTTCTTTCCAGATGATCCTGCGCCGCCCTCCGTAGCTCTTCTCGACAGCCGCATCGAGCACGCGTACGGAAGCGGACCAGATATCGGGACCGGTGCCGTCTCCTTCGATGAACGGCACAACCGGTTTTTCCGGAACCAGAAGAGCTCCGTCTTGCATTGTGATGTTTTTTCCTGCGGCCATGGCGTCCGTTAATCTGAAGTATTACCCGAACCGGCCCGGAGATTCAAGGAGCCGTAAGCAGGCTTGGAAGGCATAGAGGAGGTCGAATATGTCCGGGGAACGCCGGCCGGGCATCGAGGGCCCGAGCCAGGCGCTTAGCCGGCTGCGGGTATTACTGATCCTGATTTTCCTTGTATTTTTTTCTTGAAAAACCTCTTGACAACTTTATTGCTAGTATGCTATGCAATTCGAACCAACATTTGGATCAATAGAGGCGCGGATCTCAAGAGTAGCGCAGGTGAGGAAGCAGGGTTCCGTCGAGCTGCTGCGAAAGGGAAGATCCGCCGAAAGCATCGAGTGCCCCTGAACACTCACGCTTGGTCGCCTGGGCTAAATCCCTGGGACTGTCACCGGGTGGTGGAGCGCTATTGGTTTCCTGCCAACGGAAGCAGATCAGCGAGGACTCCTCCATAGACCTTAGATCCTGTAGCACGTTGTGGAGGTGTGCAATGGAAAAGATCGATGTAGCCGTCCTGGGCGCAACCGGAACGGTGGGGCAGAAGTTCATCGTGCTTCTGCAGGGGCATCCTTACTTCGCGGTGAAGGAGGTGGTGGCCTCCGAGAGGTCGGCGGGCAAGAGCTACGCCCAGGCCTGCAACTGGAAACAGAGCGATCCGATTCCCGAAGCCGTGGCCTCGCTGACGGTAAAAAGCACAGACGAAGCTTTGCAGAGCCGCGTCCTGTTCTCCGGTTTGGACTCCGCGGTAGCGGGTCCGGTAGAGACCAGGTACGCCGAGAAAGGCCACCTGGTGATCAGCAACTCCAAGAACCACCGGATGGACAGCGATGTCCCTCTGGTAATTCCGGAGATCAACCCCGATCACCTCCAGCTTATCTACAGGCAACGGTATCGGGGGGCGATCGTAACCAACTCGAATTGCTCTACCATGTTCCTTACCATGGCCATCGCCCCGCTGCACCGGGAGTTTGGAGTCGAGGCGGTGAATGTAACCACGCTTCAGGCGATCAGCGGAGCCGGATACCCGGGGGTCGCCTCTCTCGACATACTCGGCAACGTGGTGCCCTACATCGGCGGCGGTGAAGAGGAGAAAATCGAGATCGAGCCGCCGAAGATCCTGGGTACCCTGGCCGGAGATCATATCGAGCCGGCCCCCATCAAAATCAGCGCCCAGGTGAACCGGGTGCCGGTCTATGACGGGCACCTGGAAACCCTGTCCATCAAGCTGAAAAACAAGGCCGGCCTGGCCGATATCCGCCAGGTCCTCGAAAGCTTCAGCGGCCTGCCGCAGGAGCTCGGTCTTCCCTCCGCGCCGGATAACCCCCTGCTGTACCTCGAGGAACAGGACCGCCCCCAGCCGGCCAGGGACGTCTGGCGCGAACGGGGCATGGCCACGATCATCGGCCGTTTGCGCGAATGCCCGGTGCTGGACATCAAGATGGTGATCCTGGGTCACAACACGGTTCGCGGTGGCGCCGGAGCGGCGATCCTTAACGCCGAAACCATGGTCAGGACCGGGTACCTCAAAAACGGCAGCCGGCTGGCGAAAGGTGAAAAAAAAATAGGAAAGCCCCGCCTTGTTGAATCCCGATAAATCCATCACAATTACTGCTCGATGGATATCGAGTTTCTCAAGCTCCAGGCTTGCGGGAACGACTACCTGGTCGTAGACACCTTCAAGAACACGATTCTCAAGCCCCAGGCTCTTCCGGACCTGGCCGTGCAGATCTTGAGCCGGCGCTTCGGGGTCGGGGCCGTCGGGCTTCTGCTGATCATCCAGGGGCAGACGGAGAAGCTGCGCATGCTTCTCTACGATGCTTACGGGGAGGAGGTTTCCACCGACGGCCTGGCTCTGCGCTGTCTGTCCCGTTATGCCTTCGACGCCGGCCTGGTCAACGGGGAGAGCTTCCAGGTCGAAGCCGGGGCCGGGAGCGTGCCCGTGGAAGTGCTCGATTCGCTGAACGTCATGATCGAAAGCGGACCTCCCCGCTACTGGGAAGAGGAGCGCATCCTGACCGAACGGCCGGGCGAATCGTTTCGCCGGTCCCTGAAGCTGGGAAACCGGGAGATCGGCTATATTCCTCTGTTCATCGACTCACCCCACGCCGTGATCTTCGCCCGCGACTACGGACTGGACTACACGGACCTGGTGGAAAGCCTAGAGGAGACAGCCGGTTTCCCAGAGGGCACCTATATATCCATGGTTCGGGTAATCAGCAGAGAAGCGCTGAGCCTGCGCACCTGGCAGACCGAGCGCGGCGAGGTGCTTTCCTCGGAGAGCGCCGCCTACGCCGCGGTGGTCGCCTCGGTGCTGGGGGGGTTCACCGACAGGGAAGTCCAGGTGCACCTCGAGGGGGGCAATCTGTTCGTGGACTGGTCCGACCGGGACAACCGGTTCTACGCTTCCGGCCCGGCCGAGTATATCTTCATGGGCACCTACTACTACGAGGAGGCGGACGTTGAGCAAGGTTAAGATATCCGGCCGGCTGCAAAACCTCGGCAGCTATGCCTTTGCCGAGGTGGACAACAAGGTCGAGGAGCTTGTAGAAAAGGGCATAGACCCGATCGATTTCGGTGTCGGCGATCCCACCACCGCCACCCCCGAGCTTATCCGCCGGGCCGCCGCCGAGGGACTGGAAAAGCGAAAAGCCAGCGGGTATCCCAGCTACATCGGCACGCAGGAGTTGCGCCGGGCCATCGCCGATTGGACGTACAGGCGCTTCGGAATCGAGCTGGATCCGGCCACCGAAGTCTCCTCCACCATCGGTTCCAAGGAGGCGGTGTTCAACTTCCACGAGGGGGTGATAGATCCGGGCGACGTGGTGCTCTGTCCCTCCCCCGGTTACCCACCCTACACCAGGGGAACGCTGTTCGCCGAGGGCGTCCCCTACCAGCTCCCGCTCCGCAAGGAGAGAGGCTTCCTGATCGACTTCGACGAGATTCCCGACCAGGTGGCCCGCAGAGCCAAGCTGTTATGGCTGAACTATCCCAACTCCCCCTCGGGGATCGTGGCCGGCGAAAGCTTCTACCGCCGAGCCCTGGAGTTCGCCAGGCGCTACGACATTATCGTGGCCTCCGACGAGGCGTATTCCGAGATATACTTCGGCGAGCCTCCCCTCTCGATCCTGAACGTAAGCAGAAAGGGAGTATTGGTGTTTACCTCGCTGTCCAAGCGCTCGGCAATGACCTGCTACCGGGTCGGCTGGGTCATGGGCGATGCCGAACTGGTGGCCGTCTTCCGCAAGGTAAAAACCAATGTCGACTCGGGCACACCCACCTTCATCGAGGACGCCGCCATGGCTGCGCTGGGCGACGAGCAACACGTACGAGATTTTCGACTGGAATACCGGGAAAAGCGGGACATTCTCTGTGAAGCCCTGGTGAAAGCAGGCCTCGAAGACTGCACCCCGGCAGCGACGCTTTACGTCTGGCAAAAGGTCCCGGAGGGAATGAGCTCCCTCGAGTTCGCCACCCTGCTGCTCGATGAAAAACTGGCTATCGTAACCACTCCGGGAAGCTGGATTGCCGAGCCCACGGCCGAGGGGGAGAATGCCGGCGAGGGGTACGTGCGTTTCGCCCTGGTACCTTCCATCGAGCGTACTCGACAGGCCGCAGCCAGGATCGCCTCTTTACGTTTCTGAAACCAAAAGGGATGGACAGGTTTTTCGACAGGTTGGGAGAGCTGCTGCGCTCGCTTCTGGACAGCGGAGGCTCCTCGTCGACCTACTACGACGAGAAGGATCCGGACATGCGGGCCGCCCTCGAGGAGCTGAACGAGTACCTACACGAGGCGGGTCCGGACAACGAGCAGACGGCGGACAGCGACTGGTGGCGACGTTTTCGGGAGCAAGGCAGCGGCTTCGGCGCAGGGAGGGGGGATTCCGCCGGCGCAGGCACGGCGGGCGGGCAGGAAGGCTCGGGCCCGGCCGGCGGCCGCTCCCGGCAGGCGCCGCAGCCGCGCAGCAGTCTGCGCCGCGACTACGCCGCCCTGGAGGTTCCCTTCGGCGCTTCCCTGGCGGAGGTTCGCCGTTCGTACAAGCGCCTTCTGCATAAATACCATCCGGACCGCTTCAGCCGGGACGAGGAAAAGCAAGCCCTGGCCACCGAAGTGACTCAGCGCCTGAACGAGGCGTTCAGGCGGATCGCGGACATCTACCATAAATAAGGGCTCGCAAAATGCCGAAGATGTGATATAATTCGTTTTTGGTATGGTACTTCTTTCAGCTTCTGCAGCCGTTTTCGCCCTCGGGCTTGGTCTGGTGTTGATCCCGCTGGTCCTGCGTCTGGCCCACAAGTTCAAATGGTACGACCTGCCCAATAACCGGAAAATACATACAGGACTGATTCCCCGGCTCGGCGGCTCGGGGATGTACCTGGCTTTTCTCATCGCCTCGCTGCTGACGCCCTTGCTGCTGAGGATAATCACGGGCGGGACCGCCGGATTTCGCTTCACCTATCGCTTTATCCCTTTCTTCCTTGGCATCTCGCTGGTACACGTGATTGGGCTTGTGGACGATTTCCATAATCTCAAGGCTCTGCTCAAGTTTTTCCTGCAGCTGCTGGCCGCGTTTATCGTAGCCGCCGCTGGTTTCTTGATCCGCTCGGTCACCATACCCTATCTCGGCGTGTTGAGCCTGGGACCGTTCGCCTATCCTATCACGATTCTCTGGATCGTCAGCATCAGCAACGCCATCAACCTGATCGACGGCATG
Organism: uncultured Spirochaetaceae bacterium; assembly: GCA_964389305.1. Taxonomy (GTDB): domain Bacteria; phylum Spirochaetota; class Spirochaetia; order SZUA-6; family DRHE01; genus CAYMEK01. Next base: position 11,729 of record CAYMEK010000062.1, read on the forward strand.
GATGGATTGGCGGGGGGGATCAGCGCTTTCGCCGCTCTGTCCATGGGCGTGATAGCCCTCATCCAGGGTGCGACGGTCACCGCCGTGCTCTGCCTGTCGCTGTTCGGCGCGATCATCGGGTTTCTGGTATTCAACTTTCCCCCGGCCAAGATCTTCATGGGGGATTCGGGCAGTCTGTTTCTCGGTTTCTGCCTGGCCGTATTGCCCCTGGTCGGGGGCATATCCAAAGCCTCGGCCTTCGGAACGCTGCTGGTACCGGTAACCTTGCTCACCATTCCAATCCTGGATATCGTAACCGCCGTGATCCGGAGACTTCGGAACAAGATGCCGATAAGTCATCCGGACAAGGAACACATACACCACAAGCTCCTGGACATGGGGCTGAACCAGCGCCAGATTCTAGGAGTGCTGTATGGATTCAGTCTCTATCTCAGCATAGTGGCGATCACCTCGGTGATCCTGCCCAAGGAGATCAACGTATATCTCATTTTGGTTGTCTGGGCCGGGAGTCTGCTCGGCTACGGTTTCCTGAACTACGTGGACTCACGGCAGCGGGCCCTGCACTCGGAAGAGCAGCGAGAGGTTGAAAACAAACATTCCTCAGCCGGAGGCTTTCCCCGAAGCGGGTAAATACGGCCGTCGTTCCAGACCTATCCCCTCCACCAGACTGTTGAGCCGCTCCGCATTGTCCCTCAGGCTCTGAAATACTCTCGCGATGTTGTCCGTGTTATTCAGGGTTTCCAGGCTCATGTTCATGATGGAGTCGATCGAAGCGTTGATCCGATCCATGTGGCCGGCCGCCGCTTCGGTCCGGCGGACCATGCTTCCGGTGGTTTCGGCGATGTGCAGAATCCCACGCTGGATGGAACCCATCGCCAGGTTGTTTTCGTTGCTGCGGAGGGTAATCCTCTCCACCACCTCGCGAATCGAATGAACCAGCTCGGAAATTTCCTGGGCAGCCCGCGCGCTGCGCTCGGCCAGCTTCTGCACCTCGAGAGCCACGACGCTGAAACCCCGCCCGAACTCACCCGCCCGGGCAGCCTCGATCGAGGCATTCAGGGCCAGCAGGTCGGTCTGGTCGGCGATATCTCCGATCAGGATGGTGATCTCCTCCACCCGGGTCGTCTGCTCTTCCAGCAGCCTGATATCGTCGGTTCCCTTGACCACGGCGGAGGCGGAGCTCTCTATGTCCGCACCGCTGCTGGCGGCCGCCTGCTGGTTGTTGCGGGCCTGATCGCAGACCGTCTGGATCTCTGCCGCGATCTCGCCGAATCCCGAGGCGGCGTCTTCCAGCAAGTCCGCCTGACGGGTCTCGGTTTCGTAGACCACATTGGTGACTCCTTCCGTTTCGATGCAGGAGTGGAGGATTTCCATGCCCTGGCCCTGGATCTGCGCCAGAACGGTTCGAATGGTATTCAGCTGAACTAGCTGTCTCTGGATGGTCCCCAGCTCGTCACTGCGACGTTCGACCGGCAGGGGTTCTCTCTGCACGGTGCCCTGTTCCATGTCCCGGCTGAAGGCGATCAGGTTCTTATAGTCTCTGGCCAATCCGGGAAGGTAAACGAATAAATAGGCTATCACAATCCCCGCAGCGACCAGTACCAGAACGCAAAAAAATACGATCAGGATCGTGCTCACCCGCTCTCGAAACTCCTGTACCTGCAGCCCATAGTCATACAGGTCTTCAAGAAAGGCAAAACCTTCATCAATGTAGCCTTGGAGAGCCTGCCGGTCCTCTCCTCCTCCCCGGTCGACTCGCTGAAACAGGCTCGTTTGCCGGTCGAGAATCCGCGAGAGCAAATCGCCGTAGCTGCTCAACATCTCTGAGGACAGGAAAAACCTTCCCGGAGTCTCCTGCGCTTCCGCTGCAAGGTCGAGGTATTCCTTATGCCTTTCCGTCAACCTGAGCATGTTCTCCGGCGAGGGATTGTTGAGCTGGGTGGTTGCCGCCTCGAGCACCCCGGCCGCTTTAACGCTCACCCGGGCCAGCAGCGCAGCTTCGCTCGCACCCAGTCTGTCGACCGTGCTGTACACCAAAAAACAGAACACCATCAGAACAGCAATGAGGATCAGGATGCCGTACCCCCAGATTATGCGGCTTACGATGGATTTTCTCATAATCCGTACTCCTGTATCTTCCTGTGCAGGGTCTTCCTGCCGATGCCCAACACCTCTGCAGCCCTGCTCTTGTTCCCGTTCTGCTGGGCCAGGGTGGTCCGGATAACCTCTTTTTCAATGTCGGCCAGACTGGAGCCGGTGGAAATCCTCAGATAGTCCTTGTCCGTGTCGGAGCGTATCTGGGGAGGTAAATCGTCCACCGTGATGATGCTGGACTTGCACATCACCACGGCGCTTTCTATGCAGTTGCGCAGCTCCCGTACGTTGCCCGGCCAGGAATAGTTGTACAGCGCCAGGCGGGCCTTGGGCTCCATGGCTTCGATGTTCTTTTCATTTTCGTGGGCAAACTCCTTGACGAATGCGGCGGCCAGCAGCGGGATATCCTCTTTGCGTTCCCTCAGGGGAGGCATCTGGATGTTGACCACGTTGAGCCTGTAGTAGAGGTCCTCCCGGAAATCCCCCTGATCGATAGCTGCCTTCAAGTCCCGGTTGGATGCTGCGATGACCCGTACGTCCACCTCGATCGTCTCCTCCCCTCCTACCCGCTCGAAGGTCCGGTCCTCCAGAACCCGCAGCAGCTTGATCTGCACATTCTGGGTAATCTCGCCGATTTCGTCGAGGAACATGGTGCCCAGATGGGCCAGCTCGAAGCGGCCCCGTTTCCTGGCGACCGCCCCGGTGAAGGCGCCTCGCTCGTGCCCGAACAGCTCGCTTTCCAGCAGGGTTTCGGTCAAGGCGGCGCAATGTACCTTTATCAGAGGTTTGTCCTTACGGGGAGAGTTGTAGTGAATGGCGTCGGCGATTACCTCCTTGCCCGTTCCGCTCTCTCCGGTGATCAGCACCGAGGCCCGGCTGGGTGCAACCTGCTGCACCACCTCGAATATCTTTTTCATCGACTCGCTCTTGCCGATTATGTTGGCAAACTGGTGGCGTTTCTGCAGCTCCTCCTGCATGGCCCGGTGCTGGAGCATCAACTCCCGGGTGGACAGGGCCCTCTGGACCAGGAGGGAGAGGCGGTCCATATTGATCGGTTTGGTCAGGTAATCGTAGGCGCCGTCTTTCATGGCCTGTACGGCGTTCTCGATGGTCCCATGCCCGGTGAGAATGATAACCGGCAGGTTGGAGGACGAGGAGGTAGCTTTGCGCAGCACCTCTTCCCCCGAAATATTGGGCATCTTCAGATCCGTGATCACCAAATCGATGTCACCCCGGCTCAGGGTCTCGATCGCCTCTTTGCCGTCGCAGGCCAAAAACACCCGATAGCCGTCCATCTCCAGCACTTTGCCGAGGCCTTCACGGATATTTTTCTCGTCATCCACAACCAGGATGTTGTACTTCATCGCTCCTCCTCGTTGTAGACGATCAACCGCTTCTCCTTCTGCGGTATGGGAAAGCTCAACGTTATCGTTGTTCCCTCGCCCACTTTGGAGTTGACCTCTATGTCGCCCATGTGCTCCTTGACTATCTTGTAAACCAAGGTCAGCCCCAGTCCGGAACCGAAATCCTTGGTGGTGAAATAGGGTTCGAAAATTTTTTCCATGTTCTCGTCGGGAATACCCACGCCCGTGTCGCTTACCTTCAGGCGCAGGTCGTTTCCCCGCTGCGATGTTTCCACCCGCAGGACGCCTCCCTCGGGCATGGCCGAGATCGCATTCTTGAGGATGTTCAGGACCGCCTGCTTCATGTAGCGCTCATCCATCAGGATCTGTGGAGCGGGCTCCGCCAGCTCGAGCTCCAGGCTGATGCCGGCCTCCTCCAGCTCGAACTTCATGAAGTCGAGCAGCTCCCGCACCACCCTGTTCAGGTTGTCATAATCCAGCTCGGCGTTCATGGGACGTACGGTAAACAGAAAATCCATGACGATCCTGTTCAACCGCTCTACCTCCTCCTTTATAATGAGAAGATTCTCCCTGACCTTGCGGGTCTCGATCTTCTGCTTACCGTTCATCTCCTTCTTCATCAGCTCCAGGTGGATGCCAATCGAACCGAGGGGATTCTTGATCTCATGGGCGACTCCGGCGGTCAGAGTGGTCAGAGCGGCCAGGCTCTCGGCCCGCCTCAGGCGGGCTTCCTTGGCCCTCTTCTCGGTGACATCCTCGATGTGGATGACATTACCAGTGATCCGACCCCCGCGCACCAGCGGCATGATGCTCAACGAGAGGATGCGGTTGTACCCGTTGCCGAGAGTGAACTCCCGGTCCATGATCTTCTCCAGCCCCCTCAGGTTGTCGCCGAAGAACTGGCTGATCTCTTTGTCCTCTATTATGTCCTCCAGGGATTTCTCGATGAGATCGTCCGTGGAAAAGGGAAGCATTCTCTCCGCCGACTTGTTCACCAGCAGGATCTTGTCTTCCCGATCGGTAACCACCACGCCGTCGCTCATCGACTCCATCACCATCTCCAGGAGCTCGTTCTCGGCGGCGATGTCTGAGACCAGCTGCTTGACCTGGGTACGGTCCATCTTGTCGATTTTTTGCAGTGCTCTCTGGAGAAATCGTCTCATCGAATCGTCCTCAGACTGTAGAATAGCGACTCCAGGGTAAGTTGGGGTTGCTGGTTAAAGGCGTTGAAAGCCATCTGGTGACTGCGGATCGAGCGGTTCCAGCGATCCAACCGAAACGGGCTCAAAGCCCCCTCCCGCAGCAGGGGCAGGAGCTGATGAAGGATCTCTTCGAGAAAAGAAGCCGCGAACCCGCGAGCCCGGTTGGGGCTCAACAACCCTGCGATCTCGGCCAGAATCCCCATCTCCGGGACGGGTCCCGCTTCGACGCCGCTGCCGGCCAGAGCTTCCTGAATGAAGCGGCGGGCCAGGTTTTTGAGCTGGTCTGGATTTACGTCCTTCCAGTACAGGAAGAACTCCCGCAGGCTCCGGTAGTCCTCTCTCTGCTCATGGAAGATACGCAGGAGAACCTCAGCCTCCTGTTCCCTGCTTCGCTCCAGGAACAGATAGGGGCGCAATCGGGAAACCACGGTGGGAATCACAGCACTGCGCCGGGTGGTAACCAGAATGAGGCAGACTCCCGCAGGCGGTTCCTCGAGCAGCTTGAGCAGGGAGTTGCTCGAAGTGTCGTACATCCTATCGGCGTTCTCCAGTATCATGATTTTGGCTGCCGGTCCGATGTTCCCGCCGGGGACGGTCCCGGCAAGCGCCGTCAGGTGCAGCCAGGCCGATGCCCGCCGCAGCTGCCCCACGGGCACGTTGTCGGATCCCAGTTGCCGGGAAAGGCCCCGGCACAGAGAAACGACCCTTTCCAGCTTCTCCTCCAGCCCCGGTTCAGAAATCCGCTCTTCCCCGCCGGTCGCGGGAACCAGGCTGTCCAGGTGATCTTCGATCTCCATCAAGCTCGATCCCAGCGGGCGAATCTTCGCCTCTTCCCCTTCCCAGAGGATGGGATCGAAACGGCGAGTAAGCTTGCGCACGGCTCGAATGAAAAGATACTGGGAAGAAGCGATACGGGTGCGGCGCAGCACGTCGGCGGCCGCCGGTATTTCCAGATCGAAGTAGCGGGAGCCCAAAAGCAGCGTATTGGGATGAACGAGAAGACGCTGCTTGCGGCAGGATGCACAGGTGCAGGACCAAAGTGCCTGTTCACTGCAGGTCAACGCCCTGGCCACCTCCAGAGCCGTCGAAAGCTTGGCGCTGAAAGGAGGGCCGTAGAACAGAAGCGCGGAGGGCAGGCAGCCGTCCTCGAGCTCCTGTCTCAACGTTTGGATTGTAGCCGTCTGGCCGATGATATTCTCAAGCATCAGTGATACCGGCTAAGGATCCGAAAATACGCTCCGGCGAGGGCAACACCGGGTAGAGCATGCGGGCGAAAAAGCTGGAACCCAGCACTTTCTCCGGGGGGAAGAAGGGCTGCCAGTTTATCAGGAAAAGCACAGCGGCGACCAGCAGTAACCCTTCGGCTATTCCTAAAAAAAAACCAAGCGCGCTGTCCAGACGGTCCAGATTGAGCCGCTCGATGATATTGTGAAGCATTCTCTCCAGCAGCTTCACCAGCAGGTAGAGCAGCACAAACAAGGCCAGGAAGGCAATCAACTGATTCCACATTGACTCCCCGATTTGCCTGGCCAGGGCCTGGGAAACGGGCTTGTAGAACAAGATCGCCCCGCCGAATCCCATGATCAGCGCAGCCATGGTGCCCGCCTCGGTGACAAAACCTCGCGTTGCGCCCCGGAAGGCCGCGATCACGATAAACAGCCCGAATACGATGTCAATGACTTCAAAGCTCAAGGGGTCCGTCCTTCTGCGGATCTGAGCGCCTCCCGTATCAGCCGGGCAATCACAACCGCCGCTTCGGGTTGTCCCAGGCTAGAGGCCTGTCGTGCCATTCGACCCAGCTTATCGGCATTGGCCAGAAGATGCAACACAGCCTCGGCGAGAGCGGCGGGCTCGAGCGTCTCCTGCTCCAGCACCAGTGCAGCCCCCGATTGGGCGAAGAAACGGGCATTGTCGATCTGATCCCCGCGGCTGGCCGAGCGCGGTAGTGGGATAAGTACGGCAGGCTTACCGCAGGCCGCTAGCTCCCACAGGGTATTGGCCCCGGAGCGGCAGACCACCAGGTCCGCCGCCGCCAGAAGAGGGGGAAGCTCGGCGGTGAAGAAGGGCGCGGCGAAATAGTTGCCGCGCTTGGCGGCCGAAAGACGCTCGCTGTAATTCGGCCCCGTCTGGTGTACCACATAGCAGGCGGCGGTCAGACGGTCCAACGCCTGCGAAACAACACGATTGAGGAAAACAGAACCGAGGCTGCCTCCGAGAACGAGAAGCAGCGGCCTATCCGGCGGGCAGCCGACCAGCCGCCGTCCCTCCACGGCATCTCCCCGCAGGAGCGAACGCCGCACCGGGTTTCCGGTATGCAGGACCTTGGCGCGCAACCGTTCGGCAAAGTAATTCCGGCTGTCGGCAAAGGACACCAGTATCCTGTCAGCGAAACGGGCATTGATTCGGGTGGCCAGCCCGGGATTCAGGTCCGATTCGTGGGTAAAAACAGGGATACCGAGCAGCCGGGCGGCGGCAACCGGCGGCACGGAAACGTAGCCGCCCTTGGAGAACACCAGCTTGGGCTTCTCCCTTACTAAAATAAGCAGGGAAGCTGTAAAGCCGAGCAGGATCTTGAAGACGTCTACGACGTTGCTCCAGGACAGGTAGCGCCGCAGCTTTCCCGCCGGAATGCCGCGATACGACAGGTTCTTTCCCGACAGGATGCGACGCTCCAGAGCGGAGCCGGAGCCGATCCACACGACCCTTGCCTGCCACAGCGAAGTGAGCTCATCCAGGACCGCCAGAGCCGGGTAGATATGTCCTCCCGTTCCCCCGCCCACAAACACGATACATTCTGCCATAAAGGTACGTGAATACTCACTTGATGCTGCAAACTCGCCCGTACTAAAGTGATTCTACCATGATGAAACTTGCCTGTTCAATGATCTGCTTTCTCCTGCTGGGTGTCGTACCGGTCGCCCCCGAGCCCGCCCCTTCCCGATTGCTGTCCGGCGAGCTGCGGGCGCAGATAGCCGAGGCCGGCGAGGTGAGAAACAATTTGCGCGAGGACTTGCCACCGGCTCTGATTCCCGAGGTGGAGGTCAGGGAAGAGATAACAAAGCGGATAGAGGAGCTGGAGCCGAGCGTAGGTGTAGAGGTGCTAACGGTCTACCGCCGTGAAAGCGCCGATTTCGATTCTTCCGCCTCCCGGCTCAAGATCTACAACATCCTGCGCTCGATCAGTACCATGCAAGGCATCGATTACTACTCGGCCAGCCGCAAACGTATGCGTACCCTGTTCACCCGCTCCTACGTAATAGCGGACCCAGAGTCCGAACAGCCTCTGGCTGACCCTCTGGTTACGGAGATCCCCCCGTACAGCTCCCTGTACGTGCTCCAGGAGGATCTGTCCTTTGGTGAAAACGTGTATCGCAGCGAATACAGCTATAAGGACGGATTTTTCCTGGTGGTAAACCAAAATCTTACCACCATGCGCTACCTGCTGCTGCCCATGGTCAAACCCGAAGCCAGCATTACCTACCTGCTCCTGATTCCCCGGGAACAGGAGATCATCTTCTACGGTCTCAGCTGCGCCCACACGCTGCGTCTGTTAGGCTTGGAGAGGACCAAGGAGGATTCCTTCTACAACCGCCTGAAGGCGATCTACGGCTGGTTTACGGACAGGATGGACACCGAGTTCTGAACCGCTATTAGCTGACCACGACCTGGTTGCGCCCCATTTGCTTGGCGCGGTACATGGCTGCATCGGCGCGGCTGATCCACTTGTCCGGAGCTTCTTGCGGGCTGTATTGGGCTACGCCGATGGAAATCGTAACGCTGAAATGATCCTTCTCGCAGTCGAAGGTCGTTTCCTCCATTTCCTTACGGAAACGCTCGGCGATGGTCTCGGCGGTCTCGGCACTGGTGTTGGAGAAAATGACGAAGAACTCCTCGCCTCCGTAGCGGCCGGCGTAGTCGTACTTCCGCAGGCTGCGATTCAACTTGGACCCGATCTGCTGGATGACGAGGTCCCCGCACTGATGGCCGTGGTTGTCGTTGACCCTCTTGAAGTGATCGATATCGATCATGATCCCCGTAAGAGGCAGACCGAGACGCATGGAGCGTTCGATCTCCATCTCGATGCGTTGAAACAGCGTACGCCTGTTCAACAGCCCGGACAGGGCGTCCATGGAGGCAAGCTGCTCGAGCTGATGGCAGTTTTCCTCCAGCTCTTCGTTGATCCGCCGTACCTTTTGGTATTCCCTGCGCAGCTGTTGGTTTTCCACCATCAGGGTGGAGATCCTCCTGCGCTTCCCGTCCTCGTCGACTGGCTGATCCTGATCCAGGTCGCCGTACAACTTGGCCTGGTTCTGCAATCGGATTAAAGCCGCCTTGATGCGGGCCTGCAGCTCCAACGCGGTGATCGGCTTACTGATGAAATCGTCTGCCCCCAGCTCCAGAAGCTCGTCGAGATCATTCTTGTGGTTGAAGCCTGAGATCATGACGATCTGGATGGGTTTGAGCCTGTTCCGGCGGCGGATCAGCTTGCAAACCTCGTAGCCGTCCATGTCCGGCATCACCACGTCCAGGATCGCTATGTCGATCTCTTTGTCGCCCATGATTTCCAGGGCCTGCTCTCCGGAGAGAGCAGGAAAGACGTGGTACCGTTTATCCTGCTTGAGAATATCCACCATGAGGTCGAGGTGCTCCCGGTTGTCGTCAACAATGAGAAGATTGGCTGTCACTCAACCTCCAGAACCGCAATCCTCTTGCGCCGCTCACCCGCTGCATCCGCCCCGTTTCCACCGCCTCCGGCGCACCGTACGCATTTGCACCATACTAAACGAAAAACCCAGCCCCGGTCAACGTCAGCGCAATAAGCGCAGGATCAGTTGGGAAAATCCTATCACGGCGCCCAGAATACCTCCGAATATGTTTATCCACTTGAGGTGCCTGCGAATCACCATGAGCAGGAGCGCTTCCACCTGGGCTACATCCAGACCGTTGATTTTCTCCACGACCATCCGGCGTACGTCAAAGCTCTCGATAAAAGCCGGGAGGCGGGCATCGATGATACGGATCAACTGGCTGGAAAGGTAGCTGCCGGCGCGCTTCTGGAGCGCCTGCTCGATGTGCAGCAGCTCCGCGATGGAGTCCTGCTGGTGCTCCTCGATGAACTTCCGAGAAAAGGAGACCAGCTCGGCGGCAATGGCCTGGGAGGTTTCTCTCCTGGACAGGTAGGTCAAGACCTGGTTGGAGAGGAACTCGATCACCTCCTGCTCCGGCAACCGGACAAACCGGGTCAGCAGCTCGCCGATCGTACGTTGTTTCAGCCTGCCCATTCCCCGGTCGATGGCCCCGGCCAGTCTGTCCTGCGCGGCCTGGTCATTCATCCTCTCCAGGGCCTTGTCCACCAGGACAGCGACGGTTTCCGGGGTGATTTTGGACAGAACTTCCCCGGAAGGTTTCTTCCGCCAGTTCTCGAAGCTTTCCCCCAGCAGCTCTTTGAGATTCCGCACGGTCGCCGGATCGTAAGCATAGCTGCGCAGGTGCTCCATCGCTTCGTCGATGATCTCCGGCATTTTCTGTTCCAGGGTCCGGTCGAACTGGCCGGCAGAGATCAGGAAACGCTGCAACATGTTCAACCTCTCCAGGATATTCCTGAGCAGCCGCTTGCCCCGGCGATTGAGCTCTGCCCTGGTATCCTCACGGTTCAGCCACTGGAAAAGGGAATCGAAGAGTACGGGAAGCAGGGTCGAGACGAGCTCGACCAGTACACGGGTGAGCTCCGCCGGCAGCAGGACGCCGAGAGGATCCTTACGGCCGCGGCGTTCCTCCAGCCAGCGCCTCAGGGTCTGGCCGATCTTCCTGCGAGCATCCGCGGTTGCCAGCAGGGGCAGCAACCGTGACAGAACGAGACTGCCTACCTGGACCCGGCCGAGCACCTCCTCCAGCCGCTTGGCGCCCAGGGAATGGACAACCCGGTTCAAGACGGTCCGTACCCCGTGAATGAAGCTGCGCGAGGAGAAGAAGCTGTACAAGGCCTGCGAGAGAAACTGCTCCACGGAGGAGGCGACCAGCTCCCGGTTTGCCCCGCGCAGGGAGGACAGCGGGGCGTTGATAAGGTCTCCCAGCAGGGAATCGATGTTCTGCTCGAGCTTCACCTGGAAGCCTTCGGATGCGAGCTGCCGGCGGACCGCCTCTTCGGTCAGGAGCTCCCGGGAGACCATGTCTCCTATGCTGTCCGCTAGCTGAAGGCGCTGCTTGGGAATGATCCCCGGCGTGAGGGGTATGCGCAGGCCGAGGATCCGTTTCTCCGTCAGGGGACGGAAGAGCATGCGGATGGCGATGGCATTGGTCACATACCCGATCACCGCTCCCAGCAGAGGCGGCAGGGCCCAGGGCAGAATATCGGGCAGGCGTATTGAGGTGAAAAATTCGAGATTCATGGTGGTGAAAGCCCCTACTCGAGCTCCCTGGCGTAGCTTTCGGCCTTGTTTCGTGAATCAAAGATCTCCAGATAGGCTCCGAACACCCATCCCCGCAGTCCGCCGTAGTTCACCTGGAACCAGTAGGAGGTGTCATTTTCTATGGTCTCCTTGGCCCCTGTTCGGGACAGGATCTCCAGAACGCTGCCCCTGCGGAGGTGGGCCACGATCCTGGCCTTCTGCAGGGGCTCCTCCCGCAGGCGCAGGAACGGAGCCCGGATGACCCCCCAATTGGAGCGCAGGGTGAGAACCGGAGTGGGTGGAAGATCGATGCGTTCGACCGGCTTTTCCTTGGCGCAGGAAGCCAGGGCTGCGGATAGAAAGCCCGCCAGTAAGAACAGGACCGCCGCTGCCGAAGGTGCTGAAAGCTTATCTCTCATGGAATGACCTTGAAAAACTGCCAGATTACGCTACATTTAACAGCATTATGGGAAAAAAGGCTACAGTCTTGCTGCTTGCTCTTCTCGCCCTTGGAGCGGCCGCCCCCCAACCGAGCGGCGCCATCGACGGTTTTGCCCTGGGCGCCGGATTCAACGGCGCCGTCGCCCTCACCCGCAGGGAGCTTTTGCCGGCCAAGGCCCAGGCGGCCGGAAGCCTGGCCCTCCTGATCGACATACCCCTTTACTCCTCCCTGTTCTTCGAAGCCGCCTGGCAGCTTCACGGCATACTAGCCTCCAGCCTCTCCGGCGGCTTTCAGTACAGAGGCCACTGGGGAAACGCTCTGCGCCTGTCCGCCGGAGGCGGCTTCGCGCTTCCGCACTCCGGAGCGCTGTCCCTGGAGCTCGGCGCCTGCGCCGGCGCTTCCCTCAACGTCGACCGCTATACCCTGACCCGGCTGTCTTTCTTCTATCCCGGCGTGTTTCTCGAGCCGTACCTGGAGCTGTATTGGAGCCGCCTGGGCAAAAACAGCTTCAAGGCGGTTCTGCCTCTGGACTGGTATTTCCGAAAAGACCTGGAAATCTCGCTTTCTATTGGAATCGGACTGCAGTGGCGATACTATATAGTAAGAAACAGATGAGCAGGAAAACACACCTGCATAGTCCGCTCCCGGCCGGGCTGCTCTTGGCCCTGGCCGCCCTGCTGGCTATCTTGCTGGCCCCGGGCTGCAGCTTCGAGCTGGACTACGACAAGTACGCGGTGGTGGCGGGGATATCCGATTATCAGGGGCTGGCAAATCCTCTATCCTACACCGACGAGGACGCGCAGGAGTTCGGCGACCTGCTGGCCGGCCAGGGCTTCGAGGTCACGTATTTGATAACTACCGATGGGTCTTTCGATGCAAGCGACGCGACCTCCGCCAACGTGCAGACCGCCTTCGACGCCATCGCCCAGAAAATCGGAGAGGACGACCTGTTCGTATTCTATTTCTCCGGCCACGGAGGCCAAGAGGCGTCGGCGTCTCCGGACACGACCGAGAACGCCTCGGGAAGCGACGGCTATGAGGAGGGTATTATTCTTTTGACTGCGGCCCCAGCGATCGTTTTCTACTCCGACGACGAGCTGGCCGCCGACTTGAGAGCCATCCCCTGCGTCAAGAGGATCGTGATCATCGACGCCTGCAACTCCGGCGGGTTCATCGGCAATGAGCTGGAGGTCGACGGAATACCGCCCTCTCTGCAGGACGGCTCGGAAAACGGCGCGCTGGACAATCTCGTCGAGGCCATCAGGCTGTACAGCAACTTCGACGACTCGGCCAGCGACATCAACCCCGAGGACGCGCTGGTGATCGCCGCCTCCGGCGAGCAGGAGTTTTCATACGAAAACCCGGCGTACGGACACGGCGTTATGACCTATTTCCTCCTGGAATCGGCGGAAGAAGGCGACCGGAACGACGACGGGTACATAACCGTGACCGAGGCCTACGATTTCATTCTGCATGCGATCCAGAAGGAGTGGAACGTTTCCTCTTCCGCCTTCGCCCCCCACGTGTCCGGCGGGCCGGTGGACTACGTGCTGTTCACGGACTAGCGGCCGGCTGAGCCGCCGCTGCTGCGGTCCGCAACCTGTGCCCGCCCCGGCGCTGCGATCTGCAAACCTGTGCCTGCGCCGCCGGCACCGCGGTCGTAAGCGCTTCACATCTGCTGCAGTCGTTGGATCTCATCCCGCAGGACCGCGGCGCGCTCGAACTCCAGGTTCTTGGCCAGCTCGAGCATTTCCCGCTCCAGGCGCTTGACCAGGGCCTGGCGCTGTTTGGGCACCAGGACGTTGTACTGCCTCTCCAGCAGCTCCAGATCGAAACGCTCCAGGCTTCGTTTCTCTTCCTTCTTGCGGATCAGCATGTCCTGGATCGACTTGGAGATCGACGTAGGGGTGATACCGTGGCTGCGGTTGAACTCCGCCTGAAGGCGGCGGCGGCGTTCGGTCTCGTCGATCGCCTCCCGCATGGCCACGGAGATGCGATCGGCGTACATGATGACTTTGCCGTTCACGTGCCGGGCGGCCCGGCCGATGATCTGGATCAGGGAGGTGGCCGAACGCAGGAAGCCGATCTTGTCGGCGTCCAGAATCGCGATCAGAGACACCTCGGGCAGGTCCAGCCCTTCCCGCAGCAGGTTGATGCCGACCAGGACGTCGAACTCCCCGGTGCGCAGGCTCTTCAGGATCTCCACCCTCTCGATGGTCTCCACCTCGGAATGCAGGTAGCGCACCTTCAGCCCCAGCTCGGAGAAGTACTCGGCCAGGTCCTCGGCCATTCGCTTGGTCAGGGTCGTCACCAGGGTTCTCTGGTTGGCGGCGTTGCGCTCCTTGATCTCGGCGTACAGGTCCTCGATCTGGCCCTCGCTGGGCCGCACCTCCAGCTCGGGATCCAGCAGCCCGGTGGGGCGGATGATCTGCTCCACCAGTTGAGCCGACTTCTCGACCTCCTCCCCTCCCGGGGTGGCGGAGACGAAGATAGCCCTGTCCAGCAGCTCCTCGAACTCGGCGAAGTACAGGGGCCGGTTGTCGAGGGCCGAGGGCAGGCGGAATCCGTAGCGTACCAGGGCCAGCTTGCGCGAGCGGTCCCCCTCGTACATCCCCCGCACCTGGGGAATGGTGACGTGGGATTCGTCTAGGAAGGTCAAGAATTTTTCCGGGAAGAAATCCAGAAGCACCGCCGGCCTCTCGCCCTCCTCCCGGCCCGAAAGGTGCCTGGAGTAGTTCTCGATGCCCGGGCAGTAGCCCATTTCCTCCAGCATCTCCAGATCGTACTCGGTGCGGGACCTCAGCCTCTCGGCCTCCACCACTTTCCCGGCTTCCTGCAGCTCTGCGTAGCGCTCTTTGAGCTCCCGGCGGATCTTTTCGAGGGCTTCGGGCATTCGCGCTTCTGGTGTGACGAAATGCTTGGCCGGATACACGATGTAGAACTCCAGCTCTTCCAGGGTTTCCCCGGTCAGGGGATGAATCTTGCGAATCCTCTCGATCTCGTCGCCGAAAAACTCCACCCGCAGGGCGTCGGTGGTGTAGGAGGGAAATATCTCGAGCACGTCCCCCCGGACCCGGAAATGACCGCGCTCCAACAGCGCATCGTTGCGCTCGTAAAGGAGCTTCACCAGGAGGCGGCGGATGTCTTCCCGGCCGATTTCCTGGCCCAGGGCCAGCTCGAGCCTCATCTCCCGGTAATCGCTGGGGTTGCCGATGCCGTAGATGCAGGAAACCGTGGCCACCACGATCACGTCCCGGCGCTC
>CAYMEK010000063.1:0-25578 GCA_964389305.1 uncultured Spirochaetaceae bacterium
GACCATAGCCCTGCAGATAAACCAGATAAAATACGGCTACGCCGCCAAGCTCTGGCCCGGCGCGGCGGACGCGGCTGCACAGCGGGATGTGAATCTCCTTATCTTCCCCGGACTCAAAAATATCAACGACCTGCATGGACATGAGGAAGGCGACTGGGCAATCCGGCACACGGCCGAGATATTGAAGAAAACGTTCGGCAAGATGGACATTATCGCCCGGATGGGAGGAGACGAGTTTATCGTTCTGGCCGTCGATGCAACCTCTGATCTCCTGCAAACCTTCGAACGGAGAATAGAGGAGCAACTCGATGCCTGTAATGCGGCAGGGCGGAAGCCCTATTCGCTGTCAATCAGTATAGGCGGACTTCCGTTCTGTGCCGAGGAAGGTACCAAGATCGAAGAACTGGTCAAAAAAGCCGACCTGCGCCTGTACCGCAGGAAGAAGCTCAAGAAATAGCGGGCGAAGAACTCTATACGGCCTTATCAGCCCGCCCTGATCTCCTTGCTGGATTCCCATAGCCCGTGGATGTTGCAGAAAGCCAGGGCATGCAGGACGCCGCTCTTGTTGACCTTGCACGAGGCGGTGACCGAGTGGTTCGTGTACACGGGTCCCGTATCCGGCCCTTGGGTGGATTCGCCGTGGGCGTTGAACTCGAAATGTCCCACCTGGTAGGTGAACTTCTCTCCCTCGGGGTGGAAGTACAGAGTGATCCAGCGGATGTGGTGCTCCGTCTTGTTGGGGTGGGCCACCTCCTTGCCCAGGCTCACCTTTACATCGAACATCTCGTCTTTTTTGACCTGATCGGGACATTCGATCACCGGGACGTGTTTCTCCGATTTCCAGTCGGCTGTCTGCAATCTCTCTCCTAGCTTCACCATCGCGGCACCTCCGATGCGGTTAGATATGTTTTCTCTATGCTTCGAAAACAATGTGCAGAATACGCCGGATACCCGGCGGACTCAAATAGCCTGAACAGTCTATATTGGCCTCAATTACGGATTATCCTTGCAGGTTATTCTTTTTGAGAATAATCCTCAAAACGCCGTACAATAGCCGAAACGGTCTATTCCTCACTCCGCCTGCGCTACGAGCGCAGCTTCAAGGAGGACTGCGAGAACTGCGAAGATATCGAAAAATACGAAGAGAGGATTCGCGTAAACGTAGCCTTCGAGGGAAAGCTCTCCAAGGAGGACCGAGAGAAGCTCGACCGCGTTTCCCGGCTCTGTTCGATCCACAAGATCCTGGAAGACGGGATCGAGATTACGACTGAAAGCTGATCGGCAAGAAAGCCGCACATCGGTTGATCTGAGTCGGGAAACTCGAAGGTCCCGATCTCGTCGCCGTCGATACTATGAGGGATTCCTTCACCGCTAGAGCCAACCACGTTTTATACTTGTTGAAGCCAAAGAGCCCAACGGAAGTGCTGCTGCCGGTCAGAACAGGAGGCGAAGCAAGAGATCCTGATCGTAGTTACCGAACCCGCGTCCGAAGATGTTCATTCCGCCGATATACTCGGCGTCGTCTTTAACACCGATGCGCACGGTAATCGAATGGTGGGCCGAGAGATTCAGATCGGCAAGCATCACGTCGGAGATTCTGACGCCGTCTACGAAAGAACCGTGGTCGGTAACGCGCCAATGCTTGAGCAACCCGTATTGGGAGCCTTCGAGCTTCCACCACGTGGGAGTGAACTTTCCACGCTTGTCTCCGTAATCGCCAGGCGAGGTCCAGCTGCCGATCTCGACTTCGTTGATCCAGACGGTGATATCGGAGAGCCACTTTTTGTTCGTTCCGGGAACTTCAGAGGAAAGCTCCGCAGACAACTCGAGGCTCTTGAGAGGGCGTTCTTTGTACAGGCTGTTATTGGGGAACTTGTACTCCAGATACCCCACCTCGAACCATATCAGACCGGCTTTCATGCGGGCCGGGTCAAGAAAAGAGTGTACGACATCAAGGAGACCGATGATGCTGTCACGGCTGCATAGGCCGCAGGGAGCGCTCACCTTGTAGCGGGTATACAGACCAATAGGCATCTCGACTTCGATGACGTCGCTCTTACGTACATCGTGCTCTCCGTTCCAGAGTTTGATTACCATTTCAGTGTAGACCGGATAGCACACCTTTTGGGTCCCCTTTTTCCCCTTGGCGTTCCGGATTTTAACTAACCCGGCTCTCTCGAGAACCATCACGTTCGTGGCCACGGTAGACTGTGGAAGCTGGAGAGCCTCCGCTATCTCGTTTACGTTTTTGGGCGCCTTTTGGATGAGGGCGAGTATGTTCAGCCGTTTCGCCGAGGCAAGTCCTTTCAGGATATACAGATCACTCTTGGCATCGATGATCAGAATGCTATTTTCGTTCATGTGACTCGTAGGCCTCGTGTCATTGCGCAAAAAAACCGGCTTCTTCTGTTAAGTGAATCATAATTGCTGATATTATGCAATCTTGATATTCCCATGCAGTCCTACAAAATACCGACCAATACTGATATTAACGAACCGGTCAAGCCGCGCCGTGCCGAGCTGCCGGTACTTGACGGAGGGCGAATGGAGCTCACGCTCCCACGGCTGTCATGGAATGTGATTCACCTCGGGAAACAAGATCATACCTGCCGGTCTGCCATATGCTCCGCTTCCGGACCGTCTTCCGGCAGGCGCACGTAGAAGGTGCTGCCCTTTCCCGCTTCCGATTCCAGCCGGATCGAGCCGCCCAGGCGGTCCACGGCCGCACGCACAATGGAAAGACCCAGACCGCTTCCTTCCACGGTCTTGCGGGAGTGGAGCCTGCGGAAGGCCAGGAAGATCTTCTCCTGGTGTTCCGGGGCGATCCCGGGACCGTTGTCCCGCACGAATAGCTCGACATGGCGGTCAGGCTGCTCGGTCCAGCCCAGCTCGATTTTCTTGGTTTTCGACGAGTTGTACTTGATCGCGTTGTCCAGCAGGTTGCTGATGACCTGGCGCAGGAGCGTGGGCTCGGTGACGATGGTCGGCCAGTGATCGTGCAGTCCGATCTGCGCCTTTTTGGCTGCGGTCGTGGTCTCCACCAGCTTGGACACCAGATCGCCCAGCTTGATTTTTCTGCAGTCTAGCTGGGACTCGCGGATCCGGGACAGCTCCAACAGGCCGGTCACCTGCTCTTCGGCCAGCTCGACCGCGGCCTGGATTCCCTCGAGGTAGCTCCGCTGCTCCTCCGGCAGGCTTCCGGCCAGGTCCTGCTGGAGAAATCCGGCGTAGTTGGCGATAGCCCGCAGGGGATTTTTCAAGTCGTGGGAAACCACCGAGGCGAACTGGGAAAGCTGGTGATTGGCTTCCTCCAGCCTCTGGAGAGCCCGCTGCACCCGGCGCTCCGCCCTCTTGCGTTCGGTCAGGTCCCGGATCGACAACAGGATTCGCTGGGAGCCGGCCGCGGATTCTTTGAGATGCCTGGCTCCGATCTCCAGCTCGCGCCTGCCGATGCCGGGAAACTCGGCGGTCAGCTCCAGGCCGTCAAAGGCCTTTCCCTGGGCTATCATCCGCTGTAAATGCTCGCGAAGCTGCTCCTGGTACCAGTGTCCTTTGCCTAACTGCCAGATTGTTCTTCCCTCGATCCGGGAGGGGTCGAGCCGGAAGGTCTTGTAGAAGGCGGCGTTGGCCGAAACCACTTGCAGGCGAACGTCCAGAACCAGCAGAGACTCTTCGACCGACTGCAAGATGCTCTCCTTTAGCCAATTGGCCGCGGACAGCTGGTCCTGGGTTTTTTTGGATACGGTGATGTCCACTGCTACGCTGCGACAGGAAGGAGTATCCGTCGAACCGTCGTAGCGATGACTTTGGAATCGGAAGTACCGCTCCTGTCCGTCCGACGCCTTCAATCTGAAGATGCAGGTGTGCGTCTTCCTGTTCCTAAAGACAGAGCGGAGATGCCGGCAGAGGATGTCACGATCTTCTTTGGGCAGCAGCAGGTATAAATTCCTGCCTAGGATTTCGGAGCGCGGTCTGCCCAGTATCTCTGCGGCGGTCAGGTTGGCCTCGAGGATTCTCCCTTTGGGATCGAGAGTGAAGTAAGCCACCGGAGCGAAATCGTACAGCTCCCGATAGCGGCTGGCGGACTCTTCCAGGCGCAGGTTAGCGTTCTGCAGCTCCTGGTTCTGCATCTCCAGCTCCACCTGGTGGACCCGCAGCTCGTGGAGCAGGCGCTGCCGTTCAGAGTCTGCCTTCCCGCCTCCCGGAATGTGCGGGAGCGTTCCCCGCTCCTCTCGTGGTGCGGTCATTGCTGATCCTCTTCAGCGGTCCGGCCGGTGACATCCTCGAACGCCAGCAGGATCAGCGCAGGCAGATTTCCCTCCTCTCGAATACGCCGGGCATTGAGCAGCATCACCCGGCGCCCGATGCGGGGGAACCGATGGTCCATTCGATCGAAGTGCTGAATCACCACGAAGCTCATGTTGCAGTCGGAAGGCAGATTATCGAAGAAGGTCAACAGAGGCTTCATGCCCCCGGCGGAGGCCCCGATCCCTACCAGCAGGAAATTCTCGCCGTGCCTGTTTTGCTTCTCTTGTTTCTTGCTTTTAGCCACCCCCTTCTCCTTGATAAGCAATGGCAGGAAAAGCAAATTCCGATGCGCAAAGATGCTTACTTTTTATTAACGGACACCCTCGACTTAAAAAAGTATAACATATACAGGACCGATAAGGCAATCGTCCCGCAGGCCGGGAGCGGCGCTACCGCAGCACCAGCTCCTCGCCGTCCCGGGCGATGCAGGCTTTAACGCCCCGGTCCCGGGCCAGCCCGGCGATCCGCCGCTGCTCATGACCGCCCCTCCTGACCCTGCTCGCGGGCCTCATCCTGTCGGATCTCCTCCAGGCTGCGCCCGGAAAGAACCGAATCCGGGTCCGTGCTCACCGGGTTGCGCCTGGCATCGGCCCGTTCGTCCTTCATCTTGATCAGCAGCCAGCGATTGTCCCCGCCCGTCCGCACCAGGGCGTAGCCGCCGGTGAGCTTCTTTCCTTCCAGCCAGACCTCCACACGCCCCCGCTCCAGGGATTGCTCCATGGAGACAGGGTCCTCCTTCTCGGCGGACAGGTTGCGGTAGCTGCCCGTGTCCCACACCAGGACCGCGCCGGCTCCATACTCGCCTTCCGGAATAACCCCCTCGAACCCGGCGTATTCCAGCGGATGGTCTTCGGTGGGAACGGCCAGGCGCTTGTCGGCCGGATTGGTCGAAGGGCCCTTGGGAACGGCCCAGGACTTGAGGACGCCCGCCACTTCGAGGCGGAAGTCGTAGTGGAGGCTGCGGGCCGCGTGCTTCTGGATCACGAACAGGGGCTTCCTCTTTTCTGTCTTCCGGCCAGTCTCCGGTTCCCCCGCCGGCTCACCGGTCTTGCGAAAGTCCCGGCGCTTGCGGTACTCCTCGAGGGATTGGCTGTCCGTCATTTCACAGCTCTCCAACAGCAAGCTCGTCCACGATAGCTTTCTCGACGGCTTGGTCGCTGCGCTCCATATCAAGGCTCCTTTCTTTCGTTCTTCCCCTTGCTTCGAAAAACCCAGAACTTTTGTCCTAGATAGATGTAGCTGCCGCTCAGCGCCACCGCGGCGGCGAAGGCCAGGACCGTGTTGCCGCCGCTCCAGCGCAGCACCAGCTCATTGACGCCGATGTTCATTCCCAACCCCGATCCGTTGATCACCACGAACTTCACGACTTCTATATAGGATCTGCGTTTCTGCTGAAAAGTCCAGTACTTGTTTACCAGATAAGCCACCGCTCCGCCGCAGGTGAAGGAGATGCCCTTGGAAACCCAGTGGGGAAAGATGAGCAGCAGGCCGTTGTACACCCCGAAATCGGTGAGGATGGCCAGCCAGCCCGCAACCGAGAACTTGGCCAGCTCCTTGATCTGCTCCAGGAGCGTACCGTTTTTTATCGCCTCCCCGATACGCTGGAGCGGCCTTCCAGAGTTTACTCGGCGCCGTGTTCGCCGGGCCGGCCCGCCGGCTTTCTTCACCGGTTCGTGTCCGTTCAATAGACTTCTTCCACGCTGAGATCGTCCTGTACATCAACGCCGATATCCTCAGCGTCGAGGCGGCTGTCCCGGTGAATCTGGTCGATCATGTCTCTCTTGATCTGCTCGTCGGTACTCAGCATCGGCTTTCCCTCCTCTCCTGCTACTAGTAAAGCAAGAAATGTGCCACCCCGGGAAGGGAGGCGGACTGAAGCATATCCATCTGGGAAGCGTCCAGTCCGGGGGTCGCATAGGTTTCTATGTGTAAATTCTCTATATCTTGAACGTCGAAAGGTGTAATCTTTACACGGGCTTCGTTTGCCGGTCGATCCGGCCGGCTGCGCGGACGGCGGGGCGAGCCGTGCTGGCCTCCAGCCGCCCACCCTACGCGCTTGCCGGGACCGGCGTTGCATGAGTACGTTGAATCGTAGAGAGGAGAGTATTGCTATGGCTGTTTGGGCAAGGTATTCCGATGGAGTGGAAGTATCCGACAAGGTGTTCAAGACGCTGGCCGCATTTGCGCCTACCGGAACGCTGGACGTATTTGCTTCGGATCAGCACAGCTCCTACCTCAAGCTACTGCGGACCTTCTTCAAGCACATCGGTGAGGACAGGGATTCCACCGATGAGGACGTAGCCGAGGTCTGCCGCCGCTTCGCAGGAGCTCTGGCGGGCCGGAGCACCGCCTGTCTGTTCAATCATCTGGTCTACAAGAGTCCCGGATTCCGCGAGATCCTCGGCAAGAACGTGCTTCTGATCGGCCGGCTGGAGGACACCCGCACAGAGTCGATCGACGGCGGGCGGGGACAGCTCGCCCGGCTGGCCGTGGAGCCGGAAGAGGCGGCCCGGTACGTCGACGGGTTCAAGACCCTGGTCAAGATCGACCCGGATCACGGTGAGAGCTGGAAGAAAAACCTGGAGTGGCTCAAGGACGTGTACCGCCGCAGCCGGGAGCTTGGCAAGCCCCTGTTCAACGAGACCTTGATTTTCCAGCGGCCCGGGGAGTCCAAAGTAGAAGCTGCCAAAAGGCTGCCCGAAGCCCTGGTGGAGATGGCCCGGGTTTTCAGCCCCTACGGGGATTTCTACAAGACCCAGGTTCCGGTGTTGTGGTCACAGGACGGGGAAAGCGTCACCCCTGTCAGCTCTCCCGATCAGATCAGGAAGACCGCTGTGGCCATGGCAGAGGTCAGTCCGCGGCCCATGTTGCTGCTGAGCGCCGCGGTGGATTTCTCCCAGTACGCCGCTCAGTACGCCCTGGTATCCGATATCTTTGCCGGACCCATGTGCGGCCGGGCCTATTTCAAGGAGTCCTTCACCGATCCGTCCACCAGGGATTGGGACAGCCTGGCTGCCAGCTTTCAGCGCATCGCCCTGCCGCGGATCCGTCAGATCCAGGACCTGGCCACCGTGGTCAGCCCGGCCTGGTGGTTGAAGTACGAGTGGATGTCCGCTGAGGCCAAGAAACTGATCGACACCCGTGCGGCCGACTTGGGAGAAAAAGTTCGGGCCGACTTCGGATACTAGGGGAACGCCGATGCCGGGAATGCAAATGATCTGCTGCCATCTCGGGGCCTGAATCCAGGCTGAAAGCGCCGGCCGTGGTCCGTAAAAACCTGAAACGCCTGCTGCTGTTACTCCTTCCGGCTCTGATGATTCTCACGGCCTGCGGGTCCGGAGCCGGAGGGGGAAAGTCCGCAGGAGCGGTTTTGGGGGATCTTCTGGCACGGCTTCGGTCGGAGCCGGCCAGGCAGGACCTCCAGGAGATCCTGTCCGGGCACGTGGGCTACCTGGCCTCGGACGCGCTGGCAGGGCGGGAAGCAGGCAGCCGGGGCATCGCCAAGGCTGAGCGCTACATCGCCGCTACCTTTTCTTCCCTCGGTCTATCGGCGGTCCCCGGCCAGAAGGACTTCTTCCTCGATTTCACCCTCTACCGGGGCGGCTGGGATCCGGCCGCCACGAGCCTGTCGGTACAGGTCGACGGCGCCGTCTTGGAGGCCCGTCCCGGAGTGGATTTTCGACCCTTCGACTTTTCCGCCCTCGGAGAGTACTCGGCGGAGATGGTGTTCGCCGGCTATGGCATCACGGCGCCCGAGTACGGATACGACGACTACGACGGCCTGGAAACAGAGGACAAGATCGTGCTGCTGCTCCGCCACGAACCGCAGAGCCCCGCAGGGTCGGACTATTTCAAGGGAGCCGATCTGACCCGGCATTCCCTGTTCCTGACCAAGGCAAAGAACGCCCGGGCCCACGGCGCGGCCGGTATGCTTCTGGTGACCGACCCGGAAAGCCACACCGGCTCGGAGGATTTCCGGCTTCGAGGGCTCTTATCTCTGCAGCCTTCCGCTGTCGGCCGTTACCGGGGCGTGCGGCAGGCCATTCCGGCGCTCCACATCTCCCAGTCCTTTGCCGAGAAATTGCTCGCTCCTTCCTCTCTCGGCCTCGAAGAGCTGCAGGCGAGACTGGACCGGGGAACAGAGCCGTTCGAGTTTGCGCTCGGTGAAATGACGGTACGCCTGAGCGTGGCGGTTCAGCAAAGCGCCGAGAAGCTCCGGGCCAGGAACGTGGCTGCCTTCCTGCCGGGCTCGGATCCACTGCTCCGGGACGAGTGGATCCTGGTAGGCGCCCATCACGACCATCTGGGCTCCTTCCCCGGGGAGGGAGATACGATTTTCAACGGGGCCGATGACAACGCCTCCGGGGTCGCCGGTGTCCTGGCTCTTGCCGGAATCCTGGCGAAGCGTAAACCTGCGCCGCAGAGGAGCATCGTCTTCGCCACCTTTTCCGCCGAAGAGCAGGGACTGCTCGGTTCCCGGCAGATGGCTTCCGGGCAGATTCCCACGGACAGGATCGTGCTGATGCTCAACCTGGATATGATCGGCAGAAATCCCGGGCAGCCGCTGCAGGTCATGGGCTCCCCCTCTTCCCAGGATTTGCGCGCCCTGGTGGAAGAGGCCAACCGGGAGGTGGGGCTGGTCTTCAGCTTTACGGGCGGGCCCGAGGAGGCGGTCAGCGATTACGACCCCTTCTACCGGCAGGGCATCCCCTTCCTGTTCTTTTTCACCGGCGTTCACCCGGATTATCACGGTACGGGGGACCATGCGGACAAGCTCAGCTACAGCAGAATGGCGGATATCGTGGAGCTGGCCGCGGGGACGGTTTCCCTGGCGGCGGGGGCGCCGCCGGCCCCCGGATCGAAGGGGTACGTGCAATGATGGCCGGGTCTGACGCTCGGTACCGGCGGCGGGCAGGGATCCATGAGGTCGAATCAACCGCATCCTTTCAGGGGATTCTGTTCTTTCGTGGATCGCACGCTGCTGTCTGACCGGGGGCCCTGGGAGAGAGCTTCAGGAAGCTGCATCTTCCGGACGAGGATCTTGAGGAGGAGGCGCCGATGCTGAAGGCAGGAACAGGGCTGAGCCGCAACGTCGTACTGACCGGCTTTACCTCTTTTTTCACCGACGTGTCGTCGGAAATGATCTATCCCCTGCTCCAGGCTTTCATGCGCTTCCTCCTGACCGGCCGCCAGGCTTTTTTGGGGCCTGCGCTGGGAGTGATCGAAGGAGTGGCCGAATCGAGCGCCAGTCTGGTGCGAGTATTTTCCGGTTACTTCTCGGACAGAATCCGCCAGCGCAAGCTGCCCGCTATCGGGGGCTACAGCGCCTCGGTCCTGGCCAAGGGGCTGCTCCTGCTCGGCTCCCTGGGCTGGTACTTCGTGCTGCTGTCCAGGTTCCTGGACAGGGTGGGGAAAGGCATCCGTACTGCTCCGCGAGACGCGCTGATCTCCGAGTCCACGCCGCGGGCCCATCAGGGCAAGGCCTTCGGGTTCCAGCGGGGAATGGACTTCGCCGGGGCCACCCTGGGGGCGGGTACCGCCTATTTCCTGGCGCGGCGTTTTCTCGACCCGGCCACGGGCAATCTGGGGAGCCTGGCAGACTTCTACACGGTGTTCCTCATCTCCCTGGTTCCGGCCGCCTTGGGAGTGGTATTCCTCTTTCTTCTGCGGGAGAAGCGGGGAGGCGGCGAAGAGCGCGGTCCCAGGCCCAATCTGGACCTCCGCAGCTACAGCCGCAACCTGAAGCTGTTTTTCCTGGCCCAGGCTGTTTTCACGCTGGGCAACTCCTCCAATCAGTTTCTCCTGCTGCGCAGCATGGATCTGGGGTTCGCATTGTCTACCGTGATCCTGATGTACCTGGTCTTCAATCTGTCCAGCACGCTGCTGTCCACGTCCTTCGGTTCCCTGTCCGACCGGCTCGGGCGGCGGAAGGTGCTGATGGCCGGCTACGGGCTGTACGGTGTCGTGTACCTGGCCTTCGGCTTTATTTCTTCGACAGCCGGTTTTCTGTTGTGGGGATTCTGGCCCCTGTACGGTGTGTACTACGCCATGACCGAGGGAATCGA
The DNA here is from genome assembly GCA_964389305.1 of uncultured Spirochaetaceae bacterium. Lineage (GTDB taxonomy): Bacteria > Spirochaetota > Spirochaetia > SZUA-6 > DRHE01 > CAYMEK01. The sequence continues at coordinate 10,374 of CAYMEK010000063.1, forward strand.
GAAGGCCTTCGTTTCCGATATCGCGCCGGAAGGGTCCAAGGGGACGGCGCTTGGTTTCTACCACACTATCGTGGGGTTGGGGCTGCTTCCGGCCAGCATCCTCGCCGGCCTGCTGTTTTCCCTGCTACCGGCCGCGCCCTTCGTGTTCGGCGGCACCACGGCCCTGCTCACCGTGGTCATCCTGGCCTTTTTCGTCAGCGGGGGCGCCGGCGAACGAAACCGGCAGCAGGCGGATCATACGCAAACGAAAGGAGAGTAACATGGCCTATCGACCGGACAATCAACGCTACCGGCATATGGAGTATCGCCGCTGCGGGCGCAGCGGCGTACTGCTGCCCAGGATCGCCCTGGGTTTGTGGCACAACTTCGGCGGAACCAGGCCATCGAAGGAGGCCCGCCGGATGATCTTCAAGGCCTTCGATCTGGGGATTACTCACTTCGACCTAGCCAACAACTACGGCCCGCCCTACGGCTCGGCGGAGGAGAACTTCGGCCGCATCCTGGCGGCGGATCTTTCCGGTTACCGGGACGAGCTGTTCATCTCTACCAAGGCCGGCTACGACATGTGGCCGGGCCCTTACGGCAACTGGGGCTCTCGCAAGTACCTGCTGGCCAGCCTGGATCAGAGCCTGAAGCGAATGGGGCTGGAGTACGTCGACGTGTTCTACTCCCACCGCTTCGACCCGAATACTTCCCTGGAGGAGACCATGGGCGCCCTGGCCGATGCGGTGGCCTGGGGCAAGGCCCTGTACGCCGGGATTTCCTCCTACTCGGCCAGGAAGACCGAGGAAGCGTCGGAGATCCTGCAGAAGCTGGGCGTCTCCTGCCTGATCCACCAGCCCTCCTACTCCATGCTCAACCGCTGGGTGGAGCGGGGGCTGCTCGACGTGCTGGGCAAGCGGGGCATCGGCTGCATCGCCTTCTCTCCCCTGGCTCAAGGGTTGTTGACGGACAAATACCTGGGGGGGATTCCGGGGGGCTCGCGGGCCGCCGACGAGTCCAGCTACTTCAAGAAGGAGTTTCTCAGCCAGGAGAACCTGGAGAAGGTGCGGAATCTCGGAGCAATCGCGCAGCGTCGCGGCCAGAGCCTGGCCCAGATGGCCCTGGCCTGGGCGACCCGGGACCCCCGGGTCACCACGGTTTTGGTGGGGGCTTCCCGCCCGGAGCAGATTGAGGAAAACGCAGCGGCCTTCGAAAAGGCGGAGTTCAGCGCAGAAGAGCTGAAGGAGATCGACCGCTGGGCTACGGATTCCGGAGTGAATCTGTGGGCCGCCTCCAGCGAGGCGGGATAACCACAGGACGACGGGTACAACCGCCCCTATCTCGCCGCTCGAGATCTGACCGAACGAGATCTCGCCGCTCGAGTGACGCTTGGCCGCTCGAGACCCGGCGCCTGGGCTATTTCAGAGGCAGGACCGCGGTGAGGCGGGTGCCCTTACCCGGAGAAGAATCGACTGTCATGGTTCCCCCGGCAAGCTCGGCGCGTTCACGCATTGCTTCCAGACCGATGCCTTCATGATGCTCCCGGGCGGGGTCGAACCCCCGTCCCCGGTCTTGGATCATGACCACCAGGTCGTCTCCCCGGGTGTCGATGAGCACTTCTACCTCATCCACTTTCGCATGCCGCAGCACGTTGTCCAATCCTTCCTGAACGATACGCAAGACCACGGTTTCGGTGATCGGAGGAAGATCGCATCCGGAGGCTCGATCCTGAAAGTGTACGGTCAGGCCTCGCTGGGCCTTGAGCCGGTGGAAGTGGTTTTCCAGAGCATCGCTGAGACTCCAGTCGTTGCCCACCGCCGGGCGCAGGGTATGGGAAAAATCTCTGATGCTGTTGATCATATCGTCGATCAGGGCGCCGATCTCCTCCAGGGCCGTGTCCGGCTCCTGCTCCTGCCGTTCGCAGAAGCGGTGCAGGACCAGTTTGAGCCCGATCAGCGGCTGCCCGATCGTGTCGTGAAGCTCCTTACCCAACCGGCCCTGGATGGTTTCGTAGACCGAGAAAAGCTGCTGGCCCAGAGTGAGCATCTTTTGTTCCGCCCGCTTGCGTCTGCTGACGTCCCGCAGGCTGGCCAGATACAGCTCCTGCTCCTGCCAGCGCACCCGCACCGCTCGGATCTCTGCCGCAATCCGCCCGCCGCCGGCCCGGGGGATCTCGATCTCGGTTACCCCTTCGACCACGGGAAAACCCAGAAAACCGCCGGTCAGGGTTCCCGGCTCGAAGTCGAAAAGGGATTCCGCCGCCGGGTTGGCGAAGCTGACCAGGCCGCTGCGGTCGATCAACAGCACGCCGTCGGGAAGACTTTCCAGCAGCAGCCGCAGGCTCTTCTGATCTATGAGCCTCCGCGGCTTCCGGTCATCCACGCTGCGCCTCCGGAACCCCGTTCTCAGCCTCGGCGGCTGGTTCGGCGGGTCTGGGCATATCCAGACCTTTGAGGACCTGCTCCGTCAGGGAAAGGTCGCCGATTACCCTGCGCTCGGGCGGCGGAGAACGGCGTATGACGGTGGGGGTGGCCAGCACCTGATGCCTGCGCCGCAGCTCGGGGTGTGCCAGGAGATCGACGACTTCGATGGCATAATCCTCCCCCAAGGAAGCTTTGCAGATCCTCTCGAGATTGGCCAGGGCCACCCGGTAGCGGGGCGAGTCGCCCACTACGTACAGGTCGAATTTCCAGCTCTTGTCCGGCTTGTTCACTTTTTTCTCCCGCCTCCTCCCGCGAGTCCGTTTTGCCGCTTCCGGAGGCTCCCAGGACGAGGGTGACACGACCCCGGGGCAGTCCTCCTTCCGTTATGGCATCGAAGCCCTGGATGCCGACTGCAGCTTTAGGGACTTCCATCTTTGATTTTACGGCCATGGATTTACTCCTGAAATCTACCGTCTCCCGGCTGGTTCTCCGGCCGGCTTTTCGAGCCGATCGTTTCCCCGATCCGACCGGCACACAAAGCATCATCATAGGCCATGAGAGAGCCTGTGCAAATAACCTGTTTGGGTTATACGAGAACCCGCTTCTTTGAGTTATAATCGTTTCACCCGAGCTGGTGAGGATCGATCGTGGCGGGATCGACCGGTCCTGGCCCTTTGGGGATCGAAGGAGCGATCATTTTGGGACACAGTCATGACCGGCTCCAAAGCCGCTGAGGTCTTCAGGCCCCGGTTTCTGGGCGCCCTAGCCCCTCTGGCCGTGCTTGGTCTGATGGGCTTGACCCTACTGCTGCTGATGCGACTCGGCGTTGTCGGCCAGGCCGCCGGGGATCCTTTTCCGCTGCTGCCGATTCTAAACGTCCTGTTGATATCGTTGGTGTCCATGATCGTCGCCCGGATAGCCCTGCGCAGCTACGTGGCGACAGGACTGCTGAACGCTCTGTTCCTGGGAACGGCGGTGATCCCTTCGGGAGTAGGGGCCCTGATCGCCGGGCTTCTGGTCCACATTCCGGGGAAGATCAATGTAGCCGTGACCTCCCACAACTTCGGGATGTTCCTGTCCGCGTTGATCCATTTCGCTGGAGCCCTCTTGGTCTATTTCAGGTCGGATCGGATGGTGAGGACGCGGAACCGAAGGCTGGTAGCCTGGACGGCCTACCTGCTGGTCGCTCTGATCGTCACCTCGGCCTACCTGGCCAGCCGGGCCGGTCGATCGCCCTTGTTTTTCACACCCGAACACGGTGGAACCCTGCTGCGGAAGATCACTCTGGCAGTCGCGATCGCCTTCTACCTGGCCTCGGGCCTGCTGTTTATGAGCAACGGCCGGTGGGGACGGGTGGAATTTTTGTTCTGGTACGCCCTAGCCCTGTTCGCCATGGGCGCGGGATTGTTGATCATTTCCATGGCTCCCATTGTAGGCGGAGTTGTATCATGGTGTGGGCGGGCTTTCCAGTACGTTTCCGGCATTTACTTCTTGATCGCCGTGTGGAGCACCGTGCGAACCACCCGCTATAGAGGTATCTCCCTGGAGAGGTCCATCGCCGGTTTTTTTCAGGAGTCCCGAGCGTTCTTCCGGGACGTCTTCGATGCACTGAGCGATGCGGTGATCGCCGTGGATAGGGGCGACAGGGTGGTGCTGTGGAATGATGCTGCCTGTTCCCTGTTCGGGTACAGCCGTAAAGAGGCGATGGGTGCGCGTCTGTCCAGGCTCGTTCTCGATCGGGGTGCGGCAGAGGCGGATCTAGTCGGGAGTTGGGCAAGGACGAAAGCGAGGCGCGAGCCCGAAGAGATCACCTTTAGATGCAAAAACGGAGAGCTGTTTACAGGAGAGCTGACCCATTCCCGAAGGGACACCGCCGTAGGAAAGATGGACATCCTGGTAGTCAGGGACGTGAGCGAACGCAGGAGGCATGAGATCCTGAGGCTGGAGCAGCATAAGCTCCTGGAAGCGGTTCTCGGCCAGGCCCCGGACGCCATCGTGGTCTACGACACCGAAGGAAAACTGCTGTTCCTCAATCAGGCCGCCCGGGCTCTCGGCCTGGAGGAACACGCCCGCAGCGGGGAGGGCTTCGCCGCCTTCGACTCCATCTGTCTTGCGGAGAAGAAACCTGGAAACCGGCAAAGCTCGCAGCAAAAGTTCCGGGATGTGCTCGCCGGCAAGGATGTTTGCCCCTTCGAAGCACAGGTCCGGCGCAGAGGAGGGGCGGTCGACCTGCTGGTGAGCGCAGCCCCCCTCCACTCGCAGGACGGCAGGATCATCGGTGCCACCGCCGTACTCTCCGACGTCACAGCCCTCAAAACGATGGAGGAGCAACTCCGCAGACGGGCGGCCGAGCTGGAGCGAGTGAACCTCGAATTGGAGGAGTTCACCTATGTTTCCTCCCACGATCTGAAAGAGCCCCTCCGTACGATAGTCAACTACATCCAGATCCTCCAGGCCGACTACGGAAACCGTCTGGACGGGGAGGCCGGGCAGATCATGGCGGGGGTGGTCGGTGCAGCCGGCAGGATGCGCCGTCTGATCGGCGATTTGCTGATGTATTCCAGAGCGGGAAAGGAGAAACGGAGAACGAGTTCCGCCGACCTTAAGCCAGTGCTGGATCAGGTGTTGCTGAACCTCCGGGGAACCATGGAGAAGCTGGGAGCCCGGGTGGAGAGCGGCGATCTACCCGCGGTACATGCCGATTCCACGGAGCTGAGCCAGTTGTTTCAAAACCTGATCGCCAACAGCCTGAAGTATCGGGGCGAAGAGCCTCCCAAGATCCGCATCTGGTTTGAGCCGCATGATGACGGAATGGTCCTGATCGGCCTGCGGGACAACGGTATCGGTATAGCCGCACGGCATCACCAGAGAATCTTTCGGGCTTTCCAGCGGCTGCACGGACGGGGCAGGTACGAGGGTACAGGGATCGGCCTGGCGATCTGCAAGAAGGTCGTGGAGGGCTACGGCGGCAGGATCTGGGTGGAATCCACACCCGGTTCGGGCTCGACCTTCTACTTTACGCTGCCCGCTAAAGGAGAAAACGATGGCTGAGTCGCCCGGTGCGATCCGGATCCTGTTGATCGAAGACAGCCCCGATGATGAGCGTATCCTCCGCAGGGCCATGCGCAATACCCGGCTGCTCGAAAAGATCCACGTAGTCGACGACGGAGAGCAGGCCATGGCTTTCCTCCGCAGAGTAGGTGAGCACGGCTCTGCGCCCCTGCCGGACCTCATCCTGCTGGACCTGAATCTTCCTGGCAAGGAAGGTTGGGAGGTGCTCGAGGAAATCAAGCAAGCGGAAACACTGCGGGCCATCCCGGTGGTGGTATTGACCACCTCGGACTCCGAAGCGGATATCCGCAAAGCCTATGACCTGCAGGCGAGCTGCTTCATTACCAAACCCGAGGACTTTCAACGCCTGGAGCGGACGATGGCCTGCCTGGAGGAATACTGGATCTCGGTGGCTTCCCTGCCGTCCGAGTGAGCCGCGGCTTCAGGCGCCGCGCGCCTAGATTTTTTCCAGCTCTCCGCGGAAAATGCGGGTAAAGATGCCCCAGAGGGTTACCGCCATCCCCATCACCAGCGGGCCGAGAAGAAGCCCCCAGATCCCGAACACGGTCACCCCGCCGAGCACGCCGATGAGCACCAGCACCGGATGGAGCCGGGTGTCCTCTCCCACCAGCCGCGGGCGCAGCAGGTAGTCGACCAGGGGGATGACAATCCCGCCCACCAGGAACATGACCAGGGCTTTGATATCTTGTCCCAAGATCAGCAGCACCACGGTAGCGGGCAGCCAGATCACCACGGCTCCCATACCGGGGATGGCGGCCAGGATCAGGAAGCCGACTCCCCACAGCATCGGCGCCCGGATTCCGAGAACCAGAAAGAGCAATCCTCCCAATACGCCCTGGATCCCGCCGATGATAAAGGTGCTTTTCAGGGTAGCCCTGGTGACCGAGAGGAACCTGTCGGTCACGGCCTGCCGGTCCGGCTCGGAGAGGGGTATAGCGCCGGCCGTCCTCTCCAAAGCCTTCTCGCCGTCCCGGATGAAGAAGTACAGGCAGTAGAAGTAGATGAAGAACAGAAGCAGCGCCCTGGCGACGTTTCCGGCCAGCTCCGCCGTGCGCCCCAAAAGCCAGCTCCCGGCCTTTCGCAGCAGGTTGGCCAGCCGATCGAGGTTGATGAGATCGGCGACACGGGGATTGCTCAGAACAGGCAGCTTTTTCAGCTCCGTATCGAGGTCGCCCAGCCAGGCCTTGATCTGCTCGGTGTTCTGGCTGGCCAGGCGGGCCAGTTGGATCAGGTTGTCCGTGACGAAGTAACCCAGCACGCCGGCGGGAACGAGGATGATCAGGCAGAAGACGACCAGGGAGACCGTCGCGGCGATCCCCGGTCTCCTGCGCAGGAGCTGGCGGATCCGCCTGTGGACCGGGTAGAACAGCCCGGCGGACAGAGCGGCCAGGAGGATCGGCAGAAGGAAAGCGCGGGCCACGAAGAATACGAGCACCGTGGCCCCTACCAGAAGCAGCAGGAAAAAAGCGCGCTTCAGCCTTTCCGGGCTTATTTCTTTGGGATTTTTATCCTTGGACATCAATGATCGGCACCTCCGGTGGACCCCTCTATTCGAGCATGGACTGCAGCTCGAGGGCGTTTTCGGCAGCGTAGCCGTTCTGGTCGTTGTCGAAATAGCAGAACACCGACTTCCTCCGGCGGCTCCAGGTCGAGATGGCCCCGGCCCAGCCGGACAGGGTTTCGGTATCGTAGCGTCCCTGGTAGGCGTTTCCCGGTCCGTGCAGGCGGATGTAGAGAAAATCCGCCGTGATCTCCTTGGGCGACATTTCGCCGGCCAGGTGATAGATACAGAAAGCCGCCTGCCTGCGCCGGAGCGCCGAATAGATACCCTGCTCGAACCAGCTGGGATCGCGGAACTCGAAGGTGTAGGAAAAACCCGCTGGGAGCAATTCCAGGAAGCCGTTCAACCGTTCGGGATTGCGTTTCCAGCGGGGAGGGAGCTGGAACAGGACCGGACCCAGCTTTTCCTTCAGCACCGCGATCCTCTCGAAAAACCGCTCCGTGCTCTGCTGGGCATCCTTGAGCTTCTTCATGTGGGTGATGTAGCGGCTGGCCTTGACGGAGAACAGAAAATGCGGCGGAACGCTGCGTTTCCACAGCTCCAGGATCGACTGCTCGGGCAGATTGTAGAAGGTGTTGTTGATTTCCACGGTTCGCAGGCGTTCTGCATAGAAGCCGAGCCAATCCTTTTGCGGCAGGCCTTCGGGGTAGAAAGTCCCTCGCCAGTGGGAATAATTCCAGCCGGAGGTCCCTATATAAACGCTGCCGTCGCTCATGGATAAAGAATTGAATGCAACATCCGGACCAAATAATGGCTTATGTGATGGCACAGTTCTTGCAATTTAAAGGTAGGAGAGAAACGCGTATCTAGGCTTAGGTTATCCGGCTGGTACAAGCGGCTCTCTACGCTTACGGCTGCAGGTACCCGTCGCGGCTGAAGGCCCTCATCTTCCTCTGACGGATCGCAAGACCTGTCCCGGGCGTAAACAAAGTATACATTGCCCGGCGGCCGCAGGTAACAATTACACAGGCGGGGAAGCGAGAGGGCCGGGAGAACGCTATCTGAAAGGAGAAGCCGATACCATGGAAAGGATACCGCGGATAAAGAATTTGCTCGTACTGGCGTTCTTTCTGCCTGCCCTGGTGGTCTGGTCCGGCGGTCGGCAGGAAAGAGAAAACGATCTGCCCGTCCAGCTGAACCTCGACATCGAGAGCAGGGTCCAAGAATGGCTCGAAAACCAGGACAGCTTCGAAGATACGGAGATCTTTGTCAGAGTGACGGGCGGGGAGGTGGCGCTGGAGGGGGAGGTTTCCTCCTATACCCTGAAGCAGAGAGCGGAGCTGGAGGTCAGGAACATCCCTGGAGTGACCTCGGTGCGAAACAGGCTTCGGGTCGCCGCGGACGTTCTGGCCGGGCAGAAAATCCTGGAAGAGCAGGTCCGCTCCTTCCTGTCTTTAAATCCGGAAACGGCCGCCGAGGATGTAGAGGTTGAGGCAAGATCGGGAGTCGTGACCCTGTCGGGGACCGTCGATACCTTGTGGAAAAAACGCCGGGCCGGAGAGCTGGCCCTGGAAGTGGTTGGGGTAAGCGAGGTGATCAACAGGATCCTGGTGGTACCGATGGAGGAGAAACAGGACCGGGAGGTGGCCGAACAGCTCGCCGGCGCTTTGAGCCGCAACAGCGCGGTCAGATTGGAGAACATCGACATTTCGGTCCGAGACGGCGTGGTCACCCTCTCCGGTACCGTACACAGCCGGGCGGCCGCTGACGCGGCGGTGCAGGCCGCCGAACTCACCATGGGGGTCAAAGAGGTCAAGGCCAGGCTGACGGTGCAGCGGGAGGAGGTAGAGCTTTACAGCGATCTGCAGATCAAGGCCATGGTGATGGATCAGCTATTCTGGGACAGTCGGGTTGATGAGAAAGGGATCGAGGTGGAGGTCGAAGCCGGGGTTGTGACGCTGAGCGGCGAGGCGAACAGCTCGGTCGAAATCCGGGCGGCGGTAAACGACGCCCGCCAGGTGCCGGCGGTGCGTTCGGTCATCAATGATCTGGCGGTCGGCTTTCCTAAGGAAAGCTTCGAGGACCGAATCCTGGCCGCGGCGATCCGCAACGTGCTCAGCCTGAACCAGGCGATCGATGTTTCCAGGCTCGATATAACCGTTCGGGCCGGGGAGGCTGTGCTCCAGGGCAACGTGGATACTCTCCCGGAGAAGCTCAAGGCCGAGCGGTTAGCCGGAGAGGTGAGGGGAGTGGTCAATGTGGTCAACGAGATTGCCGTGGTGCCTACCGAAGACGTGCTGGATCGCGCCATAGCCGAGGAGATCGTCGGCAGGATCGATGTGGATCCGAACGTACAGATCGAGGATATCAACGTGGTCGTGGAGAACGGCCGGGTGATCCTGTCCGGCGTGGTGCGCAGCCGTTTCGCCAGGCAGGCGGCCTACGAGGCGGCAACGGGAGCCCAGGGCGTGACAGCGGTGGAGAACAACATTATCGTGGGAAGCTGACATGGCGCGCTCCCTGTTTCTCAAATGGCTGCCCTGGCGTTTTATCCTCAGACGCGCGGCCCGTTCCCAGGGTCTCCTGGATCCGATTCTGCTCCTCACCCGCCTGGCCCGCTTCGGCAAGCTCGGCGGGATCGGCACCCCCGGGGAGCTGCTGCGGGCCGGGGCGAAGCTCCACGCCCGCGGCCTGATCAACAACCAGGCGATCCAGCACAACCTGGACTGGATCTGGCCTTACTGGGTGGTGCGGCAGTTCGATCCCCGGGACGTATCCTTCATCCCCCGTGCCTTTTCCTTGACCCACATCAACCTGACTCATAGAAACTGGACGGCCGTGGGGATTCCTTCCGGAGGGCAGACGCCGATCGTCGATCCGGCCGGCCTGGTAACCCCTTTCTTCGACGGTTGGTCCGTAGACGCCTGGGTCGTGGCGGCAGGCGGCCGCCCCCTGATACCCTCACGGTGTCCAGACATCGACCAGAGGTTGCTGTATTCGAATAACCTTATCGTTCGAACCCGTTCGAAGAATCGAGAAGGTAAAAGTCTAAGCAGCGAAACCCAGGTGAAGGTCGTGGACGGGCAGGCCGCCTGCGTGCTCGAACTGCAGGCTTCCTCGAAGCAGGAGGCCTGGCTGGCGGTATCCTTCCGTCCCTGCAACCCCGAAGGCGTCAGCTTCGTGCACGAGCTTTCAACGGATGAAAGCGGGCGCCGCTGGCTGGTTAACGGAAAACATTCGGGGCTCTTCGCAGAGGTGCCCGACCGCTACAGCCTTTCTGAGTACGCCGAGGGGGATGTATTTCACAGGCTTTTCGAGCCGGCGGAGAAGAAGGAAATCACCTGTCCGGTGGGCATGGCCACCGGCGCGGCCCTGTTTCGAGTTCCCCCAGGGGGGGTGAGGAAAGCCGTCCTGATCATACCCCTGGCAGGGAAAAAGAAGACCGCCTCCATTGCCGCAGATCCTATGGTCGATGCAGCCGCTCGCTGGGACCAGGCCACCTCTGAAGTCTGCTCGCTGAAGGGAGCGGATCGCGACACCGAGTTTCTATTCAACGCAGCCGTGCGTACCCTGGTGCTGCACACCGCCGAGGAGGTGTACGCGGGACCGTACACCTACAGGCGTTTCTGGGTTCGGGACGCTTCCCTGATCCTTCAGGCACTTGTCTGCCTCAACCTTGTGGATCGCGCCGAGAGGTTTATCGAGGCGTTATTGGCGCGGCAGAAAGCCTCGGGTTACTTCTATTCCCACGAAGGAGAGTGGGACGCCAACGGCGAGGTGCTCTGGTTCCTCGAGCGCTTCTGCAGGCTGTCCAATCGAATCCCGCCGCAGGCCTGGTGGAAGCCGATTCGAAAGGCAGCCGAATGGATCATAAAGAAGCGGCTGCCCGAGGAAGGCGCAGCTCTTCACTCCGGACTGCTGCCAGCCGGGTTCAGCGCCGAGCATTTCGGTCCTAATGACTACTACTACTGGGACGATTTCTGGGCCGTTGCCGGCTTGAGGGCGGCGGCTTACCTGTCGGACCGGCTGGGACGGGATGGAGAGGCGAAGCTGTTTTGGCGGCAATCCGCAGGCCTGCTCGCTGCGATCGAGCGCAGCCTGGAAGCCGTGGCCGGAAGGCTGGGCCGGAAGATCATGCCCGCTTCTCCTTACCGCCGGATGGACAGCGGCGCGGTGGGCAGCCTGGCCGCCGGTTATCCACTGCTGCTTTGGGAACCCGAAGACCCGCGGCTTTTAAACACGGTGGAGTACCTGCTGCAGCACTGCCTGATCAAGGGCGGGTTTTTTCACGACCTGAGTCATTCGGGCATCAACCCCTACCTTACTCTGCACCTGGCTCAGGTACTGTTGCGCGCCGGAGACCGGCGCTGGCAAACGCTTATGGCGGCGGCCGGCGTGCTGGCCAGCCCCACCGGACAGTGGCCGGAGGCCGTGCATCCCCGCACTGCGGGCGGTTGCATGGGGGACGGGCAGCACGTCTGGGCCGCTGCGGAGTGGCTGATGATGGTCAGGAACTGCCTGGTCCGGGAGGAGGGCGAAAGCCTGGTGCTCTGCTCGGGATTATCGAAATCCTGGTTGTCTCGCCGGACGCCCCTAACCTTCGGTCCGGCCCCCACCTCCCTGGGCGCCGTCCGTATAGCTATCGAAAGGCTGGGCCGCCGCGCCAGGGTCCGCTGTTGGGGCGAGTGGTTCGTGGGCGACCCTTGCGTACGGGTCGCTTCTGTGCAACAGCCGATGCGTTTCGACGAAAACGGTCGGGGAGAAGCATCGATCGACTTGAGGGCGGTAACGTGAGAGTCATCATGATGTCCAACACCTACAAACCGATCGTCGGGGGACTGGAACGCTCCGTGGAGATCTTCACGCGGGAGTATCAAAAGCGGGGACATCAAGTCCTGATCGTAACTCCGGAGTTCGAGGGCGTGACGGGCCGGGAACAGGGAGTGATCCGGGTGCCGGCGATCCACAGGATCAACAGGACGGACTATTCGCTGCCCATGCCGCTGTCCAACACGATCGCCAATGCGGTGAGGCGCTTTGCCGCGGATGTCATCCACACGCATCATCCCTTTTTTCTGGGCGGCACGGGACTGAGGCTGGCTGGGGAGCTGCTCGTCCCCCTCGTATTTACCTACCACACCATGTTCGAGAACTACACCTATCAGCTCCCCGGCGACTCCAGGGCCATGAAGCAGTTCGTCGTGGAGTACGCTGTGCGCTATGCCAACCTCTGCGACCAGGTGGTAGCCCCGAGCGAGAGCGTGGCCGGCATCCTGCGGCAGCGCGGAGTGACGGCTCCCGTCACTACGATCCCAACCGGAATCTACGTCGAGCAGTTCGCAGCCGGCGACGGGAAAAAGGCCCGGAAGCGGTTCGATATCCCAGAATCGGCTTTCGTCGTAGGCTACTGCGGGAGGATCACGCCGGAGAAAAACCTGGGCTTCCTCGCACGGAGCGCGGCGCGCTTCCTGAAGCTGAGACCTGGGACGTACTTTCTCGTGGTGGGAGAAGGAAAGCTCCTCGGCAAGATCCACGAGCTGTTTGACCGGCAGGGTTTGGGCGCCAGACTCCGTACCCCGGGAGTGCAGAAAGACCGTGACCTGGCTGACAGCTATCGGGCCATGGATGTGTTCGGCTTCGCTTCGCAGAGCGAGACTCAAGGATTGGTCCTCGCCGAAGCCATGGCTGCGGGAGTACCGGTGGTGGCCGTGGAGGCATCCGGGGTCCGGGAGATCCTCGAGGACCGAAAAAACGGACGGCTCATCGGCCGCGAGAACGAGGAGGATTTGGTTTCGGCTCTGGACTGGGTGTATCACCTGTCGAGATATCTGCGGGCCGGATTGGTCGAGGGGGCCCGGAGAACCGCCGAGTCCTTCTCCGTGCAGAACAGCGTCGAAAAAACGCTGGCCGTCTACCAGCAAGCAATCTCCAAAGGACGGGATGAAAGGCGGGCGGAGGAAAAAACCTTTTGGGCCGAAGCCAGGCGGAATTTCGATTCCGAGTGGAAGCTCTTACAGGCCTTTACCGCCGCCGCCGCCGAGGCGATCGCCAAGGTGGCAACCGACCGAACCTACTTCCGATAGGCAGAAGACGGCAACCCGGTAAGCTGACGATCCGGTCAGCCGGCGATTTCCAGGTTGTTGATGACCGCCCGGACACCGGCCGTATTCAGGGCAGCCTCGAAGGCGCTTTGCTCGGCGGTGAAAGAAGGAACCTTCCCGCTAAGAGTGACCGTGCCGTTATTCACCTCCACCGTGACGTTGTCCACATTGACTTGGAGGCTCCTGTCGAGAGCCGCCTCGACGTCTTTGGCGATAGTCTCGTCCAGGATGCTTTCGGTGGGTACCACGGCGATCTCGTTGATTACTCCGATTATTCCTTGGACGTCGTTGACCAGCTCTTCGGCTCTCTTTTTTTGCCACAATGCATGCACCTGCCCCTCGACCGAGGCGACTCCTCCGATAACTTTGACCTGAAGGTTTCTCACATCAACGTCAGGGTTCCACTCCAGGATGTCTGCGACCCGTCTGGCCAGAAACACCTCGTTGGTGATCGGCTCGGAAGGCTCCACCACCAGGTCGTTTTCCACCGAAACTACCCCTTTGATCATCAGGGCATCCTCACGGGCGGCCAGCTTGGCCGAATATGAGGACACGGCTCCGCTCAAGGTTACCCGGCCGTCATGCACCTTCACGGTTATTTTGGAGGCATCCACCTGGTTGTCCCACCCGAGCTGGTCCCGAACGGACTGGGCGATCTCGGCGTCTGTATACGGCGGCTGCACGCCCGTTTCCACCAGCATCCGGTCCGTTACTCCTTTCACTCCCAGGGTATTTGCTGCAGCGTCGTAGGCCGCGTCGCGGGCAGGCCAGTTCTTCACGGTTCCGGACAGAGTTACGAAGCCGTCCTCCACCGTGACGTCAACGTTGTCGACATCCACGTTGACGTTCCGGTCTATGGCATCAACTATGTCTGCTGCGATCACTTCATCCTGAACGTCCTCGGTGGGCACCACCGCGATCTCGTTGGTGACTCCCAGAACGCCTTTTACATCGGAGGCGATCTGTTCGGCCCGGAACTTCTGCCACAGGGCTTCAACCGTTCCTTCCAAGGTTATCTGTCCGGCCGCAGCGCTAACGGTGATCTCGCTGGCGTGGATCTGCGCGTCCAGCAGCAGCGCGTCTTTGACCGCCGAAGCCAGGGGCTCTTCGGTTTTCGCAGGTTCGAAAAGCTCGATAGTCAAGTCGTCTTGCACGGACCTCACTCCGTCCACGCTCCATGCGTCGTCGATCGCCGCCTGGCGGGTGAAATCAGAGGGAACCGAACCGATGAGGGTCACCCGTCCGAACTCTACTTCGACCTCGATCTCTGAAGCATCGACCCGGTCGTCCCAAACGAGTTGTTCGACTACGTTCTTTTTTATCTCTTCATCCTTCGGAAGCTCAGGTCCTCCCAGCGCAAACAGCGGAGCGGAGAAAAACAACAGCAGAGCAATACTCAACATGACCGATACGCGTTTCATACTTCGTACCTCCTGTTTCGAACTAACGATCTGCGCGGACTACTATCTGCACGGTACATAATATTACATGTACAGAGACAGACCCGGATTTGGAATAATCCGAACAGCTTAATTTCCGTTCGCCTTTTCACTATACGGAGTAGAGGAAGTGTACTTTCCGGAGGGTGAGGTAATCCTTTTTTGCGGACAATATATGCTGTTTGGCTTATATGAGGCCTATCTCCGTGTTGTTATCATTATAGTGCCATATCAAAACGTTGCGGTCCCGAGTGACAGCGAGAGGAGGCGAGATGAAACTGAAGAGTTTTGCTAGAAGCAGGGTCTTTTCCGAAACGATAGGACGGCGCCTGTTGATCGCCAGAATCACTTCCGCTTTGACCGGAAAGATCCAGGATCTGCGGAGGCTGCTGAGCCTGTCCGATCGGGCCAGTCTCGATTTCAACCTGGGACTGTCCGCTTTTTTGCAGGGTTTGCGCCAGGATATCGATCAGGAAACAGGCATGGCCAGCCTACTCGCCCGGGTCGGGAAGCTGGTAAGCAGCGCCGGGAAGAGGAAGCTGGTGGAGAACTTGATCTACAACTGGGCGTTCATCGGCGGTAAGGTGCGAACCGCTATGTCCACCAATGACTACTGGGTGCCGAACCTGGTAGTGGTCAGCCCCACCATGCGCTGCAACCTGAACTGCACGGGCTGCTACTCCGGGC
>CAYMEK010000064.1:0-4618 GCA_964389305.1 uncultured Spirochaetaceae bacterium
GGCCCAATGCAGCCAATGCGTTTTCACATAGCTCCGGAATGCCTCTGACTGAATGTCCATATTGTTTGTGTCAACGATGAAATAGACGCGGTCCCAGTGCCGTTTGCGCTCGCAAAATATGTCCCAGAAATCGCTGAAGTGATGCGGATACTGGCCGGGATCCCAGACGCCGGCTACTTTCAACAGAACGACCTGGCGCCAGACCCAGATCTTCCAGTTCTTTGATTGGGATTCCAGAGAGTAATCGGCATTTTGGATGATGAATCGATGGGTGAGTTTTTCTGGAATCTCCAGTTTCAAGAATCCCATCTCGATATATTTTTGCCGGCTTTCAGATCGATATCCATCAGGATTTTCGTAAATTCCAGTAGGGAAATACCTGATTCTATTTGTGGAGATGATTTTGAAATTGCGGCAACTATGAGGGGTGGAGTAGTATCTCCACGTCAGATCACTGCGCCTTCTCTTTTTTTACCGGCGCGTCTTCTCCGGTTTCTCGACTCCCTTCTTCAAGCCCTTCAAGATATCCCTGGATTCGTTCGAATGAGCTGCGGCGCCGGATCAATAGCTCTACGATCCGTCGCAGTGAGGTATCATTTACCACCCGCTCGGCCAAAGGATCCAGTTCCTTCAGCGGTCGGGTACGTTTGCGCAGCTCCTGGATCTCATCGATCATCTGCTGGGTGAGCGATCTCTCCGGACCTCTCAATCTAAGATCTGCTTCCTCGATCGGTACATCGATCTGACCGAATAGCCATCGGGAATCTATCTGGGTGCGTTCGAGGAAGAGCTGAATCTGCTCGGGTCCAAGTCCTCCCTCTTTACCACGTTCTTTCCTACCATAAGATGAAGTTGAAAGTTCAAACCAGCCTGCGCATTCTGATTGTGTAAGGTTTCGATACTTCCGGATGCGGATCAGTTTTTCGTGGACAGTCAAGAGGAGACTCCATCCTCCCCTCCCACGCACTATTGTAATCGTATTACACACATTTTGCTAAAACTTCTTTCAAAAAAATATTGACATAATATGTAATACGCACTAAAAGTCAGCGCAGTTGGATCTGTTCATCCCGCATGAGGTCGGATATGACTCCAAGGTGATTAAGAGCAATAGAAGAAACTAGGCTCGCAACGTTCTTTATTTTCACAACGATCGGGGAGCCCAGGAAAAACGTCTTCAGAGAGCCGAAGAGTCAGTGACAGATGGACAACATAAAACTATCTCAAAGCACTCGGAGTTGCTGCCCGGTTGTATTGACAGCTAATTTCCTGTAACGTTTGGGCAGTGCCGATATTATGTTAGCGCCGAGCATGCTTTTTACAGTCTGTCAGCTCAGGGTCTCGCGGGGGTAGGACTGCACAGCTCGACGGATCTGTCAGCCGGGATCCCGAGCTTTTGCTTCAACTAAGGGGAGGTTGACCCGGTAGCGGGCGGACAGTAAAGAGAAGGAGCACGTGATTGCATAGGGGGGAATGTTAGTCGTGCAAGGAGGAAACAATGAGACATACACGTCTGCTGTGGATCAGCGTTCTTTTCGCTGTGAGTTTACCGTCTTTGGCTCTGGCACAATCGATAAGCGTCGGAGCAAAAATCGGAGGCGGTCTGTCGTTCCTGGGCGGAAGTGATTGGAAGGATACTTTGGACTGGTTTGGTGGCGACAATAAAGTCCGATTTGGATTCACAATGAGGGTGTTCTCCAATTTCGAGATAGTCCCGGGATTCTGTATTCAACCTGAGATTGCTTATTCACAGATGGGCGGCGCCTATACCTACTATGAACCTGCTATTCCCGCCAATGTTGATGGCAAGGTCACGGCTAACGCTCTCGAGTTGCCTGTCCTTTTGATGGGGCAATACGATGCGGGAAAAGGTAAGTTCCGTATCTTCGCAGGTCCCGATCTGATTCTTATTCTCGGAGATATTGAACAAAAAGAGAAGGCAGCCGGAATAACCGTGAGCGTCGATATCGAACCGGACAATCACGTAGCGCTTGGCTTCAAAGGCGGGATTGGCGGTACATATCCACTCGGCAGAGGAGACGTTGTGTTGGATTTAAGCTACACAAGAACTATCACGAAGATATTTGAAGACGACAACACGGCCATCAACGGCCTCCTGCTGGCAGCCGGATACCAGATAAGGATTCAATAGTTCGGTGGGCTCTTGAGACCATGGGGAGCCCGGGGTACTGATCGGTGTCCGAGGGCTGCCCGGCTTTCGCTAAACTGAAAGCAACAGGCTGCAGGTTGCTGTCATGTCTACAGAACAGCACAAAAACGTACAAGTCACTCTGAGCTTCGCCCCGCCGCTGTGCAAGCTGGTGGAGTTTTGCGCTGCCACGGCCGGTAATCCGGTCGAGACCTGGATCGCCGAGAAGGCAGATGGGGAGCTGCCTATGATCGCCGATCAGTACACAGGCTTCGCCTGCCTCACCGATGAGCGCATCGAGCGGGCGTCTGAAGTTTCGAGCCTCTAGGGAATGTCGCGATCGACAGCGCCTGGGTTGACGCATTCAATCTCTATCTCGATCTGATCTACAAGTACAAAGTAAATCCCCCCCGGGTCGCCGACCTTCGACAACGCGGACACCCACAATCTGCTTATCCAAGGAAAGCTGGTTATAGACCCGGGCTGGCCTTACATGTACTGGATGGTCAAGAACCCCGGCATCTCCAAGGTTGTCGGATTGGTCGGTGTTGGGTAGCAGCCGGGCGAGGTCCGGCAGACCGCCGTGGTCTTCTCTTGGGGATTCTGCGTCAACTCCGCCTCAAAAGCCAAGGATACAGCGGCGAGATTCCTCAAAGCTGATGTGCAGAGGATAATGTAGAAATAGGTCGCGTTGCCAGGGGCGCTGGCGCTGTCCCCCTCGAACGGAAGGGGGACAGCTTTGCCTTCACATCCTGAGAATCACGAGCATTCCGCGATCCAAATTTAAAGAGCGGTTTCCTCAACAGTCTGGTTATATCGTTCGCAAGCACTCTCGTGGCCGTCCTGTTGAGTGTCCCGGCCGCACATGCATTCTCCCGATACCTTTGGCGCGGCGCCTCCGCTCCATGGCTGCTTAGCTACGGAGCAACGTTCGCCTTTCCCTTGCCGTATGGAACGTCGAACACGAAAGAGAAACAGTAGATACAACATGCCTGAACAAAACAGTATAAAGCTCGGTTGGAGGGGTAACAAGCAGTCGGGGCACATCCCGCAAATCCTCCTCAGGTGCCAAGGGGGGTGGCAAGTGGTGCTGGAGTTCGCTCCTCGCGTTGCTATATAGGTGTTGAGGAACAAAGACCCGTACGTGACGATGTCCTCGGCCTACTAATCCGTCCGCAGAGAGAACTCAAAGGTGCGGTGCCTTGCGGAATTTACTGTGGCATCGAATGACCGGTTCTCGGTGGAAGATGACTACAATCTGCAGAATGACCACGACCTCATAGTCCGACGGCGCCTCATATGTGGAAGCCACGTGGGATTCGTACTCATTCCTCGTGGACTACTACGAAGCCGAAGCTCCAACACTGCCGTATTCATTCGAAGAGGCCAACCGGTCCTGAGGGCAGCAGCCTCTAGAGATCCGGCCTGAGAACCACAGGGTTCAGTGCGGTGGATATTGCGATAGGCTCCTTTCAGAATGACGTGATGCTGCTGTACTGGGTGCGTGATTGGCTGAAGCTTGCTGCGCTGACCGGAGAGGAAGCGATCTTCACGATCGGCAGTCTGATACAATATTGCGAGAACCAGATGCTGTCCGCCGAGCGGGAGAGATGCGGGTACGCCCACACCGGGGTGAAAAACGAGGGGCGCCACCTTTCCGGTTCCTGGCCAAGGAGTGGACACGCTCCTTCGGCTTCGGCAAGAGGGGCAAAGGCGAGGAGAGCAAGACCTTCTACGGTTGGTTAGCGGCGGTCAGAGTGAGGAAGTTGCTCTACCTTCAGTCGGGCAAGGCGGGTTCGCAGAATAGCATGTGCCGATATTCAGAAAATCCGTATATACGGAGGAGACACCGAGCCATATCAGGCGTCGGTATTCCACACAGGTATTGACCGTGTGTGCGTACACAGGAATGCCCGCCCGGGCCACGATTGCGGCAATCCCTTTCTCCACGACCGGCACGGGCATCACGATTCCTAAGGGCTTGCGATTGTGTCTCTCTTCCCAATACTCGATTTGAGACAGGATTGCCGAGGCGTCGTATTTGAAGGGATACCTGTACAACGTCCAGATGATATCGTCGTAGCCGATCTCGACGGCTTGCAGGAACTCATCAGGCTGGTAGACCTGCGCAATGATGCGCTCGTCGAAATTGGGTACCTGTTGGGTCAGGTTTCGAAGCGCCTGGATGTTGTCCGTCTTGACGTCGGTGACGATTCTTGCCGGGGGATTGTCAGCCAGGAACCTCGTCAGTGAATCGATAGAAAGAGGCGTGACGCCGCAGGCTGTTTCCAGGTCCCGAAAAGCATCGAGTGTTAAAGAGGACTCGGTCTCGAAACCGAACAGTCTGGTAAATACCTTTCCCCAATCGTGGAGGCCGACCAGTTGCCCGTCACGGGTCCATTGGAAATCTATCTCGAACAACGAAAAATTCGCGGCGTTTTCCGTCAGCGCCTCCACGGAGTTCGTATA
>CAYMEK010000064.1:4718-12140 GCA_964389305.1 uncultured Spirochaetaceae bacterium
GGAAAATCGTATGATCCTCAGCTTCACCGGGCCTGACCTGTTGACCGAGCTGGCGCGTAAGTAAGCCCAAACACGGTCGAGTGGCTCCGGCGTGTAGAAACTGAAGGAAAGCTCTAGAAGGCTTCCATCTTTCAGAACCGGTATCCGGATTTCCGGGATAGGCATTTTCTTGTACCACTTCAGCATCTGCAGCTCTATCCTGATCGCTTCGGCCTCCTCTTGTGGCGCGTATCCCCCGGGGAGCTCCACCTCGGCTTCCAGCTCCACGGTGATAGTGGTTTCTCCAGGAATATCGAGGTATTGGCCGGTCGAAAGGACCCTGCTCTCAGACGGTCCGATCACG
Organism: uncultured Spirochaetaceae bacterium; assembly: GCA_964389305.1. Taxonomy (GTDB): domain Bacteria; phylum Spirochaetota; class Spirochaetia; order SZUA-6; family DRHE01; genus CAYMEK01. Next base: position 5,062 of record CAYMEK010000064.1, read on the forward strand.
TACTCGTCGTTCTCCAGGAGGAGGTATTCCCGATCCTTGCTGATTTCACCTAAAGAGCTGTCGGCGGCAATTTGATACCGACGCAGCCGCTCGGATCGTCTGCGTCCTTCCTCCCCGGAGACGATGCGGCTTTTGTAGCATGGGGCGAACAGCTCGCCGTTTTCTGCCTCGAAGAGCTGTACCCGACGGCTATCCAGGCGTTTGGCCACCAGCCCTTTTCGTTCACAAACCTGGGCTTCGAAAAGAAGGGGGCGCTGCGTGTCATAGGCTCTCAACATGCTTCTCCTGGGGAAGGGGTAGGTATGATCGAGCAGGTCGAGGTAGTCCAACACAGAGAAGGGAACGTCGATAAGCCCGAAGACGCCGGGGTTGATTGTACCGTGTGATTCAGGGGCCCAGGCCACGGCCAGCCCCCAAAATCTTCCGTAGGGCTGACCCGTGACCCCGTGTGATTCATCGGAAAGAAAAAGCACGAGTGTATCGTCGAGTATGCTCAGCTCTTCCAAACGGCTCATGAAGGCGCCGAGCGCCTGGTCGAGATACTGCACCGCCGCCTCCCTGCGGTTTTGGAACCTATCCGCCCAATCCTCGGGTATCGCGCCGGGGTGGTGCGTGCCGACCGTGAGCAGGGTTACGAACCAGGGATCGGCTTCCCCGTCCAGTCCGGCAATGAGATCGACGGATTGCTCGAAAAAGGCTTTGTCGTCGGGCCCCCATCCGAAGGGAACGTACTGGTAGGTGAAGTACTCCTTTCCGATCACCCGCTGGAAGCCCGCCTCGGGCATGAATTGATCCTTTGACATGTAAGCCAAGTCGGCGGCCTGGAGATACACCGTGGTATATCCCTCTCGAGCCAGGATTTCAGGGAGACAGGCAGGGCGGGAGCCGGGAGCGAGGCGGTTGTACTCGTATATCTTCGGTGTGCTCAAGGACAGCTTGCAGTAATCCCCCGAGAGCAGCGAGTACAGGCCGCGGATTGTCTGCCGGTTATGGGCGAGGAAATTCGGGACGACTAGCGATCTTGCGGCGATGCGGCTCAGATTCTGCATGCGTATGGGGTATTCCACCCCCGTCCATTCCTGTACCTGTTCGAGGTAGACACCCGGAATCCCCTCCAGTACGACAACCAGGACGTTTCTCTTTGCTCCGAGCTGTTTGCGTAGATATTGTTTCTTTCCTTTCGGCCAATCTCCCCTGTGAAGATCTGAAAAACCGGCGGGATTCACGCTGGTTCCCAACTCCGGTTTGCTGAGGCCCGAAATAGTCGCCTGCCGAAAGGACCTGGTGACGGACAGTATAAGCAGATTACCGGAATCCCATTGCCCGTGGGCAGGTGAAAGCAGGGCTACAGCCAGAACGCAAAAGAAAAGCGTGGGGAGCAGATATCGAAATTTTAGCCTGGAATTCCTGCCGATTTTTGCCAGGGCGAGGATATATAGAATCATGCCGAGAAAAACCGCCACCGCATACCCCGGGCTTACCAGATGCATCAAACTTCCCTTGATGAAATGGGGGCTGGCCGCATAGCGCAGATCGCCCAGGCGGATGCAGGTGTTCAGGGCCACGGCCATCTCCAGACTGGCAATGTGGAACAGGCTTAGGAAAGCCAGGAAAGCCGCCGCCGCAGCAAGATGAAGCTTCAACAATAAGCGCGCGAAAAGCGCGACAAAAAGAGCAAAAAACAGGTCCAAGAACAGCGGCTGCAGGAGCGGTGTCGCCTCGACCTGATTACGGATCAGAACCAGGCGGCCTGCGCAAAGCACGGAGACGAAAAACCCGAATGCCGTGTAGAAGCATATGGCCTTGAACAGGTTCAGAGAAGGTTGTTCGATCTGGCCGGCGGGTACGCTCTTCATATCATAGAGGGAGCGTTCTTTAAAATTGTAGTGAATTACCCTCTAAAGTTCCATGGTTTTGCTCCGGGTTGTGAAGCGAAGGCTGCAATTTGAGGACCCGTCCGTAAAACACCAGGATTTTTCAGAGGTGCTGCGCTATATTTGTAGGTACGGAGCACCATGCAACTAAGCCCGTGGTCTGGATCCGTCGGTGGGTTTCCACCTCCTTTACTGCCGAAGGATCCCTAGCTACCACGGGCTTTTTCTTTGCGACCATCTGTTGATATACTAAAATTCCGGATCTGAGAGGGAAAATTTCGGTGAGCAAGGTCTATTCCACGCACATTCGCGACACTGCGGTGCAAAAGCGACGACGGCAACAGGAGCAGCATAGGCAAGAAGTGCTGTCACGGTTGAAGAGCGCTCTGGCAGAGCTTTCTCAACGCTTTCCTTTTAAACGAGCTGTGATCTTCGGATCGATCACCAGGCCGTACGGTTTTACAGAGGGATCGGATATCGATGTCGCCGTGGAAGGACTTGACGACCATGAGTTTTTCCGTGCCATGGGTTTCCTATCTCGTTGTTTGGGTCGCGAGGTCGACTTACTGCAGATCGAAGCGCATCGTCTGGCCGGTAAAATAGAAAGTGAGGGGCTGGTATGGAATCCGAAGAGAGAGTGATGCTGGAAGCGGAAATACACGCACAAATCGGGGAGATCGAGCGCGTGTATCGCTTGATCGAAGACCGACAGAAGACGAAGGGGATCGCAGGCACCGAAAGCCTTGCCTACCAGCTTCATAATTTGTACTGTGCATTCGAGGACCTGTTCCAGATCGTTGCGAGAATGTTTGACAACCAGATTGTAAGGAGCGAACGTTATCACATTGAGCTTCTAAAGCGTATGGAAATCGCCGTCCCCGGGGTTCGACCTGCAGTGATATCCGATAGTAGTTTCCGGCTGTTGGACAGCTTGAGGGCTTTTCGTCATTTCTTTCGTCATGCCTATGTTTACGAGCTTGATCCGCGCAAGGTGAAACTCGCACTCGATGACGCAGCGGAGCTTCACGTTCGCTACCAGGAGGAGGTCGATACCTTCCTGAAAACACTGAGTACAGAACCGGAATCTCAGAACGCCGAAACGTAGTCAGAGACGAATCGGGAGCAGAATTACTCATAAAATCCACTAAAGCCTGCCGCCGGAGTCAAACCCTCTCGTTGATCCAATCGATAATCCGCTCGATAACTTGCTTCTTCTCCGGCTCGTTCAAGATCTCGTGGTACAGCCCGGAAAAAGACTCCACAGTCTTGTCGCTGCTCGAAACATGCCAGGCAAGGTACTGGGAGTCGGAGGTATTTACGGTTTTGTCGGCAGTCCCGTAGAGGGCCAGCAGGGGCAAGTGGACCTTATCCAGCTCCTTTTTGACTTTCTTTATCGCTGTAAGCATCTGATGTCCGGTGCGGGCCCGGATTTTGCCTTTGTAGTACAGGGGATCTTCCTCCAGTCTTCGAATCACCTCCGGGTCCCGGCTCACCTTCGTGTAGTTGAAGGATTGTACGGGAAGGAGAGGAAATATCCCGGCCATCAAGCCGGCTATCGCAACCAGAAAGGGTGAAGCATAGTCGGGAAGCTGGACAAAGGGGGCGCTCAGGATCAGGCCCCCTGGGCCTTGCGGATACCGCAGGCTGTACAGCAGGGTCAGGGTGGAGCCGAGGCTATGTCCCAAGAGGAAAAACGGCGCGCCGGGCACCTGCTCCGCGACCTCAGCGTGCAAAGTTCGAATATCCTCCACGACTTTATCCGCGCTGTCCAGGTCGGCCAGGACCCTGGCGCTGCGGCCGTGGCCCCTCACATCGGGAGCGAAAACAGCGATGCCGTGTTCACCCAAGGTCTGCATGACCCAGGCATAGCGTCCCGAGTGTTCCGCATACCCATGGATGATGAGGACTACGGCCCTGGGCTTTTCGGGAACAAGGAAACGGTAGAACAACTTCAGACCGTCAGGGGTGGTAACGTAGGCCGTATTCTCCTCCATAGCATCCTCCCTTGCTTCGTTCCTGCTGGTGCCGAATCGACTCGCAGCAGGCAGGGAGAATTCTAGACGAAGGCGGATAAAAATCAAGCTTACGTATCGGTTTCTATCCTCTGCAGTATCCGCCACACGGTCTTTTCGGACACAGTGGTTTTCGGATATGATGAGCCAGCGGAGCCCGGCCGACTCAGGAGGTGCTTAAAGGTCCCGTCAGCCGGGCATCGAGACGATTATATCTACTGATGGGAGGCGGTAATGAAGCATAGGGCTCTTGTTCTCGTATTGCTGATTTCAACACTGGCGGTTCTGGCTCCGGTCGCCGGCCGGGCGGCCGGCGCCGCGGGGGGGCTGGGGCGTTCCTTGGGCGCCGCGTTCCCCCCGGGGGACCCGGCAAGCATTTACAGCACGGATTGGAAGACGAGCTTCAACTGGGGATTCTACGTGAATATCCCGCTTGTCTACACCTTTCACCTGACCCCTTCTTCCGAGCTGTACAAGTTAAACGACGCAAACGCGACCGATATGTCGATCGCCTTCAAGTTCATCGTGCCCCTGGCTCGCCTGGACCTGTATGCCGGATTTGTCCCGGGTCTGACCGCGGTCTCCGACCTGATCGCCCCGCACGTGGGTGTGCTGGCGGGGGTGAGCTTTCCGCTGATCAGCAATCTGGAAATTTTCGTGCAGGGTAAGTACAATTTCCTCTTCGAAGGGGGGAGGAACATGCGGATCCTGCACGCCAACGTGGGCTTGCTGTTCAACTTCTAGCTACAGGCCCAATTCCTGCTTCACGATATTGATCCAGGTACGAAAAGCGATGCCGTGCTTCATCGGTCCGGCGAAGGATAGCTCTTTGGCCATATAGGCGCTGGCGGCGTTTACCTGCCCGGAGAAGATACCTGGAGCGATCCGTGCATCCATCGTGATGGTCACCTGCGGCGCTTCGATCTCACCCCGGCCGGTCGAAAAGGTCCCCCGATTGATCCGGATCCAGAAATCCGTTCCTCCTTGAATTCGAAACTGAAAGCCCAGCACAGCTTTCCTGGCCCGTTTCTGGATCTTCGCATTACGATTGCAGGCCGAAACCAGCACATCCAGATAGGCGGGGACATCCTCGAGCGAAAACACCCCGGTTTTTATTCTGCGGGCTACCCGGCTTTGTATATCATCCCGATCTTCGGCGGCCGCAGCCTCGCCGGCGGCTTTCGGCTGCCTGTCCTGCTCGCCGATCCTCAAAGCGCTCCGGTAGGCGCCGTGCAGCGCATCCAGGATCAGACCGGGTTTCCGGCAATCGCCCACCCGGACCACGTCCACAGCCCGGCCGGCCGCTACATCCAATCCAACAGCTTGGGAACTCCTGCCTGAAGCGATCACCAGATGATCGAACTCCACAGTCCTCGTTCTGCCATCCTTGCGAAAGACGAGCCGGTTTCCCTCGATCCGCTCGACCGCCGCAGCCAAATAGATGCGAAGGCTTTCGTTGTCCCCGCAGAATTTCTCCATCTCCCTGGCGACTAAAGCATAGAGGTCGTAAGCCAATCTCTTTCCTGGCTCCACGATCGTAACCGTCTTGTTCAGGGAGCCCAGATAGTCCGCGGTGTCGATGCCGATCATCCCGCCGCCGAGGACGCAGATCCTGCCTCCCGGGGGAATGGCGCCGGCCAGCACCTCGGTATACAGTGAATGCGGGCAGGCGTCGAGGCCCTGGACAGCGGGCAGCTCCGGAGCCGTTCCGGTAGCCAGAACAACCGTGTTCGGCTCGATCTCCGCGATGATTTCCGGAGTAAGGGGAGTATTGAGGCGCAGATCGACGCCCAGCTCCTTTAGCTGCCGCTCGTACCAGGTCAGAAGCAGGGCGAGCTCGGATTTGAGCGGCGCTTGGCAGGCCAGCCGGAGCGAACCGCCGGGGCGGCGGCTCTTTTCGATCAGAACCGTCTCGTGCCCCCTCAGCCGAGTCACCCTGGCCGCTTCCATTCCGGCGATCCCGGCGCCCACGACCAGAACGCGTTTTCTCTCGGCCGCCGGTTCCAGCTCCGGCTGCTCGCCCAGGAGATCGGGATTGATCGAGCAGGCTACCGGCTGCTCGGTCATGATCCGGTCGAGGCAGGCATTGCAGCCGATGCAGTAGCGGATTTCCTCCTGTTTTCCCTCGCGGGCCTTCGCAGGGAAAAAGGGATCTGCGAGCAGCCCGCGACCCACGGCGACCAGGTCGGCCCGGCCCTGTTGAAGAACAGTCTCGGCGGCGTCTACCGTGTTGATCCTGCCGACCACGCAAACCGGCGTTTTGTCTAAAGCCTTTTTTACCGCCCCGGCGGCCTCGGAGAAAACGCCCCGAGGATAGCTCATGTAAGGCACCACCGGAAATCCAGGAGAATCGAAGATTCCCCCCGTGATGTTGATCAGGTCCACCCCCCGGCTTTCCAGCCGACGGGCCAGTCTGCAGGTGTAATCCACCTCGATCCCGCCTTGGATATAGTCGCTGCCGTTGAGGCGATATCCGATGATAAAGTGCTCGCCGCAGGCCTTGCGCACCGCCTGCAGAACTTCCATATGAAGGCGCGTCCGGTTCTCGAAGCTGCCGCCGTACCGGTCACGCCGCTTGTTGGTCAAAGGGGAGAAGAACTGGTTGAGCAGATAGCCGTGCCCGGCGTGTATCTCGACCCCGTCAAAGCCGGCTTGCCTGGCCCGCAGGCAGGCTTTGGCGTATCCCCTGACAAGCCTCCCGATTTCCCGCCTGGTCAGCGGAACAGGAACCTCGCCACTCATGCGAAACGGTACATCCGAAGGAGCCACCGGCTTCAATCCCATCATGAACGAGGCGGCCTGGCTGCCGGCGTGGTAAATCTGCAGCAGCGCGCGGGCGCCGTGCTTTTTTATAGTACCGGCTAGACCGGCAAACTGGCTGATTCTACGGTTGCTGTCCAGGCAGAGCATGTTCTGAGTGCCTGCTCCCCGTCGATCGAAATAGGCGGCCTCCACAATGACCAACCCGACACCGCCCCTGGCCCGCAGATCGTAATACCGGTATGTGTCCTCGTGGATGTTCCCCTCTTCATCTCCGAAGTTGGTATCCATTCCGGGCATCACGATGCGGTTTCGCAGGGTGGTGTTCTTGAGTGTGAAGGGATCGAAGAGTCTCAAGAGTGTTCCAGGTTCGCGAGCTCCTGGTTCACATAGATGTTTTGGGGAAAAAGTGTCAGGGCCCGGCGCAGGTACA
>CAYMEK010000064.1:12240-20719 GCA_964389305.1 uncultured Spirochaetaceae bacterium
GCCTGCAGGGCCAGGGCGCGGCTGTTCTCGTAGCGCCGTTCGGCCGCCTCCATGTTTTCCGTTGTATGGAGCTCCATGTAGCCGGCTAGAGCTTCCAGCCTGGCCAGCCAGTACAGCCTCTGCCGCCTGTTGTCTATTCCTTCGATGGTTCGCCGGCTGCTTAGGATGAGGGAGCTGACCCGAATGGGGTCCAGGCTCTGGTTGTATACAGCGTCCCTGGCCGCAGTGAAGCGCTGGTCGTATTCCGCGGCGGCGAGGGGAAGGCTCGGAAGCACGGCAAGCAGCGCTGCGATGGCGAGAGCGCGTCGAGTGATTGGTTGCATTGGTTTTTCTCCTGTATAATCCGGGGATGCGTCTTGCAGTATAATGTATATCCCCTGGACCGCTGGTTTTCAGGATTGAACGGCTGTTAGAATGTTTGTGAACGAATCAGTGAAGTCCGAAAAATCCTCAAGGCAATATATCAACTCGAACCGGCTTAGGCAATCGGTGGCAGCTCCTTTTGGAGGAGGTTGCCGGTAATAGAGCTCCCGGCCCAGCCCCTTATGCGGAAGCTGCCACCTTTTCAACCTTTTTAGCGCCAATCAGGTCCCGGCCTGAGGGACACTCGGACCGGGTAGCTGCTGGGAGCGCCGCGGCCGGAGGTCGTTGCCGTCACCGTTGCGGCCCTGTTCGCCGCCGTTCCGGCCGCCCCGGCGTCCGTTCCCGGCCCATAGAGGAACGCCGGCTTCACTTCGAAATGTGTAACTCTGAGATCCGATCCGGGCGGAGATCACGGTTGCCTCTTCGGCCTCAATGAAGGCGCGGATCTCGATATTCTCTCCCTCGCGGAGATCGATACCGGTGGAATCCAAATACGCCGCATTGCCGAAGCGCAACAGGTAACGCCCGCTGTCGTTTCTCAGGAACCATTCCGAGCCGTCATACTGCAGGACGCCCGACAGCTCTCGGATCGATCCCGCCGCGGCTGCCGGCCCGCTGAACTGCACGGAATTGCGATTCTGCACATCCCGGGCTTGACCGTTGGCGGGCAGGACAGCGTTGCGGCCGTAGTATCCAGTATTGGAGCCTCTGCGCTCGCTGCCGCGGACCGGACTAGGCCTGGAGCAGCCGACCATCAACACTGTGCCCGCCAGCAGCACGCCAATCATGACCAGGTGTAGCTTTTTCATATGCTCACTCCTTACACCTAAGATTTACTCATATGATAGTCGGGCCGCATGAAGCTGCGATGCGAAGCAAGTGAAGAGTGTGTGAACAGCGAGTGCTTTATTTTTCCGCAGTCAGTCTTTATAGTAACCACGAGATAGCAGCCGTAAGACGGGAAAGGCGCCCGCTTTTCGCCTGAACACGAATCGCCTTCACCATGAGCCATCATGAGCCGTATTGATCCATATTCTGACTTGAGCCAGGTCCTCCTTTCCGTTGAGAAGCCGGGCCGCTACGCCGGCGGGGAATACGGGATAGTCTTGAAAGACCGTCCGCTGCTGCATGTCGCCATCTCCTATCCGGACCTGTACGAGATCGGTATGAGCAACCTGGCGCTGCGGCTGCTCTATCAGATGCTCAATTCCCTGGAAGGCGTGTACTGCGAACGCGTCTTCGCTCCGGCCGAAGACTTCGAAGCCGAGCTGCGAGCCCGCGGCATTCCTCTCTATTCGCTGGAAACCGGAACCCCTTTGAGGGAGCTGGATCTCGTCGGCTTTTCCGTGGGCTACGAGCTCACCTTGACCAACCTGCTCAATATCCTGGATCTGGGGGGAATACCTCCGCTTTGCCGCGATCGTCGGGAAGAGGATCCTCTAATATTGGCAGGGGGGCCTGCGGTGACCAATCCGCTGTCCTTCGGCTCCTTTGTGGACGCGGTTTTCATCGGAGAGTTCGAAGGCGTTTCCGGCGAGATCGTGCCGCGTCTTCGCGATCTGAAGTCCCGGGGCGCCTCTCGCTCCGACCTGCTGAGCTACCTGTGGAGCCTGCCGTCGGTCTGGGCGGCGAACAAACGGGCAGTCGTTTGTAGGGCAATCTGGCGCGGCTTCGGCGATGTGCAGGACAGGCAGTCCACGAGCGCCGGCGAGCCGGCGGAAAGGCTCCTGGGCGCCTGCCCGCCGGCGGTACAGCCGACAAGCGGCTGCACGCCGGTCTCCTTTCCGGTTCCCAACGTCAAGGCTGTCCAGGATCACGGGATAGTCGAGATCATGCGGGGCTGTCCGAACGGCTGCCGCTTCTGCCACGCGGGCGTTTTTTACCGGCCTTTTCGGCAGAAAGACGCGAAACAGATCTGCCGGGAGGTCGAGGAGCAGGTGTTCCGCTATGGATACAGGGAGGTAACCCTGTCTTCGCTCTCCTCGGGGGACTATCCGGATCTTCCCTCTCTGGTCAGAGGCTTGACCGCCCGTTTCCAGCCGTACAAGGTCTCTTTCTCCATGCCTTCTCTACGCATCGACTCTCTGACTCTCGATCTGCTGTCCGAGATTTCCACGGTGCGAAAGAGCGGGCTAACCTTTGCCGTAGAAACGCCGCTTCAGGACTGGCAGCTGGGACTGAACAAGCCGGTAACCTTGGACAGGACCCTCGAGCTTCTTGCCGAGGCCAGGCAGAGGGGGTGGCGGACCGCCAAGTTCTATTTCATGGTCGGGCTGCCGGTAGCCCGTGGAGAAAGTGAAAGCGAGGCGATCATCGAGTTTTTAGCCGAAGTGCGCCGCAGAACCAGGATGAGCCTTAACGTCAACGTCTCCTGTTTCATACCCAAGCCGCATACGCCTTTTCAGTGGGCAGCCCAACTCGGTGAGAACCAGGCTCTCGACCGGATCATGACGGTCAAGCGGGCGCTGTCGGGCAGAGGTATTACCGTGCGCTATCATTCGCCGTTTCTTTCGCTGCTGGAGGGCGTGGTTTCCCGCGGCGAGGAGAGGGTGGGGGATCTGTTCTACCGGGCGTTCCGGGAGGGCGCCAGGTTCGACGCCTGGGAGGAGAAGGTGAAGCGGCAGTTATGGAAAAGGCTTTTTGCAGAGGCAGGGTGGGAGGTGGAAGCCGAGACCTGCCGTTCGCGCGATCTGCAGGAGCCGCTTCCCTGGAAGGGTATTCAGTTAGGGGTGAGCAACTCTTTTCTGCTCCGGGAGTATGACCGGGCGCTTCGAGGCGAGCCGACTGCTCCCTGCTGCCCGGGCTGCGAGGAGCTGTGCGGGGTATGCGGGAAAGACGCTTCTGTCAGACAGGTCAAGCCGGTGGCGAGCGAAAACGGGGAAATACCGTCTTTTCAACCTCAGGCCGAGCCTCGGCCGGGAACCGAAGGCCGGGTGCTCTTCTCGTTCGTCAAGAAAGACAAGGCTGTGTTTCTCGGCCATCTCGACCTCATGCAGATCCTGGAGCGCGCCTTGCTGCGGGCCGGGTACGTATCCCGCTTCACAGAGGGTTTCAATCCCAAGCCGCGGCTGGAGTTCGCTCAGCCTCTCTCGCTGGGCATTGCCTCGGAGGGGGAGATTGCCCTGGCCGAGATTCGCAACTTCGACGGCGAGGAGTCGTTCCGCGCCGGCCTAAACGAAGTGCTCCCCGAAGGAATCAGGCTGCACCGTATAAAATGGATGCCCCCTTACCGTGCGGGAGAAAAGAAACGCTCCCTGATGTCGCTGTACTGGGGATCGGAGTATCGGATCGAAGCGAAGGATCGGTCCCGGCTCGGGCCGCTGGTGAAAACCGTGAACCGATGCGCAGCAGGCGAGGCGCTGGAGGTTCTCGAACGAAGGGACGCCGGCATGCTGGTTCTTGCCGGCCGGAGCGGAAAAGGAACGGGGAACATAGTCAAGCTGCTCGAACGGTGCGGCCTGCCCCATCCTCTTAGCTCCGGGGTGGCGATCAGCCGCACCAGGGTGATGGCGAAGCGCCTCGACGCGCACGGGCCGGCGGAACTTCAACCTGCTGTCTATTTCGATCTCGATTTCTAAGAGCCGGCGGCCTGCAGCCGGATTGCCGGGTGATCAGGCCAGGAACCCAGAGGCCTCGCCGGCTGGACAGACGCAGGCTCAATCTCCGGCTTTCCGGGAATAGACCCACACCGTCTCTTCCTGGACGGCTCGGGCGAACCTGTCGCGCCGTCTCCCCAGGGCCGCCCACTCGGAAACGGTAATAACAAAGGCATCCGCCGGGACGGGCAGCTCCTCGGTAGGCCAGTACATGGGTCTTCGATCCTTCGGCGTATCGGAGCTGGAAACGACAATAACCAGGTCCACATCACTGCCGACCCCCCAGTCTCCGCGCGCATAGGAGCCCAAGTAACCCAGAGAGACCAGCTCCGGGCGCTTGGCAGCCTCCTTAAGAGCCCACCGTTTCACCGCGTTGTGGACTTCAGCCTTGCCCGGCCATGACAGCACGGACGTATTCAATGATCTCACCGGCACAGCCGATAGCCTCCTCCGACTGATAGGTCCCGTAGTGATGAAACGGCGCGCCCTCACTGTGGCCGTTCGGATAGCGGGTGGGAATATAGAAGTTGTCCAGAACCTTGGCCTTCTCGATCAGATCGCCGGGAGCAGAGACGGGAAGCTCGGCCAGAAGCCGGGCTACAACGTGCCCCCATGCTTCCTGCTTGTAAAACAAATGCAGCGCTTTGGCGGCCAACTCGGCCGCCTGCTGAGCCGCAAAGCAGGCCCATTCATGTCGGCCGTCCTCTCTGGAAGCCTGCGCCTGTTCGAGGTTTCTTTCCGCCTGGGTGAGCCAGTCACGCGATCGATCCGGCATCGGGGTATTATAGGACCTTATCCGGTAAAAAACAATATTGAACCGGCATTGGGTAAATCCATTATAATTGAGCCGTGGAGCTGAGCCCGGACGCCGCCAGCTCTGTCCCGCTTAGCGCCTCTCCCTCTTGATCTGCTCCCACAGGCGGTCCATCTCCTCCAGGCTCGCCTGCTCGGGGGTCGACCCTCCCAGCTGCAGCCGCTGTTCCAGCTCCCGGAAGCGGGCGATGAACCTCTGGTTGGTGCCGTTGAGCGCCAGGGTGGGGTCGATGTTCATCAGCCTGCCGATATTCACGATGGTGAACAGAAGATCCCCCAGCTCCTGCTCGATCTCCCGGGGGTTCGCCGCGGAATAGGCTGCTTTCAGCTCTGCGATTTCTTCTGCCAGTTTGTCCCACACCGGCTCTACTTCCCGCCAGTCGAAGCCCACCTTGGAGACCTTTTTCTGGATCTCCAGGGCCCTTTCCAGGGGCGGCAGCGTGCGCGGGACCCTCTCCAGGGCCGAATGCTTGGGCTTCTTGCCCTCGATGTGGTCCTTGATGTGGTCCCACTGCTCGATAACCTCATCCGGAGTGTCCTTCCTGGCGTCGCCGAACACATGAGGGTGCCTGCGCACCAGCTTGGAGCAGATATGCTGCAATACTTCGGTGAGCCGGAACGTACCCGCCTGCTCTTCCATATAGGCAATCATCGTTGCCACGAGAAAAAGGTCCCCCAGCTCTTCGGCGAGGTTCTCGTCGTCCTGCTCCTCGACGGCGCTGACGCACTCGTAGGCTTCCTCGACCAGGTTGGTGCGAAGCGAGTAGGGGGTCTGCTCCCTGTCCCAGGGGCAGCCGCCGGGACCGCGAAGGCGCTTTACAATTCGATACAGCTCGGCGAACCCTCTCGCCACATCATCGTCTGCTGCTATTTCTTCCTCAGCCATCACTTCCTCGTTTAGGTTCCAGGTTTAGATGAACGTAGCAATAACGGCGTCCAAATACAAGGGTAGGCCGGGTACCTTTCGATCGATGCTCCAGGGATTGAAAATCCCCGTGCACGTGATAATCTGTGCTGAAGCGAAACCTCGCAGCGAAGCGGCCACGGGAGCTCCTCAACTCCCCGGCCGGCGGATAAAGGAGCAGGCAACATGGCACGGAAGATCACCGTCATCGGAACCGGATACGTCGGACTCGTAACCGCGGTCGGGCTGGCGGATTTCGGCAATGAAGTGCTCGGCGTCGACCTCGACGAAGATAAGGTAAAAAAGTTGAACGCGGGAATCCCCACCATATACGAGCCTGGAATCGAGGAGTACCTGCAGAGGAATATCGCTTCCGGCCGCCTCTCGTTCTCCACCGACCTTGGTCGTGCCATCAGGGACTTCGAGGTGCTCTTCAACGCCGTAGGGACCCCTTCGAACAGCGACGGCTCCGTGGACCTGTCCCAGATCGATTCGGTAGTCGAGTCCGTTGCCCGGGCCATGGACGGCTACAGAGTAATCGTGACGAAATCCACCGTGCCCGTCGGGACCAACCGGAGAATCAAGGAGCGAGTCGGGCAGATAGCCGGCCTCACCGAGCTTGATGTCGTGGCCAATCCGGAGTTTCTGCGCGAGGGCAAGGCGCTGCAGGATTTTTTCCACCCCAATCGAATCGTTATCGGCTGCGAGAGCGCCAGGGCGCGGGAAACGATGGCGGACATCTATCGTCCGCTCTATCTGATCGCGACGCCTTTCGTCTGGTGCAGCCTCGAAACCGCCGAGCTGATCAAGTACGCGAGCAACGCTTTTCTGGCGACGAAGATCGCCTTCATCAACCAGATGGCCAACCTGGCCGAGGCAGCCGGCGCCGACATCCACACTATCGCCAGGGCCATGGGTATGGACGGCCGAATCAGCGCGAAGTTTCTCCACCCGGGTCCGGGTTTCGGAGGAAGCTGCTTTCCCAAGGATACCCGGGCCCTGGTTCGGATGGGGGAGCAGCTTGGCGTGGAGATGAGCCTGGTCAGGGAAACCGTCCGGGCCAATGAGGAGCAGAAACTGCGGGTCGTAGAAAAACTGGAGAGGCTCACTGGAGGTACGAGCGGAAAAACGATCGCAATGCTCGGTCTGGCGTTCAAAGCGGAGACGGACGACGTGCGGGAGTCTCCGGCGATTGCGATCGTCGAGGAGCTGCTTCGGCGCGGAGCAGCCGTTCGAGCCCACGATCCCAAGGCGATATCGAATTTCAGGAAATTGTTCCCGGAAGGAGTTCGCTATTGCAACGACGAGTTCGAAGCCGCAGCCGGTGCGGATGCCCTGGTCTTGTGCACGGAGTGGAACGAATATCGGAATATAGATCTCGGCAGGCTGAAGGAGCGAATGAAGGGAAGGGTAGTGGTAGACGCCCGCAACCTGCTGGACATTGACAAGACAGTACGGGAGGGCTTTGTGTACGAAGGCATCGGCAGGAAGCAATTCAGCCAAGGATAGGTGCCGCCGCCCTTCCTTTCTCGGTGCGGCGTGTGCTTGCAGAAATAGCCGTCACCGGCTATTTCCCGGCAATAAAGCCTTCCCCCTCGAGGTGCAGGATCACCAACTGCACTTCTTCGTCGACCGTGAGATCCGTGGTGTCCACTGCCAGCTCTGCATCGTCCGGCGGCTCGTAGGGATCGGAGATCCCCGTGAACTCCTTGATGATGCCGGCCCTCGCCTTGGCGTACAGGCCCTTGCGGTCCCGGGCCTCGCAAACCTCGAGGGGGGTGGCCACATGGACCAGCACAAAGCCTCCGAGGGGCGCGATCATCTCCCGCACCTCCTTGCGGATCTTGTCGTAAGGGGCAATCGGGGCGCAGATGGCGATCCCGCCGTTCTTGGTAATCTCCGAAGCGACAAAGCCGATCCTGCGGATATTGATGTCCCGATGCTCTTTGGAGAATCCCAGTTCCGAAGAAAGGTGTTTGCGTACGATGTCCCCGTCCAGGAGAGTTACCGGCCGGCCGCCCATCTCGAGTAGTCGTCCCATCAGGGCCGTGGCGACGGTGGATTTTCCGGAACCTGAAAGCCCGGTGAACAAAACGGTAAACCCCCTCTTGTGCTTTGGCGGATGGGTCCTTTGGAGCTCCGCCGCCACTTCGGGGAAGGTAAACCAGGAAGGAAGCTCGGAACCTTCGGCGAGCCGGTTGCGGAGCTCGGTCCCGGAAATGCTCAATATCCTCGTCCCTTCCGGAACTCGTTCGGCCGGCACATAACGGTCCAGGTCCTCGTCGTACACCATGGCCTTGAAGGGAACCATACGGATACCCAGCTCTTTCTCATGCGCTTTGAGCATCTCCTGAGCCGCGTACGGGTCGTAGAAGGCGTTTCCTCGGGAATCGGAGCCCGGGCCGGCATGGTCGCGGCCTACGATGAAATGGGTGCAGCCGTGGTTCTTGCGGATGATGGCATGCCAAACCGCTTCCCGCGGGCCGGCAAGACGCATGGCCAGAGGCAGCAGGGACAGCATGGCCGTGTCCTTGGGATAGTGGGGGAGGAGGGCCTGATAGCAACGGACTCGGGTATAGTGGTCTACATCACCCGGCTTGGTCTGTCCTACGACCGGGTGAATGAGCAGGTTGGCCTGAGCGTCCTTGACCGCCTGCAGTGTCAGCTCGTAATGAGCCCGGTGCATCGGATTACGGGTTTGAAAGGCGACCACCTTGCGCCAGCCCAGGCGGGCGAAGCGGAAGCGAAGCTCGAAGGGAGTAAGGCGTAAGGAACGAAAGTCGTAGCTTATCGGCAGGGAAAG
>CAYMEK010000064.1:20819-24810 GCA_964389305.1 uncultured Spirochaetaceae bacterium
GGGATCGGCCAGATCGTGCCGTCCGCAAGGCGCATTTTGTCGCAAACCGACTCGTAATCGGCCCTCTGCATGAATCCATCCAGGGGAGAGAATCCTCCGTTTAAGAGCAGCTCCAGGTCGCAGAGTTGCCGCGGGGTCAAATCCAGGGAAAGCCAATCCTTGGAGCTTTGTTTCAGCTCTTCGGCCCTTTCTTCCTCGACCAGCAGTTCGAGCAGTTTGCCGCCGTGGGGTTTGATCAAATGGTCCATGATTCTCCTCTATAGATGCTGTTTATTTGTGCATATAACTCTGTGGACCCGACGTCGTAGCACGGTTCGGTGAACAGGAAGGCATACATCGGGATGCGCCGGCACAGCCACTGGGCGAGGAAACCCGGCGCATCGGGATCATTGCTTTCCGCCAGATACTGTCTGAAAAGCGGAATGATTTTCCTCGGGTAGATATAGAAAGCTATACTCTCTATCGACGATTTCGGGCGCTCCGGTTTCTCCTGAAACTCGAGAATGCGGCCATCCGTATCCAGTACGACGCATCCGTGCTTGTTCCGTATCCTTTCGATGTCACCTGTCTCATAGCAGGCGTTAACCGCCTCGCGCCTCCCCTTAAAACTGTCGATAAAATCAACCAGGCTGAACTCGAACATCTTATCCGAGCAGATCACCAGCAGGTCGTCGTCTATTCTTTTCCGATCTACCGCGAGTGCCAGGTCCCCGATGCTTCCCAGCCGCTGCTCGTTGGTCAGGGTCCCGTCATCGACGATTTCTATAAAACCTCTGTTTTTCAATCGCCTAAGCCGGCGGTACCGGTCCAGCCATTCTACAAAGGTCCTGTAGAACTTTCGATTCGTAACGACATAGACACGGTCGATATCCTCACATTCGGCGATCTTCTCCAGGGTATACTCGAGAATGGGCTTTCCGGCCACGGGCAGCAGGCTCTTGGGCAGGTTCCTGGTGAGGGGATAGAGCCGGGTGGCGTATCCGGCTGCCAGGACGATCGCCTTCAATAGTCCACAACCTTTACCTTGAGGGTGGAAAAACCGTTTTCCCGGTAGGTGTCCTGAAGCCGGGTGAAATGGTCCTCATCCTCGTAGGTACCGATGGCCGCCCCGCCGGATCCGGTCTGCTTGGCATGAGCGCCGAGCTGCCTGGCGATTTCGATCAACCTCAGGTTGTCGGGAGTAATATCGTATACCGATTTGCGAAGGTCAAAATCACGGGTAAGTATGGGTCCTAGAGCGTTCTTGTTTCCGCCAAGAAGCTGTGCTCTGGCTTCATCCACCAAGGCGGCTTTTCGGCGCATTGCCTCCAGCACCTTTCGATCGTGTTCCACCGAAGCACGGTACCTCATGATGTTGTGAACCTGGCCGGATGACTTGGCCAGCTCCTCCTTGTAGGCGATGAACAGCGGGGGGAGGACGGCCGGATCGAGCTTTTCGTAGTCCCCGTGCAGGCCGCCGTTTATGGAATAGGCCTGCTCCGTGAAGTCCATGCAGACCAGGCCGCCGTAAACGACCACCACCCGATCCTGGGGACCGGCGCTGATGTCCAGTTCCTCGGTCTCCGCCTCCAGAATCAGGTTGGGCTGCACCGCCTTTGGAATATCCGCATCGCTCAAGCCGTAGAATCGCATGAGAGCGGCCAGCACCGCCCGACTGATGGCACTTGATCCCCCCAGGCCGACTCCGAAGGGGATGGTGGACTCGTATTCCACGGTGAAATTCTTGTCTTCCAGCGGGATGCCTTTTCGATTACAGTAGTCTTTGAAGCGTACGATGACCGCCTCGACGAGGCGGATCCCTCCGTAGTAACCGTACTGGCGGCGGTAGCTTACCAGGCTTTTCATGCTGTCGAAGCGAACCAGGTCGCGGTAGTTGGGAACGATCGCGAGCTTAGGGGTCTCGTACAGTTTTACCTGAGCCTGGAACCCGTCGAACAATAGGGAAATGGTCTTCCCGTTGAATATGTCCGATGGATTGCCCACCAGCCCGGCGCGCGCATAAGCTTTTTCTTCGATAATCATGCCTCTATATTCTCCTCCCGCCTGTCGACAACTTGTCCGCAGTATAGCGTTTTCCCTCCATCCTTTCAGCACGACAGATGAGAATGCTTTGAAAACTGTCATTTTGGGCCCGGCTGCAAGGCAGGGGCGCAGGCTGGGGGACGGAAGGGCGGAGTCCTTACTCCTCGATCCCCAGTAGAACGGTGATCTTCGACCAGGCGTTGTTACGGTAGTTGTCGTAGAGGTTTGCCTGTTTCTGCTCCCCAGTCTGAACGAAACCCTGGTAGCTCTCCGCTTCTTTATACAGCAATCCGAACACGCTGATGATCTCGTTGATATAGTTGAAATCCTCTACGCTCAAGGTATCGCTGCCAAGCAGCTCCTGGAGGGAGTCCGTGGTACCGTCGGCCAGGTTCTTGATCTCTTCCATTATCTGGATCGCTGTTTCATCATCGTAGACCTCGTAGTAGTGGCCGTCGGCGATTGCTCCGATCGACAGGTAGGCTGTATACATGTAGCCCGCTCCCAAAGCTCCGATCGATTTCAGGGCCACCTCCTGAGCGGAAGCTCCCGCCCAGCCGATACAAAGAAGCACAACCGCAGCGGAAATCCTCTTTTTCATTGCCTTTTCTCCTCTTGTCTGTATATATCGCGTCAATAATATATGGTTTTTCCCTGAGTTTTGCAGTCTAGAAAAAATATTATTCCGGTCAGTTGACAATATCTGCTTCAGTAGGGTTCAGAATTCCCGCTGTCGTGCGGTTATAATTAAAGTATGGTTGTCGCTGCTCGCAGAGCGGTACAAGACTGGGCGGCGCTACTGGCGTTTCTGTTGTTCTGCGCCGGACCGGCCTCGGCGGTCGATATGCGCTTCCAGGTTCTTCCGGGCGACAGGCTCAGCTTCACCGAGCGGGCCGATCTGCGCCGCTACGAAGATGGGCGCTTCGTCGGGCTTTCCTTTCGTGAGGTGCGGGGGATTCTTCAAGCGGAGCCGGGACAGACTCCCGAAGCCAGTATATGCGGCGATTTCTACGTTTTCGAGGAGACCAAGCACAATAACCGCCACGTCGCCAAGCGGATCGAGGCGGTTATCCCAGTCTCCTTTACGATACTTCCCGGTGGCCTGTACCGCGTCGAAGAGTCGCAGGCCTACCCGGCGTTGCGCAGTTTTCCGGTTTTTCCGGATGGTCCGGTGGAGAGAGGGGAGAGCTGGCGGGAATACGGCGTGAGGGTGGTCGAGCCGCTGCGGGACGGCGCTTTCACCCGGGTACGCTTTTACTGCGAGTATCGCTATCTCGGCCCGCAGCTCCTGGAGGGCCGAGAATACGAGGTTGTAAGCGCCAAGTACGCGCTTCGGTACCGGCGGGGAGACGACCCGTACGGAGACGAGCGTATTCGGCGTATCAGCGGCAGCCACGTAGTGACGATCTACTACGATTCAATACTGCGAAGGCCATTCTTCATGCGCGATCAGATGCACGAGGAGTACGAGCTGGAGGATGAGCGGAGCGTAGCTTTCAAGGGATTCGTCCTGACCTGGTTCGACGATGTGGTAAAGATGGACCGGCCCCGTCTGGCCGAGGATCTCAGGAGGGAGCTGGAGGCATCCGGCGTCGAAGACGTGGACGTTGCTGAGAGGACAGAAGGCGTGGCGCTGACCTTGAACCGGATTCACTTTGTCGCCGATCAGGCCGTAGTTCTTCCGGAGGAGGGGCCTCGGCTGGAGGCTCTGGCTCAAACACTGAAAAAGATAGAGAAGCGCAGCTTCCTGGTTGTCGGCCACACGGCTCGGGTGGGAAGCGAAGAAAGCCAGTACAGCTTGTCGGTTGAACGGGCCAAAACGATTGTCGATTATCTTGTCTCCCGGGGGATTGCGGCAGAGCGCTTTTTCTACGAGGGCAGGGGAGGGAACGAGCCTGTGGCTCCGAACGACATAGAGGAAAACATGGCCAAAAACCGGCGGGTCGAAAT
This sequence comes from uncultured Spirochaetaceae bacterium, assembly GCA_964389305.1. GTDB lineage: Bacteria > Spirochaetota > Spirochaetia > SZUA-6 > DRHE01 > CAYMEK01. The sequence continues at coordinate 24,792 of CAYMEK010000064.1, forward strand.
CATCATCCTGGAAGACTGA
>CAYMEK010000065.1:0-4921 GCA_964389305.1 uncultured Spirochaetaceae bacterium
TCTTTCGGTGTCTCGTCCCTCACCTGCCGGAAGCCCATCAAGATGCACACCTTCCTGCTCAAATTGAACGGGGTGCTGGTGTATTTCCTGGTTATAGCCTCGTATTTCGTGAATACGACGATCGCGGTGGCGGTCATCCTGGTGATCTACTATGTGGCGTTCACCGAAGAGATACTGATTTTCATCAAATACGGAGAGGTGGACCCCGATACTCCGACCATCTTCAGAATAATCGCCAAGAACTAGCCCGCTTCTTCGAATCAGATTCGAAAGACACGGCGGATGTTCTCTACGGACTCGACGATCTGGTCGCGAAGGAGAAAGTCCGAGTACTCCCGCCCGAGCTTGGGTCCGCCGATCTCCAGGTAGCCTATCAGGCGATCCAGCGGAAACCGCCCGGCATTCCTGTCGATCATCGCCCGCAGGCGCTCCAGGTCCACGATTCCGCCCGGGATCTCTCTCGCCGAGAATCCGAAGACATCCTGGTAGAGGGCGTCCGTGTTCTTGAGGTGAAACTCCGCCATGAAGGGGATCTGCCGCTCGAACAGGCTCCAGTTGTCGTGAAGCACCCTGCGTTGCCTGTCCACCACGCCGTGACCGATGTCGCCGCACAGGTATACGGGAACCGTGGATCGCGGGCGGCTGCGGTGGTGATCGTTCAAGGCGGCGAGCTTCGTGTCCGTCTCCTCGGGGAGGGCGGGAGGCTCGGCCAGGCAGGACATCGGCTCTACGGCCAGGAAGCTAAGCCCCTGCTCCCGGGCCAGGGCCATGAGCTGCTTCAGGTGGCGGAGATAGCATTCGATTCCCCGGCCCTTGAGCTCCATACGGTCGCGGTACACGGAGCCGGGATTGCTGCCCACCGAGTCCGCGCCGAGCAGGGAGGCGATGCGGATAAAGCGCTCGTAGTTGCTGCGGGCGGAGCGCTCCAGGTAGGCATCGCCTGAGAAGAAACCGCCCAGCTCGCGGTGGGAGGTGAAGCAGCTCTTGATCACGATACCCCGTTTCTCGGCCCTTTCCTTCAGAGACAGGAAGAAGCCGTCCTCCAGGCTGTACAGCTCCGGGAAGCTGCCGAGCTGAACGTATCTCAGCCCGAGCCCGTTCATCAACTCGAACAGCCACTCGAAGCTGTAGCGGTGCTCGATGGGATCGCTCTTGAGTCCCAGGCTCAGCTTCAACGCCGTTCTCTCTCCAAGGATTTCGGTCTCCAAGGGGTGCGCATCTCAGGGAAGAACCCGGAACACGACCCGGCCGTGGGATCCGAGGGAGCCGGAGGCCATTCGCTTGAAAATTTCCGGTCCTTCGCGCAGCGGCGGCGTATGGGTGATAAGAGGAGCCACCCGCAGCTGTCCCGCCAGGTAGCGCAAGGCGATGCTCCAGTCGTTGTGCTCCCGGGGAACGATACGAGAGTTCCAGCTCCCGAGGATCTTCAGCTCTTTGCGCAGGATGGCGGAGAACTCCTTCTCGGCTATCGTAAAACGACCCTGGAGGTTGCCCAGAAACAGCAGCTCGCCGAAGGAGCCGGCCGCCTGGACAGCCTGGAGGAAGGTTTGAGGCTGGCCGCAGGCTTCCACCACCCGGTCCGCGCCGCGCCCGTCGGTCAGCTCGTAGATTGCCGCCACCGGGTCCGTGTCCCGGGCATTCACGGGATGGCATCCCAGCTCGGCGGCCAGGGCCAGCTTGCGCCGGTCAATGTCCACGGCGTAGATGGGCGAGCAGCCGCGAATGCTCAACCACTGGGCGGCCAGGCTGCCGATCGGGCCGAAGCCGATCACCGCGGCGCTGTCGCCGATGCGAACGTTCAGGCGGCTCACTCCGTGAAGAGCCACGGCGCAGGGCTCGGTGAGCGCGGCGTGCAGGAGCTCCACCTGTCCGGGAACCGGGAGGAGGTTCGCCTCGGGTACGTACAGGTACTCGGCGAAACCTCCGTCCCGCCGGGAGCCGAAATAGTCATAGCGTACACACTGGGCGAAGGCTCCGTTTTGGCAGGCAAGGCAGCGGCGGCAGGGCAGCAGCGGATAGACCACCACCCGGTCTCCCTGGGAGAACAGGCTGCCGGGAAAGCTCTCCTCGACCAGACCCGATAGCTCGTGTCCCATGATCAGCGGATAGTGGTACGCGCCTCCCCCGAAGCCCCGCTTGAGATCGGAGCTACAGATGCCCGCATAGGCGATCCGTACCAGGACGGAGTCGGGTCCCATCTTTTGAGGCATCGGTACATTCGCGTATTCCAGAACTCTGTCCTTCCTGAGCACCAAGGCCTTCATCGATGCAGGCAGTATAGCGTAATTTTTCATCATTTACAAGCAAATAGATATATTATGATAAATAATGTACAAATTTGCTTGAATTCGAAGGTGGATAGGGTATAATCCTCCTATGAATCGTGCGGCAGTGTTGGAAGGGCTGGAACGAATTGCAGTCAGGGAAATAAAGGAACCGGCCTGCGGGCCCCGGGAAGCGATCCTGAAGGTGCGGGCCTGCGCGGTGTGCGGGTCGGATCTCCGCATCTTCCGTTATGGCAACGAGCGGGTGAGGTTCCCGGCGGTAATAGGACACGAGATCGCCGGGGAAGTGGTCGAAGCCGGTTCCCAGGTCACCCGGGTCAGGATAGGGGACCGGCTGGCCGTAGGAGCGGACGTTCCCTGCGGCACCTGCTATTGGTGCACCAACGGTATGGGCACCAACTGCGCCGTCAATTACGCCGTCGGCTACCAGTTCCCCGGGGGGTTCCAGCAGCTCATGGTCCTGAACGAGACCACCCTGAGCTACGGCCCGGTGACGCCGATACCCGACGGGCTCTCCTTCCAGGAGGCTGCCCTGGCCGAGCCGCTGGCCTGCGCCCTGCACGGCCTGGAGCTGGCGGGCTTCGGTTTCGGCAAGAGCCTCTGCATCATCGGTCTGGGGCCGATCGGCTGCATGATGCTCGAGCTGTCGAAGGTGTTCGGAGCCTCGCGGGTCTTTGCCGCCCAGCGTTCGCCGAAGCGCCTGGAAATGGCCCGGCAGTTCCGCCCCGACGCCCGCTTCATCGCTACCGAGCAGGAGGAGCTGGTGGATACCGTTCTGGCCGAAACGAACGGAGAGGGCGTCGACCTGGCCATCACCACCGCCGGCACGGTCAAGGCCCACGAGGAGGCGATCCGCATGGTGCGTCACCGCGGGTACGTGAACCTGTTCGGGGGTTTGAAGAACGAGCCCAAGCTGTGCATCGATTCCAATCTCATCCACTACAAGGAATGCTTCGTCATGGGAAGCCACGGGGCTCTGCCCCGGCACCATCGCAGGGCGGTGGAGCTGATCGCCCGGGCGGAAGTACACGCGGCCAGGTACATCTCGGCGGTCTTCCCTCTGACGGAGATTCGGCAGGCACTGGCCTACCATGAGTCCCGGCAGGGGCTCAAGGTGGTTGTCGATCCCCAGGCCCGAGGCGGAGGCGAGCATTGAACGCTCCGATTAAAGTAGCGCCGTCGATGATGTGCGCCGATTTTCTCAACCTGGGCGCGCAGCTGGCGCTGCTGGAGGACAAGGGCGTCGACTATCTGCACATCGACATCATGGACGGACACTACGTGCCGAACTTCAGCCTGGGTCCGGATTTCTGCCGCTGTCTATGCGAGCATTCGCATGTCCCTCTGGATATCCACCTGATGATGGAGAGGCCCGAGAGCTTCGTTCCGCTCTTCGCCTCCTTCGGGCACCCGGCGCTGTCTATCCATCCGGAAACCAGCTACCATCCGATTCGCTGCCTGCAGCTTATCAGGAGCTGCGGAGCCCGGCCCGGGCTGGCCATCGATCCGGCCCTTCCTCTGGAGGCGGTTCGCTGCCTGCTGCCCTACGTCGAGCTGGCCTGCCTCATGACCGTGAATCCCGGTTATGCCGGCCAGGAGCTGCTTCCGCACACGATCGCCAAGCTCGGCAAGCTCGCCGGGATGGTCGCTGCGGAAGGGTACCCCATCGAGATCGAGGTGGATGGAAACGTGAGCTGGAGGAATATACCGCTCATGGTCGAGGCGGGGGCGCGCATCCTGGTGGCGGGCAGCTCCTCCCTGTTCGAGGAAGGCGGCGACCTGGCGGACAATCTGGAGCGGCTGTACGGGATGATCGGCCGCGGGTGAGGGGGTAGAGCGGGAGGTGATCGAACGGGAACGCCACGAGCTGATTCTCAGAGTGCTGCGCCAGGGCCGCTTCGCTTCGGTGGCGGACATTGCCGGGCTGGTACGCTCCTCCGCGGCCACGGTGCGCCGGGATTTCGCCAAGCTTCAGGCTACCGGCAGGCTGCACAGGGTGCGGGGAGGCGCCGAATGCGCCGAGCCCGAGTGTACTCCCAGCGAAGCTCCCGGGCTGCCGGGTTTCGGCGGGCAGCTGCCCTTCGAGTACCGCAAAGGAATCCTGCTGGAGAAAAAACGCCTGATCGCCCGCAAAGCCGCTTCGCTCTGCAGCGCCGGGGAGACCATCATCATAGACGGCGGATCGACCACCTTCCATATGGCGGAGTTTCTCAAAGGCAGCCGGCTGAAGATCATCACCAACTCCTTCGCCATGGCCGAAATCCTGGTCAGGCATTCGCTCAATACGGTCATCCTTAACGGCGGGGTCGTATATCCGGACTCCCAGCTCATTCTCGATCCCTTTGAAGAAGAGGGCTTTCGCAACTACTACGCGGACAAGGTGTTCATGGGCGTTTACGGGATCGATGAGCGGGGAGCGTCCAACACGGACATGCCCCTAATCAAGACCGAGCGGGCCATGATCGAGCACGGCAAGCGGCTGATCGTCCTGGCCGATTCGAGTAAGTTCGGACGCAGAGGGAACCTGATGCTGTGCGGTTGGGAGAAGATTAGCACCATCATCACCGATGGCGGCATCAGCGAAGAGCAGAGAAGCACGGCGCTTTCCAGAGGCGTGGAGCTGATCGTGGTGTAGC
>CAYMEK010000065.1:5021-23871 GCA_964389305.1 uncultured Spirochaetaceae bacterium
CGCCCCCAGGGCGTACCACCCCCCAGAGTGTCCCGCCTCCCGGAGGGTACTACCCCCCGGAGGGTACCGCCCCCACGGCGCGGCGTCGGCAGGCTACAGCGAGATCATCGCCTTGATGATCCCGCTTTGCGGATCAAGCCAGGAGGGGATCTCCCCGGCCAGAGAATCCAGGTCCGATCGGTGGGTGATGAAGGTATCGCTTCCGCCCTTTCCGCTGGCGAACAGGGCTATCACGGATTGGAAATCCTCGATCGTCGCGTTCCGGCTGCTGAGCAAGGTGGTTTCCCGTCTCTGGAAGTCGGGGTCGGAGAAGCTGATGTCGGCCTGCACCACGCTGACGAACACCAGGGTGCCGCCGTTAGCGATATAACCGAAGGCCTTCATCATCGAGCCCGGATTTCCCGTGGCATCGAACACGGTGGTGGGCAGCTCGCCGCCGGTCAGCTCGGCCAGCGCCCTCTCAGGCTCCTTGCCTGCGTCAATCGTTTCCTGGACCCCGACCACCTCCCGGCAGTAGGACAGCCGCCCGGTGTTTACGTCCATGGACAGCACGCGACAGCCGGCGGCGAGGGCGGAGTACATCAGCCCGATTCCGATAGGGCCGGCTCCGAGTACCAGGACCGTCTCGCCGGCTTCCAGCCCTGCGCGCCTGACTGCGTGCGCGCCGATGCTGAAGCATTCCACCAGAGCCAGCTGATCCAGTGACAGGCCTTCGGCCTTGACAAGCAGTCCGGCGGGAACGGCGAGTAGCTCCTGAAGGCCGCCGTCCACATGCACCCCCAGCACCTTGAGCGACACGCAGCAGTTGGGCTTGCCCCGGCGGCAGGCTATGCAGTGTCCGCAGGGAATGTAGGGTAAAACGGTCACCGGCTCGCCGCGCTTCAGCTCCTCGCGGCCCCCGTTGTGCTCCACCACGGCGGCCAGCTCATGACCTATGATGCGCGGATACTCGAAGAACGGCTGGTTGCCCTGGAAAGCATGCAGATCCGTACCGCAGATGCCCACCCTGCGGATCCTTACTAGCGCCTCCCCGGCCGCCGGCCGCGGCTCATCTACTTCCTTTCGAACGAACGTACCGGGCCGTTCACATACAACTGCCTTCATTATCCTCTCCGTACTCGATTATCGATGTTTTCTCTCATCGGGGCAATAGAAAGCACTTGACATTGCTTCGGTTATCCATTATTATTTAACTAAATAGATAGTTAATAATCGACATGGCGCGGAACAGTGAAGCAACAAGGGAGCGAATTCTAGCGGCCGCGGAGAAGGTCTTCGCGGAAAAGGGATATGACGGCGCCCGGATCGACGAGATTGCCCGGGAGGCCGAGGTGAACAAGGCCTTGATCTACTACTACTTCGAGAGCAAGGAGGACCTGCTGAACGAGCTTTTCCAGGATTTTTTTCAGGCTTCATCGCGGATGCTGGTCAACTACGTCAGGAACGGCGGGCTGGAGTCCGGCCCGCCCAGCGAAGCTGACAGGTTTATGGAAGAGTATTTTTCCTATTTCGAGAAAAAGAGGAACCTGCTGCGGATCATGCTGGCGGAATCCTTGAAGAGCAGCGACCGATCTCCCCCGCTGTTCAAGCTGGTTGATTTTACCGATCTTCTGGAAGCCTCCGATATCCATGAACTGCAGAGCAAAGGTGCAATACAGGAAGGCAGAATGAATCAAATCCTGGTGACCGAGTTCTTCACGGGCGTTGTCCCCCTGCTGATGTACGTAATCTTTCAGAAGCAGTGGTGCGCTCATTTCCGGCTCAGCCAGGAAGAGCTGGACGGCTACTACGAGAAGGCGATGGAGATGACCCACGTTGCCTACCACCGCTGGAACCAGAAACAGGAATAATTTTTTTGATGAGATATCAACTAACTGTTTAGTTAAATCAACAGTACCTTCAGAAAGGAGCAACTCATGACAATCAAAGGGGTCGATCGACAGAAATGCACTCTCTGCCTCGAGTGTGTAAAGGACTGTCCGGCGCAGCTGTTCTCGCTGACAAACGGAGCCGGGCAGGAGAAAGCCGTGACGTATCAGGATCCGCACCGCTGGTGCCTGCACTGCGGCCATTGTCTCAGCGTGTGCCGCAACGACGCCGTGCTCTACGAATCGGATCAGCCGGCCTTCACCTGCAAAGGCATCGAGGATCCCGCTTCGCTTTGCGGCTATGAGCGCCTGCTCCGGTTCCTGCAGAGCAAGCGCTCGGTCCGTAGATACAGGGACAAGGATGTGCCTCGGGAGGTGGTCGAAGCGGTGCTGCGGGCCATGCAATACGCTCCCACGGGGCACAACCTGCAGGCCAACCGCTACCTGGTGATTACGGACAAGGCGAAGATACAGCCGATCATCGAGGAAACCGCCCGTATGTTCTCTCGCTTCAAAACGGCGGTGAAGCACCGCAGACTCTTCAGGCCCTTCGTTTCCAAGGGCATGTACGAGGTGATGAATGGCCCGGGCTTGGAGCAGGGACTCGAAGACCTGATCGAAAAATGCGACCAGGGCAAGGATCCGATATTCCATTCCGCCCCGACCGTGGTCGTTGTGTACTATCCGAACCTAGGCGAGCTGTCCCTCCTCGATCCGACCATCGCCCTTACCTATGGCATGCTGGCAGCCCATTCCCTGGGACTGGGAACCTGTTGGATCGGGTTCGCCGTTCAGTCTCTGTTCAAGAACAAGAGGATGAAAAGGCTCCTGGGCATCGGCGACGATATGATCGTGGCAGGTGTAATGAGCCTTGGCTACCCGGCTGTGCAGTACCACCGGATTCCTCCGAGAAAAGATCTGGAGGTGAGCTGGTTAGGTTGAGACATTCCGTGAATAGCGGGGAATAACCTGAAGAGCCCGACAGCCGGAGCAGAAGGTGGCAATGCCGCAAGCAGGCGGGCGCTTGACGGACTCCGGGCCGAAGCGTTACCTAGTAGGCATCAGGAGTTTCTGTTAGAGCATGGAGTCGCATGGACGCCCCGCGCGTACCGCCGGACAGCCTTGCCCGGATGAGATCATCGCGCATATCCGCAGCCTGGAGGAGCAAGGAATACCCTGGTCTGTCTCCGCCCGGGAAGTACGTGGTTTCCTGGGGTTGCGGAAAGAAGATTTCTACACCCGCATCTATGGAGCGGAAACCGCAAGCCATCCGCTGGTAAGCCTGGCCTCGGCGACGACCGAGTACAGCCAGGACAACATCTGGGAGTTTGTGGCCCTAGTTGAGCTGTTCTGCGGACCGCAAACCGGGCAGCTGCTGGAGAAGGCGGGTATTTTCTTCAGCCATCCCGAGCAGTTGGAGATCATGGGCACCTTTCTCGCCAAGGCGAGCGATGTAGTCCGGAACCATGATCTGGAGGCCGGAGAGTTCTCGGCTATGCTGAGGGCCTTCAACAGCTACGAGCGGGCCCGGGATGTGTACCTGGAGGAGTATTTTTCGCTGCCGGGCCTGGTCGCCGAGGCCGCCGCAAGCTACTGCCGGAGGCGTACGTTCGAAATTCCCGATCTGGCCGAGGCCAATGTACGCCGCCTGCTTCGCTTCTTCTTCCGCAAGCATGTGCTGGAACCACGAAGCATATTCGCCGCGCTGACAGCCAGACTCTTCGCCCAGGCGGTCGCGGAAGGCTACGCCGAGCAGCCGGACTATTACGGTTCCTCGGAACAGGCGCAGCCCGGCTGGGGCGCAGAAACGCCTGGACAGAGGAAGGGCGGGGAGTCCGCCGCCCTGTCCCGGGCCAGGGACTCCCTGGAGCTTGCAGGAAGGACACTCACCCGGTCTCTGCTCAAGACTCAGTACAAGCGGCTGATGAAGATCTATCATCCGGACATCAACCCCACGGGGCTGCGGCGCTGCCAGGAGATCAACTCCGCCTTCGCCTTATTGCTGGCCGAACTCTAGAGCTGCTGGAAAATGCTTGAATCCCGGAGACGCTCCCGCTACCATGGCCCGGTACGGTGATGAGAAGGTCAAAGCTCAAAGACGACGTCCTGCTACTCCTCACCTCCGCCATATGGGGATTTGCCTTCGTGGCGCAACGGGCCGGTATGGAGCACGTAGAGCCTTTCACCTTCAACGGCGTGCGCTTCGCTCTGGGCTCCCTTTCCCTGATCCCCCTGATTTTGCTGAGGCGGCGGCAGGCGAAGCGCCGGGCCGTGAACGGCCGGGTTTCCAGGAAAAAGGAGGCCGGCCGCCTGTGGCTGTACGGACTGCTGTCCGGTTGCGTGTTGTTCGCGGCGGCCTCGCTGCAGCAGGTCGGCATCGTCTACACCACCGCCGGGAAAGCCGGGTTCATTACCGGGTTGTACGTCGTCCTGGTGCCTCTTTCAGGTCTGTTTTGGGGCCAGAGGGCCGGCTGGCCGCGCTGGGTCGGCGCCTGCCTGGCCGTCATAGGCCTGTATTTTCTCAGCATTACCAGAAGCTTCACGATCTCGAAAGGCGATTTCCTGGTTCTGCTCAGCGCTCTTTTCTGGACCGCCCACGTTCAGCTGATCGGTTGGTTTTCACCCAAAACCGATTCCATCGAGCTGGCCTGCATCCAGTTCGCCTGGTGCTCGCTTTTCAGCCTGGTGGCTTCGGCCGGGCTTGAAACGGTTCGCCCCGCATCGATTCTGCTGGCCGGGATTCCGATCCTGTACGGGGGGCTTTGCTCGGTCGGCATCGCCTACACCTTGCAGGTAGTGGTGCAGAAGACGGCCCATCCGGCTCATGCGGCCATCATCCTGAGTCTGGAGGGAGCATTCGCCGTGTTGGGGGGCTGGCTGATCCTGGGGGAAGTGCTTTCGGGCAGAGGAATGCTCGGCTGCGCTCTGATGCTGGCCGGGATGATGGTCTCCCAGGCCTCCACGCTGCGCAATCCCGCGGCCGATGTTCAGGCCACGTAGGATTCGAGAAGTTGGCGGCGGGATGGGGCACGAAGCTTTTTGATCGCCTTTTTCTCGATCTGGCGAATCCGCTCGCGGGAACGATTGTACCTCCTGCCGATTTCCCTTAAGGACAGGCGCTTGCTCCCGTCCAGGCCGAAACGGAGGGTGAGTACTTCCGCTTCCTGGATCGTCAGGGTGTTCAGCAGATCCCGGATATTTTCACGGAGTGATCGGGAAACGACGGACTGCTCGGGGCTCTTTCTGTTCGGATCAGGGATAAAATCCAGTAGCTGTGAACAATCCGCGGATCCCTTTACCGGTGTGTCTAGGGAGAGGGGCTGCCGGGCCAGGGCCAGGAGGTTGGCCACATGGTCCGCTTCCAGGCCGAGCTCCCCGGCGATTTTTTCAACAGTGGCGGCGCCGCTTCCTTTACAGAGCATTTCCCTGCGCTTGCGCTCGATATGCACGAGCTCGTTGGCCCGGTTCCAGGGCAGTCGAATAACGCGGGAGTCCTCTGAGAGCGCCTTCAAAATAGACTGCCGCACCCACCAGGCGGCGTAGGAGATGAAATGACAGCCCCTGTCGACATCGAAGTGCTCCAGCGCCTTGAGCAGGCCGATATTTCCTTCGCTTATCAGATCGAGCAGCGGGATATCTCTGTTGCGATATCTCCTGGCAACGGCTACCACAAACCGAAGGTTCGCCAGCACCAGCTTCTCCTTTGCCTTCGAATCGCCCGCCAGGGCTCGTCGAATCAACCTGGCCTCCTCCTCACGGCTGGGAAGGGGATAGCGGTTTATTTCTTTCAAATACAGGGATAAGAGATTCTCTTCCGTTCTCGAACGCGCCTTCATGGTTGCCCCTTCCCGGAACCGAATTACCGTTCTGTGGAGGACGCTAGTCCGGCTCCTCGTCTAGAAGAAAGCTAACCAAAGGCGGGTATTGTTGAGACCGGACCAAAGTATGGTTTTGGTAGGGGCGAGGGAGCGAGCGGCGGGACAACGTCCGGCCGGTCAGCCGGTTATTACAGCCCGGATGTAGTAGAAGGCGATGGCGCCGCTGACGGCCAGTTTCAGGGCAATGCCGAGCATGGTGCCCAGAAATACACCCCAGCCCGCTCTGAGGGCGTTTTCCCTGTGCTTGCTGAAAATCAGCTCCCCGATCACGGCCCCGGCGAAGGTGCCCAGGACCATTCCAAAAGGAGGGAAGAAGATCATGCCAGCCAGCATGCCTATGATCGAGCCCCAGATACCGGCTTTACTGGCTCCTTTGCGCTTGGAGGCCAGAACCGGCAGAAAGAAATCCAGCAGCGTCACCCCTACCGTGCAGACACCCAGTATAATCAGCAGAGCCGGGCTGAACGCCTGCCACCTGCGGATGAAGGACAGCAGGATCAACGCCGCGTAGCTCAGAGGCGGCCCGGGAATTGCGGGAAGCACGCAGCCGATGATGCCCAGCACCAGCAGCACGAATCCGAGGATGACCAGCACGACCATGAGGATATTCTATTGAAAGTTTCCCGCCTTTCCAACATGGTAACTGGAGATCTATCGCCATGAGAGTTCTTCTTACCGGCTGCGACGGCTTTATCGGCGGAGCACTGCAGGAGTACCTGGTCGGCTCGGGACACGAGGTTACCGGCACCTGTTTTTTACGCCCGCCCGCCCAGGGGGAGATATCCCTCGACCTGACGGCGATCGAGCAGTTCCGACGGCTGCCACGACGCCGCTTTGATGCCGTGGTGCATGCTGCGGGGCTGGTGGATCAGAGAGCGGCCCGCAAGCGTTTATACGCGGTCAACGCCGCAGGAACCCGTAATCTGAGCGTATGGGCCCGCCGATGCGGATGTCCTCATTTCATCTATCTGAGCTCCGTCAGCGTGTACGGGCTCAAGACCATCGGGCAGGATCGAGCAGAGAGCACGACCCGGCGCTGCTGCGGAGCACCGTTCGTTCCGTATATGGGCTCCAAGGCCAGGGCTGAGCGCCATATCGAGGCCGGTGGCTCGGGCTTCACGATACTGCGGCTTCCGGCAGTCCTGGGCCGACTGGATTCGTACCTGTCACCCACCATAATCCGGGCCCTTTTGGACGGAAGCTTCTTTTTCTGCGGTGACGGGCTGCGTAGGGTCTCTCTGCTGTATGTACGAAACCTGGGTCCAATCGTCGATGGCCTTCTCGCCGCCGGACCTACAGGGCAGGCGTTCAACTGCTGTGACGCCCATGTGATCTGGAGATCTCTAGTAGCCGAGTACGCCCGCCGCCTCGGCGTGAAGCTGCCGCGCCGCCGGCGGTCCGCCATCACCCTGGCTTCACATCTGGCGGATAAACACTATCTGCTGCTCCTTACCTTCTCGCGTTTCGGCAGCCATTTCCCCGACGATGCGCTGCACGCCCAGTTTGACCACCACCATCAATTCCGCTGGCAGGACGGGGTGGGCGAAGCGGTGGCAGCCTATCTGGCAGCGGGGCGCAGCCAGACCGAGGACAGCGGAGGTCCAGGGTAGAAAGCCGCGCTTTGAGGTAGCCGATCCGGCCCTCGGGTAATAAGTCTGCATTGGACTGACCGGAAAGCTATTAGTATCTTTATTAATAGGTACTTTTCCTGTTCCGGGAAAGTATAAAGACGGTCGTTTTCATATCTTACAGAATAGTATTTTTCTTATGATTGGCGGAAGGAGGATATAGAGTATGGCAGAGAGCTCAACAGGCAAAGACACCGGCAAGGAAAAGCCGGCAGGCGGCGAAGCCGGGCAGTCTGCTTCCAGCAGTGCATCCTCGGCTCCTGCGGCCGGGAAAGGCTCCAAGTCTTCGGGGTCGGGTGGAAGCAAAGGAACGTCGAAGAAAGAAAAGAGCCGGATCGCTTCTCCACGGGTCAAAGCGAGCGCCCAGAAGGCTGTCGACAAGGGTCAAAAGAGCGCGGAGGCGACGTCGGCTGGAATCTCCGAGGTGAAGGACGCCGCCCGGCAGCTCGGCGAGCAGGCCAAGAAGAAAGTCGCAGCCCAGGCTGATTCGGCGCTGCAGAAAGCCAGAAAAGGGCTGAGCGAGACTCAAAAGAGGGTGCAGGAGGGAGTGGGAACATCAGTCGAGAAAGCCAGGAAAGGCCTGGGCGGTGCTCAAAAAACGGTACGAGAGGAAGTAGCCCCCACGGTGGAAAAGGCGAAACGAGGCCTGAAAGACGCGCAGGCTCGAGCACGGGACGAGTTGGGACCGATCGCCGAAAAGGCGGGTAAGGGTTTGAGCAAGGCGCAGAAGAAGCTTAGCGCGGCACTGAAAGCCACGGCCCACGCAACCCGCAAGTCCGCCAGGATACTCGGCATCAAAGCAAGCATATCGAGCCAGATACGAAAAAGACAGAACCTGTTCGCCGACCTCGGCGAGGCTTACTTCCAGAGTGTGAAAAAGAGAACCCCGGCCGGTAGCGACGATGCGCTCAAATCTCTGGTCGACCGGATAGATAGGGTGAATCGCGAGATACAGGCGCTTGAAGCCAGAGAAAAAGCCACCCGGGAATCCCCGTGAGCCTGCTCAAGGCGTGACGTAGTAGGGTCCGCTGATCACCCCCAGATTCCGTTGCGGCACGTATCCGTAGACCTTGAAGCTGAATCCTCCCTGAAGCGGCGCTTGAGCTCGGATGACGGCTTCGACCGCCAGAGACCCTTGCCCGGCCGGATAAGCGGTGACGAATCGGCCCCCTGTGTCGTAGAGCCACAGCTGATATGATTGAAGCGCTCCGGCGATCTCGATCCTTCCGTTTCGTACATTGACTGCGGGCAGAAATCTGCGGTTGTTGCTGATAGAGGTAGATTCGATTCGTATCTCCTGCTCCGCCGAATCTCCGCCCACATCGCGCAGCAGGACCCGGTATATTCCGCCTGGAAAGGAGGAACCTGCGGGCATGCGCAGCGAGTTAGAGCCGATCCACAGCTCCTCGCCGGAACCGGACTGAACCCAGTTTTCTCCGTCCAGGTGCCACAACAGCTCCTGCTCATCATTGATCAGATAGACCTCCTCGATGTCCTCGAAGCCGTCGGGATCGCTGGGCTTCACAAACAGGCTCAGCGATTGATAGGAGACATTCTGTTCGCGGTCTTCTATCAGGTTGAGCCGCCAGAAAACCCTCAGGATCTCCGGGGGCTCACCCGTGCAGGCTTGCACGAGGAAAAGGACGACGACGGCGAACAGAAACGTCTGGATCACTCTGAGTCGAATCGAGAGAGGCTTGGGCTTCACGGGAGCCTCGCAGGCCTTCAGGCGGAGCGCTCGCTTCATGCTTGTCCTCACAGCACCCGGCCGTTGTCGCTGAGTCGACGCGCCAGGTACCCACGATCCAACTCGAGGGAATCGATAAGCTCCAGTACCTGCTCCCGGGAGACGAGATTCTGCTCGGCGTGCAGAAAGATCAGCGCTTTCTCGGCCAGGCAGGGGACCTTCAGGGCGTTCATCATTATCGGCAGAGGCGTTTCCCCGTGAAGGTGCCGCTCGGCCAGGTGCCGGAAGAGGGCCGATCCCTCGATGTTCGACCTGATAAGCTTCAGCTCGGTGCGTAAAGGCTCCAGGTCGCCGGCCGCGGCTGTCTCCCCCAGAGGTTTCAGAATCAGGTAGGTGTATTCCTTCCCGGGCAGGTAGTGATGGCTGTCGCACCGCGTGCAGTAGTTTGGCTCCCTTGGATCGGATTTTTCCTGGTCTCCGCCCACGATGATAAGGGGATCGAAATACAGGGCGGGGCACTCCTGGCCGTCCACCAGGTAGTAGCGATACGTGTTCAGGGAATCCTCCAAACACTCGCCGTGCTCGCAGTAGGCGGTCAGGGGGAAGATGTCGGTTGCCGTCTCGAGAAGCAGCCGGGCGGTGATATTGAAGATCTCCCTGCGAAAGTTGAGGATCAGCGTCGGGAATATGTACACGGTTTCCCGACGCCGGGAATCGCGTTCCACGACGTAGACCAGCCGCTCTTCGTAGAAAGCCGCCTCATCGATGATCCAGGTCCCCACCTCGGAATTCTTCGTGATGATTTTTTCGAGGTCGAAGGAGTTCTTGATGTCGGCAGTGTACCTGCCGCAGCGTTCATATCCGTTGCGGTAGGGCAGGGCATCCGGAGGATATTCGGGGAAACGCTCCCTGTCAAGCAGAGAGCGGATAAAAAAGACCTTGCGGCGGTCGGTGTTACTGGAACAGGTCTCTTCCCTGGCCAGACCTTTTTTCCGCTGTGCCACCAGGGAATCCCGCCAGACCCGGGCGCAGTACTCCGTTTTCCCGGAGCCCATTGGACCGATAACCAGGATTCTGCGGCCGCCCCTCTTGAAATCGAAATGATTGAACGGGCTATGAAAGCGAAGGTTCGGGAAACCGAGACTTCTCAGAAGCTGCGTCTCCTGCTCCATGAGCTACAAGGTACCCCAGGGTGAGGCGGTGAGACAAGCCGGTGAAGGCCCGGGTAATCCCGAAAGCCGCTTGTCTTTCTTCCGGTAATTATGTAAGAATATACGGTTGTCTATTATAAACATGCAGGATTGGAGCAATGGAGAGAACCGCCAGACTTGCCCGTTTACGGAACATTATAGAGACCAGGAAGATCAACAGCCAGGAGATGCTGCTCAATTGTCTCTGCAGCGAGGGTTTTCAGGTAACCCAGGCAACTCTGTCTCGAGATCTGAAGTACCTGAAGGTCGGCAAGATCCCCGACGGCCAGGGCGGGTATATCTATACGTTCTCCGATCAGTCGAGCAAGGTGGGCTCGGATAAGAGCCTGGTCGAGGACTTCCGCCGGGGTTTCATTTCCATCGAGTTTTCGGGAGCCCAGGGGGTGGTGAAGACACTTCCCGGTCACGCCTCAACCGTGGCCTTTGCCATCGACAATCTGAACATCCGGGAGATTCTAGGCACGATCGCGGGTGATGACACGATCCTGATCATACCCCGAGACGGGGTTTCTCGCAGCCAGCTGCTTCAGGCCCTGCAGAAACAGATCCCAGGACTGGAGGAGGGTGCGGAGTGAAAGCCGCCATTCTCGGGGTCACCGGATTTACCGGTCTGCTTCTCGCCCGCCTGCTCTCGGCCCACCCGCAGATCGGCGAGATCCTGGCCGTTTCCTCCTCCAGGACCGGGAAGAAACTCAACGAGGTGGACCCCGGATTTCAAGACCTGCAGGGCAAGGTCGATCGGGACGGAACGCTGTTGAGCCTGGAGGAGGCGGCGCAGAGGAGGCCGGGAGTCGTATTTTCGGCTCTGCCGCACCTGGAGTCGGCCAGACTCTGCTCACCGTTTTTCGGCAAGGCGGTGGTAATCGACCTGTCGGCTGATTTCAGGATGCAAGATGCCGCGGCATTCGAGAGGGCGTACGGCTGTCCTCCGCCGCGCGCCGATCTGCTGAAACAGGCGGTGTACGGGCTGCCGGAATGGCAGGCTGAAGCGATCCGCTCGGCAAACCTGATAGCCAATCCCGGATGCTATCCCACCGCTGCTCTGCTCCCGCTTCTACCCGTAGTAAAGGCCGGTTTGGTGGGGGGACCCATCTATGTGAACGCAATCTCCGGGATCTCCGGAGCCGGCCGCAAGGTAAAGGCGGAGTACCTGTTCTGCGAGCGCAGCGAAAACACCGGCGCCTATTCGCCGGGAAAAAGCCACCGGCACGTCTGGGAGATCGAAGAGCAGCTCCAGGCTGTGGAACCGCAGGCATCGGTGCTTTTCGTACCCCATCTGGCCCCGCTGCGCAAAGGTATGGCTGCAACCGTCATGATGCCGTTGAGCAGAGCGGTTTCCGAGAACGAGGTTGCGGATCTATTTCAAAGGGCCTATTCCGAGGCGCCTTTCATAGGGCTGCGAGGAGCCAGAATCCCGCAAACTGCGGAGGTGAGAGGTTCGAATCGCTGCGACATAGGCTGGCGGATCGAAGACAGAACTCTGCTGCTGTTCTCTGTCCTGGACAACTTGATGAAAGGAGCCTCCGGACAGGCTGTGCAGAATATGAATCTGCGCTTCGGCTTCGCCGAAACCAGCGGATTATCCGCAGCCGGCGAAATATAGACGACTGTAGACTGGGAGAGGGAGCGTGGCCGATAGGAGTGCGAAAAAACCGCTTGTCACCCTGAAGATCGGCGGCACGTTGGCCGAGGACGAGAGCCAGCTTCAATCCTTTGCAGCCGATATGCTCGATCTGATGAGCGACCATCAAATGGTCGTCATACACGGCGGGGGGGCGGAGGTGTCGCGCCTCAGCCGTCAGATGGGCTACGAGCCCCGCTTCCACGAAGGCATTCGCCTTACATCGGCCGGCGAGATGGACATAGTGGAGATGGTCCTTTCGGGAAAGGTGAACAAGCGGCTGGTACGCCTGTTTCAGTCCTGCGGCCTGTCGGCCGTGGGCTTGTGCGGAGCGGACGGCCGCTGCTTTACGGGGCGCACCCTGGGCAGGATAGACGGCTCCGAGACCCGAACCGGCAATATCGGCGAGGTCGACCCGCGGCTGCTCATCCTGCTGTTGACGGCGGACTTTCTTCCCGTGCTGTCCTCGACGTCCATGGACGGCGGCGGCCGGGGGGTGAATATCAACGCAGACACCGTAGCCTTCGAAGTTGCCTGCAGGATGAAATGCGATTATCTGGTATTCATTTCCGACATACCCGGAGTGCTAAAGGGAAAGCAGGTGCTGAAAAGCCTTAACCGGGAACGGGCAAAGGCCGAGCTGGCGGCCGGCACCATCACCGGGGGAATGATTCCCAAGACCACCTCAGCCCTGGAGGCGCTTAAACGCGGGGTGGGGCAGGTCATCGTGGGCCAGTACTGCGGCAGGGGGTCTGTGCGCGCTCTGCTGGAAGGGGAGATGGGCACCCGGTTCCATCTTTGAGGCTTATCTATGATTGAGCAGTAAGGAGTTGGTTATATGGAAAACGATTCGGCAATGATAAAAGAGCATCCGCTTCCCAAGTGTTTCTCCCCCGAGTTGCTGCTGATCCGCAAAGGCGACGGTGTGTGGCTGGAGGACGGGAACGGCCGGCGTTATCTCGACTTTACGGGCGGGATTGCGGTAAATGCTCTCGGATACGGCCGGGAGGACCTGGCTCAGGTAGCCGGCGAGCAGATGAAGAAACTGGTCCACATCTCCAACCTGTTCATCACCGAGCCGGCCTTGGAGCTGGCCAGGAAGATGACGGCGAACGGTATTTTCCAAGCCGTGCAGTTCCTCTCCAGCGGGTCCGAAGCAAACGAGACCGCTTTGAAGTACGCCCGCCTGTATTCTCTGCGCAGGAAAGGGGAGGGCTGCCACAAGCTGCTGTGTTTTACGGGCAGCTTTCACGGACGCACCATGGGCGCTCTCTCGGTTACACCCAATCCCAAGTATCAGCAACCCTTTGCGCCCCTGGTTCCCGGAGTGGAGGTGGTGGAATACAACGATCTCTCCTCTCTGGAAAAGACTCTGGATCGGAGCTTCGCCGGAGTAATCGTCGAAGTAATCCAGGGCGAGGGCGGGATGGCGGCGATGAGCCCTGAGTTCGCCGCGGCCTTGAACCGCTTGTGTGGGAAGCACGACGTGATCCTGATAGCCGACGAGGTTCAGACGGGCCTGGCCCGCACGGGCACCTTCTTCGCCGCCGAGGGTATCGGGCTTAAGCCCGACATCGTCACCCTGGCCAAGCCGCTGGCCGCCGGACTGCCCCTTTCGGCCGTACTCATCCCGGAGAAGGTGAACTGCCTTATCCACGTAGGCGAGCACGGTACCACCTTCGGGGGCGGTCCGGTCACTACCGCGGTGGCCGGCAGGGTCTGGGATATCCTCTCCAATCCCCAGTTTATCGCCCAGGTCCGGGAGAAGGGTCAGCATCTCCACGGGAAACTGGAGTCCCTGGCCGGCAGCTATCCCTTTTTAGGCAGAATACGGGGCCGGGGTCTGTTACTCGGGATCGAGGTGTTGCTCGAACGGCTCCCGGGAGGCGGGAAGAACGGTGACCTCATGGGAGGCCTGCTCGAGGTGTTCCGGGAGGAGGGGCTTCTGATTCTGCGCTCGGGTCAAAATGTCCTGCGTATCGCTCCGCCCCTGGTTATCTCCACCGAGGAGATCGATACCGGCTTGGCCATCCTGTCCCGGGTATTGCAGAGGCTTAAGGCGGGCGAAATCGAGTTGTGAACGATATCCACGAGGAGGAAGCGCAATGGCAAGCGAAGATATCAAGAAGATCGTATTGGCCTATTCGGGGGGATTGGATACTTCGATCATCATACCCTGGCTCAGGGAGAATTATCCCGGCGCCGAAGTCATAGCCCTGTGCACCAATGTCGGGCAGGAGGACGAGCTGGACGGTCTGGAAAAGAAAGCTGTAGCTTCGGGGGCCTCCAAGCTCTACCTGATGGATGTGCGCGAGGAGTTTGTGAAGGACTACCTGTTCAAGGTTTTGAGGGCTGGCGCCATCTATGAGGAGAAGTACCTTCTGGGAACCTCCATAGCCCGTCCCCTGCAGGCCAAGCATCAGGTCGAAGTGGCCTTGAAGGAGGGCGCCGATGCGCTGGCCCACGGCTGTACGGGTAAAGGCAACGACCAGGTCCGTTTCGAGCTGACCTACAAAGCGCTGGCGCCCCATCTCAAAGTGATCGCTCCCTGGCGCTTATGGAACATTCGCTCCCGGGAAGAGGCGATCGACTACGCCAGGGCCCATGATGTAGACCTCGGGAAGATCAACAAGGAAAAGATTTACTCCCGGGACGGCAACCTCTGGCACCTCAGTCACGAGGGCGGAGACCTGGAAGATCCCTGGAACCGCCCCAGGGAAGACATGTTCCAGCGTACCAGCAGTCCGCAGGCGGCCCCGGATCGGGAGACCGAGATCACAGTGGACTTCGAGAAAGGATTTCCCGTGGGCCTGAACGGGCGGAGAGTGCCCCCGCTGCCTCTGCTGCAAGAGCTGAACCGCGTCGGTGCGGAGAACGGTATTGGCCGAATTGACATGGTGGAAACCCGCCAGGTGGGCATGAAGAGCCGTGGGGTGTACGAGACCCCGGGCGGCACGATTCTGCATGCGGGGATTCGGGAGCTGGAGCAGATCACTTTGGATGCGGACGCCTTGCACTTCAAACGCCTGATGGCTATGCGTTACGCGGAGCTGGTCTACTCCGGGAAATGGTACACTCCATTGAGGGAAAGCCTTGAAGCCTTCATGGAGAAATCCGCCGAATATACCACGGGGACGGTACGCCTGGTGCTCTACAAGGGCAACGTCATTGTAGCCGGCCGCAAATCTCCCTATTCCCTCTACCTCCAGGACCTGGCCTCTTTCGGAGCCAGCTCGTACGATCACGGCGATGCTGCCGGCTTCATCAACCTCTTCGGGCTCGCCACCGGAGTGGCCGCCATCGTACACCGGGGGATCAAGGAAGACACGGGTCAGACTCCGGAGATCAAGGAAATGGCAGGCTTCCATAGAGAATAGCGCGAGTGACGCAAAGGCTTATTCAGTAGCGCCTACAAAGGAGGCCCTCTGGGGAGGGCTTCCACAAGGAGTGAATGAGAGCGGCGTAAGGACTGGCACAGCCGTGACCACAAAGGAGGCCCTCGCCAGAGGAACTAGCGGTCTTTGAGCTGGTACGTGCTGCGAATCGCCCGGAACAGCCCTTCGATCAGCGGGCTCTTCGAGCTGCTGATCTTGGCGTCCGTCATAACATCGCCCCGCTCGCGGGTCAGGACCGTATATAGCTGCCGCAGTGCATCGCTCTTGGTCTCGGCGGCATAGCAGATCCTCACCAGCCTCCTCATCTCCTCGAGGTTCATCACCTTGCGCACACCCCCGATAGCCAGGAAGAAACTCTTACCGTTTTCCGACTCTTCGATCGACACCGCCGCCGGCGCCGCGGTCTTCCGCGGCCCGGTCCCGGAACGCCTGCTCTTGCCCTGGCTCTCCTGGAGCTCGGCCAGCTCCCGGTTCAGCTTGTCCACCTGAGCGTTGTGGATCAGGATCTGGGCCTGCTGCAGGAGGAAGATCAGCCCCTCTTCGTCGACCTGCTCGATCGCCTCCGCGAGCTCTCTCTCGAGCCTGGTGCGCTGGTTTTCCGCTTTTTTCTTGGCCACCGTATACCTCTCATGGCATTATATCCCACAGTATAGTGCAAATCCGCTGTTCTTCAAAACCGGCAATGCTCAAATTGACTTTATATGCTGACTTGAGTACCATAATTGTAATGGAGAGCTACGAAGAGGCCGATGGTGAGAGCCTGCGCAGGTACCGCAAGAGGCGAAAATCAGCCGAAGCTTCATTGACCTCCGGGATAGTCTTCACGGTAGCATTCGGCATAGCCTGGTCGATAACGGGACTTTGGTTCTTTGTTTTTCCTCTCCTTTTTGCGGGCGTCATGCCCATGGTGGAGGGAATACGCCGTCTGGCCTCCGCGAGGCACGAACGCCCGGCGGTGGTAAAGAACAGCGGCGCCTCGAGTGAGAAACAGATTCTCCAGGCCGCCAAGGAGGAGAAGGGAATCGTAACCCCCGCACTCGTAGCGCTCAAGACCGAGCTGTCGATCCAGGAAGCGGAGAAGGTGCTGGAGGAAATGGCCCAGAAGGGCTACGCTATGATGCACGTGACGCCTAACGGCCGCATCGAGTACGAGTTTCCCGAGTTCGCGCCTCGTCTGGAAGGAGAGGCGGGGGCATCCGTATAGCAGGCGACGCCGGGCCGTCGCCGCAGCCGGTAAGGCACTTCCTCCCTGTAATTCCGGATCGTTGACATAGGCTCGGAGCCCGTGATAGACTCCGGAGCTCATTGATTTCGGGCTGTAGCGCAGTTGGTTAGCGTACACGTCTGGGGGGCGTGGGGTCGGCGGTTCAAATCCGCCCAGCCCGAAATTATTCTTTGCAGAACAAATAAATAGCATTCTGCAGAGATTGCGGTTGAATGTAACCGTAGATTGTGAGCAGATTTGTGAGCAGTTTTTCCCTGAGAGATAGGGGGAAGCTGTTCGCAGTGCACAAGCCATTCACCATTTACAAAAGACCCACCAGGAAGAAAAAACGATTCATCTACTACGTTCAGTTCAGGGAAGAGAACGGCAGGCGAAAAACCGCCGTCAGTTCGGGAAAGACGACCCGAGCAGAGGCCGAAATTTGGGCCTACGAAAGGCTCGAAGAGGAACAATACGTAGCAAATAGGAATCTTAGGTTTGAGGTATACGCCAAGAACTGGTTTCTATGGGACAAGTGCAAATACTTGAATCGGAAACGGACCAGGGGCGAGTATTCCAGGTCGTATGCAGAATAGCAGAGGGCATACCTGGAAAACCATATCCAGCCGTATTTCTCTGACTGGAAGCTCCGATCCATAACGGCAACAGACATTGAAGATTGGATAAACAATATCAAACGGAAATACTCAGCGGTGACGGCGAACAGAACCCTCACGGTGCTGAAGATCATGCTCAAAGAGGCCAAGCGCCGGAGGTTCCTTCTGCATAATCCTGCAGAAGATGTAGAGAAACTGAGATAGGATTCCAAGGAGAAAGGAATCCTCACAATGGACGAGTTCAGGAAACTATTCGATCCGCAGGGCTTCGCACGCGTGTGGGATAAGAGCCTGTTCCACTACACTTTGAACGCACTCGCCAGTGTAACCGGACTCCGGCTCGGAGAAGTGCAGGGGATCCGCTGGAAAAGCGTCAAAGATGGATTTTTACACATCGACTCCTCTTGGAATCGAAAGTACGGTCTGAGGCATCCTAAGGCCCGGTCCTCCCGCTTCGTTTCGATACCAGAATTCGTGGAGGGGTGTCTGAGATTACTCCGTGAACTGGAACCCTTATTCGAGCCGGAAGTGTTCGTCTTCCATGGGGATGACCTCCGCAAACCGATCGACCACAAAGTAGTGGGCAAGAGGCTTTACCGGGCCTTGGAGCATATTGGCATTTCCGAGGAAGAGAGGCGGGAGCGAAATCTATCGTTTCACTCATGGCGGCACTTTGCGAACTTGTATCTACGGCCCCTCATGGACGACGCTGATCTCCGAAAAATCACCGGGCATCGGACGCAGGCTATGACCGAGCATTATGATCATGCCGCCGAACAGACAATTACCCGCATCAAGCCGCATCAGGAACACCTCCTTGGAATAGGAGAGCATTCACTAGTAGCCATGTCTACCAATGGATGATCCTGGAATGAAACGGAAGAATGTGGTAAATTGGTGTAAATACCGCTTTCGTGGTTCATATCGGTGGCAATTCGCTTTCGAGATGTTCAGCCCAACAATACCTCCTCGTTCTATACCTGTATATTGAAAGATGTTTTCTTCAGCGATCTGAAGTGTTATCGCCATCTATCTGACCCGAGAAACAAGAAGAAAGTTACTCTTCTGGATCACGTCTCGTCGGCTGCGGTTTCCTTGTCCAGGAACAACAACGTATTCCTGGGTCTTCCAGCACCGCCGAGATTGAGAAAATGTATCCGTGCCGTTGATGAGAGGTTTCCGACCTGGATTCTGGCGTTTCACGGTTTCGACAAGTTGGTTCTATTTGTCCTCTTTCCCACGGAACAAGTGCTTTCTGAAGACTGTGTTATAAGACATAGAGACTTGAGAAGCAGAATCCATATGAACAGCCAGAACCCGCCGCACAGCCTTTATGTAGACACATTGTATGTTTGGCCACGACCGGTTTTCATCAAAGGCGATCAGAAAATCAGTGGGGGATTAGTTTTCAATATACCCCAAATGTTCTTAAGTATGGACGAACTAATGGTTGAGGATGATCGGGAAGCACCACATAAACTGAGTTCTGTGTCTGTTTGTAGTAATGGAATCTGATTTATAGAGCACCTTGATTAGAGGGGTTTGTTCACACCTGATTCATGAGGTAGTTCAAGACGCATTAAATATGGTAACGTCTCGACTAATTGATCTTATTACGAGACCATTAACGTTCTCCATTTAGGTAAGTGGGTATCTTTTTTAGAATTTTGTCTAATGGCGGAATGGTTTCTGGAATCCCAATACCTCCACATTTGTACGTTGCAGTGATTAGTGAAAAAGC
>CAYMEK010000066.1:0-8793 GCA_964389305.1 uncultured Spirochaetaceae bacterium
ATCGTATATAGTAAGCTCCGGTAGGCTACATTCGGACACGTTCCGGAATACAACCGGGTCAAGCTCATAACCCGGAGGTCGCAGGTTCGAGTCCTGCCCCTGCTATTTTCCCTGGCACTGAGCCCCTCTGAGCGAGGGGCTTTTTCGTCTGTCGAATCGCCCGTTGTGGGGTAGCTCACCGGCCCCAATCACTTTGATGTGCTCGGATAGATTGGTTTTTTGGATTTGTTTTGAGGAGTGCTAGCAACCTTCAGTAACCTGCTCGCGGCTTATGAAGGTCGGGGAAGCCGGACTGGAACCGGTGATCATCCGGAGACTATCCCTGATCACCCTAATAATAGGACCATTAGGGCAGCCGGTCAGACCTTGCTTCTACCTTCGATAGTGCCCCCTCCTGAATTTATCTGCAGCATCCCTCATGATCTCTTCCCCGACCGTTTCCTTGATGAACTCAAGGACAGACTCGGACATCGTTTTTCCGTGCTCTTTACAGATTTCCTTGAACCGTCGCTTGAGATCGTTGGGGATATTCGACACCCTGATAGTGCTCACTTCTCGATTTTAGCTCTCCCCCTTAATCTGTCAAGCGAAATACTTGAATCTCCAAGTTGGATACTAATCCTAATCCAAGGAATGCACCGGATCGCGGGGAGGTAATTCTCGCCGACTTTGAGCCCATTATACAGGATCGCCGAAATCAGCCACAGGCTGTACAGCCTGAGCAACCTGGAGGGGTTGAACCATGGATACGGAAATCGTCCTACACCCATGTATGCAATAGTGCGCACACAGTTACAGAGAACAAATCGGGATAGTCCGTGACTTACTCCCGCAAGTTGAGATCTTCTCCCTGAAAATGTAGAATTTCTATTGCGATGGGTGGAATTTATAAGGTTTTCGCTGGATTATGATGAAAACCGCAGAATATATGTTCTATTCCGTCAGGGATTGTTGTTCTTTGAATGTATCATTCTTTACAATTTAAAGATTGGAGGTTGGATTCATTCATAATCTAGTAATATTACCCCCACACACAGAAATGTCCACGCCTTCCTGTACAAAGAAAAATGGGTTGACCTACATTTGCTTTCTTTGCACATTGACCAAACATACCCCTGCCCCTATAGCCCGCGCCTATGCCAACGCTTGGTCATTCCTACATATCCCGTCATGGGTGTATCTGTCACTCTAAAGGTGATCGGTATACGAAATAGAACATGTCGTTGGCCCCGAACGCTAGGGTTCTATAGATGACAAAGGCAACAATAGCTAATCCAATCACGTCCTTTGTTGCGGAGCGACGGGTCAACTAAGCGTTGGGCGGTAAGACGTATGTCAATTACCGTATACCGAGCGCATCACAAGGAGATGCGATGAGAGCCTTTATTTCAAAGTTATTTCGGTGGCAGCTTTCCCGCGAGACGCTTGTAGCTCTCGTTGCTGGAATTGTTGTGATTGGTTTGTCAGCAGCAAGGCTACCTTTCTACAGGCACTGGCCCTGGGTCAGTATTGCGATTCGAGATATTGGGCAAATCTTCTTCGTGGGTATCCTGTTTCCGCTGATATACATTCAACGGTCCGGCAAAGGATGGGCCATGTTTGGTTTTAGTTTCAAGAAGTGGCCGATCTTTATCGCGATCAACCTTGTCCTCGGACTGTTTTTATTCCTTATGCTTTTGTCCGAGAGTCCGCCTCCAGCAGATTTTAATCTCAATGCGCCAACTATATGGTCAGCGGCTTACGTGATGTTGGCGTTATGTTTCGAGTTGGTCTTCTTTTACGCTTTCCTGAGGAACCTGTTTGAACAAGCTCTCGGCATCGTGCCTGCGATTATTTTGACTGCTCTATTCTATGCCTTTCATCATATAGGATTCCAACCTGAATATGGTAAGTTGATTTTTGTCGGCCTTCTTTACGCCACGGTATATCGAATAGGAAACAGCGCCTTGTTGATTTACCCATTCTTCCTGGGAGTAGGTGGACTCTATGACGTACTTATCCAGTCTCAAGTAGTTACGCCCATTCTACACCCAGAAGTACGCACGTTGTATCTGGCTGGGGCTTTCATGTTGACAGTCGTTTGGTTTTACAAAAAAATACAAGCACATTAGCAGTTGCCGACCAACACGCGCTTTCAGCCGACATGCTCCGCTCCGCTGCGCGTGCGGCTGAAGCGCGAGCTGTTATGTGTCCCGAGAGGTGGTTCGATGAAACTCAAAATAACACCGAACTACGAGCCAATCACTGAGAAAGAGTTCTGCTGTGTTCCGGCAGTGCTCCAGATGATCCAAACCAGACGCGGGTTCGACTGTCTTTCCCAAGATGATATTGGATACCAACTAGGTCTGATTGTGCCGAAAGAACTGGAGCGCCTGTTTGAGCGGGTTCGCACCGGTCCAGAGCCAAAAGCAGGTTATGGCACGCAGACGTCGAAAGAAGAATTCTCAATTGCAGGTTATTTTCGCCGTAATGGCTTGCCACTCAAACTAGTGAAGACACGACCTCACTCTCTTGACGAACTACACTCCCAACTTACTGTCTCAATCCAGAACGGCGACGACATTATTATTTGCTACAACAGTCGACTTCTTTTTGGAGATGGCGACAATGAGCATGTTTCTCTAGTCCAGAAGTTAGACTTGGAAACCAGGCATCTTCTCGTAGTAGATCCCGCGATCGATGTTCCAAAACTGCGTGAGACGACTCTGGACCGGCTGTACGAAGTCTTAAATGCACATGATGTAAGCGATCATGGTGGACTATGGATTGTGTCGTCGAGAACACAAACAAGCGAGCAGTAGATACGGGCCACATAACCCATATAAGGCTTCAGCAAGTCAAGAGACAAATCTTCCCCTGACAACAAGGCGCAACCGCCGCGGGCGGCGCGGCGCCTCTACGATTAGCTTTTCCACGGCCTCGGGGTGGGGAGCGATGAGTCCCTGGCTCCAAAGTGCTGTGGGGATAGAACCCGTCAACGCCCTTGAGGTGCTACGGATGGACGCATTCCTGACATAGCGAGTTGAGAACTTTTCCGGCAGACTGTAGAATCTAGATTGCGGCGACGGGTGGAATTTCTAAGGGTTTTACTGGATTATAATAAAAACCGCAGAATATATATGTTAGACGGTCGGAATTTATTGGGGGAGGAAGAATAGATGGATCCTAGTAATGTTGCAGGCTTTGGTGCTGGTATAGGTAAAGTCTTTGTCGAAGCCTTAGCCAAAGCCACCGAAGATAAGAAAACTTACACAGAAAAGCTAGAAGAAGCAAAAGGAACGAAGGTTTATAAGTACGTATTGCTTATAAATGTTTCATCACTTGAGGCATATGTAGCCCAGACACGCATACAAGCTGAGCAAAGTTTTAAGTTAAGTAAAGTGGTGGCGATTGTTGGCTTTGGATTACTGTCTGTTGGGGTCATCCTTGGAATCATTACCGCTTTTTTGAATATCAAAAGTGGACTTAATGCAGCTTATCTTTCCGCCATCGCTGGTGTGCTAACGGAATTCATATCGGGAGTTTTTTTCTATCTCTACAATAAAACCCTACAGCAAATCAATATTTTTCATGACAGTCTGATTGAAATGCAGAAATTATCGATGGAATACATATCAAAGTACACTGAGGAACAAACGAAGGAAACGAATAAAGGGGTAGAAGCATCATCATAAGCAATGAAGGCCACGGAAAATGAGGAAGTCGAACTGTCTAACAAAGCTAATTCAGCCAACACAAAATAGCCGCGCGGCTGATCAGCTACATTTAGACCAGGAGGGGTTGCTCAAAGAGGAGCTTGGAGTTCTAACAGTTTGAAGCAGAATGTCGAAGCCTCTTTCCTGCAGGCCGATAAACATCGTAAAGGAGTTCATCGTGGAGTACACTGGCGAAGAGAAACGCCTGGGGCCGGAGAGTGTATCCTGACGATGCTTTCGAACAACCACTCCTGCTGCTTCCGGCTCCTTCGCCACACTACTCCTCGTACCTGAAAGGATCAACTGGGTGCGGGCGCCGCAGAATATATATTAGCCAGACGGAGAAGCATCGGGTTTTCCCTTCCCGATCCGTTGTCTTGAGCGCCCGCATGAAAGGAGTATTGCCGCTATGAACGCTTCGCGGAAGAACGACGATACACTGAGGCTCAACCTGCTGAAGAGCATCGCCCGCTACTGCCCGTTCCGTGTCAAAGGACTCCAGCCAATCTTGGTCTTGTTCGCCAGTGTGTTTCTGATTCTAGCGGACATGGTAGGATGCAGTCCTAAGGCTGAAAACCTCGAAAGTGTCGAATACGCACCGCTGCGCAGGAATGACTGGCCGGTGTCGACGCCTGCGGAGCAGGGGCTGGATCCAGCTCTCGTGGCGCGGTTTTATCAGAATGCGGCCGAGCTGGAGACCCTGTATGGGCTGCTGATCGTGAAAAACGGCTATCTGATCGCCGAGAAGTACTTCAACAAGGGCTCGATTGGGCAGGTGTCCGGCCGGCAGTCGGCGACGAAGAGTTTCACCTCGGCATTGGTCGGGATCGCACTGGACCAGGGATACCTGACAAGCGTTGATCAGAAGATGATTGAGTTCTTCCCGGAGCTCGCCGGAAAGATAACCGATCCCAGAAAGAACCAGATCACTGTCCGGCACCTGCTGCAGATGCGGGGCGGTTACCCCGACGAGGAGGAGGTGGCTCCGTATCTTGAGCTTCTTTTCTTTCGGGACAATTGGCACTGGCTGCCCCACATCGTTGATTTCCCTCTCGTCAGCGATCCGGGAACCAAGTTCAACTACAGTAATCTGACCTCTCATCTCCTTGGGGTGATCGTGGCCCGGGCCTGCGGCACCCATCTAAAGTCCTTCGCCCAGCAGTATCTTTTCTCGCCGATGAACGCTACGGTGGGCAATTGGACCACCGACGCGGACGGCTACAACTGGGGCTGGGGGGAGATGTACATTACGGCTCGCGACATGGCCAAGTTCGGGCTGTTGTATTTGGGCGGAGGTGAATACGAGGGGAAACGAGTCCTGTCAGCCGAATGGGTTACAGACTCGTTGAAACGATTCTCGGAAAATATCAAGAGGGGTGGCTGGATCACCAGCAGGTACGGCTCCTTCCGCAATCTCGGGTACGGCTATCAGTGGTGGTCCGCCAAGGTAGGGAAGCATCGTTTCGACTACGTGTGTGGCCATGGCGCAAATTACATCATTCTGCTACAAGAGCTCGACATGATCATCGTCACGACCGCGGATCCTCTGTACGGCCCGGAGTTGGCCGGGGCGGGAGGCTGGAAATATGAAGGGGCAATCAACAAAGTGATGGGCAGGTTCATTGACTCATTGCCGAGGAAATGAACTATGGAGGATAACTTGCCCAATACGCTAATCAGTGCTGGAATCCAGTGAATTCGCGGTAAAGGTGGCGCTAGTGGAGCAACGGTCTGTAGATATCTTATGGTCTGGAATCAAACTTCTTAGGGCCCGGATTCGCGAATTTTTCATTCTTATTGCCGTATGGTACCTCCCGGTACGCTTGCTCCAGTTTCTTTAAAATCGTCTCTTCTTGGTCCGTTTCTCGTTGGTACGGCTTGATCCCCTGATCGATGCAGTGATCTTAAGACTTCTTTACGGACTCATTGCCGTGGCTGTCGTTGATTTTGCACTGCGGCACTATAAGGCCGTCGACGGGGTCTCTCAACCATTGGCTGCACCCAGGGCCGCCTGGGTCTCTGGGATTCGGACTCTAGTGGTATCGATAATGGCCGCCGTTCCTCTCGCGCTCATCAAGATAATCGAGTATATTCACCGCGACGAAGTCCGATACTGTACCTCTTGGGATACCTCCTGTTCTCTGTGCCCGTTGGTCTTTCGATTGCGCTCCGCGGCGTCGTCGCCGTCGAAATCTACTCAGTATCTGATCAGGAAGCCACGGAATCAGCACGGGATGACGCACCATAACACAATTCCCGTTCCTCCCCAATAGCCACGCAATGCCGGAGGTAGTGTAAATTCCTTTCTGTAAAATCGGTATCTGGTTTTTGAAAACTTAAAGAGAAGGACTTGAAAGAAGTGGGTCAATCAGTGCTCCATGTGAATACAACCAAATAAACACGAGGAGTAACCGATGACCCACAATCCCAGTCTACCCTGTTCGAAGGCGTGATGGAAGCACTCTCTGAGCACGATTCAGAAGGAATCGCTCGGGCCCTGTCCATCATCCTCAACGCGGCCATGCAAAAGGGAATCACTGATGCGGCATGGCAGCTTATCTCGTCGTTGTACGGCACCAGCTTGCTTATGGCAATAACGATACCCTCTGCGATAGATTCTCGTTCAATTGACTTACCACTTATTATGGTATATATTATGATATATATCATCGGAGGGCACTATGGAGACAGCAAAGCTATTTAAAAACGGCCGTAGCCAGGCGGTTCGTCTTCCTAAGAAGTATTCACTTCGGGGAGAAGAAGTCTACGTGAAAAAAGTTGATGGCATAGTTATGCTGATTCCAAAAGATGAGGACCCTTGGAAACCGCTTGTTGATAGCCTTGATAAGTTTTCAGACGATTTCTTCAACTTTAGTAGAGATCAAGGCACTCTAGAAAAGCGGAATAATATTGAATGAAGTACCTACTCGATACAAATACCTGCATCTATATAATCAATAAGAAACCGCCTTCGGCGATAAATCGCATTCGGTCCAAACAACTAGATGAAATATCTATCTCAACAATTACTATTGCTGAACTAGAATATGGGGTCTATCGCAGCCGGTATGTTGATCGGAATAGAATTGCTTTGCTTGAGTTCCTTGTACCATTCGATATTCTGGATTTCGATCAAAGTGCAGCTGCAGTCTACGGAAACGTAAGAACTTCCTTGGAACAAAAGGGTACTCCTATTGGCCCGATGGACCTACTGCTTGCCTCTCAAGCCATGTCGCAACAGCTTGTTCTGGTGACAAATAATGTGCGAGAATTTTGTCGTGTTGAGGGATTGCAGATAGAGAACTGGATAGAGAAGTAATTCATAGCGGACGCCCGTCTCAACGCCATCATCAATCGGTTGATCGCTCCGGTGGATGCGATCTTTTCGATATTGTGCACCAAGTAGTGGTACAACCAGTGAACTGTGACTTTTGGTAAACCTCTGATAGTTAAGCGGTTCATCCTTTTATTGTTCTTGATGTTTCCGAACACCGGCTTGGCGATGCCCATCCCTTGAGCGTATGCCTATCGTCCGGCCGGACCTCGCGCCTTGACACCGCGGCAAGACGCCGTTATAGTCTAGCTAGCTAATAATTGTCCGGCTTCACAATCGACGAGGGATGTCAGGGAGCGATATTAGCGAGGGATATTAGCGAGGGATGTCAGCATGGAAGATGAAGATCTTGTGCTGGGCGGGCTTCTTCATCAAGTCTGCCGCCTGCACCGCCAGGAAGCCGAGCGCGTGTTCGAGCAGATGGGACTGCATCGCGGCCAGCCGCCGCTGCTCCGTCTGCTGTGGGACGAGGACGGCCGCACGCACTCGGAGCTTGCCCAGGGCATGCACGTGCAGCCGGCGACGGTCAGTCGCATGCTCAAGCGAATGGAGCAGAGGGGATTCGTCCTTCGGCAACACGATGAGCAGGATGAACGCGTGTCCCGCGTGCATCTGACACGGAAAGGACGGGCGGTTCAGCAGGCCGTGTTTGACGGCTTACGCGCGCTCGACGGCAGAACGTTCGGCGGAATGAGCGCTTTCGACCGCCGGACATTGCTCCGATTGCTGGAACAGGTACGGGGCAATCTACTCACTGGGCACACAACAAAGGGCCGTCATGGTTAGCTCGGGCAGACAGCCAATGCTTCCGGCAATCCGGCGAGTTGCCGGGTTTCTCCGTCCATACTGGAAGGAGGCGCTCGTTGCGCCGCTGCTCATGATCCTCGAAGTGACCATGGACCTGGCGCAGCCGCGGTATCTGGAGCGAATCGTCGACGTGGGAATCGCGCAGATGGACCTGGGCGTGATCATGCGAACCGGGCTTACCATGCTCGGAGTCGCCGCCGTCGGGGTAATCGGCGGTGTGGGATGCACCATCTTTGCGGTTCGCGCCTCCCACAGCGCCGGGGCTGACATTCGCTCCGCGTTGTTTCGGAAGATCCAGTCCCTGTCCTTCGGCAATCTGGACCGGCTGAGCACCGGCAAGTTGGTTACGCGGCTGACCAACGACGTGGTTCAGGTCCAGGAAGCCATCATGGTCCTCCTGCGAATCACGATACGCGCGCCCTTCATGCTCGTAGGCAGTATCGTCATGGCGGTAGCCACCAGCCCGCGGCTCTCGCTGGTGTTCGTCGCCGTCATTCCGCTCCTCGCCGGTGTGCTCCTCACCATGATCCGCCGTGGACAGGACTTGTTCGCCCGCGTGCAGGACCGGCTGGACGACGTGAATACGGTCGTGCAGGAAAATCTGGCGGGCGTTCGGGTGGTCAAGGCCTTCGTCAGGGGCGAGCACGAGAAGAAGCGATTCACCGCTGCCAATGAGGCGCTGGCAATGCAGACGAGTACCGCGATGCGCCTGATGGCCTTCATTATGCCGTCGAGCATGCTGGTGCTGAATATGGGAATCGTTGCGGTACTGTGGCTCGGCGGCGTGGGGGTGTCCGTCGGAGCCAACACCGTCGGCGAGATCATGGCCGTGTCGAACTACCTGCTGCGCACCCTGTTTTCCGTCATGATGGTGGGCACCCTGTTCGTGCGCTTGGCGCGCGCGCTGGCATCCGCCAATCGAATCGACGGGGTCTTCCGGGAGGAGCCGGACATACC
>CAYMEK010000066.1:8893-11249 GCA_964389305.1 uncultured Spirochaetaceae bacterium
TTTTCCGGCAGCATCGCGGAGAATATCCGCTACGGCAGCAAGGAGGCAACCGATAGCGAGCTGATCGAGGCGGCGGCCGCCGCCCAGGTGGAGGAGTTTGTGAGCCGCTTTCCCGGTCGTTACGATACAAGGGTTGGGCAGCGCGGCGTGGGGCTTTCCGGCGGACAGAAGCAACGCGTAGCGATTGCCCGCGCGCTCGTCGCCCGCCCGGCCGTGTTGATCCTCGACGACTGTACCAGTGCCGTAGACGTGCAGACCGAGGCGAAGATCCACGAAAGCCTGAAATCCAGACAGCGGATCACAACCTTCATTGTGGCTCAACGGATCAGCACCATCCTGTCTGCAGACCGGATACTCCTCCTGCACGACGGGAGGCTCGAGGCACAGGGAACCCATCCGGTGCTCATGGCCAGCAGTTCCATTTACCGAGAGATCTGCGAGTCTCAGCTCGGAGGACGGGTAGAGCGTCATGGCGAATAATCGACCAGAGGCCGACTCCCGGGAGCGCACCGACGCCCCGCTTCCGTTCGGACCGCGGCGCGGTTCGCAGGCAATGCAGGCAATTTGGGGACAGACGCAGCACGTAAAGAACGTCAGGGGAACCGCGCGACGCCTCGTGCGGTACATGCGGGCCTATCCCCTCGCCCTGGCTACGGTGATCATCTCCGTCGCGCTGTCCACCGGCTTCAACCTTGCCGGTCCCTTCCTTCTGGGCCGGGCCATCGATCTGTATGTCATCCCGGGAGAAATACCGGGCATCGTCAAGATCGCACTGGTTATGGCGGGAGTGTATCTGTGCTCCGCCGCCGCCACGTGGTTCCAGACCTGGCAGATGGTCGGCGTGAGCCAGCGGGTCCTGCGGCAGATTCGACAGGACGTGTTCTTCAAGCTGCAGGGCCTTTCACTGGCGTTCTTCGATTCCCGCCCTCACGGGGAGATCATGAGCCGGCTCACCAATGACGTAGAAAACATCAATAACGTCCTCACTCAAGCCGTCACGCAGCTCCTATCCTCCGTGCTCACCACCATTGGCGTGGTCATCGTCATGTTCAGCATGGACCCCGGGTTGGCAGGCATCTCGCTGGTCACCATTC
The DNA here is from genome assembly GCA_964389305.1 of uncultured Spirochaetaceae bacterium. GTDB lineage: Bacteria > Spirochaetota > Spirochaetia > SZUA-6 > DRHE01 > CAYMEK01. The sequence continues at coordinate 9,988 of CAYMEK010000066.1, forward strand.
CGCTGGTTCTTGTTATTTCGCGCTCCGTGGCCGCTCGTACCCGCCGGGGTTTTCGCGAGCAGCAGAAAAACCTGGGACGGCTTAACGGACTCATCGAGGAGACTATCACCGGACAGAAGGTAGTCAGGGCGTACTGCCGCGAGGAAACCGCGATCGCGCAGTTCGAGGAGGCGAACAGCGAGTATCGGCGCTCGGCGATCAACGCGCAGATCTTTGCCGGCGTGATTGGTCCAACCATGAACCTGGTGAACAACATCGGATTCGCCATTGTCGCAGGGGCCGGCGGCTGGCTGGCGCTAAGCGGTGCGGCCACGATCGGCACGGTCGCCGCCTTTATCAACTACTCCCGCCAACTCGCCCGGCCCATCAACGAGATGGCAAACCTCTACGCTATGATCCAATCCGCCCTGGCGGGCGCCGAGCGGATCTTCGAAGTGCTCGACGAAACCTCGCAGATACAGGATGCCGAGGGCGCGACGGAGCTGCGCGGCGTGCAAGGGCAGGTGAGATTTCGGGACGTGTCCTTCGGTTACCGGGAGAATGAGCCGGTGCTGCGCGGCGTCAGCTTCGAGGCCAAGCCGGGAAGCCTCATCGCCTTGGTGGGTCCCACCGGAGCGGGGAAGACCACGATCGTGAACCTCCTTACTCGGTTTTACGATTTGAACTCTGGTAACATCGAGATCGACGGGCGAGACATCCGCCAGGTCACGCAAGACAGCCTTCGTAGATGTCTCGGCATCGTCCTGCAGGACACATTTCTGTTTTCCGCGTCGGTGGCCGACAACATCCGGTACGGCAGGCTCGACGCCCGCGATGAAGAGGTGCAAGCCGCCGCAAAGCTCGCCAATGCGGATGTATTCATCCAGCACCTGCCCCAGGGCTATGACACCATGCTGTCCGAACAGGCGAGCAATCTGAGCCAGGGGCAGCGCCAACTTCTGGCAATCGCGCGGGCGGCGCTTGCCGAGCCTTCCATGCTCATCCTCGATGAAGCCACCAGCAGCGTGGATACACTCACAGAGGCGCATATCCAGCAAGCCATGCTGCGTCTCATGAAGGGCCGTACCAGTTTCGTCATCGCCCACCGGCTTTCGACAATTCGCGCCGCGGACGTCATCCTCGTCATCAACGACGGGCGCATCATCGAGCGGGGAACACACGAGTCTCTGCTTGCGGCTAAGGGCTTCTACCATGATTTATACTTCAGCCAGTTCCGAGGTCTTGCCGCCGAGCACGCACTGTAGGCGAGCACGCACTGTAGG
>CAYMEK010000066.1:11349-23816 GCA_964389305.1 uncultured Spirochaetaceae bacterium
AGTACAGGTACCTCAGAAACCGGCCAGCCCGCTAAATCATCCATCTACCCTGAGCATTATCCGGCTTGCTGGAGATTTTTTTAAAAAATCACTTGACGCCAAAAGATAAATATGCTATACGTAATATGTAAAATATCACATAATTGAAGTAGGACAGGATACCTATAGAGGAAAACCAATAATCAGTATCAGGAGACAGGAATATGGGAGCATGGCAAATACCGCCCGAAGGCGGCCACATGGAATTGCCCACCGGCCTTTACTACCAAACGATGAACGGATACCAGGTCCAAGAGCGCCTCAAAAAAAATGATCTGATAATCATACCGATCGGCAGCTCGGAGAATCACGGTCCGAACGCCTGTTCGGGGGAGGATACCTTCCTGGTGACCCGCATCGCCGAGCAGGTGGCCCGGGCTACCGGATGCACGATTGCAGAACCGATCTGGTACGGGTCCCATCCCTTCCATCATATGGGTATGCCGGGAACCATTCTGGTTCCCGAGGAGGACCTGGCGGCGTACATCCGGGCAGTGATCGCGGGCTTCTGGAATACCGGTTTTCGCAAACAGATCCTGTTGAACGGGCACGGTCAGGATTACGTGATACCGCTGGCTATCCATCAATTCGCCAAGAAATACCAGGTTCCCGCAATTCTCATAAATGTGAACTGGTGGTTCGTAATACCAGAGCATCTACGGGATAAAGCCCATGGCGGTCCCTTTGAAACGCCGTTTGTTCACGCCGACGAGTGTGAAACCTCTTTTTCCATGGCCTTGTTTCCCGAGATGGTGGATCAGAAACGCGCCGTAGCCACGAAGCCCCTGAAGATCTTTCCGGACGGACATATAAACAAATCCGGAAGCGCTTACCAGGAGCTGCCGATCGATTTCTGGCTGCAGGTCGGCGCATCGGCGATAGAGGTGGTATCAACGCCGGAAGGGGTTGTCGGAGACGCCACCCTGGCCGATCCCGAGAAAGCCAGGCCGGGATTGACTGCAATTCTCGACTATCTGGAGAAGCTCGTTACCGACATTTTGAAAATGTATCCGGCCGGAAAGCTGCCGCCGGTCAAGGCCATGACCATGAGGGACAGGGAAGCGATCGAGGCGGTTGTCAAAGGTCCGTTTAACGGCGGAAAGCACCTGTACACCCTGGGCTATCCGACCTGAACAGCAGCCGGTGGAAAGCGATATGAGCAGGCCGAAGAAGGTAAAGGCAGTGGTGATGACGGGACCGGGAGCGGTGGAATGTCAGAACCTATCCTATCCGGATTACCTGGAGCCCGGTGCGGTCATTGTAAAAATGGAGATGTCGGGGATCTGTGGGACCGATAAGCATGCCTATGAGGGAGACGTAACCCTATATGGGGGGACCGAGACCGAGCAGGACATGGTTTTTCCGGCGGTGCACGGGCACGAGAACTCCGGCATCGTCGTGGAGATGAACGGAAAAGGTGAGGATATCGAGTACTCCGGGAAGCCCCTCAGGGTAGGGGACCGGGTTACCAACTGCCCGAATGTCATCTGCGGCCGCTGCTGGTACTGCCGCCGCATCCACGCCTTCCCGTTTTGCGCCAACCACCAGGGGATCGGCATGACCTATCGCAGCGACCGGTTTCCCTATATCACCGGAGGCTGGGCGGAATACCTCTATCTCCCGCCGAGGGCCTGGATATACAAGGTTCCCGAAGAATCCACGGTGGAAGAAGCGACGCTTTCCGAGATCTTCGTGGTGTCCTCGCTGCTGGATCGAGCCAAGATGTACTCGCAGGTCGACGCCCGGGGATTCGGTTTCGGGGATACCGTGGTGGTGCAGGGTCTGGGAGCGGTCGGCATGATGATGATAGCCAAGGCCCGCCTGCTCGGCGCCGGCAAGATAATCGGCTTGGACAGCATTCCCTACAAGCTGGAGCTGGCCGGGGAGTTCGGTGCCGATCTGGCGGTCGACGTCTCGCAGTATACCGATGACGAGCTGGTGGCATTGATCAGGGAGGAAACCGAAGGAAGGGGCGCGGACCTCGTGGTGGAGGTCGTCGGCCGCCCGCAGGTTCTGCAGGTGGGATTGCGCATGCTCCGCCGCGGCGGAACTTACTGTGAAACCGGTAATTTCGTGGACACGGGAACCGTAGAGCTGAATGTGCATCGCCATATTGCGGCCAAAAACGTGCTGCTGATCGGAAACACGAATCATCCCCACGATATGTATTACACGCATCTGGACATGATGTCTAGACACCGGAAAGATTTTCCGTGGGCCAAGCTGATCAGCCATCGCTTCGCATTGTCTGATTGTGAAAAAGCCCTGGAAACCTCCTATTCACAGCAAGCTCTGAAGGTTGTGTTCGTCCCTTAAGGAATCGGCATGAGTGACGGTAAGCTGGAAATCGGAATAAGCCTGTCGCCTGACAAATCGTGCTTCGGTCCCCTGTTCTTTGCCGGCGATCTGGAGCGGGGCTTGTTGAATGCCTCCCGTTTGGGATTCAACGGAGTGGAGCTGAGCTTACGCGAGGCCGATCGGCTCGACCGCGACTCTCTCTGTTCGTCACTAAGCCGGCTCAATCTTAGAGTATTCGCTATCGCCACGGGTCAGACATACTACTCCGACGGTTTTTCACTGTTCAACGACGACGCCAGCCTCAGGCGGCAAGCGGTCGAGAGAATGAAGGGGCACATCGATCTGGCGGCCGAGCTCGGCTCGATGGTCATCATTGGCGGGGTGCGCGGCACGGTGCAGACAGCCGATATCGAGCGGCAAGAAGCGATACGGAATCAGGGCCTGCAGGCGATTGCCGAGTGCGTTCAATATGCGGAGCGCGAGGGCGTTACTCTGCTTCTCGAGCCCATCAACCGCTACGAGACGAATGTCGTCAACACGCTGGAGGAAGGCCTGCAACTGATTCGGGATATCGGCAGCCGGCATCTAAGACTGCTGCCCGATACCTTTCACATGAACATCGAAGAAGCCTCTATCTCCAAAAACATCGCAGCGGCCGGCGATGCAGTCGGGTACGTACATTTTGCCGACAGCAACCGGCTGGCTCCCGGCTGGGGCCACCTGGATTTCAAACAGGTTCTGTCGGCGTTGCATGGGGCTGGGTACGCAGGTCCCATAGGGATCGAAATCCTGCCCGGGCCGGATGACTATGCCTCGGCGGCTCAGGCGATCCGGTTCGTCCGCGAGCTCAGCGAGTGCCCGTAAAAACAGCGAAGAGGGATGACGATGAATAAAGGTGAGTTCAAAAGCCCGCTTCACGAGATGACCCGAACTACTCCGACAGCGTTGTGGAATGACAGCGCTTCGGTGCAGGAGCTGACCTACGCGATCGAGCATGGCGCGGTGGGCGCTACCTGTAATCCGGTGATCGTGTTGAACGTCCTGAACAAGGAGATGCACCTCTGGAAGGACAGGATCTGCCAATTGATAGAGGAGATGTCCGGCGCCGGCGAGGACGAGATCGGCTGGCGTTTGGTTGAGGAGGTCTCGCTCAAGGGAGCCGAGTTGTTGAAGCCGATCTTCGAGGAGCACCGGGGCAGGAACGGCCGGCTTTCTATCCAGACCGATCCCCGCTTGTACAGGAATACGGGGGCCATCGTGCAGCAGGCGCTGCATTTTTCGGGGCTTGCCCCCAACATGATCGTAAAGATCCCGGTGACCGAGGCGGGGGTCCCGGCCGTCGAGGAGGCCACCTACCGGGGAGTAAGCATCAACGCCACGGTGTGCTATACCCTGCCCCAGTGTCTGGCCGTGGCGGAGGCTGTGGAGCGGGGACTGCAGAGAAGGGAGAAAGAGGGTCTCCCGATCGCCACGATGGGCCCGGTGTGCACCATCATGGTGGGGCGGCTGGACGACTGGTTGAAGGTGGTGGCTGAGAAAGAAGGGATCGTCGCCGATCCGTGCTCCCTGGAGTGGGCCGGGGTGGCGGTATTCAAGAAGACCTACCGGATCTTCAAGCAGAGGGGCTACCGCTTGCGCCTGCTTGCGGCCGCCTTCCGCAACCATCTACATTGGAGCGAGCTCATCGGGGGGGACGTCGTGATCTCGCCCCCTTACAAGTGGCAGCTACGCTACAACTCAAGCGACGTGGAGGTGGTGTCGAGAATCGACCGGCCGGTGGAGACGAAGATCGTGGCCGAGCTGTCCAAGAAGTTCACGGATTTTCGCCGGGCCTATGAGGAGGAGGGTATGAGGCCGCCGGATTTCGACAACTTTGGGGCCACGGTCCGGACCTTGAGACAGTTCAGCGCCGGTTGCCATCAGCTATCTAGTCTGGTCAGAGACTTCATGCTCCCCAATCCGGATACGTAGTCCGGTCTTTTTTGAAGGAAGCGCTTTCCTTCCGGTGAAAGGTTATGATGCGCTTCAGGAGGAATGGTATGAACATCGGATGCAACACGGTGGCATTCCGCAATCACCCTCTCGATCTTGCCCTGGAGAGGATCGCTGCCGCAGGCTACGAGTACGTGGAAATCGAAGCGAATCTGAAATGGTGCCCCCACCTGGATCCATGGAAGGACGATCCGATTCGATTTCTGGATCAAATAAAAAGCTACGGCTTCAAGGGAGTCTCGGCGGTGGGAAACCACCGGGAGCTCATCACTTCCGAACAGGGGGTCAAAGACGTCGAGCAGGCCCTCAGTTGGGCTAAGGCGGCGGGAGTGCCCTTGATAGCCACCGGGGAAGGGAGGGTGCCACCCGGAATGAGTAAGGCCACGGCTCTCGAGATTCTCAAAGAGAGATTGCAGCTCCTCTGTGCAGCGGCGGAAAAGAACCGGGTCTATCTGGGAATGGAAGATCATGGCAGCATATCTCTCACTCCGGACGGCCTACCGGCGATCCTGAACCTGGTTTCCAGCGAATGGCTGGTTGCGAACTTCGATACAGCCAATATCCACCGTGGCGATTACGTCGGAACCGACAGCAGCAAGTACGAGTGGAAACTCGGAGCCAAAACGAGCTACAGCGAAACCGAGCTGTTGAAAAAAGTCGCACCTCGCGTGCGGCATGTCCATTTCAAGGACGTGATCGGACGCGAGGCGGTGAGTCTCGGTGAAGGCGAGATCGATCTGGTCGGCTGCCTGGAGATCCTGGAGCAGGTAGGATTCGATGGAGTACTTTCCTACGAGACCGAGGGTTGGGAGGAACCTGATGAAGCGCAGACGATGATCCGGGAAAGCCTGATATGGACCAAAAACGCCCTGACCGGAAGCTAAGGCCAGGCGGAATAGAAAACAGGAGGCTTAAGCGTGCCTCACGGGCAAGACATGAAAGGACCGCCGTGACCGGCGATCGGTCTCCTCATGTTCAGCCTGGGCGAGAAGCAGTTCGTGGAAAGGAGGTGGTGCTTTGGTATAGGTGAGGCGGGATTCTATGTTGAGCTAGAGGAGGCCGGAGGCCTCTCTAGAGATTTCACTTGTATACGTAAGGAGGATTTCAGTGAAAAAGAGGAAAATTTTGGCCTCGATTCTATTTGTTCTGCTTGCTTCGCCGTTCTTATTCGCAGGCGGGCAGGAAGAAGCAACAATGGGAGGGGGGGAGTTCGTGGTTGGCTTTGTGCCTCGCGCTTTTGTCAGCGTATACTTTGTTACCATGGCCGATGCGGTCAAGGAAGCCGCCGACGCCAATCCGAATATCGAGGTGCAAATCGTAGCGCCCGTGGACCAGAAAGATGTTGAAGGACAAATCAAGATAATCGAGGATCTCACTCAGAAGAAAGTCGATCTGCTGGCCGTATCGGTGAACGATCCGAAAGCCGTGGTTCCTTCATTGCAGGAGGCGCAGGATCAGGGTATTCCGGTCATTGTTCTCGATGCCATAACCCCCCTGCCCGGAATCGATGTGCTTTCCCTCATCGGTTCCAACAATGAGGACGGCGGCGAGATCGTCGGCAAGACCGTGCTCGAGCTGCAGAAAAAACTCGGGCGAAAGATCAAGATGGCCATCCTGGAAGGCGTTCCCGGTCAATACGCCAATGAGATGAGAATGAAGGGGTTTCGCAGCGTAGTGCAAGGCAACCCGAATGTCGAGATAGTTGCTTCTCAGCCTGCGAACTGGCAGCGAGAGCTGGCGATGAGCACAATGGAAAATATTCTTCAGGCCAACGCCGATATCGACCTGGTTTGGGGAGTGAATGACGGCATGGCTTTGGGAGCGCTCAAGGCTGTCACCGACGCCGGGTTGAACGACAGTATTCTCGTGTTGGGATATAATGGCGACAAGGAAGCGGTGGAAGCCGTCGAACAGGGAATGATGTATTCCACCATCCTGCAGCAGCCGGCAGAGATCGGACGGCAGGTCATCAGGATCGCGGAGATGATCCGAACCGGCAAGAAAGACCAGGTAGAGTCGTTATATACGATTCCGATCGTCGACGTCCGGCAGAATAATGCCGCGAAATGGATGCCGGCGAAATAAGCTCGAGCTATCAGAGTTCCGCTGCCGGGACATAACATCAGGGGAGTGCAGAGAAACGGATTTCTCTGCACTCCTCATCAAAAGTGTTTCTAAGGTGAATGTCATGAATCGACAAGAGGAAACAGGCCTCAAGTATTACAGGCGCCGTTTTTTCCCGAAACAGTCAATCATCATGCCTCCTCTTGTAGGACTTATCCTGCTGGTAGCTCTGATTTCCTTCCTCTCTCCCCATTTCCTGACCATCAGGAACATTCTGAATGTATTAAGGCAGATCTCTATCATCGCCATCGTTTCGGTGGGCATGTCCTATGTAATCATCACCGGAGGAATCGATCTTTCCGTGGGTTCGGTGGCGGCGCTGAGCGGGGTCGTAACCGGAGTTTTCCTCAAGAACCTCGGCTGGAACCTGACTGTCTCGATTGTGTTCGGTATTCTTGCGGGGGCGGCTTGCGGCCTGCTCAGCGGAATACTCGTCACCAGCCGAATCAAGATGCCGCCGTTTATTTCAACCCTGGCGATGATGAGCATTGCTCGAGGGCTCGCGCTGGTGATCACCTCGGGAAGACCTATCTTCAATCTCCCGGACTCGTTCAGATTTATTGGTGGAAGCTGCGTTGCCGGTATTCCCGTTCCGATCACTATCATGTTGGTTATCTATATTCTCGCGCATATCAATCTGAGCCACGGCAAGGTAGGGATGTACTTCTACGCCATCGGCGGCGATGAGGAAGCCGCACGAGTATCCGGCATCGACACGAATCGAGTTAAGCTGCTCGCCTACGTAATAAGCGGCGTTTGTGCGGCAGTCGCCGGGATCGTATTGGCCTCCCGGGTGATGGTGAGCGAGCCGATTGCCGGATTCGGCTATGAGCTGGATGCCATAGCCTCGGTTATCATCGGTGGAGCCAACCTCTTTGGCGGAGAAGGCATGATTGCCGGTACGCTTATCGGGGCAATCATTATCGGAGTATTGAGAAACGGGTTGAATCTGCTCAACGTCTCCACGTACGTTCAACAGGTCGTTATCGGCGTGGTGATCGCCGGCATGGTCTCGATCAGCATACTGAGGCGCAAATAGGCGCCACGGTCTTTAGGAGAGCATTTCGACGATGAATGAGATGTATATGCTCGAAGCAAGGAGGATCTCGAAGAGCTTCGGGGGAGTCCAGGCACTGAAAGATGTGGAGCTGAGACTGGGATACAATGAGATCCTGGCCGTAGTGGGCGATAACGGAGCGGGCAAAAGCACGCTTATGAAAGTAATATCCGGAGCCGTGGCGCCGGATTCGGGAGTGGTTTTGTTTGAAGGTGAGAAAGTAAACATCAGGACGCCGCAGGATGCGCTGAGCCTGGGAATTCAGATGTGCTATCAGCATTTGGCGCTGATAGACTGCCTGAGCATACCGAAAAACCTGTTTCTGGGTAGAGAGATCACCCGCAATTTTTTTGGAGTAATAAATATACTGAATGGAAAAAAGATGAGGGAACGGAGCATCGAACACCTGAAGAACCTGGGGATAGTCGTTGAGAATATCAATCAGAAAGTCAGGAATCTATCAGGCGGCCAACGGCAGGTCGTGGCCATAAGCCGGGTGGTATATTGGGGTAAAAAACTCATTATTCTGGACGAGCCCACGGCCGCGCTCGGAGTAAGAGAATCCCAACGAGTACTCGATTTGATCAAGTCGCTAAAGGAGAAGAATATCTCGATAATAATCATCAGCCACAACCTCCAACATGTTTTCTCGGTCGCAGACCGGGTAATGGTGCTCCGAAGGGGCCGCAATGCCGGCGAGCGGATGATAAGAGAAACTGACGGGGACGAAGTGGTCAAGATGATCACCGGAGCCGAGTTTTCCGGTCAGGAGCTGTCCGGCTAGCGCTCACGGACCGTTGGCCTGTAAAGCTCCGCCGTAATGCTGCTGCGCAAATCCTTTGCCATCTCCCTGGGCGCTTTTGCGTCGATCGGGATGGTAGGCGTTTTCCATACCGTTATGGGGACGGCTCTGATAGAAATGCGTCCCTTCTTCGGTATGAGCCTCGTGAAGGCCGGCCTGTTCGGATCCGCCTACTGGGCAGGATTCGCTATAGCGGTATTTGCCGCCGGCGTACTGTCCGACCTCTATCCTCGCTCTTATGTGCTGCTCGGCTCTTGTATTCTCACCGCCGCAGGCGGTCTGACTCTCGGGCTCGATTCCTCGTTCTGGATCAACCTGGCAATCATAGTATGCATCGGAGGGGGGACCGGTGCCATAGTGAGCAGCTCGAGCGCCCTATTAGTGGAGCTGCACGCGGGCAAGGAAGGGATGATTTTGAACGTGCACCATTTCTTCTACGCTGTCGGTGCGGTCGCCGCTCCCCTGATCATGGGCCATATTCTGAGAACCGGATGGAGATGGCAGTGGATATACCGGATTGCCGGGATTACCTCCTGTCTGTTGGCCGTATCGCTTCTCGTGTCTTCCAGCCGGCGGCCGAGAGTGAGAATCCCGATAAGCCTCCGAGCGGTAGGTGAAACCGCCCGGGATCCGAAGATGTTGCTGCTCGTCGGATTGACCATCCTGGGCATCGGCACCCAGAACGGCGTGATCTATTGGATCGTATCCTTTCTTCATGTCGACCGTTCCCTGCCTGTGGTGCGGGCCAGTCTCGGGTTGGCTCTTCTCTCGGCGGGCATGGGAGTGGGACGATTGATTCTTGCTTGGTTGACGAGGAGGATTGACTACCTTAGAGTCCTCATCATTCTGTTCGTGTGTATCAATATTTTCCTTTTACTGTTATTGTTGTTTTCTGGCGAGACGATCGGTCTACTTCTCTGCTTCCTGGCGGGTTGCGGTTTTTCGGGATTATTCCCTCTGTTGCTGGCAATGGGAGGGATAGTTTTTGCGGGCCGATCGGGGACCGCTGTGGGGATTATCGCTACAGCGGCGGGGATCGGCAGCACCCTGATGCCCTGGATGATGTCCAAGGTAGCGGAAGCAAGCTGCCTGGATTTGGGCATGGGCCTCAGCAATGTCAGCGCGTTCCTCGGTTTGTGCCTGGCGTGTGCAGCCGGCAGGAGAGCGGCGTTCAAAACGGTTGGTCCGGGACAGGCGGATCGATATCAAGTACCTGATTGAGGTAAAGGCACAGTGAACAATGCCAGTTTCCAGAAACCGTCAGATCTGACCAATTGGGCCTACAAGATCATTAAGAGCCAAATCCTCAACTTTGAGGTAAAGGTAGGCGAGCAGCTGCACGTCGAAGCCCTGGCAGACAAGATGGGAATAAGCAGAACCCCTATCCGGGAAGCTCTGCTGAGGCTGGTGAATGAAGGATTGGTCAAGGCCGAGTCTCGCGTTGGCTATTTCGTCAGGGGAGTAACCAAACGTGACCTGCGAGAGCTTTTCGAGCTGAGAGAGATCCTGGAAGGTTATGCGGCGGAAAAAGCAGCAGCGCTGCTGCAAGACGACGAATTGGACTACATAGAGCAAGTGCATCAGAAATCTATACGAGCCGTACGAGAATCAAAGCTGTCTAGGTTCGTGGAAATGGAGATCAGGTTGCACGACATTATAATAGAGAAATCGGATAATCGGCGGCTGTTGAGTGTGCTGGAGAGCTTGAAGGATCTGACCTACCGGGAACGGGTGTTGAGCGTGAAGTCGATGGATAATGTAAAAGCTTCCCTGACCGAGCATTCCGAGCTGGTCAAAGCGCTGAAGAGCAGGAACGGAGCCTTGGCCAGCCAAAAGATGAAGGAGCACATTCGGGCGGTGAAGGGCAGGCTTCTGGAGTTTCTCGATCCGCCCGACGAGGTCTGAGGGTAAGAGGTCTAAGGGTAAAACGAGCTTCTCCGCCTTTTCTGAACGGCAACCCTATTCGGGCCCGGACGCCTCCGTCCCTTTTCACTCAGCTCAGCGTCCGCCCCAGGTATCTGAGTCCCAGCAGGGCCGCCCCCTTCAGCGAGGATTGCTCCCGGTACTCATATCCGCAGTCCCGCATCCAGCGTTCCTTGGCGCGGATGACGGCCGGAATGTTGGCGCCGCCGGTCACGTAGAAGGTGTCCTTCAAGGGCACCTCCAGGGCGACCTCCTTGATGTGCTCTCTCTGGTATTCACACAGGCCCCGCACCATGGCGGCCAGCAGCTCCTCCCGGGTGCTCTCCTGGGTCAGGCCTGTGAACCGGGCCGTTAGCGGCTCCAGCGAGTACCGTGAGCCCATCAGGTAGGGAACGTAGCCGACTATACTGGGACGTTCCAGCCACCGCTCGATCGAACGGGGAACGAACTCGCTGTAGAACTGCTCGTGGCTCATCTCGCGGCAGAATACGCTCTTGAACCACTCGAAGGCCTTGCCGCCGGCATTCATCACGTACAGGGTCAGCCAGCGACCGGGGACCACGTGCGCCCGGATGTTGTAGCGGGTGGAGGGGTAGCACCTGGGCAGGCACACCAGGGTTATCTCGCAGGTGCCGTTGACGTTCATGACTTCTCCGGGCTCCTGCACTCCGGCCGAATGGGCGGCCAGAACCGCGTCGTTTCCGCCGATAACTACCGGCGGCTCCTTGGCGAATCCCAGCTCCTTTGCCCTCTGCGGGAGCATTCGGCCGGGGCTTTCGAAGGCCCACATCAGCCTCGGCAGCCTGTCCACCGATAGTCCGAACGCCGCGGCAATGTCGGCGTTCCAGCTCAGGTCGTTGGCCGCCGTGTTGTACAGCGCCATCAGCGAAGCGGAGGAGGGATCGATGGCGAACTCTCCGCTGAGCCATTTGCCTATGAAGGTGTTGGAGTGCCCGAAGCAGGCGGTCTTCCGGAACACCTGCGGTTCGGCATCCCGCAGCCACAAGATGCTGGCCAGGGAGCACCCTCCGGCCACGGGCATGTTCGCCGTTTCCGCCAGCAGCCTCTCCAGGCCGATGGCGGCGATGATCTGCCGAGCCTGCCGGCGGGAGCGCTGGTCGAGCATCAGGATCGCCGGGTACAGGGCGTTGCCCTGCGCATCCATGGCCGTCATGCCGGGTGTGGTCCCGGAAAGGGCCACAGCGTCTACCTCCGATATCACCTCCGACAGGGCATTGCAGCCGGCGCGAAACGCCGTAATCCATTTCTCCTGCCCGATATCTCCGAACAGGGCGTCATCGTGGCTGTTGATCGCATACCCTTGGGAGAACTCGCGGACCAGCTCCAGCCTTTCACGAGCCGATTCTCGTTCCTCCACCACCCTGTAGACGGCCATCTTGGTAGCCGTGGTGCCTACATCCACAGCGAGAATCGTTAAAGGCTCAGCCAAGGAGAAAGATCTCCTCTTTCGAGTTTAGGCGCCGGTTTTTTCCGATCCGGTCGCCGGAGTCCTCGGCTCGACGGTTCATCCCGGAGCTTTCAGCACTATGGAGCCCTCGATCCGTCCTTCCCTCAAGGCCTGGAGGGCCTCATTGGCTCCGATGAGCGGATAGGTGGTCACTTCGGTGTGTACGGGGATTGCTGCGGCCAGCTCGAAGAACTCCTGGCCGTCCCGACGGGTCAGGTTGGCGACCGAGCGGATTGTCCGTTCCTCCCAAAGGTATTTATAGGGGAACGAGGGGATGTCGCTCATATGAATGCCGCCGCAGACCACTACCCCGCCCCTGCGCACCGCCTGGAGCGCGTGGGGAACAAGGCTGCCTACGGGGGCGAAGATGATGGCCGCATCGAGAGCCTCCGGCGGCAGTTCAGTGGAATCCCCGGCCCAGACGGCGCCCAGCCTGCGGGCGAACTCCTGCCCCTTCCGGTCGCCGGGGCGGGTGAAGGCGTAGACCTCCTGGTTGCGGTAGCGGGCGACCTGAATCAGGATATGGGCCGCCGAGCCGAATCCGTAGAGGCCGAGTTTCCGGAGCTCCCGGTGGGGATCGGCGCACATGCGCAGGCTGCGGTAGCCTATCAATCCGGCGCACAGCAGCGGCGCGGCCTGGATGTCCGGGTAGTCGGCCGGAATCGGGAAGGCGAATTGCTGGTCGGCCGCGGTGTATTCGGCGAAACCGCCGTCTTTGTGGTAGCCGGTAAAGCGCGCCTCGGCGCAGAGGTTCTCCTGCCCGC
>CAYMEK010000067.1:0-22891 GCA_964389305.1 uncultured Spirochaetaceae bacterium
ATGATCGCCTGCATGAAAGGCGGAAAGGAATCGATGTCCAGGCTTCGCTGTCCGCCGCCGTCTCGAGCCGCAAACAGAATCTTGCCACCGTCCAGATCCACGGTTATCCTCTGCCCTTCTTCGATCAGCTCCGGCAAGGCGGGGCACTCGACAATAGGCAGGCCGATGTTGATGGCGTTGCGAAAGAAAATGCGGGCGAAGTAGGCCGCCACCATGCAGGAAACGCCGGCGTGCTTGATCGCCAGGGGAGCGTGCTCCCGGGAGGAGCCGCAACCGAAATTCTTACCGGCTACGATGATGCTCCCCGGCTCTACGGTGGCGGCGAAATCCGGCCGGATGTCCTCCATACAGTGGCTGGCCAGCTCCTCCGGATCGGAGGTGTTCAGATAGCGGGCCGGAACGATCAGATCGGTGTTGACGTCGTCTGCGAATTTATAAATCCTTCCTTCCAAAGTCATCGTCGCCCTCCTTGTGGAGTTTCTCCCGCCCGGGCCTCAGGCTGCTGCCCGGCGCCGGGGTCGGAAGCCACTTCCTCTGGACTGGTGATGAGCCCGGTAACCGCCGAGGCGGCGGCCGTGGCCGGGGAGGCCAGGTAGATCTCGCTGTCGCGGTGTCCCATCCTGCCGACGAAGTTGCGGTTCGTAGTGGAAACACAGCGCTCCCCGGCGGCCAGGATCCCCATGTACCCGCCCAGACAGGGTCCGCAGGTCGGCGGGGAGATGACCGCCCCCGCATCCAGAAAAATCGCGAACAGTCCCTCATCCATGGCCTGCCTGTAGATCCGGGGCGTGGCCGGGATGATGATGCAGCGCACTCCCGGCGCCACCCGCCTGCCGGCCAGGACCGAAGCGGCCAGACGCAGGTCTTCGATGCGGCCGTTGGTGCAGCTTCCGATCACTACCTGGTGGATCCGCACTTTCCCGGCCTCCCGGGCGCTGCGCACGTTTTCGGGCAGGTGCGGAAAGGCTACCAGAGGCGGCATTCCGGACACGTCGATTTCGACCGTGCGTTCATAAACGGCCTCAGGATCGGCGGCCAGGTAGCGGGCCACCGTTCCCGGCTGCAGCTCCCTGGCGGTCAGGTAGCTGCGGACTTTTTCGTCCGGCGGGAACACTCCGTTTTTTGCTCCGGCTTCGATGGTCATGTTGGCCATGGTCAGCCGTCCTTCCACCGATAACCGATCGATAACCGGACCGTAGAACTCGAGGGCCTTGTACGTAGCGCCGGAAACAGAGATCTTCCCGATCAGGGCCAGGATCAGGTCCTTGCCGGTCAGCCAGGGATCGGGGGTTCCGGAAAAGACAACCTTGATCGTTGGGGGGACACGCAGCCAGGCCCTGCCGGTCAGCAAGAAACCGGCTAGGTCCGTGGAACCTACGCCCGTGGAGAAGGCGCCCAGGGCTCCGTAAGTGCAGGTGTGCGAATCGGCGCCGATGATCACCATCCCGGGGGCCACGGCGCCTATTTCGGGCAGCAGGGCGTGCTCGATGCCCACGCCGCCCTGCTCGTAGAAATGAATCCCAGGATGGGCCGCGGCGAACCTGCGCAGGATCATCGTCTGCTCGGCGGACTTGATATCCTTGTTCGGGGTGAAATGGTCGGCGATGAGATAGGTTCGCTCCGGAAACCGCACCTCTTCGCCGCGGCAGCGTTCGAACTCGCTGATGGCCAGAGGAGCGGTGATGTCGTTGGCCAGTCCCAGGTGCGGCTCGATCTCGACGAAATCTCCCGGTCTGAGATGCTCCTTCCCGGCTGCGAGGCTGAGGATTTTCTCTGTAAGCGTCATGTCCATGCTGCTGTTCCTGTTTGTGCGTCTATTTGGATTGCGTTTTATAGCGATTGATGGCGTTGAGGTACGCCCGGGCGCTCGCTTCCACGATGTCCGTGGATGCGCCGCGGCCGATATAACGCCCCCCGTCGATCTGGACGGTCACGGACACCTCGCCGATTGCCTGCCGTCCCGGAGTGATGGCGTGAACGTTGTACTCGAGGAGCTTGGCCGAGACGCCTATGGCTCGGTCGATGGCGTTGATCATGGCGTCCACGGGACCGTCGCCTGTGGCCGCTTCCTCCATGATTCGCTCCTCGGATTTGATCCGCACCGTGGCCGTGGGCACGGCCATATTTCCCGACTGGAAGTTGAAGTAGAGAAGCTCGTAGGTGTCCAGATGCTCTCCCAGCTCATCGCGAACAATGATGTACAGGTCGTCGTCGTAGACTTCCTTTTTGCGATCCGCCAGCTCCAGAAAATGCCGGTACGCCTTGTCCAGCTTTTCCTCCGACAGCAGCAGACCCAGCTCTTCGATGCGGCGGCGAAAGCCGTGCTTGCCGGAGTGCCTGCCCAGGATCAGGGAGCTCGAGTCCCTGCCCACGTCTTCGGGTGTCATGATTTCGTAGGTGGCCCGGTTCTTCAGCACCCCGTCCTGGTGAATGCCTGACTCGTGGGCAAAAGCATTTTCGCCCACCACCGGCTTATTGCGGGGGATGGGGAATCCTATGATGTTGCTCAGGAGGCGGGAGGAATTGTAGATCTGCCTGGTGTCGATACCGGTACGGAACGGCAGCAGGTCCCGGCGGACCGTCAGGGCCATCACGAACTCCTCCAGCGAAGCGTTGCCCGCCCGCTCGCCGATTCCGTTTACCGTCACTTCCACCTGGCGGGCTCCGTTCTTCACGGCGGCGATCGAATTGGCTACGGCCAGGCCGAGATCGTTGTGGCAGTGCACGGACAACACTGCCCTGTCCATGTTGGCGACCCCTTCCATGATGCTCCGGATGAAGGCGCCGAACTCCTCCGGCACGGCGTAGCCCACCGTGTCCGGGATATTGATCGTGGTGGCCCCGGCCTCGATCACCTTCCCGAGCAGGTGACAGAGGAAGGGAAGCTCGCTGCGGGTCGCATCCTCCGGCGAGAACTCCACCTCGTCGACCCGCTGCCTGGCCCAGCGTACCGCCTGGCAGGCCATATCGACCACCTCCTCCGGCTTTTTTTTGAGCTTGTGCTCCATGTGAATCGGAGAGCTGGCGATGAAGGAGTGAATGCGCCTGCGCTCGGCTGCTTTAAGGGCTTCGTAGGCGGCTTCGAGGTCTTTCGGCACGCACCTGGCCAGAGCGGTGATCGCCGGTCCTCTGACCTTTTCGGCGATCAGCTTGCAGGCTTCGAGCTGTCTGGGCGAGGACACGGGAAAGCCGGTTTCGATGGCGTCTACCCCAAGCCGGGCCAGCTGCGCCGCCAGCTCGTACTTCTGCTCGATGGTCATCGAGGCTCCCGGGGACTGCTCGCCGTCCCTCAATGTAGTGTCGAATATGTAGATTCGTTCCATGTTCCCCTCTGCTCCCTTCCTATTTCCTTGTCTCAGGCGACGGGTATCTCGATATCGCCATTGAGCTTCTCGGAAGCCCCTATTCTCTGGGGGGCGGGCTCGCTGGGCTGCTTCTTGCCGCGCTCCACCGAGATCAGGCCGCTGCGGACGATCTCCCGGATGGTATATGGCTGCAGCAGGGTCACGAAGTCTTCGATCTTCTCCGAGGAACCGGTAATCTCCAGGACCATGGAATCGATGCCCACGTCCAGCACCCGGGCGCGGAACACGTCGGCCACCTGAAAGATCTCCCCCCTCTGACTGGGCTTGGCCGTCACCTTCAGCAGAGCCAGCTCCCTGTGCAGGGCGGGAACCCCGCTCAGGTCGTTGACCTTTATTACGTCGATCAGCTTGTTGAGCTGCTTCTTGATCTGATCGATGATATTATCGTCGCCCTGGCAGACCAGGGTGATGCGGGTGATCTGAGGATCCATGGTGATTCCCGCGGTGATGCTCTCCAGGTTGTAGCCCCGCCCGGAGAAAAGCCCGGCAATACGGGACAGCACACCCTGATGGTTCTCTACCAGCATGGACAATACATGGGTCATGGCTCACCCTCCCTCGGCGAAAATCATCTCGTTGTTGCCCGCTCCGGGGGCAACCATCGGAAAGACGTTGAACTCCGGCTCGACGACAAACTCGATAAAGACCGGCCGGTCCGTGATCCGGCCGGCCTCGGCCAGCGCAGGCTCGATGTCCTGCTCCCTGCTCACCCTTATACCCGCCGCCCCGTAGGCTTCGGCCAGCTTGACGAAATCCGGTTTATACGCGGGGCAGTGCTCGCCGGGGCCCTTGCACTCGGGCGGGCACTCGGCGCCGTTTCTGAGGCAGGTAGAGGAGTAGCGCCTGTGGAAGAAAAGCTCCTGCCACTGCCTGACCATGCCGAGGTAGCCGTTGTTCAGGATGGCCACAATGACCGGCACATTGTTGTGCACGGCGGTGGCCAGCTCCTGGATGTTCATCTGGATCGAGCCGTCCCCTGCGATATCGATTACCCGCCTGTCCGGATTGGCGATCTGAGCTCCAATGGCCGCGGGGAAGCCGTAGCCCATGGTGCCGAGCCCGCCCGAGGTAAGCAGGCTCCTCGGATGTCGAAAGGTGTAAAACAGTGCCGTCCACATCTGGTTCTGGCCCACCTCGGTGGCGATGATGGCGTCCGGAAAGGCCCGGCATATCGATCGTATCACCCGGTCCGGCCGAAGGTGGGTGTTGGGCCCGCCCGCGCTCACCTCCAGGGGATGCTCTTGCTTCCAGTTATCTATCCGTTCGATCCAATCGCGGATATGGGGGGTTTCGACCAGAGGAAGCAGCTGTTCGAGCACCTGGCGGGCGTCTCCCACGATAGGTATCTCCACCTGCACGTTGCGGGAGATGGATACCGGGTCCTGATCCACGTGCACGATCCTGGCTTCCGGAGCGAACTTGGCCAGGTCGCCGGTGGCCCGGTCATCAAAGCGGGTTCCGATCCCAAAGAGCAGGTCGGCATGCGTCACCGCCATATTGGCGGGGTAGGTTCCGTGCATCCCCAGCATGCCCAGGCAGAGGGGATCGTCTCCCGCCACGGCCCCGATGCCCATCAGGGAGTGGACCAGCGGGACGCCCGTTTTCTTTACGATTTTTCGGAAAACTTCCACCGCCCCGGCAATGTGCAGGCCCCCACCAACGTAGAACAGGGGCCGATGAGCCTTCTTCAGCTCCATAGCGGCTTTCTTGATCTGGTTGGGGTGGCCCTTGAGCACCGGATTGTAGCCGCGGATGCTCACCTTTTCGGGATACTCACCGTCGCCTTTTTCCAGCAGTACGTCCTTGGGCAGGTCCACCAGCACGGGCCCGGGACGCCCCGTATTGGCAATGGTGAAGGCTTCTTTCAATACCCGCCCCAGATCGCGCCGGTCGAGCACCAGGTAGTTGTGCTTGGTGATCGGACGGGTGATGCCGACGATGTCTGCTTCCTGAAAGGCGTCGTTGCCGATCATGGATCGGGAGACCTGACCCGTGAAGCACACGATGGGTACCGAATCGAAGTTGGCCGTGGCGATCCCGGTCACGGTATTGGTGGCTCCGGGGCCGCTGGTCACCAGGCATACCCCGGTCCTTCCCGTGGAACGGGCGTAGCCGTCGGCGGCGTGCACAGCGCCCTGCTCGTGCCGGGTAAGGATGACCTTGATCGCCGGCTCGGAATACAGAACGTCGAACACGGGAATCACCACCCCGCCGGGATATCCGAACAGGTGGCGCACGCCCTCCTCTTTAAGGGCTTTCACGAAAAGCTCGGCTCCGCTTATTTTCATCCATCCCTCCCCGGGTTTATCTTGCGCACCGCGCCGTAGGCGGCGGAGCTCACGTTCCGGGCGTAGCTGTCGAGAAAAGGGCTGCCCGTCGGCTTGCTCATCGGAGTGAAGCCAGCCTTCCTCTTTTCCAGCTCCTCGGCGGAAACCAGGAGATCGAGGCGCTTGCCGGGGATATCGATGCGGATGCGCTCCCCTTCCCGGACCAGGCCGATCGGGCCGCCGGCGGCCGCCTCCGGAGTGATATGACCGATGGACGCTCCGCGGGTGGCGCCGGAGAAACGGCCGTCGGTGAGCAGCGCCACCTGCCGGTCGAGCCCCATTCCGGCGATCGAGGCCGTGGGGGACAGCATTTCCCTCATCCCGGGGCCTCCCTGCGGCCCTTCGTAGCGGATGACTACAACATCGCCGGCCTTGATTTTGCCGGAGATGATCGCTTTCTGAGCCGCCTCCTCGGAATCGAACACCCGGGCCGGCCCTTCGTGCTTCATCATCTCCTCATCCACGGCGGCTTTCTTTACGATGCAGCCTTCAGGCGCCAGGGAGCCTTTCAGTACGGCCAGGCCCCCGGAGCCGTGGTAGGGCTTGTCCGGGCTGGCCACGTAGGTGCCGTCCGGCTCGGGGGCGTTCCTATAGGAATCCGCCAGCGGCTTGCCCGTTACGGTAACGGCACCGCCATCCATCAGCCCCAGGCCGCACAGCGCTTTGCAGACCGTCATTACGCCGCCGGCGGAGTGCAGATGCTCCATGAAGTAGGGGCCAGAAGGCGCAAGGGAGCACAGATGGGGGACCCTGTCGCTGATCCGGTCGAAATCTTCCAGGGTCAGCTCGACTCCGGCTTCGGCAGCGATGGCGGGCAGGTGCAGGGCCGTGTTGGTCGAACCTCCCAGGGCCATGTCGAGGGTCACAGCATTCAGAAAGGCTCGGCGGTCGAGAATGTCCCGGGCCTTGAGTCCCGACCGGACCGCCTGAACAGCCAGCCGTCCGGCTAGGCGGGCCAGGGCGAACCGGGCGGAGTAGACGGCCGGAATGGTCCCGTTGCCGGGCAACGCCACTCCCAGGGCCTCGGAAAGACAGTTCATGGTGTTGGCGGTGAACAGCCCGGCGCAGGAACCCGCTCCCGGGCAGGCGCGGCATTCCAGCTCTTCCAGCTCTGCGGTGCTCATGGTTCCAGCCGAAACCCTGCCGACGGCTTCAAACATGGTTTCCAGGCCCAGCTTGCGAGAGTTGTACTCTCCGGCCAGCATCGGGCCGCCGGAGACCATCACCGATGGGATATTGAGCCGGGCTGCGGCCATGATCATCCCCGGTACGATCTTGTCGCAGTTGGTGACCAGCACCAGACCGTCCAGCGCATGAGCCCTGGCCACCAGCTCAACCGAATCGGCGATCAGCTCCCGGCTGGGCAGGCTGAACCGCATACCCGGATGACCCATGGCCAGACCGTCGCAAACCCCGATAGTGCCGAACTCGGCCGCTACTCCGCCTGCAGACCAGATACCCTCCTTGACCTTCTCGGCGATCTGCCGCAGGTGCAGGTGCCCGGGTATCAGCTCGCTGTACGGGTTGGCCACCCCGATCAGAGGTTTGTCGAAGCTGTCCTTGTCCCAGCCCAGTGCGTAGAGGAGGCTGCGGTGAGGCGCCCGCTCGATCCCTTTTGTGACTGCCTGGCTGTTCATCTTCCTGTTCACACCATTACTCCTTTACACGAGTCGGGGGCAGGCCGACCGTCACCCGAACGCTACGCCGGGCGCAGATAAAAAAAACCGTTTTCCAGGAAGGAAAACGGTTTGGCTGCCCCGTCTTATACCCTTTACCCTCCTGGGTTCGCCGCAAGGCCGGTAAGAATGAGGATTACAATAAGGATAACGATGAGAGTTTCGGCCTGTGGGAATACCCGCGTTTGGGTAAAATTCATGCATATCCTTTACAGCATTCCCCTTTTTTTGTCAATATTGTAATGATTTTTTTCTCCAGTAGATGGTATTGTTAGGAGAAATGGACGGCTACATCAGGTATGCGGGGAAAGGATTTCTCGTTCTCCTTTTGTTGCTCGCGCCGCTGCTGCTGTCTGCCCAACCCGTCCGCACTCTTTCCGACTGGCAGTGCTCCTTTTCTGCCGCCGCCGACTACGAGCCTCCCGCCGGTCCCTGGCGGGACTGCGATCTGGAGGGTGGCTACGAAGCCGGGACCTACGAGCCCGAAGGGTATCTTTGGCTGAGGAGGAGGATCGACGTATCCGAGCCGGCTGCGCTCATTCTCCCCCCCCTTGGCTTTTCCGAGCGGGTCTACCTGGATGGGCAGCTGCTTGGGGCGGCGGGCGGTGCGGGCCGGAGGTTCATCGCCCCTTTAGGCGCCTCCAGAGCTTATTTCCTGCCGTTCCAAGAGGGGGCTCAGCAGCCCTACAGCGCGATGCTGTATCTCCGCATCTATCATCGCTATCGCTCCTGGCTGGAGGGTACGATCGAGCTGGCAGCCTTGCCGCAGCTCGGCTCCCGCCTGCTGCTAAGAAATCTGGCCGGCTACGGCCTGAACGTCGCCGTCCTTCTGTACCTGATTTTCTTGTTTCTCTATACCGGCTATGTTTTCCTGCTGGAAAAAAAGCTCTCAGAGCTGCTTCTGTCTCTGTCCTGTCTTTTGGCGGCGGGCGGAATCGGGCTGACCATCTTCCTGAGCAGATTCCTGGCCTTCGTCGTAGTGTGGAAGCTTTTCCCGGTTTTGGCTGCGGGTTCGATCGCGCTGCTGCTGGTGGGAAGCGCAGAATTGCTGCGCGGCCTCCGGCGGCGCGTCGTGGCGGCGGTCGCCGTAGGGCTGGCTTTGACGGCGCTTACCGGGCTGCTGTTTCGAGATTTCCAGGCCTTCCTGGCCTGGCGGACCGTGCAAGCCGGATGCCTGGCGGCCACGGCGCTGTTCGGCGCGCTGCTGGCCGGGCTCAGCTTGAAACGGGAGACGGCTGCCGCTCTCGCCTTGATGCTGCTGTATTTTGCCTTGGCAGGGGTGATCGTCCTTTCCCGTTTTTTGCTGCCGGGCTATCGCTTCTTCTTCCAGGTCGATCCCTATCTGGCCGCGGCGGTTGCGGTCATTGTTACCTGGATCAGGGCGTTCGCGCATTACCGCCAGACCAGACTCTACCTCTCTACAAACCGGGAGCTGGTGGAACGGGTCGAATCGGACTGGGAGCTGGTGGAGCGGTTGAAGGAGGGAAAGGGCCGGCTGGAAAGGGGAAACCTGGAAAGCATGGTGCTGGCTACCAGGCTGCTGGACGGCGCCCAGAAACAGGCCTTTGCCGTCGGGCAGATCATGGGCTCTATCGAGGGAGCTGCCAACGGAGAGGCCCAGGTCATGGAAAAGGAACACCGGATCCTGCAGCTAACGGTCGAGGTGGACTCCAGGATCAGCGATTTCAACCAGCAGATACACAGCGCCCTGACGGAACTGGAGGAGCTGAGAGAGAAGTCGGTAACCATTGCCAAGGCCGTTTCCCAAATCATCGGCATAGCCGACAAGACCAATATGCTGTCCTTGAATGCATCGATCGAAGCCTCGAAGGCCGGAGAGTCGGGACGCGGTTTCGCGGTCGTGGCCCAGCAGATACGCAAGCTGGCCGACGTGACCCGTACGGTCTCGGATCAGGTGAACACCCTCATGCGAGAGTCTAGCGAAGCCGTGGCTACCAATGTGAAAATGGCCCAGGGCATGGTGCAGGGTTATCGCGAGATCATGAAGCAGAGCGAGACGATCCGCCAGATGATCGAAGATAACGCCAAAGCCCTGGAGGAGGTTACCACGGCCCACCACGAGATCCAGGATGGGGTGGCCGGCGTAGACCGGACCATCAGAACGGTATTAGAAGTTTCCAGGGACCTGCGCGAGATGACGGGCAGCCTGGCCAATATTTTCTCCTGGTTTGACGAGGTACTGAAAGTCGATGAACAGCCAGCCGCTTCCCCTTCTGTGGCTCTACCCGCTCCCGGAACCGGGGAAGCTGCCTCGCAGCCGGCGGAGCCCGTTCCGTCTGCACCGGGCGAGCCGGGTACGGCGGCTGAGCCGAAAACCGGCGAGAGTGCCGCTGAAGAGGTCGAGGAACTGGTTGAAATAACCGACGAAGAGCCGGTGGAGTTGGAGGAAGTCTCCTTATCCGAAGACGTCGAAGAGCTGGGAGTGGCCGTGGCAAGCTGGAAGACCGAAGAAGAGCTGGAAAGCCAGGCATCCGCGGAGCCGGCTGGGACGAAGACGCCCGAGTCGCCGGATTTTGTCCCCCTTGAAGAGATCGAAGAGCTGGAAGCTGTGGAAGAGGAGGCGGCTGCGGAGCCCCCGCTGCCGGAAGAGCAGGAGCCGGCGGAGCTGACAGAGCCGGCGGAGCTGGAAGAGCTGGAAGAGATTTAACCGGGCTCCCCGAACAGGCAGAGCCACTCGGCTTCAGCAGCCAGTTGCTCGCCCACGAAAGCCTGGCCGCTCTGCTTCAACGTTTTCGGGCTTAACCTCAGGGTTTTTATTACCATTTTCAGCTCGTCACCCGGTCGTACCTGATTGCGGAATTTTGCCTTCTCGACTGTAGCCAGAAAGAACAACGTTTCTTTATCAACCTTACCGGTCATGCGTATTCCAGCGCCGCCACACTGAGCCATGGTCTCAATCAGGATTACTCCTGGGACCACCGGGTAGTCCGGAAAGTGGCCCTTGAAAAAGAAGTCCTTTTCGGTAAACCTGCGATAGCCGATGATCTGCTCCTCGGTGGCTTTTTCTATCCTGTCCACAAACAGGAAAGGTTCTCTGTGGGGAAGCATTTGTTCGATTTCAGTCATCTCCCTCTCCTCTAGATGATCCCGAGCTGCTTGCCCGCTTTTTTGCAAATTTCCAGGACCTGCTCCAACTCCTCGTCCTTGTGACTCGCCATGTATGAGGTGCGAATGATCGAGCGGTCCGGCGGCACGGCCGGACTGACCACCGGATTGGCGTAAACTCCGTTCTCGAAGAGCACTTTCCAGAACATGAAAGTTTTTTCATTATCACCGATCATGAGGGGTATGATAGGCGTCTGGGTTTCCCCCACATCGAATCCTAGAGCCTTGAACTCCCGGATCATGGTCGCAGCGATTTCCTGGAGACGCCGGGTGTGCTCGGGCTCGCTCTTCATGATCTTGAGGGTAGCGGTGACCGCAGCGATCATTGGTGGAGGCATGCTGGCCGTGAAGATCAGCGGCCTGGCGAAGTGCTTGATATAGTCGATCACCACCTCATCTCCGGCCACGAAGCCGCCGATGGCGCCGAAGGACTTGGAGAAGGTGCCCATCAGCAGATCCGCCCGGCTTCCGTCGCCGTAGTGCTCTTCGGTTCCCCGGCCGGTAGCCCCGATCACTCCGAGAGCATGGGCTTCGTCAAGATAGACTCTGGTGCTGTATTTTTGCGCGATTCGCTTCAGCTCGGGAAACCGGACGATATCCCCTTCCATGCTGAACACCCCATCGGTGACGATCAGCTTTCCTTCCTCCTCGGGTATCTCGGCCAGGGCCTTCTCGAGGTGCTCCGGGCTGTTGTGCTGGTAGCGGTGCAGCTTGATACTACCTCCGGAAAGTCCTATAGACAGCATGATCCCGTCTACGATCGAGGCGTGGTTGTATCTGTCGCTGAGGATGTGATCGCGCCTGCCCAGCACCGAGGATATTGCGCCCAGGTTGGTCAGATACCCGGTTGTGAAGCACAGGGCCGCCTGTCGGTTCACGAAACCGGCCAGGAGATGTTCCAGCTCTTCGTGCAGGGCAAAGGTGCCGTTGATGAGCCGGGACCCGGAGCAGGTGGTTCCGTACCGCTCTATGGCCTGCTTGGAAGCTTCCTGGACCCGCGGATCCTGCGCCAGGCCGAGATAGTTGTTCGAGCCGATCATGATCACTTCCCGGCCCTTCATCTTGACCTTGCTGCCGTGGTTCTCCTCGATCGGAATGAAGTACGGATACAGCCCGCTCTCTCGAACCGTCTGAGCTTCCTTGAAGCCGTAGCATTTCTCGAAAATATCCATAGGAGCGATCATTATTACACTCATTCTCCGGCATGTAAAGGGCAGGAGGCGATGGTCGGCTAGCGGACCGAGAGAACGCGCCCGGAACGTGCCCCTGCCGTCTCAGATTCCCTGGTAGGTGAGCCAGGAGGTGAAAAACCCGGCGGGACGGACCACCCCGAACAAAGTGAGCGCGGCTAGAAGTGCAAACAGCGCAGCAGCGATCAGGCGTCCGGGCAGTACCCGGAATCCTCCTTCGGCGGCGATTTTCTTCCAGTACGAGATCCCCAGGAAGACCGCGGGCAGAAGAAAAAGCACTGCGAAGGTGATACGGACCTCCCAGGGGCTGACCTGGCTCCATCTCTGGAGGCCGCTTGCCAGACGAAAGAGGAGACTATTGAAGCGCTGCAGGCGGCCCAGAAGGATCAGCAGCCCGATGAAGACCAGAAAGATCCCGCTCCCGATTCTGATGGCTGACAAACGGCTCTTGATCCGCTCCCGCTGTTTCAGGAACTGGGAGAAGAACAGGCCGGCGGTCAGAAAGGGCAGGCCCAGCCCGAGAGAGTACACGGCCAGAAGGAGCGTGCCCTGCAGAACCTGTCCGCTTGACCCGGCAAAGAAGAGGATTGAAGCCAGGATCGGGCCGACGCAGGGAGTCCAGCCGGCGCCGAAGGCCATGCCGAGAAGCAGAGCGCCGACTAAGCCAGTTTGAGCCCGGTGAACGTGTATTCTCTTCTCATAGTTGAGAAAATCCCAGAAATTGAAGATGAAGTTCAAGCCGAGCAAGATTACCAGGCTCCCGGCTACGATATTGATGATTCTTGTTGCCCTGCTCAACAAACCTCCGGTTGCGCTGAAAAGAACTCCCAGCGCAATGAAGACCACCGAAAAGCCGAGGACGAACAGAGCAGTCCTGCCAAGAACTTTCGCTCCACCCCTTCCCCGACTGCTCAGCTCTTGGACAGATACTCCGCCGACCAGCGAAAGATACGAGGGTATCAGGGGCAGGACGCAGGGTGAGAGAAAGGACAGAACCCCGGCCCCGAAGGCGATGAGAATGCTTACATGCTGTCCCATAACTGTGTTGTATATCGTGGTATCACTATTCAAAAATAGTACCGCCGGCGGGTCAGACCGGCAAGTCTTCGCCGACAAAAGCGGTAAGAAGCAGCACGGAAATATTGTACAATGCGTGGGCGACCGCTATACGGTGAATGTTCCTAAAGCGTATAAACAGGACGGCGAAGTACAGGCCCTGCAGCGCGGCCACGGTGAATCCGCTCAAGCCCTGGTACAGATGTCCGGCGGCGAACAGGAGCGAACTGGCCGCCACCGCCACTGCGGGTGGAAGAGAAAGCTGGGAGAAACGCATCAGGAGGTAGGAGCGGAAAAAAAGCTCCTCCCGGTAGCCGGTGACCAGTCCGAAAAGGACCACCAGGGGGACCAGGCGCAAATCGTTTAGCTGCCAGCGGAATCCTCGGGTGAACAGCCGACGCCCCGCTTCGGGAAGAAGCGAAAGAGAGACTCCAAGCACGAAGAGCAGGGCGAGAATGCCACCGAATATGCCCAGGGCGTACAGAAGATCTATCGCCCGGGGCCGGACCAGACCGAAGTCGCGAAAATGATCGTGACGAAGCTGCAGGAGGTAGAGAAGCAACAGGATCTGGGGGACCGCCATGGTGAGAAACTGCACCATGTACTGGGCCAGGGCCTGCCCGTTGCTCGCAATCGGCGGATCTGTCCAGATGAAACCGGGAAGATAGAAGGCCAGGAACAGGAGGACCACTTCGATTATGTTTTTTCTCATCAACCGGTTATACAAATGGACTTTTACCCCTCTTTATATTAGAATGAAGCTGGACGGCGAAGCGAAAAGTTGGTAACTGTCATAAACTTGGCACGTAAAGTATATCAGATTGCTATCGATAATTAAATCATGTGGTGGATAATCTTTCTCGTTGTGGCGGTTTTTGCAACTGCGGGGTTTATCTACCTTAGAATAGCCGGCCACGGAAGCTTCCCCTGGCTTCAATTTTACACGAAAGGCAAGGAATCCGGTTTCAGCTTCAGGGAAGTCGGGCTTCTGCGCAAGATTGCCATCGAGACCAATCTGGAGAGCCCAACCGCCCTGTTCTGGTCCATAAAGCAGTTGAACCGCTCGATCAAGGAGTTGATCATCAAGCTGCGTGCCAACGACCTGATAGAAGACGACGATTCAAACCACCTGCTGGCCAAGCTGTACGACTTGCGGAAGAAGGTCGAGTTCGACCTGCCCCGATACCGGCTGGGTCTGAAATCATCCAAGGACATCATGCCCCGTCAAAGGGTAAGGATTACCCTGCCGGGGGCGGGCCCGTTTAGCAGCATGGTCATCGAAAACCGGCCTAGATACCTGGCCCTTTCCCGCCCGCAGGGACAGGGGCTACCCGAGACATTCTCCTGGAAGGGTCAGCAGATAGGCATGCACTTCTGGCGGGCAGACGATGCAGGATATTTTGCTCGAGCCAAGGTGATCAACGATTTCATCGACCAGAAATACCCTATTATTCATGTCAGCCATACAGACGATATCATTCGCAACCAGCAGAGAAAATCAATTCGGGTGAAGACCAATTTACCCGCCACGATCTATCCCCTCAAGTCTATCCAGGAGGCCAACGAGTTGGAAGAGAGCGCCAAGGGACTGCGCTGCCGTCTCATGGACATCTCCGAAGACGGCGCCTGTCTTATGGTCGGAGGGAGGACCAAGGCGGGGCTGCCCATCAAGGTACAATTCGAGCTCGCCGACCGTGTGATTGTGCTGTCCGGCCTGGTGAAAGGAGTAAGCTTCGATCAGAAGAAAAACCTTTCCTTGCTGCACATGCAGGCGGTGCCTCCCAGCACGCGCACGCGCAACCATATATTGACCTACGTCTACAATATTTTCGGCGAGCAGAAACAGGAAGGGCAGGCGGATCAATCCCGGCCGACTCGGTGAAGCTTCATAACATTCGTTCCGCCGCTGCGGGCGGCGGGGATGCCGGCCGAGATTACCACCAGGTCCCCCTCTTCTACCAGGCCTTTCGAAACAAGCAGCTCATCTCCCACCGCAGCGGTTTTCAGGAAATCCTTCTCGAATTGGGGAATCAACAGAGCTTCGACCCCCCAAACCAGTGAAAGCTGGTGGAAGGTTGCCTCTTCGGGAGTGATAGCGACGATCGGTGTGCCGGGGCGGTACATGGAGATCAGCCGGGCCGTGGCCCCCGAGATAGTCTGGGCCACGATGCAGCGGGCGTGCAGGCGCTCTGCGGTCTGGCAAACGGAGCGGGCCACGGCAAGCTGGGTGGAGTAACTGCTCTCCTGCTCCGCCTCCCGGACCCAACCCCGGTCCAGGCCTAGATTCTCCTCAATGTGGTCGGCGATGCGGCGCATCATCTGCACTGACTCCACCGGATAGGCTCCCACGGCCGTTTCGCCGGAAAGCATAATTGCATCGCTGCCGTCGTAGATGGCGTTGGCCACGTCGGTGACTTCGGCCCGGGTTGGCAGGGGATTGCGGATCATGCTGTCCAGCATCTGGGTGGCCGTGATAGCGGGAACTCCGAGCAGGTTCGCCTTGCGTATCGCCGTCTTCTGGTACACCGGGATCATGGAAATATCGGCCTCTATCCCCAGATCCCCCCGGGCTACCATGATTCCGTCACTCACTGTCAGAATCGAGTCGAGATTCTGTAGAGCCGCGCTGCGCTCGAGCTTGGCGATTACGGCTGCCGCGGACTTAGCCCGCTGCACGGCCTGCCGCACGGCTTCGATATCCGCCGCTGTCTGGACGAAGGACAGGGCGACGAAATCCACGCCCTGCCTGAGCCCGAACTCGAGATCGCGAAGATCTTTGTCGGTCGGAGCGCCCTGAGATAGCATGAGATCGGGAAAATTGACTCCCTTTTCCGAATAAAGACGACCTCCGTGCAGCACCCGGCACAGTAACACCGAGCCTGTCCGCTCCTGCACCCTGATCTCCAGAAGACCGTCGTCCAGTAGAATCTTGGTGCCTGCGACCACGTCCTCGAGCAGAGCCGGGTAGCGAACGGGAACCGTAGCGCCTCCGGCCGCCGGTTGCTCGCCCTCCGGCTGGCCGCCCCGCGATCGGTCTTCGCCCGCAGGTTCTCCCCGGTCGGGGACCAGTCTCACTGTCTCTCCTTTGCGCAGGGGGATGCCCTCTCCAGGGAGCCGGCCGACACGGATCTTCGGTCCGCCCAAGTCCTGGAGTATGCCTATATTTCTGCCGGTTTCCTCCCTGAGACGCTTCACCCTGGCGATGATCTTGCCGTTGGACTCGTGGGAGCCGTGAGAAAAGTTGATCCTGGCCACGTCCATTCCCGCCTCCGCCAGAGCGCGCAGGACAGGCGCGGAGGAAGAGGCGGGTCCGATGGTGCAGACGATCCTGGTTTTTCTGTTCATGGGTTTTGCCGACATTATAGCGGATTGCCGTAGCGGTTGCGAGTCGTTGATATCCACTCCCTGTTGGTGTAGAATAAATAGAACAATGTAGAAGGCGTTCTGCTTTGTGCCGAGGAGTGGGAGAATGAATAAGAATCGCTGGATAGCGATCCCGTTTATATTGCTCATCACTATTGTCAGTCTGGGAGCTCAGAGCCAGCAGGATCTGCTAAGGACGTTCACCAGGAACTTCGCCATAGCCAGTCTCGATACCAAGCTTCAGATCATCCAGGATGCCGGCAGTAGCGGTTATACCAACATGGGGCCTCTGTATCTGCAGGCGGTGGACTACGTTCTGAACAACTACACCCTGGTCGACACGGATCAGCGCTTCCGCCAGCTCGCCGTTCTCGCCGTCCGCAACATGAAAGAAATCGGCTACCGGGAGGGCAGGCACTCGGTCAGGAACCTCTTCGATACGGATCAGGATACTGCAGTGCGGGTAAGCTGCCTGGAGGCACTGGGGGTACTGGCCGCGGGGGACGAGGAAATAATCGATTACCTGAACCTCTGGCTCCAGAACCAGAACACGGTTTTTCAGGCGGGAAGCACGCCGGATATCTACGTCGTGTCAGCCTGCATTAAGACTCTCGGAGCGCTCGGTCGCCCGAGCTCCTTTCCCGTCCTGTTTTCTACCATGACGATAGGCTACACCGATGATGTGACCCAGAGTGCCCGGGAGAGCCTTTTCAAGCTCAAGGGCAACCTGAAGGACAGCATAATAGGTATCCTGAAGCGAAGCGATCTTCCCGACAAAAAGCTAGCCCTGAGTATGGCGCTGGAGACCGACAGGCTCAGCGAGTCGGATAAGGGAGAGATAGCCCAGTTCGCCTTGGACGTAGGGCTGCACACCGCCGCGGTGGACAACGCCTCCAGGCAGGTAGCCCGGGAGATACGCTATAGGGCAGTCACGGCGCTCAGCGAGCTTGGATGGGGCGGGGCCACGGACCTGATTATCGAGCACTTCGATACCGTGCTCCTCGAGTACGATCGCGGACTCACCGACCGTCTGCGGGTAATCGCCGCGGTGAACTCCCTGGGAAATATGGGTACCCATGAGGCCGCCGTCCGCCTGACCCAGTATCTGGTGCTCCTCAACTCCTACACGGAACGGCTACGGGAGTACGATAACAGCATCGTGCTGGCGGTAATCGAAAACCTGGGTAAGCTCCGAGACAAGATTGCTTTCGATGATCTGATGTACGCTCAATACCTCGACTACTCCAACGAAATCAAGTCAGCAGCCCGCAACGCCCTGGAAAAGCTTCAGTGGTAGGCAGTAAAGGGCCGCCCGCAGCCTGAACCGGGAGATGATTCGGGGCAAGCTTTCCTACATGTTCTGGCTGGCCATCTCGCTCTGGGCGGCGATATTCGCTTCTCTGAAAGTCTCTGGTGTCGTGATTTTGCTGTTCGGGCTCGCGGCTGCGGCCGCCGCCTGCCCCCTGCTGTATGTTCACTTTCCCGCCTGGCGGCAAACCGGGCTCGCCCTGCTGTTCCTGGCAGCGGGAATAGTGCTCGGAATACTGCGCTTCCCCGCCGCGGTTTCCCTTACTTCCGTTTCCGGCTCCGGCGTGCCGTCCGGCCTCGTCGGCGTCCTGAACGGAATGGGAGCTTATACCGCCTTCAGCCCCGATCGAGTCGCCGGTTTTTCAGGCGTTTTAAGCGCCGACAGTACGGTCACGCCCGGCTCGTCCCGAGGAGCAACCCGCTACCAGGTGCGGCTTGAGCAGGTCTGGACGGCGGGCAGCGAGCTGCGCGGACAGGCCAGAGGTTCCGCACTGCTTTGGGTCCGGGAAGGGCCGCCGTTACTGATGGGCCGGGAAATTACAGTCGAGGCAAAGCTGGCGGCGAGCGAAGAGCCGGGCCCGTTCGCCTACCTGAGCTGGGCGGATGCTGCAGAGGTTCAGGGCGGCGGCTACAGGCGTCCCGTATTCCGCCTGCGCGGCTCGGTCATCGCCGCAATCAGCAGGCGGCTGGGGAGGCTGGACCGGCCGGTGGCGGCGCTCCTTTCGGCGCTGCTTCTGGGCCGCAGGGAGGAGATGGAAGGCCGGATCTACGAACGGTTCCGCTCGAGCGGCAGCCTTCACCTGCTGGCGCTCTCCGGTCTGCACCTGGGTATTCTGTACCTGTTCCTGTCGCTGGCCCTCTCCTTCCTTGAGAGCCGGCGGGTCAGGTCGCTGGTCGCCTCCTGTCTGCTCCTGCTATACCTGTTTGTCGCCGGCTGGCGGCCCTCGCTGGAGCGCGGGGCGGTCATGTTTGTCGCCGCAGCGATCGCCTACGCCCTGGACCGGGAGTGGAGGCCGTTGAATATCCTCGCCCTCGCCGCCGCCGTGCTGCTGCTCGTTCATCCGCACTATGCCTTCGACCTCGGCTTCCAGCTCTCCTTCCTCGCGCTGCTCGGCGTCCTGCTGCTCGCCCCGGCGCTTCACCGGCTGTTCGAGCCTCTTCTGCCACCGGCGCTAGGCTGGCCCCTGGCCCTCTCGCTGGGCGCTCAGCTCGGGACCGCTCCACTGCTCCTGTCGCAATTCGGGGTGCTGTATCCGGTTGGGGTGGCGGCGGCCCTGCTGCTCATACCTCTGGTCACGCTTTTTATCGGCTCCGGCCTGATCTACCTGTTTATCGCATCCTTCGCCGAGCGTCTAGCCGCCTGGCTGGCCGCTGCGCTGGACCCGCTTTATCGCCTCCTGGTCTGGTTGCTGGACTGTTTCTCCAGAGTGCCCGCCCTGTATCTGCGCTGGCGCGCCGTCTACTGGCCGTTGTTCCTTCTGGCCCTGCTTCCGTTCCTCTTCGAGCTCGCTCCCCGAAAGCGGAAAGCTTCGTGTTGAACCACGATTCCCCTTCAGAAATCCGAAAAGTACTCGCGGAGCTGAACGTCCGGCTGCACAAACGGTGGGGACAACACTTCCTGATAAACCGGACGGCCAGGCAGAAGATCGCAGCCCTGGTCGATCCGCACGGGCATGAAACAGTGTGGGAGATCGGCCCCGGTCTGGGTGCGTTGACCGAGCTTCTCCTACCCAGGGTCAAGATCCTGATGGCCTTTGAAATCGACCGGGGCCTGATCCGGTTCCTGCGCTCCTCATTCGCAGGGCAGGAGAAGCTGCGGCTGGTTCCGGGGGACGCGCTGCGCACCTGGCCAGAGCAACTCGCCGAGCACGGCCTTCCACACAAGATAGCGGGGAACCTGCCCTACGGCTCGGCCTCGGCCCTGGTCGCCGACCTGGCCGAACGCAGGATCTTTCCCGAGAGGATGGTGTTCACCGTACAGCGTGAGATGGCCGCCCGGATGAGAGCCCGCCCGGGGAGCAAAAACTACTCCTCTTTTTCCGTGCTCTGCCAGAGCGCCTACCGGATCGAGGAAGAGCTGCAGCTCAAGCCGGGATCATTCTTTCCGCCACCGGAGGTGGTCTCTTCGGTGGTGATGCTGAGGCCAAGGTGGGAGACGGCGGCGTTTGCTCACTGGGGCTTGTTCCTTCGACTGCTGCGAATCCTGTTTCGCAGCCGCCGCAAGACGGTACGCAACAACCTGCTGGCCGGCGGGCTGGCCGGACGGGGGGAGGAGGGACGGCTGATCGAGGCGGTACGGGAGGCCGGGATCGAACCAGGGGCTCGGGGCGAGCGTCTCTCCTACGGCGAGCTGATGCGGATGGCCGAGTGCCTCAGCGCGGTGCTACAGGACCTTTAGCTCCTTAAGAGTCTCGATCAGGATATTTTTGTTCTCCGGGGCCAGCGGACACATGGGAAGCCTGTATACCTCTTCTACGAAGCCCTTCAGAGCCATGGCCGCCTTTATGGGAATCGGGTTGGTCTCGATAAACATGGCTTTGAACAGGGGAAGCAGCTGGTAGTGAAGGCGGCGGGCCTCGTCCCAGCGGCCTTGCAGTGCGGCCTGGGTGAGCGCCTTCATCCGCTGCGGTACTAGGTTGCTGGCCACCGAGACGACTCCCTTTCCTCCAAGAGCCATGAGAGGAAAGGTGAGGTTGTCATCCCCGGATAGTACGGTGAAATCCTGCGGTTTCTTGGAGATCAGATCCATCATCTGGGCGATGCTGCCGCTCGCCTCTTTCACCGCCACGATGTTCCGGTGGCGGGCCAGCTTCAGCATGACCGGATTTTCGATGTTCTTGCCGGTGCGACCCGGTATGTTGTATACGACCACGGGGAGATCCACGGCGTCGGCGATGGCGGTGAAATGCCGGTAGAAGCCCTCCCCGGTAGGCTTGTTGTAGTAGGGCGCCACCTGAAGGCTGGCGGAAGCTCCGAGCTGTTTGGCCTTCTGCGTCAGATGGATCGCCTTGTCCGTGCAGTTGGAGCCGGTACCGGCAATGACCGGGACCCGGCCTGAGGCCTGCTCTACCACGATCCGAATAACCTGCTCTGCTTCCGCCGGGTCGAGGGTAGGGCTCTCTCCCGTGGTACCCACGGGCACCAGGCCGTCGATTCCCTGTTCGACCTGAAAGTCGACCAGCTTGCGCAGGGCTTTCTCGTCGACCTTTCCCTCCTTGTTGAAAGGAGTAATCAGTGCGGTAAAGACTCCCTCGAACATGCTCACTCCTCCTTATTTACCCTTCGGGATTCGGCGGCGCGATCGGGCGTGCCGTGCTCTTCACAGCCGGCTCGATCAGGCCCGCCGGAAAGGAGTAGCTTACTACCAGTGGCGCGATTCGATCAAGGGCTAAAGAGGGCTCCACGGGGCGCCGGTTGCGCCGCGAAGGGTCTTCTGTTACTATGAGCTTCATGGTACGGGTCATCGTTCACGGATTTTTCGGCCGCATGGGCCAGGTGTTGACCGCCACAGCCGCCTCGGCTGAGGATATCGAGGTGGTGGCCGGGGTCGATACGGCCGAGCCCTCCGGAGAGATCAGCCTGCCGGTTTTTTCCAGCCTGAAAGAGTGTACGATTCCCGCCGACGTGGTGATAGATTTCTCGTCCCCCAAGGCCCTGCCCTCCCTGCTCGAGGCTGCCGTAGAGAAGAAGCTGGCCCTGATCATCGCCACGACGGGTCATACCCCGCAGGATAAAGCCCTGATCGCCGCTAAAGCTGAAAGTGTGCCGATTTTCCAGTCCGCCAACATGTCCCTGGGCGTGAACCTGCTCTCCGATCTGGCCCAGAAAGCGGCCTCCGTGCTGGGCGAGGAGTTCGACATCGAGATCGTAGAAAGGCACCATAATCTGAAAAAAGACGCGCCTTCCGGGACGGCCCTGATGCTGGCCGACGCCATCAACGAGGTCTACCTCAATGAACGCAACTACGTGTTCGGCCGCCACGGCACAAACGAGCTGCGGCGCAAGCCGGACCTGGGCATACACGCCGTGCGGGCGGGAACGATCGTGGGTGAGCACCAGATCTTGTTCGCCGGGAAAGACGAGCTGGTGGAGCTGCACCACCGCTCCGCTTCCAGGCGGATCTTCGCTCTCGGCGCTCTGCAGGCGGCGCGCTATCTGGCGGGAAAACCCGCCGGACTGTACAGCATGAAGCAGATGATCACCGCGGCCAGCGCGGTAACCCGCCTGTACGTGAGCAACGAGGAGGCTCTGATCTCCCTGTATCGAGTTCCCCTGGATCCGGGCAGGATCACCGAGATCTTTCAGAGGATCGGCGAGGCCGACATCAGCATCGACATGATCAGCCAGACCGCTCCCGTGGACGGAGAGGTGAACATATCGTTTACCGTGTTCAGAAAGGATCTGGTCAAGACAGCCGGCCTGGTGCGGAGCTTTCAGCAATCCATGCAAAACCTGGACGCGAAGGTCATGGAGGATATCACCAAGATCGCCGTGGAAGGTCCGGGTATGGAGACGCAGTCGGGGGTCGCGGCCAGGGTATTCGGCGCTTTGGCCGCCGGACGGGTGAAGATCCAGTCCGTAACCACTTCAGAGACCAAGATTGCTCTCATCATCACCTCCCGGGATGCGGGCAGGGCCGTAACGGCAATCAAGAAAACCTTTGGCCTCTGAGAGCTCTCGGCCTTCGCCGGCATCTATGGCTCCGACCGCCGAGTTGGGCATTTACGGTCTCGGCCGCTTCGGCTACTTCTACGCCGCTCTGTTATCGCGCTTCTGTGCGGTAAAAGCCTTCTCCCGCAACCAACTGCGTCCCGCACCGGAAGGCGTGGAGAAAGTCACCGAAGAGCAGTTGTGCCGTCTTCCGGTGATCGTTCTCTGCGTGGCTATCTCCGCTCTCGAGGAGGTGCTGCAGAAGATCTCTTCCCGCCTCAGACCGGGCACCCTGGTCATGGATACCTGTTCGGTCAAGGTGTTGCCTTCTCAGTGGATGCAGGAGATCCTGCCCCAGGAAGTGCACGCACTGGCGACGCATCCGATGTTCGGTCCCGACTCCGCTCGCTCGGGTGTGGAAGGGTTGCCCATGATTCTGCATCCCGTACGGCTGCCCGAACAGGAGCTGCAGAGCTGGAAGCAATTTTTCGCGGGCATGGGCCTGTCCGTTCAGATCATGAGCCCTCATCAGCATGACCGGGAAGCGGCCTTTACTCAAGGGTTGACCCATTACCTGGGGAGGGTCCTGTCCGAGCTGGCGCCGCAGTCTTCTCCGATCGCCTCGGTCGGCTACCGCAGTCTCCTGGAAATCATCGAACAGACCTGCAACGACTCCTGGCAGCTTTTCTTGGACCTCCAGCAGTACAATCCGTACACCAGGGAAATGAGGCAGCGGCTGGCGGCATCCCTGGCGGAAGTGAAGAACCGGCTCGACGGGCGCCCTTCGACGAGTAGCTCACCGGAGGAAAGGAGCTGAAAGCCCCGCGGTG
>CAYMEK010000068.1:0-22664 GCA_964389305.1 uncultured Spirochaetaceae bacterium
CGAGCCGGCCGGGCGAGCAGAACCTCAGGTAGAAGGCGCTCAAGAATCGCAAGTCCCTCTTCCGGAATCCCCGATCGCTGTAGGCCAGCCTTTGAATCACGGTCAGAAGACGGTTAAGCCTTTTTTCCGGAGGGCTCAACAGGCGGGTCCAGCGGACCCAGCCCGTCTTTGAAGGAGGATCGACCCCGCCACGGCTCTGGCTGGACACGATCCCGGCCAGCACCCGCAGGGCCGAAGCCCTGTTCGGCCTCAAGACGGCCAGGACAATGAAAGCGTAGTGCTTGAACACCCAGAACACGCCCAAGCCGATCGCCAGGATCGGTACGAGCAGAAGCAGCCATTCCCAGTCAACTGATCTGAGCGGGCTTTCTTTGCCGTCCGGGCTGATGGGCTGCCTTCCCAGAATGGCCCGCAGCTGTCGGTCGGTCAGCCGGTTCGCCTCCAGCCCGTACTCGTATACCAGGCTCTCCCCGTGCTCATCGTAGTAGGCGGGGTTGACTGCGGTGGTAGCCTCCCAGGCGGTCCATCCCCGGTCTGCCAGCCAGACCTCGGGCCAGGCATGAGAGGACAGCCCCGACACCGTGCCGAGACCGGGTTCGGCCGCGATCTCGAAGGGCGGCCGGTTCTCGGGCAGAACGGCCAGAAAGCCGGTGGCGTAGCGGCAGGGAAGGCCGTTCAGCCGGGCCAGCGCGATGAAGGCGGAAGCGAAATGCACGCAGTAGCCTTCCCGGCGGGAAAAAAGAAAATCCTCCACGAAATCCTCGGAGGAGGAGCGCTCGACCTGCAGGTTGTAGGTATAGTTTCTGGCCAGGTAGCGCTCGATGTTCCGCAGGGTGCGGAGGGGATTTCCCTCGGGGTCGGCCAGGGAGCGGGCCAGGGCGCGGAGGCGCGTGGAGCCGCCGTCGGGAAGCTGAAGCAGCGTGTCGAGGTCCGCGGGCTCAAGCCTGCGGGGGGAGGTAGCCTGCTCCTCACCGCCGCCAGGCCCGGTGTG
The DNA here is from genome assembly GCA_964389305.1 of uncultured Spirochaetaceae bacterium. Taxonomy (GTDB): domain Bacteria; phylum Spirochaetota; class Spirochaetia; order SZUA-6; family DRHE01; genus CAYMEK01. Next base: position 992 of record CAYMEK010000068.1, read on the forward strand.
CTCCTGCTGGAGGTAGATGCTCTGGCCCTGAAGAAGCGGAGAAGCGAGCCGGAAGCCGAAGGCGCTGCTGCCTTCGAGACCGTCGATCGACTCCGCCGGCAGATACACGACCCGGGTGTCCAGGGTGTGGGGCAGGAGATTGTAGTACTCGATGAGAAGGGTGATGCGGATAAACTCTTGCCCGACAACCCGGGACTCCAGGGCGCGGAACGAAGGCGGCCCGGCGCCGGCTTCGTTCTCCCGCCCGGAAGAGGCTGCGCTCTTGGACCAGGAGCGGCCGTCATACACGTCGAAGATCGAGGTGCGCAGGTACAGCCTTTCTCCGGGTCGGCCCCGGATCCGGAACAGCGGGGCTTCGGAAAGAACCGGCGTGCCGCCCAACCGTTTCTCGGAGAAGCCGTAGCCGAAGCCGGGTATCCCGTACAAAAGGGGAAAACGGGGGAAGAGGGAAATCACGGTCTGGCGCAATCCGGGATGCAGCTGTTCATCCACGATCCGGCTGCCCTGTGGCCGAGCCAGCAGCATAGGCAGGCGTGATAGAGCCGCGGCGGACAGAAACAGCAGGAGAAAGGCGGCCAGGTTCCGCCCGCGGCTTCCCTTTTTTACGTAGCGAACAGAAAGATATACGGAGCCCAGCGCCAGCAAAGCGAACAAGGCCAGATAGAGGAAGCGGCTCTGGTAGATAACAGAGAGCAGGGCGGCCGCAGTGAGAAACTCCAGGTATACCGGCAGCAGCACACCCGAGCTGAAAACCAGGGCCGCGAAGGATGAGCAGAACAGGACGGCCAGGAGCACGAACAGGGTGGAGACCACGCCGCTCGGCTGGCCGTCCTGTACGGACTGGAACCAGATCCCGTAGGCGGAGTAGGGGGTGATGAGAATCCCCGTGAGCACGGCCGCGGCCAGGGCGGTGGTGTACAACGTGGACAGGAGCCGGATGGTTCGCGCCGGCGCTTCGGGCAGGCGGGCGGCGAGCATAGAGGCGGCGATCTTTACGCCTAGCAGGACGGCGAGCAGAAGCCAGGAGAGGCCGGCCCGCAGGAACACCTTCAGGACCGCCGGCAGCAGGGCCCCGAGGAGAAACACGGAGGCCGCCAGGGCGCTCTCGCCGAGCCAGCTCCCACGGTGACCGGGCTTCCCGGATCGCCTGCTCGCGGCAGCCCTCGTTTCAGCGGCCATCGCTCAATGCCCCTCTCTCCAGATCTTCGGCGATGGTCGCCGGTCCGTCCACGAAGTGGATGTTGGCTCCCCGCTCGCTCAGTCTGTACAGGTAGGGGAAGATAGCCTTGCGCTCGGCCTCATCGTAGCCGTTCTGATTCAGGATCAGGGATACGGGGGTCTCGCCCGACAGTGAGTCCTCGATCAGGGAGAACACCTGCGGATCGAAGAGGTGGGAGACGACGATCGCCGAGGCCGCCTCGAAGGATCCGCTCTGCTTGTCCAGCCGGTATAGGGCCGCCGGCGAGATGGTCTGCTGGAAGATCAGCTCCATGGTGGACTCGTAGAAGCGCTGAAACCGGGACCCCGAGCCGGCCCGGAAGGTGTAGACGTTGCGGCCCGGGGCGCGGACCGTAACGGGGACGTCCTGGTCGAGATAGAATTTCACCAGGGCCACGAGGATCTCCACGGATACGTCCTCGGTTTCCAGGGCCCGCCGTCCTTTGAGCTGCGTCTGCCTCAGGTCGAAGTAAATGGTGACGCCCGGCTCCGCCGAGGTGTCGTATTCCTTGAGGAAGGGGCTGCCGGTGGCGGCGAACTTCTTCCAGGCCACGTGGCGGAGGGACTCCCCCTGGCGGTAGTCCCTGAGCCGGCTGAACAGGGCATAGTCAGGGACAGCCCCGGTGGAAGAGCCCTGGGACAGCCGCTCGCTCTTTTCCGCGCCGGTGGAAAAGGCCCGCAGCGAGAGCACTCGCGGATAAACGTAGAAGGTCCGGTACCAGACCCGGCGCCGCAGGAGGAGGAAATGCAGGGGACCCTCGGCTTCGAGGGTCTGAAGTCCCACTGTGTAGATCCCGCGAAAGGGACAGTGAATGCGGTACTGTTTTTCCACTCTTCCGCCCCCAGGCAGGAAGGTGGTAAAAGCGGGAAGAACTTCCTCCATGAAAGGGTGGATCGTCTTGAAGCGGACTTCGAGGAAGTGAAGCGGCAGGATCGTTTCGTTGGCCAGGCTCAGGCGGTAGGTGACGGATTCCCCCTTGATCGGGTGCTCGGTGCTGAACTCCTGATAGTACCTGAGCGATAAAAAAGTCAAAAGCAGATACAGCAGGGAGAGAACGAGCAGGAAAAACAGCAGGTAAAAGAGAAAGAGAAAGAAGGAAGCCACGTAGCTTCCGGCCAGATACAGCACGAAGAGGGCGAGCAGGTAGACTCCGAGCCGCCGTATCCGCGGGACTGCGGGCAGGTCAGCGATCATCGAGTCCGGTGGGGATCTTCACCCTGGCCAGGATCCTGGCCACGACCTCTCGGGGATTTACGCTCTCCATCCTGGCTTCCGCGGACAGGATCAGCCGGTGGGAAAGCACCACCGGCGCCATGTCCAGTACGTCCTCGGGAACCACGAAATCCCGCTCCTGGCGGAACGCCTCCCCCTGGGCTGCCAGCAGGAGGTGTTGGGAGGCCCTGGGGCTCAATCCGAGCTTCAGGTGGCCGCTGGTTCGGGTCTCGGCGGCGATGCGCACGATGAAGCGCTTCACGGCTTCGCTTACGTGAACCTTTCTTATCGTTTCCCGGATGCGCAGGACTTTCTTGGGGGAGGTCACCGGCTGAAGCTCCTGCAGCGGATCGGCTTCCTGAAAGCGGGAGAGGATCTCGGTCTCGTCGTCTTCGACGGGATAGCCAAGAGAGAAGGAAACGCCGAAGCGGTCCAGCTCGCCTTCCGGGAGGGGAAAGGCGCCCAGGAAGCTCATCGGGTTCTGGGTGGCGATGACGAAGAAGGGCTGGGGCAGGCGATGGGTGCGGCCGTCCACGGTCACCGAGCCCTCCTGCATCACTTCGAGCAGGCTCGATTGGGTGCGGGGGCTGGCCCGGTTGATCTCGTCGGCCAGGATGAACTGGTGCATCACCGCTCCCTCTTTGTAGAGAAACTCCCGTTTCTCCGGACTCCATACGGTCATGCCCGTGATATCGCCGGGGAGCAGGTCGGGGGTAAACTGGATCCTGCCGAAATCCAGCCCTACACTGGCAGCCAGGCAGCGGGCCAAGGTGGTCTTGCCCACCCCGGGGACGTCTTCGATCAGCACGTGAAGCCCGGCGCTGAAAGCCACCAGCAGGGTGCGGATCTGGGACTCCTTGCCCACGAATACCCGGGAAATGTTTTTCACCACCTCCCTTATCGCCTCGGCGTCCCGGCGCAGGCTCTTCACATCCATGTCGGTACCCGCCCCCACCAATCTTTGGTCTCGACCCTAGGAAAAACCACTGCTGTCTTACTCGGGCTACTCCCAGAGGCGGAAATGCGGATACTTGTCGGTCATCAGCCCGACGTAGGCAATGACCCGGTAGTCCCAGCGGTTTATACCCATGATCAGCTTGAAGATATCCCGATGGTATTTGCCGGTAAACAGGAGAACCACGGCCACGATTGCTACCAGAACCCACAACAGCCCTCCGACGGGATACTGGTGATGCTGGGCATAGTTCCAACCCCAGCCCATCAGGGCGGCCAGAACGGCATAGTGGGGGATGGCCAGGAACCACTTGAACAGCACCAGCCAGTTCTTCAGCTTCTCAGGATACTCGATCTGCAAATCGGCCGGGTAGTCGACGGACCGGAGCGTGAAAGGCGGATAGAGGTCCGTTCCCAGAGCGCCGTAGGCGTAGAAGGTGACCCGCCAGGTCCAGCGCAGGACCCCGACGTTGAAATCGAACAGGGCGCGGGGGTAGCGGCCGGTAAACAAAATGGCGAAGAAGGCGATAAGGGTGAGGAAGGCGAAAGCGACAAACAGAAAGACCAGTACGATGAGGTGCGGAATGACGAGCAGCCATTTCACCAGCCAGAGGCCTCGTGAAGGCGGCTTGCTCAGCTCTCCTTTCAAGTTAACGGGATAGGCTTTCGGTTCTTTGGCCATGTACTCCTCCTCGGACGGCTTATAATTCACCCTTCCCGGATCCGGCGCTCCGGCTTTTCCGGGCTGCGATGCAGGACAGCATCTGTCCTTCTGAACCGCGTGCAGAGAACAGCATACCAAGCCCCACGGTTTACGGCAACTGGACGGAGCTACGTCAAACGCCCGTTGGGTTCTTGAAACAGACGGGCGCATTTTGTAGCATCTTGATTAGGGTATGGGCGGGCAGCAAGATACCCCGGAGAGGCTCTGCAGTATGACAGAAAAGATCGGCGAGGCTTTAGTGCGGATCGGAGCGATGACACCCGGACAGGTTGAACAGGTCCTCAAGTTTCAGAGAGCGGGGGACAAGCGTCTGTTCGGGGAAATAGCGATTGAGCAGGGGTTCATCAACGACCAGGCGATCAAGGCCTATCTGGATTCCAAGGAATAGACGCTGAAGCTCAGCTTGTAGTCGTTTGCTCCAGGCACAGAAGGTGCGTGTTGCCGGTCGAGTCATTGAACCAGAACTGCACCCTTCCGTCCTGACTCCGGAAGCACTGGTTGAACGTTTTTCCCAGGCAGGGGGCTATCCTGCCGTACTGGGCCCGCGCTCGTTGTATCAGCTCTCTTTCTATCCTGCTCATCGGCTCTCCTAAGAAGCTTCGGCAGGATAGCGAGCCCCCTTAGTAAAAATTCCCTCCCGGCGCGTGGAATAGGGTCGATCTTTTACCGGCTTGGTGCGCTTTGCTTTCCCGACCGCCGATTCACACGCCTGAGGCGAGCTTATCGAACTCGCTGACCGGGACAGCCGGGGTCGTGCTGAAGGCGATGCCGGTGAGCCTGTACAGGGCCAGGGAGCACTGCATGGCCTGCTCGACACCCGGAAGCTCGACGATCAAGACCAGGTCTTTGTCTCCCAGCAGAGCGTACCCGGAGATGAGCTTCCCGCCGAACTTTTGAATCGTGGCGGCTGCCTTCTCGGTGCGCTTGGCGCTGATATCCTTGGCGGCGGACTCGGAGTAGCGGCCGAAGAGAAAGAATGTGCTCACATTTACCTCCTTGCTGAAATGGGGTGTTGCTTCTAGTGTAGTCGATCGCTCCAGCGAATGCAAAACGAAACATTGCTGGCAGGGGGAGCCGGCCTGGCGAGGATTGTCTGCGCCTGGTGATCCCTGGTACAATAGTTGAGTGAAGCGCTTATGAATGCTCCGCTGCTCGGTGTAGATATCGGCTCTGTAAGCGTCGGCCTGGCTCTGCTGTCCCCCGGGGGACAGATCCTCCAGACAGACTACCGCTTCCACCGGGGAATGATCCGAGAGACGGCCGCCGCCATGCTCGGTGCTCTCGCTCCCGGCGATCTGGCCGGTGTGGCCTGCACTTCCTGCACGCCGCGGCTGTTCAAGCGGGCCAGGGTATACGATTCCCAGGCCTGCGTGATCGAAGCGGCCAGGAAGGCCCACGGAAGGCTGGGCTCCCTGCTGGTGGTCGGCGGAGAACGATTTGTTCTCCTGCGCTTCGATTCCGAAGGGCGCTTCAAAAACCTCAAGGCGAGCACCTCCTGTGCCGCCGGAACGGGCAGCTTCCTGGATCAGCAGGCGGGGAGGTTGGGGTTGTCCGGCAGCGCCGGGCTGGGCGCCCTGGCTCAAGGGAACCGGGGCGAGGCGCCCAAGATCGCCTCCCGCTGCGCCGTGTTCGCCAAAACCGACCTCTGCCACGCCCAGCAGGCCGGCTACAGTCTGGAGGAGATCTGCGACGGACTGTGCCGTGGTTTGGCGCGCAACATTGCCGACACGATTTCCACGGGCGAGGAGCTGGCCCTTCCCGCCGTGTTCGCCGGCGGAGTGGCCTGCAACCCGGCGGTGGTGAGGCATCTGGCAAGCCTGCTGGGCTGCCGCTTCGAGGTGGGAAAGCTGCCGCACCTGTACGGGGCGATCGGGGCCGCCCTGTGCCTGTTGCGGGAGCAGCCCGGCGGCGGCCAGGCCGGAAAGGAGCGCGGGAGGCCGGCGGAGCTGCTCGACATCCTGGAGGAACCGAAAAGCTACTATTACCAGCCCCTATCCCTGAAGCTCACCGACTACCCGGATTTCCTGGCCCACGACAGGCGCCTGTTTTCTCCCTCGGTCGTACCTTTCAGTGCCCCGGTGGAAATGGACCTGTACACCACCGTCGGCGAAGGCTCGCGGCTGGATGCAGTCCTGGGTATCGATATCGGCTCTACCAGCACCAAGGCCGTTCTCGTCGATCGCACCGCAGAGGTTCTGGCCGGTTTCTATACGCGCACCGCCGGACAGCCGTTGGTCGCCGTACAGGCGCTCCTGGAGTCCTTGGACAGCCTGCTGGCAGAGCGCCGGGCGGCCCTGCGGCTGACAGGAGTGGGCACCACCGGAGCGGGGAGAAAGTTCATCGGCAAGGTGATCGGCGCCGACCTGATCCTAAACGAGATCACCGCCCACGCCCGGGCGGCCTGCGAGCTCGATCCCGAGATCGACACCATCATCGAAATCGGCGGCCAGGACTCCAAGTTCACCACCTTGAGGGACGGGCTGGTTACCTTCAGCCAGATGAATACGGTGTGCGCCGCCGGCACCGGCAGCTTCCTGGAAGAGCAGGCCGCCAAGCTGGGAGTCAGCCTGGAGGAGTATTCTCGGCGGGCGGAGGGCGTCCGGGCTCCTCTGGCCAGCGACCGCTGCACTGTGTTCATGGAGAGAGATATCAATCATTATCTCAACCGCAGCTACTCTGTGGAGGAAATCCTGGCGGCCGCCCTGTTTTCGGTACGGGAGAACTACCTGCTCAAGGTGGCCTCCGAGGCCCTGATCGGAGAGAAGGTCTGTTTCCAGGGTGCCACGGCGAAAAACCGGGCCCTGGTGGCGGCCTTCGAGCAGAAGCTCGGTAAGCCCCTGTTCGTTTCCAGGTACTGCCATCTTACCGGTGCCCTCGGCGTGGCGCTGGCACTGCTGGAGCAGCCCCCCGAACGGTCGGCCTTCCGGGGGATAGAGCTGTACAGGCACAAGATACCGGTTCGCGCCGAGACCTGCGAGCTTTGCAGCAACCACTGCCGGCTGCGCCTGGCCGAGGTCGGGGGACAGATTGTGGCCTACGGTTTTCTCTGCGGCAGGGACTACGATGTCAAGAGCTACGTCAGCCCGGACGGCTCGGGCTTCGATCCGATCCGGGAATACCGGCGGGCTTTCGCCGGGGCCGGCGGTGGGCAGCGCCGCCGCAGCGAAAGCGGGGCCGTAAAACATCAAGGCGGCGCGTGCCGCCACGGCCAGGATCGGGAGCCTGCGGAGGTTCGCGCTCCCGGCCTTACGGTGGGCATTCCAGCCGCCCTGCACCTGCTGGAGGAGCTTCCCCTCTGGAAGCGGTTTTTCGCCGAGCTGGGTATCGAGGTGTCGACCAGCGAGGAGTATCGGGAGGGGCTCAAGAGCGGTAAAGAGATAACCGGGGCGGAGTTCTGCGCTCCGATCACCTCGCTCCACGGCCATGCCCGGCACCTGGCCGCATCCTGTGATGCGGTGTTCCTGCCGCTATATCTGGAGGCGCCCAACGAGGACCGCCGGCGGGGAGCCTTGCGCTACTACTGCTACTACACCCAGTTCGCCCCGTCGGTCGTATCACTGGCGGGGGGCAGCGGTCCGAAAAGCAGGTACCTGCTGCCCCTGGTGGACCACGGCAGCTTGGAGCCCGGAGGCTCGATCCTGGTTCGCCGGGCCCGCAGGCGGACCAAGGACGAGCTGCTGCGGGCGCTTCAGGGTCTTGGGGGTCTGAGCATCTCCTATAGGGAAGTGTCGAGGGCCTACGATCGGGCCGTGGAGTTCTATCGCAGCGGCAGGGTGAGGTTGGCGCGGCTGTACGGCCGGAATCGCTCCCGCAACGGCGACATAGAGGTTGTGCTGGCCGGAAGGCCCTACCAGGTGCTTGACCCGGAGATGAACAAGGCGGTTCCGGCCATCTTCTCTTCCCTGGGCGTCAGGACGTTTTACCAGGACATGCTGCCTGCGGCCGCCGGTGCGCTCCCGGAGGTTCCGGGCGAAGTGAAGCCGCTGCTGGACGAGTTCCATTGGCACTACGCAGTCCGTATACTGGAGACCGCCACCTTCTGTGCCGCTGCGGAGGGTCTGTACCCGGTGCTGATCACCGCCTTCAAGTGCTCCCCGGATTCATTCGTAATCGACTACTTCAAGAAGATCCTCGATGCCCGGCGCAAGCCTTACCTGATCCTCCAGATCGACGAGCATGAGTCCAGCGTGGGCTACGAAACCCGGATCGAGGCGGCGGTCCACTCCTTTCGCAACCACTCCGCCCGCAACCACTCCGCCCGCAGCCGAAAGCCGGCAACCGCGGCCGAGAGCCGCGCCAGCGGCGGGGGCCGCCTGCACTCCCGGATATTTACGAAGCAGGATGCCCGCCTGGACGGCAAGATCCTGCTTTTCCCCAACTGGGACCGTCTTACCATACCCCTGGTGGTGGCCAACCTGCGGCGGGCCGGAGTGGACGCGCGGGTGCTGGAGGAAGACGAGCTTTCCATCCGCAGGAGCGCCCGCCTGAACACGGGGCAGTGCCTGCCGGCCAATGCCATCACCCAGAGCATGGTCGACTACATTGAAAGGCAGCGGCTCGAACCGGAGCGTACGCTGCTCTGGATGGCCCGCTCGGTGTGGTCCTGCAACATCCATCTGTTTCCCCGCTATATCGCCGGCCTGCTGGAAGCGTATGGAGGCGGCATGGAAAAGGCCGGGGTTTACGTGGGAGATCTATCCCACGCCGAAATCTCTCCCTTTCTCGGCGTGGGCGCCTACTTTGCCTATCTGTTCGGAGGCCTGCTGCGGCGGCTGGGCTGTCGTATCCGTCCCTACGAGCTGAACCCGGGGCAGACGGACCGGACGATAGCAGCCGCCCAGGCGATCTTTTTGGATGCCTTCCTGGGTAAACGCTCGCGGGAGGCCGCGCTGGCCCAGGCGATCGAGATGTTCGCCGCCATTCCGACGCGGCGGGGCAGGCTCCCCAAGGTGGCGATCTTCGGCGACCTGTACGTGCGGGACAATGAGGTGATGAACCAGGAGCTGATCCGTTTCATAGAGCAGTCCGGGGGCGAGGTGGTGTCGACGCCCTACAGCGAGTACCTGCGCATCGTGGCCGACGCGACCTTCAAGAAATGGGCCAAGGAGCGCCGCTATCTCCTGCTGGCCAGATTCCGGACGCTCCTGGCTTTGGTCAAGGCGGCGGAGAGAAGGCTCCTGTCTCCCTACCGGGATTACCTGGGCCCGACCTGCTCCTACCGGGATCGCCGGCCGCAAGCTACCCTGGCGAGCTACAACGTGCGGCTCGAGCACCATGGCGAGTCTTTCGACAACCTGCTGAAGATCGCGCACCTGGTCAAAGAGCACCCGGACCTGTGCCTGTTCGTCCAGACCAATCCGGCCTTCTGCTGTCCCTCCCTGGTAACCGAGGCCATGGCCCCGAAGATAGAAGAGCTGACCGGGGTGCCGGTGGTCACCGTAACCTATGACGGAACGGGCAGTTTCAAGAATGACAGGATCGTGCCCTATCTGGCCGAAGCCAGGCGGACCGGGTTCCGCGGATCGGCCCTGCGGCGGCCGGCGGCTCAGGCGGATGCCGGCAGGGAGCGGATAAAATCTCCCAGCAGTCCCTGAAATTCCTGGGAGCAGATGTAGTGCAGCCAGTGCCCGCAGTCTTCCAGGATCTCCACACGGCTGGCGGGGAAATAGCGCCCGAACAGAGGCAGATCGTTTTCCGGAACAAACGGGGACTGGCCCCCGGCGATCAGGAGGGCGGGACCCGGGTAGCGGGACTCGAATACCGAGAAATCCGGACCTCGAAGAAACTCGCTGGTCTTCAGGACTTCTACGTTCGGTTTCCAGCGGAAACCTCCGTCTTCCCGTTCGATGTTCGTCTGCAGGAACTGCCGAAGCTGTTCATCCTCAATGATGTGGGCCAGGGCCTCGTCGATTTCGCGGCGGCTTCCGTAAGCCGACAGATCGAGGGAGAGCGCTTCGAACTCCCGCCGGAAATCGGGTCGGTAGGAACGCGGCAGGATGTCCACCACGATCAGGCCCCGCACCCGCTCGGGGAAGGTCAGGGCAAATCCCATGGCCGCCAGACCGCCCATGGAATGGCCGAGAAGCGCCGGCTGTTCGATATCCCGCTCTTCCAGCCACTGCTTCAGGTCGGCGATAAGATCGGCCAGGGTGTGGGAGCCGGCGTGCGGCGAGTCGCCGTGGTTGCGCAGATCCAGGGCAAAGGGACGGCTGAACGTGGACAGGTAACGGGCCGTGCCGGTCCAGTTTTGCGAGGAGGCGAACAGGCCGTGGAGGATCACCACCGGCAGCCCCCGTCCTCCGAACTCCCGGGTATGCAGCTTCATATCGACCTCCCAACGATCAAGCTCGGTAACGTCCGAAACGCCTCCCGGTATCCGGCGGCGCTACCCCTGCAGGTAGCTGTGCTTCAGCGCGGTCAGACGGCCGGCGCTGTCCGCCAGGCCGCCGGGCCGCGAGCGGGCCAGCCACAGGCTGCGAAAGCGCTCGATCAGGACTTCCAGCTCCGCAGCCAGCTCCCTGCGCACCGCAACCGGGATCTCCTCGGTGTCCAGGCCCGGGGTGGCGAAGCGCTCCCGGCCGAGCCTGGCGGCGTGCAGCATCAGCTCGCCGGTGAACCGCAGCTCCGCGGCCAGAAGCCCCGCATCGCCGGCCTGCAGGTCGGCTCCGTCCAATAGGCGCAGCGCTTCCAGGATCTGCGAGCGCTCCCGCTCGAACTCGTAGCCCCGGTAGCGGGAGGCCTGCTCCCGGCCATAGACCTGGAGGTCCGGCAGGAGGAGAACGGCCAGTACTCCGGCGTTGTGAATGCGCGCTCTGCCGTCGTCGTACACCTTTTCGAGGATCATCAAGGCTCGAGCCGCCTTGCCGGTAGGGTCCCTGAAAAGGTGGCGGGACAGGCCGGCTTCGACGTCGAGCGCTTCGGCACCTTCAGGGTTCCAGCCCATCGCGGCGGCGTATAGGTAGGCGGGGTAGGAGATGGGAAGCTGCTGCCAGTGGCCGTTGTCGCCCCAGTCGGTCAACAGCAATCCGGATGCTCCCGCCGCCCGGCCTTCGTCGGCGGCGCAGTGGATGTTCTGCCTGGCGTTCTCCCAGCGGCCGCCCAGGGAGTTCCAGGAGGAGGTGCCGGGACAGACGTAGAAGCTCAAGCCCGCCTCGGCGAAGGCCCGGCACTCCCGGGCGAAGGGATGGTCGCGCTCGTAGCCCCAGTCCAGGCCGATCACCTCCCGGGGCAGCTCCCGGATCAGCTCGGTGTGGTTCAGGATGATGTCGCCCCAGAACTGCATGATCCTGCCCCGCCCGGAAACCTGCTCGTGGATCTTCAGCAGGAAGTCCAGATATACCCGTCCAACGCCCAGGCTGCGGCAGGCGGCGGCGCTTGCGCCCTGGCCAAGCTCCCACGGCTCGTCCCCGCCCACGTTGAGCATGCCGCTCGCGAAGTGGGGCAGCAGCTCGTCGTACAGGCCGGCCAGGAACTCGATCGAAGCCGGATCGATCGGGTTGAGGGTCGAGGGCTGCCGGTGGAATACGCCCCACGGATCGGTGAAGCCGCCGGAAGACTCGGCCAGGCGGCGGTACTCCGGATGCTCGAGCCAGCGTTCCAGGTGCCCGAAGGAGTTCTGATTCGGCACCAGATCTATGGCCCGGTCCCGGCAGTAGCGGTCCAGCTCTTCGGCTTCCTCAGGGGTGAGGGGAGAGGCGTCCCGCCACACGACCCTGTGGGAGGGATAGGCGAAGGTATGCTCCGTGTACAGCTGCACCTGATTGAGTTTCAGCTCGGCCCAGAGGTCGATCAGACCTTTGAGCGTCTCCATGGTCGGCACCCGGTCGCGGCTGATGTCCAGCAACACTCCCCGTACCGGGAACTCCGGGCGGTCCTCGATGCGCAGGCAGGGTACCGAGCCGCTCTCGTCCGCCTGGCGGGCCAGCTGCCGGAGGGTCATGAACCCGTAGAACAGCCCCTTTTCATCGCCGGCAACCACCTCCGGACCGCCGGGGCTCACCGTCAGCCGGTAGCTTTGCTCGCCCTCGACCAGATCCGGGGCCACCCGGGCCTGGACTCCTTTCGGGTTCTCCGCTCCGACCGTGTAACCGGCCAGCTCTGCTTTCAGTGCTTCCGGAAGGGCGCAGGCGCCGCTGCCCGGGAGGACCTTTCTCGGCGGCGGGACCAGGATGATCTGCCTCACTGATGGATCAATTCAACCTTTCAGCGCTCCGGCTACCACACCCTTGGTTATTCTCTTGTTGAAGGACAGGTATACCAACATGGCAGGCACGGTGGCGATGACCAATGCGGCAAGCTGCCAGCCGAGCTGGGTGCCCATGAGGCTGGTGAAGGAATACACCCCTACGGGAAGTGATTTCGTGGCCTCGGAGGCGGCGAGCACCAGGACCAGGATAAACTCGTTCCATATTCCCAGGGCGCTTATGATGCCCACGGTGACGATCACGGGAGTGGACATCGGCACCATGATGCTGCCGAAGGTCCGGAGGGCCGAAGCCCCGTCCATGTAGGCGGACTCGAGCAGGCTGTTCGGCAGGCCCTTCATGAACTGGGTCATCAGCAGCACCGCCAATGGCAGTCCGAACGCCGTATAGACAATGATGATGCCGAAGTGCGTATCGGTAAGCTTTATCGAGCTGAGCATCAGGAACAGCGGGATGATCACCGACTGGATGCTGAGCAGGTAGCCCAGGGCGATCAGTGCCAGTAGGAATCCCGATAGCCTCCTGAAGGGCAGCTTGCTCAGCGCGAAGCTGATCATGAGCGAGAGCAAGGCGATAAGAAAAGTGGAGACGCTCGTGTAGATGACGCTGTTGATGATCTTGATGCCCAGGACGCCCCTGGTGAACGCCGAAGTGTAGTTGAACCAGACAGTCGACCAGCTGATCTTTCGCTGCAAATCGGGCGGCAGTTGTGATACTCTCAGCGTGTCTCCGGGCTGCAGATTGGCCAGCTCCGGGGGCAGCTCCTCCTTCAGGAGGAAGTGCAGCATTAATCTCCTGCCGGGCGAGATGGTGGCGGATTCTATGATCAGGCGCTCTCGTTTGTCGACCGCGGGATCGTAGGGCAGCACCACGTTCAGGGCTGGGGGAATGACCCGGTATTCATCCTCTCTGTTGTCGAACAGGTCGTGGGGAAGCGAGAAGATATTGCGGATCAACTCGTCGTTCGACTTGAACGACGAATAGAACATCCAGATTAGCGGCACCACGGTGATCAAGGCCCAGGTGGTAAACACGAGATACGAGACGATTTTTCCCGCCAGCCCGCTCGCGGCTCGATCGCCTCGGTCAATGCCTACACCGATCATCTCAAGCTTCCTCCCGGGCGCCCAGCTTCCGGCCGATGTAGTTGCTCAAGACGATCAGGGCGACGCTTATGATCACGATGATATTCGATATCGCCGCGCCGTAGGCGAAGCGCATTTCGTTTCTGTAGTCCTGGAAAGCCGTCCGGTACATGAATATGGGCAGCACTTCGGCGTTCATCCTCTGCAGTCCCTGAGTGGTCATGGAGAAGATCAGGTCGAAGCCGCGCAGAGATCCGGCGATCGCCAGAGTCGAGGAGACCAGTATCGTGCCGGACAGCAGGGGGACGATGACGTGCCGGAAAATTTGCTGTTCGCTGGCCCCGTCGATCTTCGCCGCTTCGATCATGTTTACGTCGATTTTCTGCAGGTTGGCCAGGAAAATGATCATGTACAGGCCGGTGTACATCCAGATGAGTACAAACCCTATCGGGTACATCACCGTTTCGCGTCTCAGCATCAGGTCGAACTGCGCGCTTGGATCGCCGGATAGCAGTTGAAGCAGCCGGGCCACCGGACCGTCGGCCTGGAACAGCCTTTTCCACAAGGTGCCGATCACAATGGGAGAAAGAAAATGGGGGAAGAACACCATGGACTGGTAGAAACTGCCTGCCCGCACGAGCTTGCGAAACAGGATGTAAGCCAGAATGAAACCGATCGGTATCTGCCCGAGCACAGAGACAGCCACGACGATCAGGTTGTTCTTCAGGGCGTGCCAGAAATCGGGGTCCGCGAACATGGTCCGATACTGGAGAAAACCCACAAAGTTCCACTGCCCGCCGCGGTTGGGATTGAAATCTGTAATGCTGAGCCATACGGAATAGAAAACCGGGTAGGCAATGATGAACAGGTACACCAGCAGGCCGGGTAGGACGAACCCCAGGTAGGTCAGCAGGGCTTTGGAATCATGCCTATTCATGTCGTCATCGTGGAGGTGGGAAGGGGGGGTAACCCCCCCTTCGTTTTTTCACAGCGTCAACAGTATCACTTGCGAAGCAGAGATTCTACCTCTGCCGCCACCTCTTTGGGCGTGGACTGACCGGAGGCGATTTTCTGCATCCCGGCGTTGAGCGCGTCGTTGGGAGCGCCGCTCAGGAAGGCGTCGATTACGTCGGTGTTCATCGCCGACTGAGCGAGAATCACCTTCTGCTTGATAATGCGGGGCAGATCGTCGGGAACCTTGAAATTTTTGAGAATAGGAGCCACGATCGCGCCGTCTCTGAGACGCTGCTCGGTTTCCTCGGGGCTGTAGTAGTACTGGAGGAAGGTCAGGGCTGCATCGCGAATTGCGGGATCGGAGCCCCCGGCCTTGGTGAGCCCGTAGCCGACCTGGATGGCTGCGGCCACGGAGCCTGCCGTGGCGGCTTTCTCTCCCGGGAGCTTGGGCCAGGCGATCATGGCCGTGTTGTTTGCGACTTCAGGATTCTCGATGCTGCCGGCTATCCACTGCCCCTGGACCATGAACAGGGCCTTTTCGTTGGCGTAATTGGATAGATTGGCGCCGTAGTCAACGAGAACGGATTTCGAGGACAGAACCCCGTCATTGATCATGGTTGGAATGAGAGACAGGGCGTCCACGAATACCTGGTCGGTGAACTTTTTCTGCCCCGCCACAGCCTTGGAAACCCAGTGCGGATCGCCGGAAAGCCGGGCAATCATGGCGGACATATAGCAGGAGCCCCAGGCCCAGCCGTCGGCGCCGTCGATCGACACCACTTCCACGCCTTGAGCCTTGGCTGCGGGTGCGACTTTCGCCATGTCCTGGTAGGTCTTGGGGGCGGAGAAGCCGAGAGATTTCGCCAGCCTTTCATTCATGTACAGAACGGTGGTGATGTTGGAAGTCCCCAGAGGTATCTCCCAGATCTCGCCGTTCGAGCCCATGTCCGGGATCAGGCTCAGGTCATAGTATTTGGGATCCAGGTAGGGCCTGTGGTCGAACTGCTGGCCCGCTTCCTGCCAGGGAAGACCCCAGCGGGCGTCCGCTCCCATGTAGGCCACATCGGGCACCTCACCGGCGGCAAGCCGGGCCACGACCTTCTGGTGATAAACCTCGTCGTAGAGCATCTCGTAGTCGATATCGATGTTCGGATTCTCCTTCTCGAATGCATCCACGATGCGTGCCCAGCTCACACCTTCGGGATTGGAAGCGTCCCCGTAGGCCATTGTATCTACAACGACCTTGGCAGGTGCAGCCGTGCTTTCCCCCGTACCGCCGGCGAACGCGACGGCCGCCAACAGCACGAGCGCTGCCAGAATAAGGGTAGCTTTTTTCATAAAAAGCCTCCTTGTTTTGTTTTTCCCCAATTGGGGAGACTCCCCTGACAGGGGAGTGTCGTTTTCCTACCCCCCGACGAGGGGTTTTTGCGCGATCAATTCCACACCCGTAAGCCCGCCGGGGTGAAAGCGCTCCACGCTTTCGCTGATGCCGATATCGGCGAACAGCCGGTGCAGCATCATGCCGGCGGCTCCATAGGCGACGGCCTTGTCTCCGAGGGAGGAGAAGAGGATCTTGCAGCGCACCTCGTCCGGATAAGGCCAGTTCTTCTCTATCTCTTCGGTCAACACGGTCTGAACCTCCCGCTTGTAGCGTTCGATGTCGCCGCCGAGAAACACGCGGCTCAGGTTGAAGGCATTGACCATCAAGGCGATATTCTTGGCCAGCTCCCGGATGAAACGCTGCAGAACCTCGCGGTTCTCTTCGATGTGAAAAGCCTCTTCGTCGCTCAAACGAAACTGGCCCTTGCTGTCGGGAGTGCAGAAGACGCTGCGGAACTCCCCGGCGGAGTAACGGTGCCCGTAGTGCACCCGGCCGTTCAGCACGATGCCGATGCCCACGGCTGTTTTTTCGTGGAAGCGGGCCCGCTCCTTGAATCCTCTGAATTCCACCAGGAGGAACAGGAAGTCCTGGAGGTTCTTTACCCGGTGGAAGGCCAGCTCTCCCCAGGCGCAGGCGTTGGCGTCGTTTTCCAGAAACAGGGGCAGGTCGTAGCCGTCGGCGATAAGCCGCCGGAAATCGAACTCCTGTTCTATCTGCAGCGGAATCGAGTAACGGATGATCCCCTTCTGGGGGTTCACCACCCCGGAGACCCCGACCCCGATCCCCAGAAGCGGCACCCCGGTCCTCTCCAGCTCGGAGCGTATTCGCGAGCTGACGTCGAAGAACACCTCCCGGAAGTTGGTGCCCGAGACGGTTGTAAGCTCGAACTTGGAATACAGGATGTCCCCTTCGAAATCCACCGCCACGGCGTTGTAGGACTCCGGCCGCAGCTCGATACCCAGGACACAGCCGAAACGGCGGTTCAGGGTCAGATAAACGGGCTTTCGCCCTCCCTGGGGACTCGCCTCTCCCTCGGCATGCTCTTTCAGTATGCCGTTCTCCAAAAGCTGGGCCACGATACTGCTTACCGTGGATTTATCCAACCCCAGGTTCTTGGCTATCTGGATACGGCTGATTTCCTTGTTAATCCAGACTTCCCGCATCACTCTGGAGGTGTTCAGAAGCCTGCTTCTCTTCGGCTGCGCCATACTTGATACTTCAAATCAGGTTAGTTGGATTCTAAACCAACCAACTCTTTTTACCATGACCCGGGGTGAAAGTCAACTAGATCGAGTGAAAATTCAGGCAAATAAAGCGTTTTTTTCGAATTGATTGGAAATTGACCGGCTCTTGGAGCTGTGACATAATGAGTTTGTTGTTTTTTAAAACCAACATCGAGGGAGTCATGAATAAAATCGATCTCAGTGGAAGATGGAAGCTCCAGCAGTCCGGAGAAGGGGAGCTTGCTCTCGAGGGCGCCGTTCCCATCCGCATTCCCGGCGATACCTTTTCGGCGCTGATCGAAAGCGCCGTGATTCCCGACCCCTACTACGGGACCAACGAGTTGGATACCCTGTGGGTGGGACGTGCGGACTGGCTGCTGAGCAGAACGGTGAGTGTTGACCGGCAGTTCCTCGAACACCGGCAAGCGTTCCTGCACGTGGACAGTATCGATACCTGGGCCGAGGTCCGGGTCAACGGCGAGCCGGTGAGCGAGAGCCGAAATATGTTCAGAGCCCTGAACATCGAGCTGGGGGCGGTGCTGAAGCCGGGGGAAAACCTGATCGAGGTGTTGATCCGCTCGCCGGAGAAGCAGGCCGCGGAGCTGAGCGGCCTGCTCCCCTATCCGGTCCCCCACACCGTCTACCCGGTGCAGTCCCCGCACCGCAACCTGCTCCGCAAGGTCCAGTGCCACGGCGGCTGGGACTGGGGCCCCTGCCTGATGGCAGGCGGGCTGTACGGGGAGGTGTACATCGGCTTCTGCGAAGCGGGCCGCATCGACTGTCTCAGCGCGGGTCAAACCCGCAGGGGGAAGGTATGGGAGCTGGCCGTTACGGTGGATTTCTTTGCCTGCCAACCAGGGACCATACCTCTCCAGATATCCGCAGCCGGGGAGCAGTTGTCCGCGCAGGTGCCCGTGCAGGCGGGCCTGAATACGCTGACCAGGACCCTCGAGGTGAGCGATCCCGAGCTGTGGTGGCCCGCCGGCTGGGGAGAGCAGAAGCTGTATACGCTTTCGGTGAAGGCCGGCGAGCAGGAGATGCGCAAGGAGATCGGCTTTCGTACCATCGAGGTGCTCCTCGAGGAGGACCGCAGCGGCAGGAGCATGACCTTCGCCGTCAACGGCAGGAAGCTGTTCTGCAAGGGAGCCAATTGGATTCCCGTAGACGCCCTGCCCGGCCGCCAGAGCCCGGAGCGCTACGAGAAGCTGCTGGTGGCGGCAGCGGCGGCCAACATGAACATGCTGCGGGTTTGGGGCGGCGGCCAGTACGAGGCTGAGATTTTCTACAGCCTCTGCGACCGCAAGGGCCTGCTGGTCTGGCAGGATTTCATGTTTTCCTGCTCCTTGTACCCGAGCGCTAAATGGTTCCTGGACAGCGTCGAGGAGGAGGTGCGCTACCAGGTCAAGCGTCTCAAGCACCACCCCTGCATCGCCCTCTGGTGCGGGAACAACGAGAATCTCGGAGCCTTGAGCTGGTTCGGCCGGACCGAAAGCGAGCAGGCGCGCTACCTGGTGGACTACGACCGGCTCAATGAAGGAGTGGTGGGGCGGATCGTTCGCCAGCTCGATCCGGGCAGGACCTGGTGGCCCAGCTCTCCCTGCGCCGGCGAGGGGGATTATTCGGACAACTGGCACGATGACAGCAGGGGTGACATGCACTACTGGAGCGTCTGGCACGAGGGAAAGGGCTTCGAGGCCTACTATCAGGTGACGCCCCGCTTCTGTTCCGAGTTCGGTTTTCAATCCTTCCCCTCCCTGGAAACCGTGCGTAGCTTTGCGCCGCAGGAGCAGTGGAACCTTACCTCCCCCGTGTTGGAGCATCACCAGCGAAGTCCCCGCGGGAACAGCATCATCGTGGAGACCATGACCCGCTATTTCCGCCTGCCGGAGAGCTTCGAAGGTTTCCTGTACCTCAGCCAGGTGCAGCAGGCCCTGGCCATGAAGACGGCCGTCGAGTACTGGCGCAGCCGGCGCCCGGTGTGCATGGGCGCGCTGTACTGGCAGCTCAATGATCTCTGGCCGGCGGCTTCCTGGTCGTCGCTGGAGTATTCGGGCAAGTGGAAGCTGCTGCACTACGCGGCCCGCCGCTTCTACGCTCCCCTTCTTGTGACCGGATTCTGTGCCGACGGCCGGAACTTCGAGATCGTAGGCATCAACGACACGCAGCGGCCTGTTCGGGGCAGCCTGCAGGTGCGCTTCCTCGACTTCTCCGGCAGCGTGCGGCTGGAGGAGACGATCCAGGCGGAGCTGGCCGCCGAAGCGGCGACACCCCTGGCCCTGTACCCGCCGGAGCGGCTCCCGGCCGCTCGGGAGGAGATCTTTGTAACCATGGAGCTATTCGGTCCAACAGATGAGCCCCGAGCCGCCGGCAAAAACTCCGGTCGAGACGGCGCCAGGGTGATCGCCGCCAACGACTGCTTTCTCTGCCCGCCTAAACGCTGCGCTTTGGAGAAACCGGAGATCGCTCACGATCTGCGCCTCGACGGCGACCAGGTCGTGGTGAGTCTGCAGACCGTCCGTCCGGCCTTCTATGTAAGCCTCGATGTCGAGGGGCTTCCAGGGAACTTTGACGACAACCTGCTCACCCTGCTGCCGGGCGAAAGCCGGGAGCTCCGCTACTGCGCAGAGCAGGCCGCCGGAACAGACCTCCTCGAACGCTTCAAGGGGGCCTGGAAGCTCTTCGATTTGAAGAGTACCTGCGGTTGAGGGCGTCTGTCTCAAGCTGCGGCCGGCACCTTGCCCGGGCGAGGTATCCGGCCGCAGCCCTACAGGACCAGGCTGCCCAGCCAGTATTCCTTCCACACCGAGTAGCCGATCTTCCCGTAAAAGCCGCTCAGATGGGTCCAGTCGACAATCACCTTTCCCGCCCCACGGGCGGCCAGCTTCGCGGTGGCCGCGGCCGCCAGGGCCACTCCCAGTCCTCTGCCGCGCTCCCGCTTCGCCACGCCTACGGCGCCCAGGCCCCCCAGGTCCGCTCCCAGCAGGGCTTCCCAGGCCAGGTTGGCCGGCCGGTAACGGCTGGCCGGCCCGCAGGTGCAGCAGGTGCCCAGGAGCCGGCCTCGGCTTCGCAACGCCAGGATACCCGTCCAGTCGCCCGAGGCAGCCACCAGCCGCAGCAGAGGGGACCACTCCGGAAACTCCCGCTGTTCGAACTCCAGGATCTGAGGGATCTCAGCCTCGGCAGCGACTCCGACCTCTGCCTCCTCGCTCTCCAGCGTCGCGTGGATCGATTGAGGCACGGTATAGCCGCGTACGTCCCTGATCAGATCGAAGATGCCCCGGGCGAGCCGAAATCCCCGGTTCTTGAAGAAGGAGACCGAGGCCTGCAGGTCGTCGGGCACCCCCGGCCAGAAACGGAACAGGGAGGAACCGCCGGCGCTGCCCGCTCCCAGCTCCACCGCGCCGCGCCGCTTCATCGCACCGGCCACCTCAGCCAGCAGGCGGCCGCCCAGGCCCCGGCGCCGGAAATCCGGGTGCACCAGGAGAGCACTCAGCGCCGCCCTGCCTTCTCCCGGAGACGCGCTGAGCTCATCGAAGGAACCCAGGGCAAAGCCGACCGCCTGCCCCTCTGAGAAAGCGACTACCCCGTCGCCAGGCCGGTAGAGGAAATTCCCGAAGCTGTTCTGCCTGAACACCCGTTCGCTGAGCGGGTAGGAGTCCCCAAGGGCGAGGTTCCAGAGGCTGAAGACCGCGCGAGCCTGCTCCAGGGGCCGGAAGGGCTCGATCTCAATGCGTTTCATTACCTGAATCAGCTTTCCCGGCAACTCTTGGTTGCATCTGCCGGGAATAATAATTACATTAACGGCGGGGAATTGGAAAGGGGGGATGTGGCCTGGACGGAGAGCGGGCCCGCCGCATAGAGCGTATTTCCTGGGTCGCTATAGCCGGCAACCTGATTCTGGCCCTGTTGAAGATTATCGTGGGCGTCAAGGCCGGGAGCCTGGCGGTTCTGGGGGACGGGATCGACAGCATGACGGACGTGGCGGCCTCCGGCATAGTCCTGTTCGCCGCCCGCATCATCGCCAAGCCGCCGGACCGGGAGCACCCCTACGGGCACTTTAGGGCCGAAACCATCGCCACCAAGACCCTCTCCTTCATCATCTTCTTTGTCGGGGCTCAGCTCGCCCTGTCCACGGTGCGCAGGATCATCTCCGGAGCGTACACGGAAGTGCCCGAGATAGCTGCGCTGTACGCGGCCGCAGTCTCGATAGTCGGCAAGCTCGGCCTGGCCATCCTGCTGAAACGCACGGGAAAAAGGCTGGACAGCTCCATGCTGAGAGCCAACGGGAAAAATATGCAGAACGATATCCTGATCTCGGGGGGGGTGCTGGCCGGCGTGCTGTTCACCCGGCTCTTAGGACTGCCCGTGCTGGATGCCATAGTCGCCCTGGCTATCAGCGCCTGGATCGTGAGGACCGCCTTCACGATTTTCATGGAATCCAATATGGAGCTGATGGACGGCCTGGGAGAGCAGAGCGTGTACCCGGTGATCTTTGAGGCGGTGGCCGAGGTCTCGGGGGCGGTCAATCCGCACCGCACCAGGGTACGCAGGCTGGGCAACATGTATTTTATCGATATGGACATCGAGGTGGACGGAAGCAAGACCGTGACCGAGGCTCATGAGATAGCCGTGCAGGTCGAGCAGACCATCAAGCGGCGCCTGGACAACGTCTACGACATCATGGTGCACGTCGAGCCCAAAGGGAACGTGGAGTTGG